>NZ_CP096659.1:2147940-2863920 GCF_023238205.1 Halorussus limi
CGTCCTCCACGGCGCGCGCACCAAACTCCTCCAGAGTCGGGACGGCCAGATTCTCGAATCCCACAGCGTGAGCGCTGGCCTCGACTACTCGGGGGTCGGCCCGGAACTGGCGCATCTCGCCGACGAGGGCCGGGTGACGCCGGTCAACGTCGGCGACGACGCCGCGCTGGAGGCCTTCCACCGACTCTCGAAGACGGAGGGCATCATCCCCGCGCTCGAATCCAGTCACGCGCTGGCGTATCTGGAGGAACATCCCGACGAACTGGGCGACCTCGTAGTCGTCAACGTCTCGGGGCGGGGCGACAAGGACCTCGACACGGTCATCGAGGAGAGCGCCAGGCGGAATCTCGACGCCGCGCCGACGATGGAGGTGTTCGACGGTGAGCAGTGACGGCGCGGGCGGAGCGGACGAGAGCGCGACCGAGAGCGACGTCGAGGCGGCCTTCGCCGACGGACCGGCGCTGCTCTCCTACGTCGTGGCGGGCGACCCGGACGCCGAATCGACCGCGGAGTACGTCCGGGCGCTGGCCCGCGGCGGGGCCGACGTAATCGAACTCGGCCTGCCGTTCTCCGAACCCATCGCGGAGGGGCCGACCATCCAGCAGGCCATCCGCCGGGCGCTCGACGCCGGGATGACGCCCGACCGCTACTTCGACCTCGCGGCGGAGTTGAGCGAGGAGGTGGACGTCCCGCTGGTCTGCATGACGTACTACAATCTGATATACCAGTACGGGTCCGAGGAGGGGCCCGAACCCTTCGTGGCGGCCGCCGCCGAGGCGGGCATCTCGGGTCTCATCGTCCCGGACCTGCCGGTGGACGAGAGCGCCCCGCTGAAGGCGGCCTGCGAGGACCACGGTCTCGATCTCGTGTTCATCGTCGCGCCGACGACGACCGACGAGCGACTCGGGCGGATGCTCGACCGTGCGAGCGGGTTCGTCTACGTGCAGGGGCGACTCGGCACGACCGGCGCGCGCTCGGACGTGAGCAGCGAGACCCACGGAAGCCTCGACCGCCTCGCCGAAACCGACCTGCCGAAGGCGGTCGGGTTCGGCATCAGCGAGCGGGAACACGCCAGAGAAATCGTCGCGGGCGGCGCTGACGGCGTCGTCGTCGGGAGCGAGTTCGTGGACATCGTAGCGTCCGGGGAGAACGTCGCCGACCGACTCGAAGCCAAGGCGCGCGAACTCAAGCAGGGGGCGCTCGACGGCGCGACAGAAGTACCGGAACCGGAAGGCAAATAACGACGTCTTGCCACACATTCACATACTATGGACGTAGGAACTGCGGCACGACTCGAACGCATCGGCACAGACGGGAAACACGTAATCGTCCCGATGGACCACGGCATCACCCTCGGCGCGGTGAAGGGACTGGTGGACATCGAATCGACCATCGACGCGGTGACGCGCGGCGGCGCGGACGCGGTCCTGACCCAGAAGGGCATCGCGCCGCGGGTCCACGACAACAAGAACGGCGCGGGCTACGTCGTCCACCTCAACGCCTCGACCTCCATCGGCCCGGACAACAACGACAAGCGCCTGACCGGCACCGTCACGGAAGCGGTCCGGGCGGGCGCGGACGCGGTCTCGTTCCACATCAACGTCGGGAGCAAGTACGAGCGCGAGCAGATGGCACAACTGGCCGAACTCACCGACGAGGCCGACGAGTACGGGATGCCCGTGCTGGCGATGGCCTACGCCCGCGGGCCGGGCGTGGACGAACACGACGCCGAGAGTCTGGGCCACGCCGTCCGCCTCGCCGAGGAAGTCGGCTGTGACGTGGTCAAGACCGGCTACAGCGGCGACGCCGAGAGCTTCGAGCGCGTCGTGGAATCGACCCGACTCCCGGTCGTCATCGCCGGCGGCGAACCGGCGGGCGACCGCGCGACCCTCGACGCGGTCCGCGGTGCGATGGACGCGGGCGCGGCGGGCGTCTCGATGGGTCGGTCGGTGTTCCAACACGACGACCCCGAAGCGATTACGCGGGCGGTGACGTCGGTGGTCCACGACGGGTCTTCGGCCGAGGACGCGCTCCGCGAGGCCGGACTGGCCGTCGAAGCCTGAAGTCGGGATTGGGGCGGGGCACTTTTCTGCTATCACGTTTCGAGCGCTTTCCCCGCTCGAAGCGGCGTTACACCGTATCCGACGATAGCAATTGCTCGCGCGAGACTCGGTGTGTAGACGCAGTCGCGTGTGCGAGCGTTCCTGAAGACTCGTTCGAGGCGCAGTGCCGAGGCCCAAGTCGGAGGAGCAGTCGCTACTCGGGTCGGCGATTCGCGTCGAAATCCCGCAGAAAGAGAGGTCCCAAGCCCCCGAACGGCGTTACCGCTCTTCGGAGTCGAGAACGCGAATCTGGTCGCCCCGAACCGTCACCGGAATCGGAACCGTCGCCTCGTACAGTTCGACCGTCACTTGGTCCTTGCCTTCGTCGATGCGCTGGACCTGCGCCTTCTCGCCCTTGAACGGCCCGGCGATGAGTTCCACGATGTCGCCCTCGGCGATGCCCTCCACGTCGGGGGTCGGCGAGAGGAAGTGTTCTACCTCGGAGATGTCGCTCGCGCCGGGCACCATGCTCCGGGCGTGGGGAATCTCTTCGAGGACGCGGGAGATGACCGCGTCGTTGTCCGCCTCGACCATCACGTAACTCGTCAGCGAGTCGGGCGCGAGCGCGGCGTGAATCTCCGGCTCCTCCCGGTTGATAATCATGTCCGCCACGGTGCGCTCCTGACTCGCCGTCGTCTTGACTGCGTACATTGCCATTCTGAATCACCTACGCTGGGAGGAAACTCATGATGGCGAAGATGATAAAGCCGAGCAGTCCCACGAGGATGATTCCCGCACCGGCGATCTTCGAAATCTTCGAGAACTCCTCCCACGAGGGCGTGCTGGCGAGTTTGAGGACTCGCACGTACGACGAGAGGTCGAGCTTGACGTCCATGTTATCGGGGCTTAGAGAGCGTCCTTTTTCTATCTATTGCTTCGAGACACGCGCGACGGTCGCGTCGAGCGTCCGCTGGCAGGCCGGAAATCGAGCGCATCCCAGTCGGCGGAGAGAATCCGTCCGCAATCGTCACGAAGCAGTCGCTCCCGAGACTGCGAGTGAGAGGAGAACGGGGCAGGGCGGCACCCGATAGCTCCCGAATCGTCGCGCGAAGGCGTCGGACTACTCGACGTAGTCGATGTCTTGGAGTCGCTTGTTGGCCTTGGCCTGCTGGGCCTCGTTGCGGCCGTAAATCTGGGGCGACTCGACGCCGGTGACGACTATCATCGTGCGCATCTCGCCGTCGAGTTCCTCGTCGATGGAGGTCCCCCAGATGATACGCGCGTCGGGGTCGATGCGGTCGTATATCTCCTCGACCACGCCCTCGGCCTCCTCGATGGACATGTCGTTGCCGCCCGTGACGTTCACGAGCGCGGAGTTCGCGCCCGAGATGTCCACGTCGAGCAGCGGCGAGCGCATCGCCGACTTCACCGAGTCTTGGGCCTTCGAGTCCGAGTCGCTCTCGCCGAGACCTATCATCGCCACGCCGCCCTTCTCCATGACGGTCCGAACGTCGGCGAAGTCGAGGTTGACGAGACCGGGCTTGGTGATGAGTTCGGTGATGCCCTTGACCGAGCGCATCAGCACCTCGTCGGCGACCTTGAACGCCTGCCGGACGGGGAGTTTACCCACCGAGTCGAGCAGGCGGTCGTTGGGCACGACGATGACCGTGTCGCTCACGTCGCGCAGGCGCTCCAGTCCGGCCTCGGCGTTGGTCCGGCGGACCTCGCCCTCCGCGGTGAACGGCGTCGTCACGATGGAGATGGTCAGCGCGCCCGACTCGCGGGCGGCCTTGGCGACCACGGGCGCCGAACCGGTGCCGGTTCCGCCGCCGAGTCCGGCGGTGACGAACACCATGTCCGAGCCCTGAATCGCGTCGTAAATCTCGTCCTGACTTTCGAGGGCGGCCTCCTCGCCGACCTGCGGGAGCGAACCTGCGCCCCGACCTTGGGTCTTCTGCTCGCCCATCAGAATCTTGGTGTCGGCCTCGATCTCCACGAGGTGCTGTACGTCCGTGTTGGCGGCCACGAGCTTCGCGCCGTGGATGCCTTCTTCTGCCATGCGATTGACCGTGTTGCCACCGGCCCCGCCGCAACCGACGACGGTGATGTCGGTCTGGAGGTCCTGCAGTACGTCCTTGAGTTCTTCGTCGGTCATCGTCCCCGACGCATTCGCGGCCTGCGACTGCGCCCCGGTCCCCGAACTGGCCTGTCGGGACTCCTGCTGTCCCCCCTCGGCTTCCTCGATGGCGTCTTCGACTAGCGAGTCCATGCTGAAGTTGGCTTGAGAACGGAGCGTAATTATCTTTCCCCTCTATGTCGGACGAATGTCTGACGTATGCTAGCATTTGACTCTACACTGCCGATACAAGTTACATACTATACACTAACTCTCGGTGCTGCCGGGGCGCTCTCATCGTCGGACAGAACGCGACAGGTAACGGGGACGACACGGTCGCGACGTGCATCGCCGCCACCGCTCTCCGCCGTCGAGCGGACTGCCACAACCGAAAAGTCCGCGTCAGTCGAACCGAGACCGCATGCTCAGACCGGAGACCGAGAGCGACGACCGGGAGCGTAACGGAGGGAATCGGGACGGTGCAAGCGGGTACCTGCGGGACGGTCTGGCCCTCGCGGCCGCCTCGCTCGGCAGACGACGCCGCGAGGCGAGCGCCGGGGAGACCCGGGGAACGCCGACGAGACTGACCCGCGGCGTGACTCGCGTGCGCGAACTGATGGCCTCCGCCTCGGCCGGAGGCGGGGACGCGAACGGGAGGGCCGACCGACGGGAGACGCTGCGGAGCGTCGCAACGGACAAGCGCGTTCGGAACGGTGTGACGCTCGCACTCGCGCTGCTCGCGGGAATGCTACTCGCCGAGCGTCGCGGCGACGGGGGAGCGACCGACGGAGCCAGTCGCACGGAGGCCGAGGGAGCGCGCGAGCGAGACCACGAAGCGGGGACGCGTCCGGTCGACGCCGCGGTCGATGCGACTCGACCCGCCGAAATCGAGGCCACCGAAGTCGAGGGCGACGTCACCGACTTCACCGCGCCGAGGATTCGCGAGATGCCGATGCTCGGTCTCGGCACGTACCCGAACGCGGACTACGACGAGTGCGTCGAGAGCGTGCGACGAGCGCTCGACGTGGGGTATCGGCACGTAGACGCGACCGAACGACGAGAGGGCTACTACAACGAGACCGCCGTGGGCGACGCCGTCGCTCAGGTGGGCGTGCCCCGCGAGGACCTCTTCGTGGCGACGAAGGTCAGCCCCGAGGACCTCGACTACGACCACGTGTTCAGGAGCGTCGAGGAGAGCCTCGACCGACTCGGGATGGAGTACATCGACCTGCTGTACGTCCACTGGCCGACCGGCGACTACGAGGTCACCGACACCCTCGACGCCTTCGCGGACCTCCGCGAGGAGGGCCTCATCGAGAGAATCGGCGTGAGCAACTTCACGGTGGACCTGCTGGAGGAGGCCGTCGAGGTGGCGGACGAACCGATATTCGCCAATCAGGTCGAGATGCACCCGCTGCTCCCCCAGACCGAACTCCGGGAGTTCTGCGCGCGCGACGACGTGAACGTCGAACTGGTGGCGTACTCGCCCATCGCCCGCGGGAACCTCGAAGCAGTCGGCGAGCTGCGGGAAGTGGCCGGGAAATACGGTGCGACGCCCGAACAGGTCAGCCTCGCGTGGCTCCGCGAGAAAGGCGTGACCGCCATCCCCGAGTCCACCAGCGAGGACCACCTCCGAGAGAACTGGCTGAGTCTCGGGGTGGAGTTGGACGACGACGATATGGAGAAGATAGACTCCATCGAGGAGCGACGCCGCATCGTCGACCCGGACGAAGCCCCGTGGAACTGGTGACCCGGACGGTCGTTCGACGTTTCCGGTCGGACGGACGCGGTCCCCGCCGGTCTCGAATCAGACCGGAAACTCGCGGACTCGTTCGCTCCGAACCTTCTGAGGGTCTATCTCTCGACCGCTCACCGTGACCGGCTCTCCGGCCGAGAGTTTGCCGAACGCCGGTCCCTCCTCGACGCCGAGCGTGCGGGCCTTCTCCGGGTCGAAAGCGGTCTCGCGCGCGACTACCGCGCCGTCCTCGCGCGCGACCGAGTCGTACTTGGTCCGGAGCACGTCGGCCAGCGCCTCGACCAGCGCCTCCGCGTCGTCCGGCCCGCGGACCGCAGCACGGCCCGCCGCGCGGCTTCCGCTCTGCTCGGTCTCGAAGGCGAGCGCGCGGGAGGCGACCGCCTCGCGGGTCGCATCGGCGTCGATGCTCTGGGCCTCCGCGAGCAGGTCGTTCGGCAGGTCGACGAGTTCGTACTCGGTCGCCTCGGGGTCGTACTCCCGCGCGGCGTCGCCGAACCGCAGGCCCGCCGAAATCGGCGAGAGGTCGGCTTCGAGTCCCTCGACGAGCGCGAGCGGAACCCCGGTGGTCTCCCGGACCCACGTCTCGCTGACCGCGTCGTAGCCGAGGTCCGCCACGACCCGCTTCAGTTCGGGATACTCGCCCTCGATTACCGCGCGGTCGGCGCGACTCTCCTCGAAGGCCCGACGAATCACCTCGCGGTTGCGCTCGGGCGACCCCATCGCGTCCAGCATCCAGTCGGCCGCGATGTGACCGACCGCCCAGTCGGTCTCGCGTTCGACGCGCTCGAACCGGGGGGCGTAGTGGCCGCCGCCGAACCCGACCAACTGGCGCTCGCGGTGGGGTTCGACCCCCGCCAAGTCGAGGATTCCGCGCGCGACCGCTCGAGCGCCCTCGGGGTCTTCCCACTCGGACTCGTCGCTCCCCAGTTCCGCGAACAGCGAGGGGACGCCGACCTCGGAGGGGCCGTGGTGCGTACACTCCATGCCGACCTCGTAGCCGTCGGGCGCGCGCTCCGCGAACGCCTCCAGCAGGCGGGCGTGGGCGTTCGGGCACGCCTCCGCGAGACCGCCCTCGACGCCGCCGTACTCGGCGGGACCGAAGTTGCCCGTGAAGTGGGCCGTCAGGAGCGGCCCGGTGTCCCCGGAGTGGCGCGAGGCGAACACGAGCAGGTCGGGCGCGTCGGCCCCCGCGGCGTCCGGCGACCCGAACGCCGCGGCCGCGTCCTCGATTTCGAGGTGGAGGGCGTCGAACTCCCGGAGTTCGAAGTCCTCCGTGCGGTAGAACCGGCCGCCGCCCTCGGCGTCGGGTCGCGCGTCGTCCTCGCGGGTCTCCCAGTCCGCGAGGTCTAGCAGGTGGTCGCCGATGTGTTCGGAGGCCGAGTCGGCTCTGCTGACGACGATGGCAATCACGGCCGACACTACGGCCGGACCGAAAGAAAAGCGCGTCGGATAGCGTCGTCGGAGACGACGGGCGGATAGCGTCGTCGAAGACGACGAGGTGGATAGCGTCGCCCCGTCGGCGACGGGCAGATAGCGTCGTCGGAGACGGACGGTCTCAGTCCGCGTGTTCGACCGGTTCGGACCCGCCGGGCAGGGCGTTGCGAGCGTTTGCGGCCGTGCGGTCGAAGATGGCTCGGAGTTCGTCGCGCCGCGAGACGAACAGCGCCACGCCGAGAACCGCGTAGACCGCGGTGTAGGCGTAGAGGATGAGCATGCTCAGTTCGCCGGCGCGCGGTTCGGGTACCGTCTGGATGACGAAGAACTCGGCGACGACCTGCGAGACGAACAGCACGAGCAGGACGAGCGCTTCCCTGACGCTGATTTCGAAGTTCGCCAGGACGCCGAGCGCGAAGAAGCTCTGGGCCGCGGTGATCCAGATTTCGGCCTGCTGTTTCTCGTCGAACGGGAGCGTCCCGATGGCCCCCGAGGCGATGCTGTAGACGACCGCGAGCGTCCCGATGAGCAGCGTCCACTGGTTGAGCTTCGAGGAGATGAGCGCGTTGAACCCGGCGGTCGAGCGCGCCTTGTTGACGAGGTAGGCGACCACGATGAGTTCGGGCGACTCGGAGGCCAGCGGGGCGATCCACTGAATCATGAAGAACGGCGGGATGCCGAGGCTGGTACCGAGATGTTCGAGACCCTCGGCGAACGGGTGGACCGCGGTGTAAATCATCGCGCCCGAGTAGCTGAACATGAGCAGTACCGACGCGATTCGGGGGAATCTCGGGAGCGACTGGAAGTACCCCGGAACCCCGACCTGCTCCTCGTGTTCCTCGACTTCGCCCCGGATGACGATGCCGATGTAAATCGCGTACAGGCTCACGAGGACGGCGGTGTCGAGCATGCCGATACCGTGGCCCAGCGGCACGAAGAAGGCGTACGCGGTCGCGGCGAGCAGGAACGCGATTTCGGTCGCGAGGTCGCGGTCGATTCTGACCTTACTCTTCAGGAACCCGGGCTTCTGAACTACGGCGGGGTCCTCGGAACTGCGGGAGCGATACACCGTGAACAGCGCGATGCCCGACCAGCCGAGACCGATGAGGATGCGGTTCGCGCCGGTCATGTTCGCGACAGCGAGGTTCGCCTTCTCGGCCCCGAGCGGCGTTCCGGCGTTCGCACCCGCCTGCCACGCGTAGAGCGCGTCGACCGCGTACTCCGGTGCGACCGCGAGGACGGCGAGAACCGCCAGCGCGAACGCACGCGGGACATCTTTTTCGGCCGTTTCGGCGGCCCATGCGAGCATGAAGGAGGCTCCGAGCACGGCGAGACCGCTCAGTACGACCGTCGTGAGGTCGCCCAACGCGTGGGCCGACCCCGTCGCCCAGACGTAGACCCACGGGAGTGTGAGCGCCGTCGTCGCGCCGACTGCGGAGAGCGGGTGTCGTAAACGACTCAACATTCTGTCCGAGGATAGCTCACCCCGAAAAGTAGGTCTTGCGTTATCCCTCAGGGCAGCAGGAGGTAGACGAACCCGCCGTAGGCCCCGACCAGGGCGACGCCGCTCGGGCGGGAGATGTGACGACCGAAGGCCATCAGCGCCATCGCACCGACGGTGAAGGCTATCATCACCGGGAAGTGGAACGTCTGGACGCTGGCGTTCACCGACAGGGGGTGAACTAGCGCGAGGAGACCGATGACCGCGAGGACGTTGTAGATGTTCGACCCGACGACGTTACCGATGCTGAACTCGGCCTCGTCGCGGAGCGAACTCACCAGCGAGGTGGCCAGTTCGGGCAGCGAGGTACCGAACGCGATGATGGTGATGCCGATGAAGAGGTCGTCGAAGCCGAACGACCGGAGGAGACCGGTGCCGCCCTGCACGAGACCGACCGAACCGCCGAGGAGACAGACCCCCGCGCCCACCAGCATCGCGACCTGCCGGGCGCTGACCGACTCGGAGTCGGCCTCGACCTGCATCTCGTCGGGGAGAACCTCGTCGTCCGCGGACCGGGATTGATAGACCATGTATCCGGTGAAGACGGCCAGCAGGGCGAGCATCCCCGCGCCGTCGAACTGGCCGAGCGTCCCGTCGCTCCCGAGGACGACGAGCAGGACCGCGGCCGCGAGCATGAACGGGCCGTGTCGCCAGAGCAGTTTCGAGTCGACCGATAGCGGTTGGACGAGCGCCGACGCGCCGAGGACCAAACCGAGGTTGGCGATGTTCGACCCGATGATGTTGCCCAGTCCGATGTCGCTCGAAATCCCGATGCCACCGACGATACTGACGAACAGTTCGGGCGCGGTCGTCGAGAACGCGACGACGGTGACGCCGACCGTCGCCGGCGCGATGCCGTAGCCGATGGCCAGCGACGAGGCGCTGTCGACCAGCAACTCCGCACCGAGATACAGGAGGAGGATGCCCCCGAGGAGATATATCGTGTCCACCGAGACGAACAAACCTGCCAACGTTTGGAGCGGTATCATCTGTTCTCTACTGGCGTCCGAATCAGAGAGCCCAGATAAGTACTTGGATGATTATATATTCTGAGAACCGGCCGCGGGTCGCAGAACCCAGTCGTTAACCCGCTCGCCGACCTTGCGCCGGGCATGGACGTGTTCGGACTCCTCGGTAACCCCGTCGGCCACTCGCTGTCGCCGCCGATGCACGAGGCGGCGTACGACGAACTCGGAACCGACGCTCGGTACGTCACCTTCGAACCGGCCCCCGACGACCTCGGCGCGGCAATCGAAGGCGCGCGGGCGCTCGGCGTCGCGGGTCTGAACGTCACGATTCCGTTCAAACAGGACGCGCTGGCCTACGTGGAACCCGACGACCTCGCGGCCCGCATCGGCGCGGTCAACACCATCGACTTCTCGGACGGCGACGACTCGGCAGACGACCTGCCGACCGGTCACAACACCGACGCGGCGGGCGTGCGCCGGTCGTTCGCCCATCACGACGTGACGCTCGCGGACCGAAACGCGGTCGTGGTCGGCGCCGGCGGCGCGGCCCGCGCGGCCGCCTTCGCGCTGGCGGACGCCGGCGCGGCGGTCCACGTCGCCAACCGGACCGCGGAGCGCGCCGAGCGACTCGTCGCGGACGTGGGCCGCGGGACCCCCGACGGCGCGGAGCGGGCGACCGCCGGCGGTCTCGACACGCTCGAAACCCGCGTCCCGGACGCCGACGTGCTGGTCAACGCGACCAGCGTCGGCATGGAGGAAGACCGGTCGCCGGTCCCGTCCGAGACGCTCCACGGCGACCTCGCTGTACTCGATGCGGTCTACCGGCCGCTCGACACGCGACTCCTGCGGGAGGCCCGGGAGCGCGGCGCGACGACCATCGACGGCGCGTGGATGCTGTTGTATCAGGGAGTCGAAGCGTTCGAGCTGTGGACGGGTCGGGACGCGCCCGTGGACGCGATGAACGAGGCGCTTCGGGCACGGCTTTAAGTGGCGCGGCCGTCTACTGTCGCGCAAATGGGACTGCTCACTAAGCTGAAGTCGTTGCTTGGGCTCGAGGAGGACCGCTCGAAGGTGCGTCGGACCGAGTCCGGCGTGACCATCGAGCGCGAACCCGACGAGTCGGCCGAACCAAACGTGGAAGCCGAGAGCGCCGTCAAGGGCGTCGACGCCGGCGCGGAGGAGTCCACCCAGCCGACCGAGTCTGCCGACGCGACCGAATCCGACGACGTTCCGGACATCGAAGAAGCCGAACCGACCGAGACCGAAACTGCGGACGAAAGCGAACCCACCGAGACCGACGAGGTCGAGGAAACTGACGACGTCGAAGACGCCGACGAAGTCGAGACGACCGAAGATGCCGACGAGACCGAGGCCGAAGACGCCGAGACGGGCATCTCGACCGAAGACGTGACGACGGCGCCCGAGGGGAGCGAGAGCGCCGAGACCGGACTCGACGACGCGGCCGAACCCGCCGAGGCGGTCCAACCCTCGACGGACGCGGCCGAACCCGACCAGTCCGCGGGCGACGAACCCGAACCGACCCCCGAGGACACCGAGGACGAGGAACCCGAACCCGACGCGGCCGCCGAGGAACCGGTCGGCGAGGGCGAAGCGCTCGAAGAGGTCAAGGGCATCGGCCCGGCCTACGCCGAGCGCCTCCGAGACGCGGGGGTCGCCGACGTGACCGAACTGGCGAAGGCCGACGCAAGCCAACTCGCCGACGAGACGGGCCTCTCGGACAAGCGCATCTCGTCGTGGATCGAGCGAGCGCAGGCGCGCTAATCCGGAGCACGCCGAACGCTCCCGACCGACTCTTCTCCGAGAGGACGGCGGGCGTAGCGTCGGCTACACCTCGTCGCGGTCGGTGTAGGTCCACCGCGACGTGATTTTGCCGTCGTCGTCGAACCGGTGGAAGTCCGCGAAGTCGAAGGCGACCTCCTCGCCGTCCTGCGTGCCGGCGAATCGCCCGCGGACCGCCACCGTGTCGCCCTCCGCGACCAACTGGTGGACTTCGTGGTCTCCGTCTTCGAGCGGTCGGTCTTCGAGGTAGAACTCGCGGAACTCGGCCATACCGTCGAGGTGTGACTGGCCGGGCCGGTCGTAGGTCACGTCGTCGGCGAACAGCGAGAACACCTCCTCGTACTCCTCGGCGTCGACGTAGTCGTAGTACGACCGGACCGCCTCGGGGTCTGCCTTCGTCATCCCGTCGAGATACGGCGCGGGCGAAGTTAATCCCGTGGGATTGTCGAACCCGGCGGTCGAAAGAAAGACCTTCTCGGCGTCCGAGCGTTGGCGTATGGACTACGACACGCCGCTGTTCTTCCACGTGATGCAGTACGCCGCGGACGCCGACCGGGACGTGGTGGACATGGTGAGCGGCAACCCCGACTGGGGGTCGCCCGACGCCATCAGCGAGGGACTCCACGAGTACGCCGACCTCGGCGGGGCCGACTTCCAGTATCCGCCGAGCGAGGGGTTGACGGCGCTCCGCGAGGAGATAGCGGGGCGTCGGAACGTCGACCGGTCGCAGGTCGTCGTGACCAACGGCGGCGGCGAGGCGAACTACCTCGCCATGGCCCGGGCGCTGGAGCGCGAACGCGGGTCCGAGTTCGTGCTGACCGACCCCGTCTACCCGTACTACCCCGGCAAGACGACGATGCTCGGCGCGACCGCGCGATACGTCGCCACCGCCGAAGACGGCTCTCTCGACCCCGAAGCGGTGCGGGAGGCCGCGAGCGAGGAGACCGCCGGAATCGTGGTCAACACGCCCAACAACCCCACCGGGGCGGTCTACGACGAGGCGACGATGCGCGAACTCGTGGCTATCGCCGAGGAGTACGACGCCCTGCTGGTCAGCGACGAGGTGTACGACCACTTCGACTTCTCCGGGGAGTTCACCTCGGCGCTGTCGTTCGACTCCGACCACCGCGTCGTCACGAACTCTTACTCGAAGACGTTCGCCATCACCGGGTTTCGAGTGGGGTACGCCGTCTTCCCCGAATCGCTGGTGGACGTAGCCAAGACGCGTCACATGCTGACCAACGTCGCCACTACTCGACCCGGCCAGTACGCGGTCCTCCGCGCGCTCCGGAACACCGACCCGGCGTACTACGAGGCGAACCGCGAGTTACTGCGCGAGCGGGTCGCGACGTTCACCGACGCGCTCGACGCGGCGGGTGCCGACTACTCGACGCCCGACGGCGCGTTCTACGTGATGGCGCGGTTCCCCGACTTCCCCGGGACGCTGGCGAACGTCGAGCGACTCGTGGACGAGGCGGGCGTGGCGGGAATGCCCGGCGAGGCGTTCGGCGAGTCGCGCGACGACTGGCTTCGGTTCGCGCTCGTCACGCCCCGCGTCGAGGAGGCCGCCGAGCGACTCGCCGACTACTTCGCGTAGCGGTCGCTCTCCGCCGTCAGCAGTGGCGGGTGGCTCAGCTCTCTCGAGGTAGTCGGACTGGCGGTCGCGGGGTCATCGACGCTGGCGGCCGAGTCGCCGCCTCCCTGTCCGCAACCGCGCGAAGCGTCCGGGCGAGGTTCGTCCCGTACTCGTATTTCAACGTTCGCGCGAGCAGGCCGACCGTTCATCAGTCCCATCTGCTGGCCCGACAGGGAATCGACCGCGGGTCGCGTCGTGGAGTCGGCACCGGCCGACCGCAACCGACTCCCGCTTCCCGAACAACTAAGCCCCCGCGAGAACCGCTCGATAACGAATGGCCGACACCAAAGACGAACTCGCCGGAGTGGTGGACCTGTTCGGCGGTCTCGCCCGCGACGAACTCGAACAGGCGCTGGTCGAACTCGCGTTCAAGCAGGGCAAGGACGTCGAGCGCGAGGCGTTCGGAGCCGAAATCGAGCGCGCGGTCGCGGACTACTACCTCGTGGAAACCGAGTACGACGCCGAATCGGACGACGACGCGGCCGAAACGCTGCTGGTCGCCGGTCCGGTCGCCTTCCCGACGGTGCCGGAGAACGGCGAGGACCTGCCCCACATCCTCGACGTGCCCGACCGCGAGTTGGACCGCGAGGGACTCGGCGAAGCGGTCGCCGAGCGTCTCGCCGAGGAGGCGCGGACGATTGCCGCCGCGGGCGACGCCGAGCGTGCCCAGGAACTGCTCGACGTGAGCTACGACCTCGAAGCGTGGGCGCCCGTCGAGGCCGACGAGGTGCGCGAGACGCTCGACCGGGCGTTCGAGTAGTGCTATCACGGGTCGAACAGTCGCAGGTCCGTCCGCGGACGGACGAATTAAGGCGACGCGGTACGACGTTCCGGGTATGGAGCTTGGTCGCGTGGCCGAACACGTGCCACAGACCGTCGCCGACGAGGACCACGACGCGGCGGTCTTAGCGCCGGTCGTGACTCGCGGGAGCGACTACTACCTGCTGTTCACGAAACGAGCCGACCACCTCGGGGAACACGCCGGCCAGATGAGTTTCCCCGGCGGCGGGCGCGAACCGAGCGACGCCGACCTCCGGGCCACCGCGCTCCGCGAGGCCGAGGAGGAAATCGGGCTTCGCGCCGACGAGGCGGACGTGGTGGGCAGACTCGACGACATCCGGACGACCAGTCGGTACGCGGTCACGCCCTACGTCGCCCGGGTGCCCGACCGCGAGTACACCCCCGACGAGCGCGAGGTGGCCGAAATCGCGGTCCTGCCGGTCGATGGCCTGCTCGACCCCGACAACCACGAGGTCGAGCGCCGCCGGCACCCCCAGTACGGCGAGGCCATCGTCCACTTCTTCCGCGTGAACGGGTACACGGTCTGGGGCGCGACCGCTCGGATTCTGGTGCAACTGCTGGAACTGACCACCGACTGGCGCGCGCCGGAGGAAGTCGACAGGGTCGTGGACCCCGACGCCGACGTTCGGCAGGACTGAGATTCGGGGGAGGTCGTCCCCGTGAGGACGGGGCGTCCCCGTGACCCGCGAGGGCGGGCGGACGACGCGTTTCGCTCCGCCGCCTCGGTAAGTATCGACCGCGCCGATACGCTTTTCACCCTCCCGCGGGTACGAGTGGCTACATGGTCGCACAGACGATGGATCGCGTTCCGCACGAGCAGTAGAGTACGACGACGAGTAACTGTTACTGGAGGTGTTCGCGCATGCTAACTACTGGCGAGACTATCGCCGAGACTGGATTGGACGCCGCCGCGCTCAAGCCCGCGGAGTGCGACGTGTCGCGCGCGGCCGAGTTACCCTTCGAGACGGTGGCCATCGACTACGAGGGGCGCGAACACCTGCCGGACGCCGAGACGCTGGCAGGTCTCGCGGAGGAGTTGGAGGTCCGCCTGACCACGCCCGTCAGAGCCGAGGGGTTCGACCCGCTCGGCGACGACTCGGGGTACGACCGCGTCCCCGACGAAGTCCAGCGGGTCGCCGTGGCCGGGCACGCGGCCTACCTCTCAGAGGACGAACGCCGGAAGGCGGTCGCGCCCAGACTCCGGGCAGCGGTCGAGCGCGACCCCGCGGCGTGGGTCGGCACCGAGGGCGTCGAGCGCCTCGCGCTGGCGACCGGTGCCACCCAGTTTGAACTCCTCTCGCGAACCACCGAGCGCGACCTGCGAGCGCTCAGGGCCGCCGGATTCGACGGCGAACTCGCGGTGTACGCGCCCACCGTCCTCACCGACGACGACGACGCGGTGTTGGACGCGGTGGGCGCGTACGCCGCCCGGCGCGGCCCCGTGGCGAGCGCGCTCCCCGAGGGCGCGGCCACGGACCGAACCGCGACCGGCCGAGCGCGAGAGGTCCTCTCGGCCGCGAGTCGGGACTACGCGCTGGTCGGGTCGCCCGCGGCGGTCGGCGAACGCGTCGCCGACCTGAAGGAGGCGGGCGCCGACCTCGTGGTCGGCTACCCCGCCCGCGGCGTCGAGGAGTTCGCGAACTGACGCCCGCCGACCGCCGGCGTTCCGGAGTCGGTATCTCTTTCCCGCTCAGTTCCGAACCCCGACTATGCGACTCGCACGCCTGCTGACGCCGGAGGGACCGGTCTCGGGCCGCTACGAGGACGGTACCGTTCGAACCGACGACGGCACCTACGAGGTCGGCCGCGACGGGCGACTGCTCCCGCCGTGCGAACCGACCGCGCTGTACTGCGTCGGCCGGAACTACGCCGAGACGCTCGACCAGATGGAGTACGAGCGCCCCGAGGAACCGGACTTCTTCGTCAAGCCGCCGGCCTCCCTGATCGCCCACGACCGGCCGATTCCGTACCCGTCGTTCACCGACGAACTCACCTACGCGGGCGAGTTGGCGGCCGTCGTCGACGAACGGTGCCGGAATCTCGATCCCGAGGAAGTCCCCGAAGTCGTCCGCGGGTACACCGTGATGAACGACGTGGACGCGCTCGACCAGCAGGGCCGGACCGCCCGGAAGGCGTTCGACGCCTCGGGACCGCTCGGCCCGTGGGTCGAGACCGACGTCGACCCGACCGGCATCGACATGTGGACCGACGTGTCGGGCGAGCGCCGACAGGAGGCCAACACCGAACTGATGCTGTTCGACCCCTACGAAATCGTCTCGTACCTCTCCGAGCGGTTCACGCTCCGTCCGGGCGACGTGGTCGCGTTCGGCAGTCCCGCGAACCCGGGACTGGTCGAACCCGGCGACGAGGTCGAAATCACCTACGAGGGCGTCGGCACCCTCCGGAACGAAGTCGTCGGACGAGAACGGTAGCGCCGTTCCGGACTCCGAGCGAGAACTCCGAGAGGACCGACTCGACAACTGTCGCCCTTTTCCGGCGGGCACACCTCTAAGTGCCCGCTGGCCTTTCTCCCCGCCATGAGTCGCACGTATCTCCACGAACACACTACGACCACGGCGGCCGACGCCTTCGACGACGCGTCGGTCGCGGTTCTCCCGACCGGTAGCGTCGAACAGCACGGCCCCGCGCTCCCGCTCGGTACCGACTTCCTCGCGGCCCGGGCGGTCGCCGAGACGGTCGCCGACCACCCCGATGCCGTCGTCTTCCCGCCGATTCCGGTCGGCGTCAGCGCCCACCACCGCCAGTTCGACGGGACGCTCTGGACCGACCCCGAAACCTTCGAGCGCTACGTCGCCGACATCGTGGCGAGCGCGGCCCACCACGGACTCGAGAAGGCAGTCATCGTCAACGGCCACGGCGGAAACTCCGGAGCGCTCCGGCGGGCGGCCCGCGGTCTGCGCGACGAAGAGGTCGCGTTCGCCGCGCCGTGGAACTGGTGGTCGAACCTCGACGCCCTCATCGAGGAGGAACTCGACACCTCGCTGGGCCACGCCGACGCGGTCGAGACCAGCGTGATGCTCGCCGTCGCGGAGGACCTCGTCCGCGAGTCGGCGCTCCGGGCCGCCGAGGACGAGGGCGGCGACTCGTGGGGCAAGTCGGTCCGCGGCGCGTCGGTCGGCTTCGACGCCATCGACTTCACCGAGAGCGGCGCGGTCGGCGAACCCACCGAGGGGTCCCGCGAGGTCGGCGAGAAACTGCTCGACCACGCGAGCGACGACCTCGCCGCGCTCGTAGAGTGGGTGGCCGAGCAGGACCTCGAATCGCTCTGGCCCCGGGGTCACAAATGACCGGCGGGGACGAGCGAGCGACCCGAGTCGCAGTCGTCGGCGGCGGCGCGGTCGGCGTCACCGCGGCCTACGACCTCGCCCGGCGGGGCGCGTCGGTCGTCGTCTACGAGAAGGACGAAATCGCGGGCGGAAGCACCGGCCGGGCCGCGGGCGTCCTCTACGACGCCTTCGCCTCGCCGGAGGACGCCCGCGTCGGCGACCGAGCGATGGCGCGCTTCCGGGAGTTCTCCGGCGAGGGCGACTTCGAGTTCCGCGAGAACCCGTACGTCTGGTTCGCCCACGAGGGCGACGAGCGCCGCGCAGCGGCCATCCGCGAGCAGGTACCCCGGATGCGAGACGCCGGCCGGGCCGTCGCGATCGCAGACCCCGAAGACCTCCGGGAGCGGTTCCCCGCGGCGGACTGGTCGGACGCGGGCGTCGCGGCCGTCGCCGAGAACGCGGGCCACACCGACTCCGAGAGCTACGCCCGCCTGCTCGCTCGGAAGGCGGAGGAAGCGGGCGCGGAGATTCGGACCGACACCGAGGTCCGACTCGACGCCGACGACCGCCGAGTGCGCCCCGTCGGAGAGGAAGACGCCTCGGAGTCGTTCGACGCGATACTGGTCGCCGCGGGCGCTCACACCAAGCGCCTGCTCGCTATCGCTGGGATTCCGGTCGCGCTCAAACCCTACCGCGTGCAGGCGCTGACCGCGGGGTTCGACGCCGAGCGCCGGGCCGACCTCCCGATGTGCTACGACGCGACTGCGGGCTACTACCTCCGGCCCCACCCGGAGGGCCTGCTCGCGGGCGACGGCACCGAAGAAGTAGAGAGCGACCCCGACGACTGGACCCGCGACGCCGACCGGGAGTTCTGCGAGATGACCTGCGAGCGACTCGGTCGCCGACTCGGCGAGTTCGGCGCGGTCCGGGAGGCGTGGGCCGGACTCTGCGTGGCGACGCCCGACCGCGACCCCCTGCTCGGGGAGTTGCGCGACGGCCTGTTCGTCGCCGCCGGGTGGCAGGGCCACGGATTCATGCGCTCCCCGGCGCTGGGCGAGGCGGCCGCCGAGGCCGTCCTCGGCGAGAACCCCCTGCCGGAGTTCGCCCCGACCCGGTTCGACGGCGACGAGGAGTTCGAGGTGGTCGAGGGCATGACCGTCGAGTGACGCCTACCGCTCGGTCTCGACCGTCGCTCGAACGTCTCGCGACGACCGACCGACCTCGACGGTGTAGGTCCCCTCGTCGGTGACCCACCCGTCGTCGGGGTCGTAGCGGGCGAACGCCCGGTCGTCGAGGTCGATTTCTACCGTTCGGCTCTCGCCGGGGTCGAGTCCGACCGCGGCGGTGCCGGCGAGTTCCCGAACTGGTCGCTCGACGCCCTCCGGGGCCGCAGGCGGGCGGACGTACGCCTGCACCACTTCTCGACCGGGGCGCTCGGCGCAGTTCTCGACGGTGACGCGGACCGCGTCGCCGAGCGACTCCGCGTCCCGGTACCGGAACTCCGCATAGGAGTCCCCGTGGCCGAACGGGTAGGTCGGTTCGACGTCCGCGGCGTCGAAGTGCCGATACCCGACGAAAAGCCCTTCCGCGTACTCGACCGTGTCGTCAACGCCCGGATACTGGGTTTCGTCGGTCGCGGGGAACGCTTCTTCGGGGCCGAAGGTGACCGGGAGGCGTCCGCCGGGGTCGCGGTCGCCGTACAGCACGTCGGCGAGCGCGTCACCGTGGGCCTGCCCGGGGTACCACGCCGCGAGCAGGGCCTCGACGTCGTCGTGCCACGGCAGTTCCACCGGCCCGCTGGAGTTGACGACGACGACCGTCCGCTCGGTCGCGTCGGCGACTGCCTCGACCAGTTCGTCCTGTCGACCGGGGAGTTCGAGGGTCTCGCGGTCGCGGGCCTCGGTGGTGGCGTCGCGCACGACAACCACGGCGACGTCGGCGTCCTCAGCGGCCGCGACCGCCTCGTCTATCGAGGGGTCCGGGGTCGTCTCCGCGTCCCCGCCCGCCTCGTCGGAGTCGTCTATGTAGGGAAGCAGGTCGAACAGCGAGACGTCCTCGATTTCGGGGACGCCGCGCGCGACGGTCACCTCGCCGTCGGCGCGAGCGTCGATTCCCTCCGCGGGGGCGACCGACCGGAACGGGGTCGTCTCCGACGACCCGCCGCCGCCGACTGTCGCCTCGCGAACGTTCGGTCCGATTAGTGCGACGTCGGTTCCGTCGTCCAGCGGCAGGACGTCGTCGTTCTCGAGCAGGACCGTCCCGCGGGCCGCGATTCGTTCCGCGAGGTCGCGGTGGGCGGGCGTGTCGATAGCCCCGTCGTCTCGGTCGCCGTCGAGCAGTCCGATTCGCTCCATCTGGCCGAGGACTCGCGCCGCCATGTCGTCGAGTCGGTCGGCGGAGACCGCTCCGTCGTCGATGGCCTCGGCCAGCGGTTCGCCGAAGAGGCCCGCCTTCGTCGGGTCCGGGATGCCGTCGAGCGACGACACGTCGGCGGCGTCCGGCGACGCGTCGCCGCCGTCGTCCGCCTCGCGGATGGCGGCCGGGGAGACGCCCGGCATCTCCAGGTCGAGTCCGGCGTTCGCCGCGCCGACGGTACTCTCGACCCCGTACCAGTCGGAGACGACGTACCCCTCGAACCCCCACTCGCCTTTGAGAACCTCCGAGACCAGTTCGCGGTGGTCGCTCAGGTGGGTGCCGTTCACCCTGTTGTAGGCGGTCATCACCGACCCGACGCCGGCGTCCACGGCCGCGCGGAACGCCGGGAGGTAGAGTTCGCGGAGCGTCCGCTCGTCCACCTCGGCGCTGACCCGCGTGCGGTTGGACTCCTGATTGTTGGCGACGTAGTGTTTCACCGTCGCGACCACGTCCTCGTCGTGAATCCCCTCGACGACGCCCGCGGTGAGGTCGGCCGCCAGTTGCGGGTCTTCGGAGAAGTACTCGAAGTTGCGGCCGCAGTGGGGCACGCGGACGAGGTTCGCGCCCGGCGCGAGCAGCGCGTCTTGATTGTGGGCCTTCGCCTCGCGGGCCATCGCCGCGCCCTGTTCGCGCGCCAGTTCGGGGTCGAACGTCGCCGCCAGCGCGAGCGAGGCCGGGAACGCCGTCGCGCGCTCTCCCTCGGCGCGCACGCCCAGCGGTCCGTCGACCAGTCTGAACTCGGGGACGTCGAGGCGCTCGACGCCGGGCAAGTACCCCGTCGCCGTTCTCTCGGGGTCCGCGGCGCCGCTGACCAGTCGGAACTTCTCGTCGCGAGTGAGTTCGTCGAGCAGACGCTCGACTCGGTCGGTCGTATCGCTCATACCGAACGGTCGAGCGTCTGACGGTTAGGTGTTCGTGTAGGAGCAAAAACGGAAAGCGCCCGCCGGTGTCGAACGTCCGTCGCGTCGAGTCCGAGAGCGGGGAACCGCGCGCCGGCCTACGCCTCGACGGACTCCGCGACGGAGTCGTCGGTCGATTCGGCGCGCTTGGGTACGCGGACTCGGAGCGTTCCGTTCTCGGTCAGGGTCGCCGACGCCTCCTCGGCCTCGACCGCGGCGTCGGCGGGCAGGTCGGCCTTCCCGTCGAGCGATAGCCCCCGACCCGGGAACAGCATCTCGAACCCCCCGTAGAAGTCCCGAAACCGGTCGATGCGGACGTGGACCGCGCCGTCGGCGTACCGGACCTGCACGTCGCTGCCGGTCGCGCCCGGCGCGTCGAACACCACGAGGTAGGCGTCGTCGCTCTCCAGCAGGTCCACGGGGAGGGGCTTGGACTCCTGAACTTTGCTCGCGGCCCGGCCGACGCGCTGGAGGACCGCGTTTCCGACCGACTGGCCGATTTCTCGCAGGGTCATAGCTCGATTTCTCGGAGGCAATCGGTTCCGCCGCAGTAGGGGCACTGGAAGTCCGAGACCCCCACGTCGTCGGGCATGTCGTAGGTGTAATGCATCTCGAACATGTCCATCTCGCACTCGTCGTTCGTACACTTCACTTCGAGCGTCGCGGGCATAGCCGAATCTTACGGCGCGGTGACTATAAACGCGAGGGCTTCGGCGATTCTGGGTCGGTCGTCCGCCGTCGGGTCAGTCGTCCCCGTCGCGACCCTTCCCGCGACCACGTCCTCGCCCGGGGTTGTCGTCGTTTCCGTGACCGTTCCCGTTTCCGTGACCTTTTCCGCCCCCGTGGCCCTTTCCGTTTCCGCGCCCGTGGTCGCTCTCGGTATCCTCCGCTCCGTCCTCGTCTGACTCCTCCCCACCGCTCTCGTCGTGGTCTTCCGCCCGCTCGTCGTCCTCTTTGCGCTCGGCCTCTTTCTCCCCGTCTCCGTCCTCGCCGTGCTTGCTGTCACCGTCCTCGTCGTCACCGTCTCCCTCGTCTCTGTCGCCGTTCTCGTCCTCCTCGTTGTCGTCACCGTCGCCCCGCGGAACCAGTTCCACGTCGGCGACGCAGACGACCTCCCGGCCGCTCTCGGTTTCGCCGGTCAGTTCCACCTCGTCGGTGTCCCAGTCGATGCCGGTCGCGTCCAGTCGGAAGTGGAGTTTCAGGTCCGCGCGGCCGTCGGCGTCGGTCCGGATTCGCTTCACCGGGCCCGCGGCGCTCGGTCCGAACTCGACGCTCCCGCGGGCCACGCGGGTCGCGTCGAACTCGTCGGTCGAGCGGACCACGACCGGGAGGCGGCCGTGGCTCCGGGGGTTCACCTTGCCGGGGAGTATCTCCAACTCGGCGTGAATCGGGTCGGAGGACTGCTCCTCGTCGGCGTCTTCGGTCGTCTCTTCCGTCGTCGTTTCTTCGGTCGTCTCGGTCCGCGTCGCCGTGGTCGTCGCCGCGCCGCAGGTTCCCGCCCGAATCGTGAGTGGTTGGTCCATCGCCAGCGAGAATCGGTCGGGGTCGCTCCGGTCGCCCGAGAGGACCTGCCACTCGGTGAGTTCGCCCTCGTAGGGGTTTCCGTAGAGGGCGGCGTTCTCGTTGAAACGCGGGTCGATGGTCACGGTGAAGTCGTCGCCGAGCGGTCGGAGCGCCCCGCCGTCGGACCGGCCGCTGGCCCACGTCCAATCGACGGTCCACCCCGCGTCGGTCCGGGTGAACTCGTCGTAGTTGGTCGGGGCGTCGTAGTCGTCGTCGCCGACGACCCACGCGGTGGTGCCGGGGGTAGCCACTCGGAGGTCGAACGTCACCGCGCCGCCGGAGGTGCCGTCGTTCAGTTTGTCGTGGACGACGACCAGACTCAGTCCCTCGGGGCCGTCGTAGAGGAAGCAGACGCTGGTCTCGGGGCGCTGGAGGTCGGTCGTACCGTAGGAACTGTAGGCTTCCCCGGACGGCGCCGTGTGCGGCGTCCGGTAGTCGTAGAAGGATTCGACGGTCTCGTCGCCCGAGAGCGGCGTTATCGGGACGCACCGGTCGCCCTGCTCGACGACGTACTGGGTCGCGTCGAGCGTGCCCGTTTCACGGGCGAACGAACTGCGCGCCAGACCGACGCCGCCGACACCGGTCGCCAGCGCCGCGAGGACGCCGCGTCGTTCGATACCGTCGCGAGAGGAGTCTCGTTCGGACATGCCAATCGTCGACCGTTCGTTGGACCGAACCGGCCATTGTTCCGGGGCGCCTACTGTCGCACGCCGAACACGTGGCATTCCACGGGCCGAGCGGCGTCAAACGGGTCCGGAGATGAACTCGCGTGAACGGCGCGAACAGTGACTTTAGGCTCCGTACAACGCCGGCGAGCAACCCAGTCTACGCCGGGCGTGACGGCGTCGTCGGCCGACCGCGCCGGGGAATCGACCTGTGGTCGGCAGTCGATTCCCGGCGCGCGACCGGGCCACTTTCGCCCCGTGTAGTCACCGTTTTACCCGTCGAGAGGCAACCGTGGTCTATGACCGACCTCGCGGACCTCGACGTGACCCTCGTGGACGGGTACGTCGACGAACCGGCCCACTTCGGCGTCCCGCCGTACATCTCGACGTACCCCCGGTACACCGCCGGGGCCATCGTGGACGCGGGCGTTCCGGCGGAGAACGTCACGTACCACACCATCGACGAGTTGCGGGACGACTCCGGGAAGTGGCGCGACGTGGAGGACGCCGACCTGTTCGTCTACATCGGCGGAATGACCGTGCCGGGAAAGTACGTCGGCGGCACCCCCGCCGAACCCGACGAAGTGCGCAAGATGGCGTGGACCGCGCAGGGGACCAGTCTGATGGGCGGCCCCGTCAAGTTCGGCGTCGGCGACGAGAACGCCGGTGCGACCGAGACCGAGCGCGACGACCTCGACTTCGACTTCGTGGCGAAAGGCGACGTGGAAGCCGCGGCCTACGACCTGCTGGAGAGCGGGTTGGAGGGGTTCAACAACCGGATGCGCGACAACGAGGAGATAGACCGGTGGGCCGCCGACGGCGCGTTCGTCATCGAACAGCACCCCAACCACCCCGACTACCTCATCTGCGAGATGGAGACCTCGCGGGGGTGTCCCTACCGGTGTTCGTTCTGCACGGAACCGCTGTACGGCAACCCGTCGTTCCGGCGGCCCCCGTCCGTCGTCAGCGAAGTCCAGACGCTCTACGAGCGCGGAGCGAGGCACTTCCGACTCGGGCGACAGGCCGACATCCTCGCCTACGGCGGCGACGGCGAGAAACCCAACCCCGACGCGCTTCGCGACCTCTACGGCGGGATTCGGGAGGTCGCGCCCGACATCGAGACGCTCCACCTCGACAACATGAACCCCATCACGGTGGTCGAGTGGCCCGAGTTGGCCCGGGAGGGCATCCGAGTCATCGCCGAACACAACACCCCGGGCGACACCGCCGCCTTCGGCCTCGAATCGGCCGACCCGCGCGTGCAGGAGGAGAACAACCTCAACGTGACCGCCGAGGAGTGCTTCGAGGCGGTCAAAATCGTCAACGAGGAGGCCGGGTGGCGACCCGGCGAGGACCCCGCCGACGCGCCCACCCACGGCCGAGACGCCGCGAACCGCCTCCCGAAGCTCCTGCCCGGCATCAACCTGCTCCACGGACTGAAGGGCGAGCGCGAGGAGACGTTCGACCACAACAAGGAGTTCCTGAACCGGGTGTACGACGAGGGGCTGATGCTGCGGCGGGTCAACATCCGGCAGGTCATGGCCTTCGACGGCACGGAGATGAGCGACGTCGGCGCGGACATCGCCAAGGATCACAAGAAGCTGTTCAAGCAGTACAAGACCGAGGTCCGCGAGGACATCGACAACCCGATGCTCCAGCGCCTCGCCCCGGCGGGCACGATTCTGCCCGACGTTCACCTCGAATACCACGAGGGCGGCAGGACGTTCGGCCGCCAACTCGGGACCTACCCCCTGCTGGTCGGGATTCCGGGCGAGCGAGAACTCGGCCAGACCGTGGACGTGGCGGTGGTAGACCACGGCTATCGCTCGGTGACGGGCGTGGTCCATCCGCTCGACCTCAACAGCGCGACGATGGACGAACTCACCGCGATTCCGGGTCTCGGAAAACAGCGCGCCGGAAACGTCATCGTGAACCGGCCCTACGACTCGCCCGCGGACCTCGACGCCGACGTGGGCGTGGACCTGACGGCGTTCACCACCGCGGAACGGCCGGAAGGCGCGGACTGAGGGCGGCGCGGGGCGTCCGAATACTCACGCGAGTCGCGCGACTGCTTTTCGGGCGAGGAGACCGGTCGAGAGCGAACAGCCGACGTACCACGCGAGCCAGACCTTGAGCGGGCCGACCAGCGTCGCGGTCCACGCGACGTGACCGACGAGCGGGAGCGCGAACGCCGCCGGGGCGACGGCGACGCTCGGGGCGACGAACACCCAGCGAAGCCACAGGAACACCGGGACCGAGACGAGCATGCTCCACACCGCTGGCCGGAGTTGCGTCTTCATCGCGGCGAGGTACTCGCCGGTGAGGTCCCGCTGTTCCGCTCGAAGTTCCTCGACGGCGTCCTCGTCGTCGCGCTCGCGGGTGGACTCCAACCGGTCGCGCAGGTCCGACATGCGCTCCTGAAGACGTTCCATGCGCTCGCGATTCCGTAGCTTCGTCTGGAGGACGGCCGACGAGAGACCGGTCGTTCCCGCGAGCAGCAGTATCAGCACCGAGAACGGCAGGATGGTCGTGGCCGGGCCGAGCATCGCGTGCATCGCCCCGCCGACGGTCTGCTGTATCGGCGTCACGTAGTAGCCCGCCATGAGCGCCAGTGCGACCAGTCCGGCGAGTTTGTCGTAACCGGTCCACTCCCGCGACGAATCGGTAGCCATACTATCACCTCGTAGGTCGGAGCGTATCAATGTTAGCCCGTTCACACGTCTGGCGAGGTTCGAAACGATGCGAAGACCGCGCGAAACGACCGTCGAACGGGGGAGACGAGGTGAACTCCGAATCCACCGCGAGCGGTCCGGCGATTCCAACCACACGCAGTCCACCGCGGACGGGACGACACCCGAGCGGGGAGTCGGGAGGCTCCGAAGTCCTCCCGAGCGAAGCGCGACGAAACTGAGGCGGTGGTGACGGTCTCGAACCGGGCTTTCGCCGCGAACGGGGACCAGAGAGCGACTCGCCGCCGCACGCGCAGGAAACTACCGTTGAGTAAAATTCTTTACGCGCTGACCACTTGGCTTCGAACGGAGGTATATAGCCTTGGAGATCTCTGACAAACTCCTGTGTCTGTTCAGTGCTGACGTAACTATCGAAGACGACAAGTACGTCGTCGAAGTACCGCGTCGAGAAATCGAAACCGGGTCGGTAGAACCGGGCGAGACCTACCGCGTCGCGCTCATCTCGGACGACTCCGACTCCGCTCAGCAGTCCGAGTCGAAGTCCCAGTCCCAGTCGCAGTCCGAGAGCGGCGGCGCACCGTCCGAACCGCAACCCCCCGTCGAGGAGGGCGAAGTGCGCTACGTCGAAGTCGAGGACATCGGCAAGCAGGGCGACGGCATCGCCCGCGTCGAGCGCGGCTACGTCATCATCGTCCCCGACGCCGAAATCGGCGAGCGCGTCAAGGTCGAGATTACGGAAGTCAAGTCCAACTTCGCTGTCGGCGAAATCATCGAAGAAGACTTCTAAGCCGACTCTTTTTACCGCAGGACGGTCGCCGACACCGGCGGCTCTCCCCGACGCGTGACCGGCCGGTCCGCGTCCTCCCGGTACTCTCTCGCTCGCAACGAGCGGTGACCGGTCGGAGCTGGAGACAACTACAGCTATGTTTTAACTATATAGAGTAGATCTAAAGAACGGTTTACCAATCTTTCGTGGTACGCCCGCAAGTGCCCGCCCGCGCAGACCTTCGCGCGGCCACACTCGCAGTCCTTCGCACGGCCCTGCCCGCGGTGCTTACCCGTCGTAGACCGACCCGTCGGGGCGCTTCGCTCCCTCCGAGTCGTGGACGACGACGCCTTCGTCGGGGTGAGCGGGTTCGTACTCGTCGCGGACCCCAATTGCTTCCTCCAGTTCTCGGACCGCCCGCTCCTTGAGCGCCGCCGCGAGGTCCTCGGCGTCCTCCCGCGAGATATCTCTGCCCAACCCCTCGCACTCGTGGGCGCGGACCACGCCCTCCTCGTCTACTGCCTCGCCCATCGGTTGACTCGTCCCGCCGAGCGCGACGGAAAACGGGTAGGTCCGGCAGATGAGCGGTCGGTCGTCGTGGACCGTGCAGGCGCCCGTGCCGTCTGCTCCGACGGCTTCGCCGTCTCCGTGAGGCGACTCCGTCGCCTCTCCCTCCTCGTAAAAGACGCAATCGCCGCAGGCGTCGGTCTGGAGCGCCCACTCGAACGTCTCGCCGGTGGGTTCGGTTCCGGACGACTCGTCGGCCGCGCCGTCACCGCCGTCGAGACCGTAGGGCATCGGCCGGGCCACGTCGCGCCAGTCGTAGTCGGTGGCGTCCTGCAACGCCCGGACCTCGTCGGGGAAGACGGTGGCCGTGTGCGGTTCGTCGGCTTCGGCGTCTGGCGACGCCGCCGTCTGCTCGCGGCTATCGCCGCTCGCACGGTCCGAGGGACGCTCCGCGTCGCTCGCTACTCGGCCGTCCGCGGAGTCCGGTTCCGCGCTCTTACAGCACGCGCCACACCGGGTACACTCGAAACCGATGGTCTCGATGGCGTCCGCGAGGTCGTCGGTGTCGAGGTCCCGGGCGCGCTCCAGTTCCGATTCGAGACTCTGCACATCCGGAGGTGGGGTCTCGCGAGCAAAAGGGTGTTTATCGGGGCGCGACTCCGGAGCGAACCTCCCCGCCGACTCGCTACGAACCGCCCGTCGGCCGCCGCCGCTACGCGTCGGCGTCCGCCGCGTTCGCTCGCTGGCCGTCCCACGAGACCTTCCCCTCGACGGCCAACTTCTCGAGGTGCGCGGCGGTCGTGGTTCGCGCGAGGTCCCGGACGCCGGAGAGGTCCTTGTCGTAGGCTGCGTCGAGAATTTCGTCCAGCGTGGTCGCGCCACCGCGGACCGCCGCGAGAACCGTCGCCTCGCGGTCGAGTCGGTGGCGGAGCAGGCGCTCGATTTCGGCCCGCGGGTCGTCGATAGCGGGACCGTGGCCGGGGTAGAGTCGGTCCGGGTTCCGTGCGTAGAGTCGCCGCAGCGAGGTGAGGTAGGCCCGCACGTCGCCCTCGTCCGCGCCGACGACCACGCTCCCGGCCGAGACGACGAGGTCGCCGGTCAGCATCGCACCGTCTGCCGCGAGCGCGACGTGGTCGGGCGCGTGGCCCGGCGTCTCCACGACCGTCGCGCCGGCGACGGTCGTCCCCTCGCGGAAGGTCCGGTCGGGCGCGACGCCGGTGGCGCGCTCGAATCGTCGCTCTCGGCCCGCGCGCGCCCAGACGGTCGCGTCGCACGACTCAGCGTAGTGAGCGACTCCGCCCACGTGGTCGGGGTGGGCGTGCGTGACGAGGACGTGTTCGACCGACGCCGACGCGACCGCGGCGTCGAGGTCGTCGGTTCGGCCCGCCGGGTCCACCAGAATCGCCTCCTCGTCGCCGACGACGTAGGCGTTGGTCGCCCCGGTCGGCGCGAGCGTCTGGGTCGGGACCGAGACCTGCCGGATGTCCATGTCGGACCGGAGGTGCGCCAGCGAGAAAAGTGTCGGTGAGTCTACTGCGAGGCGGAGACGTCGTCAGCGGTCGAGGAAGTAGACCTGCTTGCGGGCGTCCTGAAAGCTGTAGCGCGAGTCCACGAGGTCCTCCTCTTCGAGGCGGTTCAGGGCGTAGCGTACCGTACGGTCGGGCAGCAGCGACTCCTCGGCGAGTTGGCCCTGCGAGAGGGGCGCGTCGGTCTCCAGCACCTTGGCGACCAACTTGGCGCTCGGGGGGAGTTCGCGCAGGCGTTCGCGGAAGTCGTCAGATAACTGTTCGGCGACGGGTGACTCGTCCGTGGTCGTGCTCATACCTACCTCACTCCGGAAGAGACGGGTAAATGTTGGCTATATGTTTATCAGTACACTCTATACTCCTTAAGGACATATTATGTCACCTTAAATGAGTTTCGTCCGTAGCGAGGCGGCAAAACCTACGTCGGGCGAACACGTTGCGTGCGGCATGGAGTCGATTCCCGAGGCGTTCCGCGACCTGTTCGAACGCGAGACGTTCGCCAACTTCGCCACCCTGATGCCCGGGGGCACCCCGCAGGTGACGCCAGTTTGGATAGACCGCGACGACGAGGGGCACCTGCTGGTCAACACCGCGCGCGGTCGCCGGAAGACGAAGAACGTCGAGCGCGACCCCAAGGTCGGCGTCTGCGTGATGGACCCCGACGACCCCTACCGGTACGTCTCGGTCCGAGGCGAGGTCGTCGAAGTCACCGAGGACGGCGCTGTCGAACACATCGACGAACTCGCGCGCCGCTACATGGACGTCGAGGAGTATCCCAACCACGGCGAGGAGGCCGGTCCGCGCGTCATCGTTCGAATTCGACCTGACCGCGTCGTCACCAGCGGTGAGTAAGCGCTACTCGCGCGGGCCGTCGGTCCCCGGGTCGTCGCCGTGGCGGTTGTACCGGCCGAGCGGAAACTTGCAGTCCGGACAGTGGACGACGACGAAGCGGCCTCGCTCGTGTCGAACGAGGTCCGCGGCGTCGAGGGGGCGTCCGCATCGCTTGCAGGTCGTCATTCGTCTCCTCGCGTGCAGCACGGTGGCGAGGAGCAAAGAACTTCGCCCCGTCGCGCGAAGCGGTCAGTCGCGAGACGGTTCCAATACCGTTTTAGTCCCCCCGCGGACTACATGGAGACGAGAAGCGTGAAAGGAGCGGAGTGGTACCAGGCCGACGAAGTCGCCGAGGAGTACGAAGACAAGCGATTCTCCCGCGGCGGGCGTCTCATCGACCGCCGGGAGAAACAGGCCGTCCTCGACGCCATCGGCCCGCTGGAAGACCAGAACGTGCTAGAGATAGCCTGCGGGACCGGCAGGTTCACCGTCATGCTGGCCGAACGCGGGGCCGACATCGTCGGTCTGGACATCTCGGCGGCGATGCTCCAGCAGGGCCGCCAGAAGGCCCGGAACGCCGGGGTCGCCGACCACCTCGAGTTCATGCGCGGCGACGCGGGTCGCCTCCCGTTCCCCGACGACCATTTCGACACCGTGTTCGCGATGCGATTTTTCCACCTCGCGGACACGCCCGCGACCTTCCTCTCGGAGATGCGTCGGGTCGCCAAGGAGCGGGTCGTCTTCGACACCTTCAACGCCCGGAGCACCCGGAGCGTCTACAACTGGTTGCTCCCGATGGGGTCGCACCTCTACTCGCGGGCCGACGTGGACAAACTGCTAGACGAGGCCGACCTCCACCTCGTGGACGCCGAACACGACTGGATACTCCCGTACGGTTTCTACCGGAAGATTCCGGGCGCTATCGCGGGCCAGATTCGGAACCTCGATACGTCCATCGGCGAGTCGCCCATCGGCGACTACTTCGCGTCGGTGTCCTACTGGAACACTCGCGTGGAGTGACTGGTCGGGTCTCGCTCGATGTGAGTCGGCGGACCTCGGGCGGAAGTACCGTCACAGACCTTTACGCGGAGTGACGATTCGGTGAACAGAGGCCGAACTGTTTTTAAGGCTCGGGCAGGAGATTCGGGGGTATGGAGCTATCCGTGGTGGTTCCGACGCTCAACGGTCGCGAGCGCCTCGCGTCGTGTCTCGACGCGCTCGCGGCCTACGCTCCCGACGCCGAAGTGGTCGTCGTCAACGGCCCCTCGGCCGACGGGACCACCGGGATGATACGAGAGCGCGACGACGTGGACGTGCTGATAGAGGTCTCCGACCGGAAACTCAACGTCGCGCGCAACGCCGGCCTCTCGACCGCCAGCGGCGACGCCATCGCGCTGGTCGGGCAGGACAACGCGGTCGAACCCACGTGGGCCGAGGGCGTCCGCGACGCACTCGCGGACGCCGACACCGACGCGGTGACCGGACCGGTCCACCGTTCGGTCCGGGCGGGCGTGACCGCCGAGACCGAGGAGTCGCGGACCATCGACGGGCGAGAGGTGACTTACTTCGAGGGCGGGAACGTCGCGTTCACTCGCGAGGCCATCGAAGCGGTGGACGGGTTCGACGAGTACCTCGTCACCGGCGGCGCGCGCGACTGCGCCCACCGACTCGCCGCCAACGACTACGAGGTGGCGTGGTCCCCGTCGGTCTGCGTGATTCACGACGACGCCGACGACGACGAGGACGACGACCGGGACTGGGGGTGGAAGTACCGCGCGCTGGCCTATCGACTCGTGAAGAACTACGGCCCGCGGCCCGGTGTCTTCGCGCGGACGTTCCGAGACGCGGTGTCCGACGCGGCGTCGAACGCGAGCGACGTGATTCGGGGCGAACAGACGCCGTCGGGATGGATCGGAAGCGGCAAGCGCGTGACCAAGAGCATCGCGGTCGGGTCCAAGGACGGTCTCTGGTCGCGTCTCAGAGACCGAAGCGACGCCAGAAACCCCAACGGACTCTCGGCCCGGGCCGACCGGGCGGTCGAACTGTACGACTGGCGGACCGCGCCCGAGACGGTCGACGACCCCGTCGAAGAACCGGAACAGTGACTCCGTCGCCGCTCGGGTCGGTCTTGGTCCGCTACTGACGACTCCGACAGGGCCGGTAGCACTGGCCGAGGAGTCGGCGTGAAACGGTTGCAACGGTACGAACAAAAATACAAAACGGTACGGGAACGAATCCTGCGTTTAAGTACAAGATAGTCGTACCGCTACTCGATGGTACGACAGGACAGGACAACTGTCAGCGAACGAATCGACCGTTCGTGCGATCTCCTCCGTAGCGCATACCGACGGCGCGTCATCTACGCTCTCCGACGAAGCGGTCCGGCGTCCGTCGGCGAACTCGCAGATGTCGTCACCGCCGCAGGTCTCGCGGACGACCGACAGCGCGCAGTGGCCTCGCTCGTCCACACCCACCTCCCGAAACTCTCGGAGGCCGACATCGTGGACTACGAAGACGCCGACGAGGTGGTGTCGCTCGCCGGCGGCGTCGAGGACCTCGAACCGTTTCTCGCGGTCGCCGCCGAACGCGAGGCGGACACCGACTATCTAACTTTTACCGGGCCCGCCGTCGCGTCGGACGCGGTCGCCCGATACATGCCCGATTAGTCGCCGTCGCGGGCCTCGATGCGCTCGTGCCACGTTTCGAGTCGTTCGCTTCCCCAGTAACGAACCTCCTGCCTACGGGCGTCGTAGTCGACCACGCCCGCGTCGACCAGTTTCGGGAGATGGATGTGGTGGAGCGTCGAGAGGACGTGACTTCGGCCGGGCCGCTCGCCGGTCCGCGCCGCCCTCCGCTCGACGAGGTGGTCGGCCAGTTCGTCCGCCGTCGCGGTCTGACGGGTCGCGTCCCGGAGGTAGGAGATGATCGCCCGCCGGTCGTGATTGGCGAGGAGTTCGAGCGTCGCGTCGAGCGAGAGCGTCACGCTCCCGACCGACTCGTCGGTCGATTCCTCGCGGTCGCTCCGGTCGCCGGAGTCCTCGTCTCGGTCGCCGTCCGTGCTCGCCTCCTCGTCACGGTCGTCGCCACCGTCGGTCCCGTTGTTCCCGTTGTCTGACATCCGGTTCCGCCCCGAGTACACATCGTCGGCTTGCACCTAATGGTTTCGCCCGGCGATGGCCGCGACGGCGTCGAGAGAGTCCGAGCGGTCGAGACGCGAACCGCCGGGCGAGTCGTCGGGGCGGAACTGTCGCCGAACTCAGAAGTCGTCGGGAAGCGAGTCGCCGAGGACCCGCCGAGCGTTCTTGTCGAACACCTTCCGCATCGCGTCCTCCGGCACGTCGAGGGTCAGAATCTCCATGACCGCCACGTTCGGGTGGGAACTCGGCGCGCCGCTCCCGAACAGCACGCGGTCGGGGTGTTCCATCACCGCGCGCTCCAGCAGGTCCCGGTACCGGACGTAACTCGTGTCGAGATAGCAGTTGTCGCACCGCTCCAGCAGGTCCACCGCGTCGGTCATCAGGTCGCGGTTCAGCGGGTGGCCGCCGAAGTGGGCCAGCACGACCGGGAACGACCGCGAGAGCAGGGTGTCCTCGGCGGCGGTCGGCGTGAACCCCTCGCCGCCGTGGACGAGGACCGGCAGGCCGACGTCCTCCAACTGGTCGAGGGTCTCGTCGTCGGGCAGTCCGTCCTCGGCCGGGTTGAGTTTGAACCCGTGGAACCGGTCGTCGTAGGCGTACTGTTCCACGTCCTCCGGCGAGGTGTGGTGGTCCTTCCGGCGCGCGGTGAGGTTCCGCAGGCGCGAGGAGGCCCGCTCGCCGGGGTCGCGCGGCCCGTTGATGCGGGCGAACGCGAGGAACGGCCGGTCCACGCTCCGGCGCGCGACGGCGTTGTTCGCGCTGACGTAGCTCCCGCCGTCGCGTTCGCCGGGGAACACGACCGACCGGACGACGCCCGCCTGATGCATTTCTCGCTCTAACCTGTCGGGACTGATTGCCCGCCCGCGGGTCTGGACGCCTCCGGCGTCTGCGTTGAGGCGCGCGTGCACGTCCACCACCCGAAAGCGATGCTCCAACTCCAGCATCGTATCGCCCTTCGGAACTACCCTATTTTTTAGTGTCGGTCGTGCGCCCGGCGCGTCGGAGTCGGGGCGAGTCGAAAAAACCGCGGCGAAAACCGGGAGAACGGTCGGAGAGAGAACGGCGAGAGGTCCCGCGAGACGCGAGCGGGATTACTCGAGGTCGAAGCGGTCGTTGGTCATGACCTTGTGCCACGCGTCGACGAAGTCCTCCACGAACTTGTCCTCCTCGGACGCGTAGACGTCCGCGATGGTCCGAAGCCGGGAGTTCGAGCCGAAAATCAGGTCCACGCGGCTTGCCTCCCACTCGACGTCGCCCGTCTCGCGGTCGCGCAGTTCGTAGACCTCACGTGACTCCGAAGCCTGCTTCCACTCGTAGTCCATGTCGAGCAGGTTGACGAAGAAGTCGTTGGTCAGCGTCCCCGGTTCGTCGGTGAAGACGCCGAGGTCCGAGTCCTGATAGTTCGCGCCCAGCGCGCGCATGCCGCCGACCAGGACGGTCATCTCGGAGGCCGTCAGGTCGAGCAGGTCGGCGTGGTCGACCAGCATCTCCTCGGCCGCGACGTCGTACTCGCCGCCGAAGTAGTTGCGGAACCCGTCGACCTCTGGCTTGAGCACCTCGAACGACTCCTCGTCGGTCTGCTCTTGGGTGGCGTCGGTGCGGCCGGGTTCGAACGGAATCTCGACGTCGTACCCGGCGTCCGCCGCGGCTTCCTCGACGGCCGCGTTGCCGCCCAGCACGATGAGGTCGGCGAGCGAGACGCGCACGTCGTCGTTTCGCGAGCCGTTGAACTCCTCCTGAATCGACTCGTAGGTCTCCAGCACCGCCTCTAGCTGGGCAGGTTCGTTGACTTCCCAGCTACGCTGGGGTTCGAGGCGGATGCGAGCGCCGTTGACGCCGCCGCGCTTGTCGCTGTCGCGGTAGGTCGCCGCCGCCGCCCACGCGGTCTTGACTAGCTGGGAGACCGACAGCTCCGAGTCGAGAATCTCGGCCTTGAGCTGTTGGGCCTCCTCGTCCCCGATGAGGTCGTAGTCGGCGTCGGGGAGCGGGTCCTGCCAGAGCATAGTCTCGTCCGGGACGTCCGGACCGAGGAACCGCTCGGGCGGGCCCATGTCGCGGTGGATGAGCTTGTACCACGCCCGAGCGAAGGCCTCGAGGAACTCCGGCGGGTTGTCGCGGAAGCCCTCGATTATCTCCCGGAACTCGGGGTCACGCTTGAGGGCGAGGTCCGTGGTCATCATCATCGGGGCGTGCTTCTCGGACGGGTCGTGGGCGTCCGGCACGGTGTCGTGGGCCTCCTCCTCGACCGGTTCCCACTGCTTGGCCCCGGCGGGGCTCTCGGTCAGTTCCCACTCGTAGTCGAGCAGGTTGTCGAGGTAGGAGGTGTCCCACATCGTCGGCCAGGCGTTCCACGCGCCCTCGATGCCGCTCGTGGTCGTGTCCGAGCCCTTGCCGGAGTCGGTCCAGCCGAGGCCCTGGTCCTCGATGGGAGCGGCCTCGGGTTCGGGACCCATGTCCGAATCGTCGGCGCCGTGGGACTTGCCGAACGTGTGCCCGCCCGCGATGAGCGCGGCCGTCTCCTCGTCGCTCATCGCCATGCGGCCGAACGCTTCGCGGATTCGGTCCGCAGACTGGAGCGGCTCCGGATTGCCGTTCGGACCCTCGGGGTCCACGTAGATGAGGCCCATCACGGTGGCGCCGAGGGGTTCCGCGAGTTCCCCGTCCTCGTCGATGCGCTGGTCCTGAGGCGCTTCCCACTCTTCCTCGGGCCCCCAGAAGACGGCCTCGTCGGGCTCGAACTCGTCCTCGCGTCCGCCGGCCCAGCCGAGCGTCTCCATGCCCATCGATTCGAGGGCGACGTTCCCGGCCAGAATAATCAGGTCGGCCCACGAGAGCTTGCGGCCGTACTTCTGCTTGATAGGTTCGAGCAGTCGGCGGGCCTTGTCGAGGTTCCCGTTGTCGGGCCAACTGTTGAGCGGGGCGAAGCGCTGGGTCCCGCCGGACGCGCCGCCGCGGCCGTCGACGGTGCGGTAGGTTCCGGCGGCGTGCCACGCCATCCGGATGAAGAAGGGTCCGTAGTGGCCGTAGTCGGCCGGCCACCAGTCCTGCGACGTCGTCATCAGGTCCTTGAGGTCGGCCTTCACCTCTTCGAGGTCGAGCTTCTGGAACTCCTCGGCGTAGTCGAAGTCCTCGCCGTACGGACCCACGTCTTCGGTGTTCTGGTCGAGGACGTCCAGGTTCAACTGGTTCGGCCACCACTCGTGGTTCCGTCCTCGCATTATCGGCTCACCCCCGAGATATCGTCGTTCGCGGTCAGCACGCGGTCGTCCGCACCGTGCTTAGAGATTTCTTCTGACATCTTCTGAACTCACTCATCCGAAGTGAGGGAACCGCTATTACAAAAAAGTCGTGGTATTCCCCTGACTTCGCTTGGTGAACGAGAAGACGATTTTCGATAAAGACAAAATCGGCGAGGCGTCACGCCACCCGGCCCTGCTCCCAGCGCGGAAATAACTCGGTGCCATCAGTATCCGGACGACCGGAGAAATATTTATATAGAAGTTTAAACATCTTTTAGACGGGGAAGCACTATGGCCGAATCACCATCCGGACAGCCACGCATGGGCGGACGACCGATGTTCGTCCTCTCGGAGGACACCGAACGAACGCAAGGCAGAGACGCCCAGTCGTCGAACATCGCCGCCGGAAAGGCGGTCAGCGAGTCCGTACGCACCACGCTCGGACCCCGTGGGATGGACAAGATGCTGGTGACAGACACCGGCGACGTGACCATCACCAACGACGGGGCGACCATCCTGAACACGATGGACATCGAACACCCCGCGGCCCAGATGATAGTCGAAGTCGCCGAGGCCCAGGAGGACGAGGTGGGCGACGGCACGACGACGGCCGCGGTCCTCGCGGGCGAACTGCTCTCGAAGGCCGAGAACCTGCTGGACGACGACGTCCACCCGACGACCATCGTGGAGGGGTACGCCGAGGCCCGCGACATCGCGCTCGACGCCATCGACGGACTCGTCCGCGACGACGAGTTGGACGACGAACTCCTGCGACACGTCGCGGAATCGAGCATGACCGGGAAGGGGACCGGCGACGTGACGACCGAGAAACTGGCCGAGGAGGTCGTCCGTGCGGTTCGCCACGTCGAAGGCGACGACGGCGTCGTCCGCGACGACGTTCGGGTCCACACGCAGACCGGCGGGTCGTCGTCGGCCACCGAACTCGTGGCTGGCGTCATCAGCGAGGCCGAACCGGTCCACGACAACGCGCCCCGCGAAGTCGAGGACGCCGCCATCGCGGTCGTGGACGAGAAGTTCGGCGTCCGCGAGGCCGAAATCGACGCCGAGTACAGCGTCGAGAGCGTCGACCAACTCACCGCCGCGATGGACGCCGAGGACCGCGAGTTGCGGGAGTACGCCGACGCTCTCGCCGACGCGGGCGTGGACGTGGTCTTCTCGACCGACTCCATCGACGACCGCCCGGCCGCCTACCTCGCGGACGCCGGCATCCTCGCGTTCGAGAGCGTGAGCGACGACGAGGCCGCCGCCGTCGCGTCGGCGACCGGCGCGAGTCGGACGAGCAAGGTCGCCGACATCGAGGACGCCGACCTCGGGCGCGCCGACGCCGTCCGCGTCCGGACGTTCGGCGACGACGATCTCGCGTTCGTGGAGGGCGGCGCGGCCGCGGAGGCGGTCACGATGCTCGTCCGGGGCGGCACGGAACACGTCGTGGACGAACTGGAGCGCGCCCTCTCGGACGCGCTCGACGTCGTAACTGCCGCGCTCGACTCCGGCGGCGTGGTCGCGGGCGCCGGCGCGACCGAAATCGTCGTCGCCGACCACGTCCGGGAGGAGGCCGCGAGCATCGAGGGCCGCAAGCAACTCGCGGTCGAGGCGTTCGCCGACGCGGTGGACGTTCTGCCCCGCACTCTCGCGGAGAACACCGGTATGGACCCCATCGACGGACTGGTCGACCTCCGGGCCGCGAACGACGACGAGGAGGGCCGGGCCGGTATCATCGCGACCGGTCAGCACGGCGAAATCGGCGACCCCGTGGAGGCGGGCGTCTTCGACCCCGCCGCGGTCAAGCGCGAGGCGTTCGAGTCGGCGACCGAGGCTGCGACGATGATAGCCCGCATCGACGACGTAATCTCGGCGGAGTGAGACCGAAATCGCGCGACTCCGTTCTCAGCGGCGAGTCCGCGGTGCGGTCCTGACCGTCCTCGTTTCCGATTCGTGTTCGCCGTCGCCGGATTCCGAGCTACGCCGCTTCGACCGATAGCGGCCGTACAGCGCCAGTCCGACCGCACCCAGACCCGCGAGCGCGAGACCGGTCAGGCTCCGCCGCTGTGAGGCCTCCGTGTAGGCGCTGGTCTCCGAGACGTGTCGGTCGTAGTCGCCGCGCTCTTCGAGGTCCCCGGTCGGACCGTCGAGGTTGTTCTCGTCCGAGCGCGCCGGGCGGTCCTTCTTCTGCATCGGGACGAACAGTTTCTCCATGATGGTGTCCATCAGACCGGCGGCGTAGTAGCCGAGCGCGGCCATGCCCTTGGCACCGCCGCCGACGTACACGTCCCGCTGCGGGTGTTCCGCGGCGTGGAGTATCGCCCGGGCAACCGTCTCGGGGGTGTAAATGGGCGGCGGTAGGGTCGCCTCCTCGTCCATGTAGTTCTTCGCGTGGTCCGGGTACGGCGTGTCGATGGACGCCGGTTTGACGAGCGTCACCGAGACGGGCGCGCCCTCCTGTTCCAGTTCCATGCGAAGCGCGTCGGTGAACCCCTTGACGGCGTGTTTGCTCGCCGAGTAGCTACCCTGAAGCGGGATGGCGCGGTCCGAGGCGACGCTCCCGATGTTGATTATCGCGCCGCCGCGCTCCTTCAGGAGGTCGGCGGCCTCCAGCGACCCGTAGAGCAGTCCCCAGACGTTGGTGTCGAACTGCTCGCGCATCTCCTCGACCGGCGTCTCCTCCAGTTTACCGTAGAGGAAGGCGCCGGCGACGTTGACCCACGTGTCGAATCCGCCGTAGGCGTCCCGGGCCGTCTCGGCGATTTCGCGCACGTCGTCGCGGTCGCTCACGTCGGCGACGACGTAGGTCGCCTCTCCGCCGGACTGCGTTATCTCGTCGGTCAGGTCCCGAAGCGCGTCCTCGCTCCGAGCGGCGAGAACGACCCGCGCGCCCCGGTCGGCGGCCATCCGCGCGGTCGTCAGGCCGATGCCCGACGACGCGCCGGTGATTACCATCACCTGCTCCTCGACGGGTTTCAGGTCCACGCTCATCGCGAATCCGCCCCGATGCCACCGCGTGGACTCGCGGAGGCGGAAACTGAACCGATTGTGCGCCTCTGTACTGGCGTGACGACGCCGATTTCTGTCCGTGTCATGGTTCGGTCTCGACCCCGTTGTCGGGGTTCCCTACGACACTCACGACGGTCTTAGTCTCGGTGGCAGACGAGTCGGCGACTCTCAGTGACAGAACGGGCGGTCACAGCAGTTTCGCGCCGTCGGGACACACCTCGGTCCGGTTCGGCAGGACGCCCTCGACGCCCACCGCGAACACCGTCTCGCCGACCATCGCCATGCTGGCGACTCCGCCCGCCGCCTCCACCTCGGCGACCGCCTCCCGGACCTCGTCGGTCGGCAGGTCGACGGCCTGCGCGAACGCCCACGAGTCGCGGGTCACGCGCGCCAGCGAGGGGTCGTCGGGAAGCGCGTCGAGAGTGGCCGACCCCTCGCGGGCGACGGCGGCCATCAGGTCGTCGTCGGCCAGCGCCTCCTCGGTCGCGATGGGACCGAACGAGGCGTACTCGACGGGCGTCTCGCGCTCGTACTTCCGGGGGTCGCCGCCGTCGCCGACGACCAGTCCGCCGCGGTTCTGGACGAACACGTCGCCGAGGCCGGTCCCGGCCTCGACCTCTGCACGGTGGGCCACCTCTACCAGTTGCTCGCGCGAGTAGTCCAGTCCGAACTCGGCGTTCGCGGCGAGTAGCGCGGCGAGGGTCGCGGCCCCGCTCGCGCCGAATCCCCGACCGATGGGAACCTCGGCGGTGAGGTCGGCGCGCGCCGGCACGTCCAACTCGCGGAGCGCCAGTTCCACCGGTTCGAAGTCGGTCGGTTCGCCGCCGACCGCGACGACCGGGTCGGCGTGCCGTCGCTCGGCGGGCGTCACGTCCGCGACCACGCCGTCGGCCACGGCCACGCTCGCGCCCTTCGACTGGTCTGCGGTCTCTGCGGGCGCGAAGACGGCGGTGACGCTTCCGGGGGCGAACGCTCTCATGGTCGGTGATTCGTCGGAATCCTTTTTGAACCCTCGGGACGCGGCGACCGGGCGCGGCCCCCATCGGCCGACGGACTTTCGCCCCTGAAGCCGAAATGACTCGGCCGTGACCGACACCATGCACGCGGTCGCCATCGAGGAGTTCGGCGACCCGGAGGTCTTCGAGGACCGCGAGTTCGACCGGCCCGACCCCGGCCCGGAGGAGGCGCTAGTCCGGGTCGAGGCGTCGAGCGTCAACCCCGTCGAGTACAAGATACGCGCCGGCGACCTGCCGCCGTTCGCGCCCGACTTCCCCGCCGTTCTGGGTTGTGACGCCGCGGGCGTCGTCGAGGCGGTCGGCGACGACGTGACGGCCTTCGAGGCGGGCGACGAGGTGTACGGCATGGTCGGGGGCGTCACCGGCGCGCAGGGGGCGTACGCCGAGTACGTGCCCGCTCACGCCGACCTGCTCGCGCCCGTCCCCGAGTCGCTGTCGTTCGCCGAGGCCGCGGCGCTCCCGGTCGTGGGTCTCACGGCGTGGGAGATGCTGGTCGACAAGGCCGACGCGGGCGAGGGCGACTCGACGCTCGTCTACGGCGGCGCGGGCGGCGTCGGCCACGTCGGCGTCCAACTGGCCGACTGGCTCGGCGCGGACGTGTACGCCACCGGTTCGACCGAGCGCAAGCGCGAGTTCGCCGCGGACCTCGGCGCGTCCGCGACCATCGACTACACCGCGACCGACACCGAGGAGTACGTCGCCGAGTACGCGGGCGGCGAGGGGTTCGACGTGGTGTTCGACCCGGTGGGCGACGACCACCTCCCGACCGCGTTCGAGGCGGTCGCGCCCTTCGAGCGGGTCGTCACCACCGAGTCGAGTTCGAGACAGGACCTCTCGGCGATGCACCAGAAGGCGCTCTCGCTCGGCGTGGTCCTCGTCATCCTGCCGGTCCTCCGCGGGCAGGGCCGCGAGCGCGTCGGCGAGCGCCTCCGGCGAATCAACGAGGTCGTCGAAGACGGCGGTCTCGAACCGGTGCTGGACGACGAGCGGTTCGAGTTGACCGCGGCGGGCGTCGCCGACGCCCACCGCTACGCCGAGGCGGGCGACCACGTCGGCAAGATTTCGCTCGTCAGCGAGCGGTAGGACCGCGACGTCGTTTGCCGGGCCGTTCAGTCCGAGTCGACGGCACTTTCCATCGGTCCCATCGTTTCGGTGGTCCGGAGGACGTAGGGCATCAGGAGCCCCTGCACGACGATACTCAGGACCGCCACTCCGAACACCATCGCACCGAGTTTGTCGTGGTACGGGAGCGCGTCTGGGACGGTCAGGAAGAGCGCTATCGGGATGACCGTGTGCATCCCGCCCCAGACGAGGACGTGCTGGTAGTCCAGCGGAATCTTCCCCGTACTCGTCCGGTTCACCAGTTTGATAACCGGGTACACGGACACGGCCCGGACGAAGAACACCAGCAGCGTAGCGACGAGGATGAGCGGCGTGAAGTTGAGCAAGTGGTTTACCGGCACGCGGATGCCGACCAGCACGAAGAGGACGGTGGTAGCGAGGAACGCCGCTGTCCGCCAGATTTCCTCGATGAACTCCACGCTCTCCGGGCGAATCACGTTCGCCTTCCCGTAGGTGCCGATCAACAGTCCCGCCGAGACGACCGCGAGGACCCCGCTCAGGTGGAGTACCTCCTCGGCGAGGAGATAACTGCCGTACGGGAGGATAATCAGGAACAGCAACTGGGACATCTCCTCGACCGTGTACTGCAGGACGAGTAGGACGAGACCGCCCGTTACGGCACCGACGACGAGACCGCCGAGGCTCACCCACGTAATCTCGACGGCGAGGTTGACGAGTTCCGAGACGGTGACGAGTCCCTCTATCGAGCGCCCGGTCTGTACCTGTTCCCAGACCAGCGCGAGCAGCGTCGAGAACGTCACGATGGCGAACCCCTCGCTCAGGTGACTCTCGGTCTCGGCGAGGACGCCGAGTCGCGCCGGAGCGTCCGTGTCCCGGAAGATAGCCAGCACGGCGACCGGGTCGATGGGGTAGACGATGACGGCGTACAGGAGCGCGATGACGACGGGTACGCCGAACGCGTAGCTTCCCAGCAACCCGAGGAGTAGCACGGCGAACGGGAGTCCGACGACCACCATCAGAATCGCCTCGGGGAGCACGTCGCCGAAGTGTCCCGGCTTGGTCTCTTCGGCGCCCTGAAAGATGATGGTCGGGAGCAACACCTTCATGATGAGGTCCGGCGAGAGTCCGAGGCTGAGGTGGAACCGGGAGACCGAGATGGCGAACCCGACGAGCACGAGGACGACCGTAAACGGGATGCGGACGCGCCTCGCCAGAGCACGGACGACCGCGGCGATACCCAACACCAGCATGAGTTCGCCGACCAGGACGACGAGTTTGCTCATCGCTCGGTCTCCACCGGAGAGTCGGACGCCTTCGGTTCGGCGCTCGGAAACACCGGTCCACACCGGACAGTCGGTGGTACCGGCATCCGGCGCTTCGCGTCACCTCGCGGAAGCTTCGGGGAACGAGTCGGGACCATTACCCCGGTTTCGGTCCAGAAGCGGAAAAGGCTGATAGCCGGAGTGACGCTAGTCACCGCCGGGGTCTGCGGTCGTCCCGGCCCGCCCGCCGAGTAGCAACCTTTGTATCGCCGCCCCGGAAACAGACGCCCAGTCAATGACCGCGTTCTTCGACCGACTCGCCGACCGCATCGCGGAAATCGACAGCATCGTCTCCGTCGGACTCGACCCCGACGAGGAGCGCCTGCCCGCCGCGGTCAGGGACGCCGACCTGCCGCGCTGGGAGTTCAATCGCCGCATCGTCGACGCGACCCACGAACACGCCGCCGTGTTCAAGCCCAACGCCGCGTTCTACGAGGACTCCGACGGCTGGCGAGCGCTGGAGAAGACCGTCGAGTACGCCCGCGAAAAGGGCGTTCCGGTCCTGCTCGACGCCAAGCGCGCCGACATCGGCAACACCTCCCGACAGTACGCCGAGGTGCTGAATTCGGTGGACGCCATCACGCTCAACCCCTTCCTCGGCCGGGACTCGCTCGCGCCGTTCCTCGACCGCGAGACGGCCGGATGCTTCCTGCTCTGTCGGACCTCGAACCCCGGCGGCGCGGACGTGCAGGAACTCGAACTCGCCGACGGTGACCTCGTCTACGAGCGGGTCGCCGACCTCGCCAGCGAGTGGAGCGCGGACGGCAACCGGAACGTCGGTCTCGTCGTGGGCGCGACCACGCCCGACGAACTCCGGACGGTCCGCGAGCGCGTCCCCGACCTGCCCTTCCTCGTTCCCGGCGTCGGCGCGCAGGGGGGCGACGCCGAAGCGGCCGCGACCTACGCCACCGCGACCAACGGCGCGGGTCTGGTCAACTCCACCCGCGGCATCATCTTCGCCGGCGAGGATTCGGACCAATCTTACGCCGACGCGGCCGGAGACGCGGCGAAGGACTTGAAAGAGCGCCTGAACCAGTACCGCTGACCGACCACGCCGACCGTAAATCTCGAAATCGCGTCTGTCGTTCGTCGTTCCGCGCTGCCTCCGCCGAGTCGGTACCGATACGCATAATCGAAGTCGGCCCCAACCGCCGAGCGTGAACACCGACTCGACGATTTCGAGCCGACCCATCTTCGCCGCGGTGTCCGTCGTCATCGTCCTCGTGGCGGGCGGTATCGGCGCCGTCGTCGGCGCGTCGGGACAGGAGCGGGCCGTGGCAATGGACCTGCTCGGCGTGGTCTCGTTCCAGATGACGCCGGTCTCGATGGCCGCGTTCGGCGTGGTCGTGACCGCGAGCGTGCTAGCGCTCCTGTTCGGACTGGTCAGCGTCGCGTCCCGGTACGACGACGAGGCGGGCGAGCGCGCCTGAGACGCGACGGGCGAACGCGCCGACCCCGGCGAAAGCCCCTTCCGACTGCGCTGTGACGCTCCACGCATGGTCGAGCGGCGCGTCGAGGAACTGACCACCGAGGCGGAGTGGACCGCCGCGCTTCCGATTCTGCGACAACTGTGGACCGACGCCGACGAGGCGTTCGTCCGGTCGTGGGCCGACGAGGACGACTACCGACTCTTCGGTCTCGTCGCCGACGGGTCGCTGGTCGCCGTCGCCGGAATCTCCGTCCAGCGCGTCCTCCATCACGCCCGCCACGCGTGGATTCACGACTTCGTGGTGGACGAGGCCCATCGCGGCGAGAGCTACGGCGCGGACCTTCTCGGGTTCGTCGAGTCGTGGGCCGACGACCGAGACTGCGAGTACGTCGCGCTGGCGGTTCGAGACGGTAACGACGACGCGCTCGCCTTCTACGAGTCCGAGGGGATGGACCGGTGGGGCCACGTCGTGGAGACCGAACTCTGAATCGCACTCGGCCACAATGCACAAGTAGTCGTCGAAGGCTGATACGTGACCGGCGCCAACGTTCGCAGCGCATGACCGAGAAACTCGGTCTGACGGAGGCCGTGTCGATCGCGCTCGGAGGCATGATCGGCGGCGGTATCTTCGCGGTTCTCGGCGTCGTTGCGAAGATGTCGGGGTCGCTCTCGTGGGCGGCGTTCGTCGTCGCGGGCGTCGTGGCGACGTGCGCGGGCTACTCCTACGTGCAACTCAACCGCCTGAGCGACTCGAGCGGCGGGTCGGTCACGTACATCGAGGAGTTCCTCGGGAACCCGACGTTCGCGGGGATGGCCGGCTGGACGCTTCTGGTCGGCTACGTCGGCTCGATGGCGATGTACGCGTTCGCGTTCGGGAGCTTCTTCGAGAGACTGGTCGGCGTCCACCACGTCGCCGGACTCCCCCTGCGGCCGGTCGTTTCGGTGGTCGCGGTGGCGGGGTTCGTCGGCCTGAACTTCCTCGGTGCGCAGGCGACCGGCACGTCGGAGAACGTCATGGTCGGGCTGAAGGTCGGAGTCCTACTGCTGTTCGGTCTCTGGGGGCTGTACTACGGCTCCACTCACGGGAAACTGGAGTTCGGTCGCTCGCAACTCGGGCTGACGGTCGGTCCCGTCATGGCCGCGGCCGTCTCGTTCGTGGCGTTTCAGGGGTGGCAACTGCTGACCTACGACCAGGACGACATCGAGGACGTCGAGACCATTCTCCCGAAGGCAATATACGTCTCGATTCCGATAGCGACGTTCGTCTACGTCGTGGTGGCGGTCGTGACGACGAGCCTCGCGAAGTCGTCGGTGGTGCAGAACCACCCCGAGACCGCTCTCGCCGTCGCGGCGCGGCCGTTCATGGGGTCGGTCGGGTTCACCCTCATCGCGGTCGCGGCGCTGTTCTCGACCGGGAGCGCCATCAACGCGACCCTGTTCAGCAGCGCCCGGTTCGCCAAGGGCATGCTTCAGGACGACCTCCTGCCGAGCGAAGTCGGGCGCGCGGACGCCGACGGTGCGCCCGCGCGGACGCTGCTGGTTCTCGGCGCGCTGACCGCGGCGTTCACGACCTACGGGAGTCTCCGGGGAATCACGTCGTTCGCGTCGCTGTCGTTCATCGTCGTCTTCGGCGCGATGAGCTACCTCGCGTTCGCTCAGCGCGACCGCGAGGAGGTCCGGGCGGCGGTCCCGGCGGTCGGCGTCGTCGGGACGGCGCTGTTTCTGCCGCTGATGCTCTGGCACCTCTACGCCGACCAGCGCAGCGTCTTCTTCTCGGTCGTCGCCATCGCAGTCGCGGTGGTCGGGGTCGAACTGCTCTACTTCGAGCGCGAGAAGATCGAAGACGGCATCGAGAGCGTGGAGCGGTGGGTGTAGCTCGGCGGAGGCCCGGCGGCTGACGACTCACTCGACTCTGATTTCGTCGCCGACCGTGACCCCGAACGCGTCGTCGCCGCGGCCGCGGTTGACCGCCAACTCGACGTTGCCGTGGCTTCCGACCGTGACGAGGCGGTCGCCCGCGGGCAGTTCCGCGTAGGCCCGCACGACGGGTACCGACTCGCCGTTCACCGCGACCGACTCCCGACCGTCGAGCAGTTCGCCGGGGAGGTTGGTGACGGCGTTGCCGAACCCGTCCACGACGAGGACTTCGCCGACCGCCACGTCGCCGTCGAGCGTCGGGTCCGGGAAGCGGAGGTCCTCGTACTCGCCGACGGCCACTACGTCGTCGCGCTCGTGGAAGTCCTCGACGCCCGCCTCGTGAATCTCGGCGGCGGCGGGCGCGAACACGTCGCGGCCGTGGAACGTGGAACTTATCGCTCGCGGTTCCACCGCTCGCGTTTCCGAGGCGGGATGCGCCTCGCTGTCCGCGTACTCGACCTCGAAGACCTCGATTTCGTCGCCCTCACGCGCGGTCAACTCGCGGGCCGCCGGGAGCAGGACGCCGTTGTCCGGACCGACGAGCGCGTGGTCGCCCGCCCGTACCGCGAGCGCCGCCCTATCGGTGCCGACGCCGGGGTCCACGACGACGAGGTGGACCGCGGGCGGGAAGTAGGGTAGAACCTCCCGAAGCCAGAACGCCGCTGTCCGCACGTCTTGCCGGGGGAAGTCGTGGGCGACGTCTACCAGTCGCGCGTCGGTTCGCTGTAACATCACGCCCTTCATCGCCGCCGGGTAGGGCGTCCCGAAGTCCGATGCGAGCGTTATCATGTCTGGCAGTTCAGTGCCGGTTCAGTAAAAGCGATTGGAACACCGGTTGTCGAGAAGCGCAAGTAGAAGAGGCTCACTGACCGGTCCTGGCGTTCCAGTCGCCGCCGAGTTCCGCCCGGGTGTACGTCTCGAACGTCCCCCGCTGGAAGACCGTCACGCGCCCGGTCTCCTCGCTCAGCGTCAGCGTCGAGACGACGTTCGGGCGCGCCGACGTGTCGAGCGCGCTCATGTGACGAGCGCCCATCCAGTCCTCGTAGTCAGCGATTTCCGCGTTCCGCGGGCCGGAATGGTCCGATTTCAGGTCCCGGAACCGAACCATCTGGCGCTGAATCACGTCGTCGACGCTGACGACGACGGCTCCGTCCCGGGTTCGGGCGACGTCGCGTGCGGTTTCGTAGAAGTCGTCCAGTCCATCGCAGACGGTCCGACACCGGCCCACCGGCCACTGGTTGTTCCCCATCGGGTCGGCGAACTCGGCCACCGTCGGCCCGGTCACGACGGCGACGTAGAGACCGGGGCCTTTCACGTGTCGCGTGTCCCACTTCTCGAACTCCAGGCTGATGCCTTCGAGCGCGAAGACGAGACAGTCGAGCAGTTCTCGGACGTTCGAGTGCGACTCGTAATCGATGCGGAGGTCGCCGTAGTCCATGTAGCGTCTATCGGACGAACACGCATAATCGGCGTGCCCGTCGAAACGCGTATCGCTCGCTTACTCCCCGTTGCTGTCCGAGTCGCTCACTCGCTGAATCCGCTCTAGACCGCCGGTTTCCTCTACGACCTCGACCACGGCGTCCGGCACCAACTTCTCCCAGTCGTCGCCTTCTATCATTCGGTCGCGGACTTCCGTGCCCTCCAGCACGTCGCGGTTGTACATCGGCGACTGGCGCACCTCGACGCCCGCCTCCTCGAAGAGTTGGATGACCAGCGGGTTGTTCGAGTAGGCAACGTCGAAGTCCGGACTCATGCTCTGGACGTGGCTGACCCACACCGAGTTGCGGTCCAAGTCCTCGATGGGGACCGCGTAGGTCACGAGGTCAGAGTCGACCAGCGACTTGGTTATCATCATGATGCGCTCGCCCGCCGTGAACGGGTCGTGTTGGCTGTGGGAGTCGCCCGCGCTCCCGATGCCGAGGACTAACTCGTCTACCTCCTCGGCGATGCTCTGGACCACGTTGTGGTGGCCGTTGTGATAGGGTTGGAACCGGCCGATGTAGAACCCGCGAGTCATACAGTAGCGTTCCACGGGGAGGTTTTATAAGCGTGGCGAGTCGTCGCGTTCGGACGAAAGCCCGTTTTCAGCCTCTATCGCGGTGAGTTGGACGTAACCGCCTCGGGCGAATCGAGGGAGAAAGTATATCAATTCTCCAGCCCTGCATTTAGCACGTACAGGACAGTTCTATGAGTAAGGACACCGATAACGAGGCTCCGCCGGAGGAGCAAACGTCCGAGCAGGGGGGCTCGGCGTTCGAAGACCTCGGCAGCGACGTCGAACCCGACATCTCGGACGACGAGGCTGTCGAGGCCGACCTTCTGGGCGGACTTGACATCGAGACCACCGAAGAGATAGACATTCCCGACCGACTGGTGGATCAGGTAATCGGTCAGGACCACGCCCGCGACGTGGTGCAAAAGGCGGCCAAGCAGCGCCGTCACGTGATGATGATCGGCACGCCCGGAACGGGCAAGTCGATGCTGGCGAAGGCGATGAGCGAACTCCTGCCGAAGGAGGACCTACAGGACGTACTCGTCTACCACAACCCCGACGACGGCAACGAACCCAAGGTTCGGACCGTCCCGGCGGGCAAAGGCGAGCAGATAATCGAGGCCCACAAGGAGGAGGCCCGCAAGCGAAACCAGATGCGGTCGTTCCTGATGTGGGTCATCATCGCCATCGTGGTCGGCTACGCGCTTCTCATCGCGACCCGACCGCTGCTGGGCATCCTCGCGGCCGGCGTCATCTACCTCGCGTTCCGCTACGGGTCGCGCGGCAACGACGCGATGATTCCGAACCTGCTGGTCAACCACGCCGACCAGACCACCGCGCCGTTCGAGGACGCGACCGGCGCCCACGCCGGTGCGCTGCTGGGCGACGTGCGCCACGACCCCTTCCAGTCCGGCGGCATGGAGACCCCGAGCCACGACCGCGTCGAACCGGGGGCCATCCACAAGGCCAGCAAGGGCGTGCTGTTCGTCGACGAGATAAACACCCTCGACATCCGGTCCCAGCAGAAGCTGATGACCGCGATTCAGGAGGGCGAGTTCTCCATCACGGGCCAGTCCGAGCGCTCCTCGGGCGCGATGGTCCAGACCGAACCCGTCCCCTGCGACTTCATCATGATCGCCGCGGGGAACATGGACGCGATGGAGAACATGCACCCCGCGCTCCGGTCGCGCATCAAGGGGTACGGGTACGAGGTGTACATGGACGACACCATCGACGACACCCCCGAGATGCGCCGGAAGTACACTCGGTTCATCGCCCAAGAGGTCGAGAAGGACGGCCGCCTGCCTCACTTCGACGAGGATGCGGTCGAGGAGGTCATCCTCGAAGCCCAGCGCCGGTCGGGCCGTAAGGACCACCTCACGCTCAAGCTTCGGGACCTCGGCGGTCTCGTCCGGGTCGCGGGCGACATCGCTCGCGCCGCGAACAAGGACCAGACCGAGCGCGAGGACGTGCTGCAGGCCAAGCGCCGCTCGCGCTCCATCGAGCAGCAGGTCGCCGACGACTACATCGAGCGCCGCAAGGACTACGAACTCACCGTCAACCAGGGCGAGGTCGTCGGCCGCGTCAACGGTCTCGCGGTCATGGGCGAGGACAGCGGTATCGTCCTGCCCGTGATGGCGGAAGTGACGCCCTCGCAGGGACCGGGCGAAGTCATCGCCACCGGTCAACTCAAGGAGATGGCCATGGAAGCGGTCCAGAACGTCTCGGCCATCATCAAGAAGTTCAGCGACGAGGACATCACCGAGCGCGACGTTCACATCCAGTTCGTGCAGGCCGGCCAACAGGGCGTCGACGGCGACTCGGCGTCCATCACGGTCGCCACGGCCGTCATCTCGGCGCTCGAAGACATCCCGGTCGCACAGGACCTCGCGATGACCGGGTCGCTGTCGGTCCGGGGCGACGTGCTGCCGGTCGGCGGCGTGACGCACAAAATCGAGGCCGCCGCGAAGGCGGGTCTCGACCGCGTCATCATCCCGGCCGCCAACGAGGACGACGTGATGATCGAAGAGGAGTACGAGGAGCAGATCGAAATCATCCCCGTCTCCCACATCAGCGAAGTGCTGGAGGTCGCTCTCGAAGGCGAGGCCGAGAAGGACAGCCTCGTGGACCGCCTGAAGAACATCACCGGGTCGGCGCTCGAACGGCAGGTCGGCCGCTCGGGCACCGGCAGTCCGAGTCCGCAGTAACGCGGACCCTTTCTCTAGACGTATTTCGAGCGCTTCGACAGGTTCTTTCCGCCGACCGGAAACGATAGGTGCCTATTTTAACCGACATACCGTAGCGTGGAACATGGGACTCAAAAAGAGCCTCCTGAGCGGTATCGTCGCGTTCGTCGTCGCAACCCTCGCCGTCCGTGCGGTCGGCGGTGACGGCACGAAGGTCGGCCTGCTGACCGGCGGTTCGGTGGCCCTCGGCACGCTACTGTCGGGCGGGTCCGACGACACCGAAATCGAGTTCGAGGAAGTCCCGGCGGAGTAGACGCCCGGCCGCCTCCCCTCGGTCGTCGTTTTCGAGACTCCTCAGACCTGATACCACGGTTCCCGGGTGGGACCGAGCAGTTCGCGGCCGAGTCGCTCGACGAACCGGTGGAGCATGGCGAACACGAACATGATGACCACCACGCCGACGCCGAAGTAGACCGTCCTCACGGTACCTTCCAATCCGAGTTCGACGCTCAGCCAGTAAATCGCCGCTCCGGTCCCGATGACGGTCGGCGCACAGATGGCGACGGTGACGACTGCGTAGGCGGCTATCAGGCCGAACTCCCGAGCGTACGCCACGAGGCGGCCGAGCGCGTGACGCGCGACCGCCGCGGGTTTCTCCGTATCTGACATCTAAACCGTATTTCTGGCACAATTGACATAATAGTTCGGGTGAGGACGCCCCGTGAACTGCCCGGCCCACCGACCACCGCGGACGAACTACGCCGTTCGACCGTGCGCCGAAATCGACCTCCGAATCGTTGGAGAAATAAAAATCTGTCTCTCGGACAGAAATACACACTTCAGAAGTGGCCATACCATCTTCGGGCCACCGAACCGACGCAACTTTTCCGTCGCTCGCCGAACCGTCGCCCATGGACCGACTGGGCGACCTCGTGGCTCGCGAACGCCGAAGCGGCGACGCGGCCCTCGTCGCGCCGCGCGAGAACCGGACCTACGACTACCACCGGTTCTGCACCACCGCGTGGAAGACCGGCAACTTCTGGCGGCGGCGGGGAGTTCACGCCGAGGCCGGCGTCGCGGTCGCCGACGACCCCGAACCGGAGGCCGTCTTCTCGTTCCTCGGCGCGGCCCTGTTGGGCGCGAGGACGCGGTTCGGCCCGCCCGACGCTCGCGGCGGAGAAGCCGCCGACTTCGACGCTCGCGTCGTCGTCGCGCCCCGCGACGAAATCGCCGGCTACGAGGTCCCGCCGGGATGCCAGCGCGTGGGCTACGGCGGCCCGCCCGACGACCCGGCTATCGCCCACTTCGAGCGCGACGTGTGGAGCGAGAACCCCGCGTTCCCCGAGACGCCGGTCGACCCCGAGTCGGTCGCGCTCGTCGCGGACGAGGGGCGTGACGGGGCGGACGACCGCCCCGTCCGCGAGTTCTCGCACGCCGACCTGCTGGCCGCCGCGCGCGAGGTGGCCGACGAGTGGGGTCTCGAACCCGGCGACGAGGTGGCGGTCCGGGCGCCGCTCTCGAACCCCGGCACGGTCGTCGCGGGCGTGGTCGCGCCCCTGTTCGCGGGCGCGGCGGTGCTGTTCCCCGACGACGACGCGACGGGCGACTTCGCAGTCGGGTCGAACGACGCCCCCGAGGAGGCGGTCGTCCGACCGGCCGACGTTCGGATAGACTAACTGTCCCGACGCAAACGGGACGGTATGAGCGACGACCCGCTGGCAGTGACGCCGAGGCTCGGACTCGGGACGATGGGCATCGACGACGCCGACCGCATCGCGGCGGCGATAGAGACGGGGTATCGCCACCTCGACACCGCACAGATATACGAGAACGAGGCCGTCGTGGGCCGGGGCGTCGAGCGCGCGTCTGTCGAGCGGGCGGACCTCTCGCTGGCGACGAAGGTGTGGGCCGACAGCCTCGCGCCCGACGACGTGTTGGCCAGCACGCGCGAGAGCCTCTCCGAACTCGGCGTCGGCTACGTCGACCTACTCTACGTCCACCGACCCATCGACACCTACGACCCCGAGGCGACCCTGCCCGCGTTCGACCGCCTCCGCGAGGAGGGCCGGGTCCGCGCGGTGGGCGTCAGCAACTTCGACGCCGAGCAGGTGGCCGCGGCCCGCGAGATTCTGGACGCGCCGCTCGCGGCGAATCAGGTCGAGATGCACCCGCTCTACCAGCAGGACGCCCTGCTCGCCGACGCGCAGCGCCACGGCTACGCGCTGGTGGCGTACTCGCCGCTCGCGCAGGGCGAGGTGTTCGACGTGCCCGAGGTTCGGGAAATCGCCGAGAAGCACGGCGCGACGCCCGCGCAGGTGAGTCTGGCGTGGCTCGCGGGGAAGGACAACGTCGTCCCGATTCCGCGGTCGGCGAGCGACGACCACCTCCGGGAGAACCTCGCCGCGCTCGACCTCGAACTCGACGCCGCCGACGTGGCGAAAATCGAGTCGATAGACCGCGAGCAGAAGCTGTTCGAGTGAGATAACAGAAAACTTACCACTCTGCCCCCCGCGACCGCAATCGAATGACCGACTCCGTCTTCTGGAAGGGACTCACACTCTGGCTCGGTGGCTTCGCGGCCTTCGCACTGCTCGTCGGCGGCGTCTTCGCCGTCGCGTTCCTCGGCATCGGACAGGCCCCGTCGGCGATGGACGACCTCCACGTCTCGAACGACGACGACGCGAACCACACCGTCCGAATCGAGGTGATTCCCGCGAACGCGTCCGGCGAGTCGCAAGACGTGTTCGCCGAGGAGGTAGCGTCGCTCAGACCGAACGAGTCTGTCTCGTGGTCGAACGCGACTCAGGCGGGCGAGGAGTACCGACTCGTCGTCTCCGTGGACGGCCGCGAACCGAAATCGTTCGCGGTCACGGGACCGTACGACCACTGTACGACCGAGGTGTGGGTCGGAGCGAACGCCACGGTCGAAGTCGTCGCGTCATGTGCCTAAGCGACCGAACGAAACTGGTTTCCCTCGCCCGTCCGACAGAAATCCTATGCCCGGCGTAGCTTTCGCGCACGGCGAGCGCACCGCCCTCTACACCGTCGAACGCGACGACGCGGCGTTCTACCAGCGCGGCCGCAACCATCCCGCGGTCCGCGGTCCGCTCGGGTTGGCCGACCCGACGAACCTCGCGCAGGCCGAGGAGACCGTCGAGGACTGGGTCGAGCGAGACGACAGCGCCAACCTGCTCGTCTGCCTGTCTACGGAGGAGTCGGACGGCGGGGAGCAGACCGCCGGAGCCGAGGCGGAGCCGACTCCGACGAGCGACGGGGACGCGTCCTCGGCGAGCGACGCCGAACCGACTCCCATCGGAACCGTGAACGCGTGGGAACTCGACCAGCCCCGCGGTAAGGTCTCCTACTGGCTCCTGCCGGCGTACCACGGCGAGGGGTACGCGACCGAGGCGATGGCGCTCTTCCTCGACCACCTCTTCGAATCGCGGGCGGTCCGGGGCGTCGAGGCGCACGTGTACTCTCACAATAACCCCTCTCAGGCCTTGCTGGACCGTCTCGGATTCACGCTCGAAGGGAAACTTCGGGAGAACAACTTCGTCGAAGGCGCGTACCGCGACGAGTACGTCTACGGCCTGCTCCGCGACGAGTGGGTCGAGGAGTAGGCCGCTACTCCGCCGCTTCCAGTTCGTCCAGCGCCTCGGGGTTCTCGATGGAGGACATGTCGCCGAGGTCCTCGCCGGTGTAGGTCGCCTCGATGGCCCGCCGGATGATTTTCCCGCTCTGGGTCTTGGGGAACTCGGAGACGAACAGCACCTCGCGGGGCTTGAACGGTTTCCCCAGTTCTTGGCCGACCTGCTCGCGCAACTCCTCGCGGAGCGCGTCGCCGACCTCGAAGCCGTCTTCGAGGATGACGTAGGCGACCACGGCCTGTCCGGTCGTCTCGTCCGGGACCCCGACCGCGGCGGCCTGATTGACGGCCTCGTGGTCGATGAGCGCGCCCTCGACTTCCGCGGGGCCGACCTTCCGGCCCGCCACGTTGATGGCGTCGTCGGCGCGGCCGTGGAGGAACCAGAAACCGTCCTCGTCCTTCTGGGCCCAGTCGCCGTGGTCCCACAGCGGCGGGTCCTCGAAGGTGGACCAGTACTCCTCCAAGTAACGCTCGTCGCCCTCCCAGAGGCTCTTGGTCATCGAGGGACAGGAGTCGCGAGCGACGAGGAAGCCCCGCTCGTGGGTGTCGGCGATGGACTCGCCCTGCGAGTTCACGATGTCGATGTCCATCCCGAGGCCCGGCCCGCCGAGCGTGCAGGGCTTGAGCGACTGGATGGGCATCGGCATGAGGAAACAGCCCATGATTTCGGTGCCGCCCGAGATATTGATGATGGGCGCCTCGCCGCCGCCGACCTTCTCGTAGAACCACTGCCAACTCTCGGGGTCCCACGGTTCGCCGGTCGAACCCAGAAGACGGAGCGTCGAGAGGTCGTGGCGCTCGACGTGTTCGTCGCCGTACTTCCGCAGGGCGCGAATCGCCGTCGGCGAGATGCCGAACGTCGAGATGGCGTGCCGGTCTATCATCTCCCAGAACCGGTCGGGTTCGGGGTGGTCGGGCGCGCCCTCGTACATGAAGACCGTGCCGCCGAACGCGTGGTTGCCGATGAGCGTCCACGGACCCATCATCCACCCGATGTCGCTGACCCAGAAGAACCGGTCCTCCGGTTTGTGGTCGAAGCCGAAGTAAATCTCCTTGGCGGCCTGCATCAGCGCGCCGGCGTGGGTGTGGACGATGCCCTTCGGCTTGCCGGTGGTGCCCGACGAGTAGAGGAGCATCGACTCGTCGTTCGAGTCCATCGACCGCGTGTCGTACTCGTCGCTCTGGGTCTCGACCGCCTCGTCCCACCACTCGTCGCGGTCGTCGTGCCACGGAATCTCCGTCCCGCCGTCGCCCTCGCCGCCCGAGGCGCGTTGCGCCTCGCTACTGCCGAACCGGTCGTAGACGATGGTGTGCTCGACGTGGCCCGCCTGCTCGATGGCCTCGTCGGCGGTGCCCTTCAGGAACACCTCGCTCCCCCGGCGGTAGAAGCCGTCGGCGGTGAACAGCACCGAACACTCGGGGTCCTCGATGCGGGTCGCGGTCGCGTCCACGCCGAATCCGGAGAAGATGGGGACGGCGATGGCCCCGACCTTGAACGCGCCGTAGAGGATGGAGATGACCTCCGGCACCATCGGCATGTAGAGACCCACCGCGTCGCCCGCCCCGACGCCGCGCGCTTCGAGCGCGTTGGCGACCTTGTTCGACTGGCGGGCGAGTTCGTGGAACGTTACCTCGCGGACCTCGCCGTCCTCGCCCTCCCAGATGCAGGCGACCTTGTTGCGGGTCTCGCTGTCGGGGGCCGCGTGGCGGTCGACAACGTTGTGAGCGACGTTTATCTCGCCGCCCTCGTACCACTCCGAGAACTGCGGGCCATCGCTGTCGTCCCGAATCGTATCGTAGTCCTCGTAGAAGTCGATGCCGAGGTACTCGACCATCTCGTCCCAGAACCACTCGACGCCCGACTCCTCGACCCCCGGCACCTCCGAGGTCGTCCGCTCTATCAACTCCTCGTAGCCCTCGATGCCGTACTCCTGCATGAACTGGTAGACGTTGGTCGATGCCACGAACTCGTCGCTGGGTTCGTGGCGGACCTCGTCTACGTCTTCGAGCGTATCCATAGTATCCTCCGTGTGGCAAATGTTGCGGGGGCGTGCCAAGTACCTTACTCAACCTTTTACGGCGCTCGCACCGACCGAGCGCCGTCGGCGCTCCTTCGAGGGGTTCCTCGGTCCGCTCGGTCACTCCGTTCCCAAGCGGTGGCACAACCGGTGGAATACAGTAACGGCTTCGTAGCGCGACCGCTGGTGTATTGCACCGCGACTGCACCGCTGTCGAGTTATCGCTCCTCACGCCGGGGGAGAAACTCCCCGAGCGCCGCCGCCACCGCCTCGGGGTCCTCTATCTCGGTGGCGTCCCGGCGAACGTCCCGAAGGCCCCACAACGACCACCCCGCCCGCCGGACCACGAGTACCTCGTCGGTCACGTCGTAGCTCTCGAAGGTAGACCACGAGAGGAGTCGCTTGTGGACCGGACTCCCGGTGACGAGTCCCGCCGGGGAAATCCGGAGTTCGCGCTCGTTCAAACTCCCGTAGAACCCCGCCGCTATCGGGAAGAGTATCTGGAACAGCGACTGGAGCAGGTCGAACTCCAGCAGTATCCCCGCGACGAAGCCTGCACTGCTCACGACGAGCAGGCTGCCGGCGGCCCACTTCGCGCGTCGCCGGTCACGTGCCGGGCCGCGGGCGCTGAACTCGACGACCGGCGGGGCGTCGGCCAGCAGCGCCTTCGCGTGGCGGTTGTGCGACGCCGTGACGAGACCAATGGACGTAATCAACCCCGCCAGCGCACCGACGAGCGCGAGACCCACGACCGGTCCGAGCGGGGCCTCGGCGCCCGCGAGGTCAGCGCCGAACAGGGCGGCGAGGTTGGCGAACGGGAGCGCTACCGCGGCCCAGACCCACCGGGTCGCGCCGAGTCGGACGGCCACGGTCTCACGGCGACCGACCCACCCGACGACGGCCGCGACGAGCGTGCCGGGTCCGAGCAGGACGGCGAACAGCGCGCCGGGGTCGGTCGTCCACGCCAGCGCGACGCCGATTGCGACCGCCGGGGCCGCGACTGCGGCCGCGTAGAGACCGACGACGAGGCCGAAGAACCCGTCCGTGGCGTCCGCCCCGTCGGCGGGCGCGGCGACAGAAACGCCCGCCATAGTTTGAACTGTTGACGTGTTCCCGGCGTCGAACCAAAAGCGTTCTGCTCAGACCCACTCGATGCCCAGTCCCTCGTGGACGCCGAACTCCAGCGCGTTGACGAGGTAGTGGGCGACCACCACGACCAGCAGGCTCTCGGTGAGGACGAACGCGGCCGCCAGCGCGAACCCGAGCAGACCCGTCACCGCGACGCCGCCGGGTCCCTGCGCGCCGTGACCGATGGCGAACGCGACGGTCGAGAACGCCGCCAAGAGCCACGGCGAGACGCCGAATCCGGCGGCGAACGCGCCGACCAGCGCCGCCCGGAAGAGCAGTTCCTCGAACCCCGCGATGACGGGCAGGACGACCCCGAGCAGGACGGCCCACCCGCCGAGCGTGTCGGGCGCGAGCGACTCGCGCAGGCCCTCGGAGTAGTCGATTCCCGCGGCGTCCACGACCTTCGCGGCGAGTTCGTTGGCGGCGTAGAGCGCGACGCCGACGGCCACGCCGACTCCGACCGCGGGCAGGCCGACGCTCCACGGATTGCCCGTCTCGACGCCGAGCGCGACCGGCGGCACGTCGGCCAACCACGCCGCGCCGACGATGGCCACGCCGAACAGGCCCTGACTCAGCGCGACGTTCGCCAGCAGGGTGCCGGTCGAGAACTCGAGGACGTTCTGCTCGTAGCGTTCGGACGCCTCTCGCTCGCTCGCTCGCCGGGCGTCGGTCTCCGACCCGCGCTCGTCCCACGGCGATTCGTCGGTCCGCTCGCCGTTCCACGGGTCGCCGTCGTCCTCGTCGAGAACGTCGCGAGCGCGGCGCTCGGCCCGCGACCGGCCGGTGTCGCGGTGGCGCTCGATGCGGGCCGCACCGGTCGCGGGAACCCCGGCGCGGGAGTCAGAATCGGCGTCGGTGTCGTCGGTCCCCGACGCCGCGTCGCCGTCGGGGCCGCCCTCGAACATGGCCTGCGAGGCCCGCGCGAGCATGACGAGCAGGCCGAGAACGAGCATCGTGACGGCGGCGAACGACGGGTACTTCGGCGCTGGCGGCATCGCTATCGAGTAGGAAGGCCGCCGTCAAAAACCTCGGCCCCGTCGGCGGGGCCTACCGGGATTCCGCCGCGAACGTCTCGACTATCTCCTCGCGGAACGCCGGGAGGTCGTCGGGCTTGCGACTCGTCACGAACCCCTCGTCGGTGACGACTTCCTCGTCGACCCACTCGCCGCCCGCGTTGCGCACGTCGGTCTGGAGACTCGGATACGAGGTCAGCGTCCTTCCCTCGACGGCGTCGGCCTCGACCAGCACCCACGGCCCGTGACAGATGACGCCGACGGGCTTGTCGTCCGCGACGTGTTCCCGGACGAGGGTCACGGCGTCCTCGTTCGCGCGGAGTTTGTCCGCGCCTACGGTGCCGCCGGGGATAACCAGCGCGTCGTAGTCGTCGGCCGAGACGTCCGAGAACGTCGCGTCGATTTCGTACGACTCGGCCCACTCGAGGTCGTTGTCGACGGTCCGGGCCTCTCCGGTTTCGCTACTCAGGATCTCGACGCTGGCCCCCGCGTCGGCGACGGCGGCCTTCGACTCGGTGAACTCGACGTCCTCTGTGCCTTCTGGAGCGACGAAGACGCCGACGGTTACGCCGTTTAGCGTCTCCTGGTCGGTCTCGCTCATTCGAGTCGAACTGGGGGACGAACGCGCATAAGCCGACGGGCCGGGTCGCGTGACGGTCCCCCAATCGGGTGCGCTGCTGGACCGCGAGCGAGGGCAGAGCCCGAGCGAGCGGCCCGAGCGACGACCATACCGAGCGCCGGAGTACCTTCGGTCCTCCGAGCCTTCGGCGCGAAAAGCCGAAGACGAAGCGAGTGGCGGGAGGAGTGCAGCGGTTTTGGTCGAGCGTTTGCGAGGGCGACCCTGAACGCGCCGCCCGCAGTAAACGGTCGTTTAGAACGAGTTCTTTATCTTCTCGAAGAAGCCTTCCTCGACGCTGACCTCCTCGCCGCCGGCCTCGGCGAACTGTTCGAGCGCCTCCCTCTGCTCGTCGTTCAGGCTCTCGGGCGTCACGACCTGCACCTGCACGTAGAGGTCCCCCTGCCCGCGCCGCCGGAGTCGGGGCATCCCCTTGCCCTTGAGACGGAACGTCTCGCCGCTCTGGGTGCCCGCGGGCACGTCCATCTCGACGGTGCCGTCGAGAGTCGGAATCTCGACGGTGTCGCCGAACGTCGCCTGCGGGAACGAGATGGGTTCCTGTCGTCGGAGGTCGTCGCCGTCGCGCTCGAAGTCGGGGTGGTCCTCGATTTCGACCTCGATGAGCAGGTCGCCGTTCGGGCCGCCGTTCGGGCCGGGCGCGCCCTCGCCCTCCATCTGGAGGCTCTGGCCCGACTGGATGCCCGCCGGGACTTCGACCGACAGCGTGGCCTCCTTGCGGACCGTGCCGTCGCCGCCGCAGGTCGAGCATGTCTCGGCGTAGATTTCGCCCTCGCCGCCGCAGTGGCGACAGGTCTGGGTCTGCTGGACTCGGCCGAGCGGCGTCTGCTGGACCTGCGTGACCTGTCCGCGGCCGTTGCACTCCTGACAGGTGTGCGAGTCTGTGCCCGGCGGGTGGCCCTCGCCGTCGCAGTCGTCACAGCGCTCGGGACGGCGGACGCTGACCTGCTTCTGGACGCCCTCGTAGGCGTCTTCGAGGTCGATGGTCAGGCGCGTCCGGAGGTCTTGGCCCTTCTGGGGCCGGTTAGACTGGCGGCCACTGCCGCCGCCGAAGAACTGCTCGAAGATGTCGCCCATGCCGCCTTGGCCGCCCATGCCGCCTTGGCCGCCCATGCCGCCTTGGCCGCCCATGCCGCCCCGACCGGCACCGCCGGCGCCGCCGTCGAAGCCGCCGCGCTTCTCGGCCTGCTCGAACCGCTCGTGACCCATCTGGTCGTAGGCCTGTCGCTTCTCCTCGTCGGTCAGCACTTCCTTGGCCTTCTGGAGCTTTTTGAACTTCTCCTCGGCGTTCGGGTCGTCGCTCACGTCGGGGTGGTAGTCGGTCGCCTTGTCGCGGTAGGCCGATTTTATCTCGTCCTCGTCGGCGTCCCTGCTCACGCCGAGTATGTCGTAGAAGTCCTCGCTCATTCGTTGTGAGTCGATAAAAGATGGAGTTACTTCAAGGGTCCGTTGCCGTATCGCGGGTCGAACGCGCGAGCGACGTTACTCGTCGTCGTCCTCGTCGACGTCCTCGAAGTCGGCGTCCACGTACTCCTCGCCGTCGCCGCCACCGGCACCGCCGGGTCCGGCCTGACCGCCCATCCCGCCGGGTCCGGCACCCGCCGCACCGCCGGGACCAGCGCCGCCGGGGCCCGCGCCAGCGCCCGCACCGCCGGCACCGGCCTGGGCCTGCTGCTGGTACATCTGCTTGCCGATCTCCTGCAGTTGCTCGCTGAGGCTCTCGGTCGCGTCTTCGAGGTCCTCCTTCGTGGCGTCCTCGTCGCCCAGAACCTCCTGTACGCTCTCGATTTCGGCCTCGATGTCGGCCTTCAGGTCGTCGTCGATTTCCTCCTCGTTCTCGTCGAGCAGGGTCTCGGCGCGCTGGACCGCGCTCTCGGCCTCGTTTCGGGCCTCGATGCGCTCGCGGCGCTGCTGGTCTTCCTCCTCGTGTTTCTCGGCTTCCTCCTGCATCTGCTCGATCTGCTCGTCGGAGAGACCGGCGCCGCCCTCGATGGTAATCTCCTCGGAGTTACCCGACCCTTGGTCCTCGGCCGTGACGTTGACGATGCCGTTCTCGTCGATGTTGAACCCGACCTCGATTTGGGGGGTTCCGGCCGGCGCGGGCGGGATGCCCGTCAACTGGAACTCGCCGAGCAGTTCGTTCTCCTCGGCGATTTCGCGCTCGCCCTGGAACACTCGGACCTGCACGGAGGTCTGGTTGTCCGCGGCCGTGGTGAACACCTTCGACTCCTCGGTCGGGATGGTGGTGTTCTTGTCGATGAGACGCTCGAAGAGGCCGCCCTTGACCTCGATACCGAGCGAGAGAGGCGTCACGTCGAGCAGGACGATGTCGTCCACGTCGCCGCTGAGGACGCCGCCCTGAATCGCCGCGCCGAGCGCGACGGCCTCGTCGGGGTTGACGTTCTTCTTCGGCTCTTGGCCGGTCATCTCCTCGACCTTCTCCTGCACTTGGGGCATCCGGGTCGAACCGCCGACCAGAATCACTTCGTCGATGTCGCTCTTCGAGTAATCGGCGTCTTCGAGCGCTTGCTCGGTCGGGCCGACCGTGCGCTCGATGAGGTCCGAGGTTAGACTCTCGAACTTCGCGCGGGTGATGCTCTGTTCGAGGTGGACCGGACCCTCGTCGGTCGCCGTGATGAACGGGAGGTTGATGTCGGTCTCCTTCCGAGAGGAGAGTTCGATTTTAGCCTCCTCCGCGGCGTCCTTCAGGCGCTGGAGGGCCTGTCGGTCCTCGCGGAGGTCGATGCCGTGTTCGTTCTCGAACTCGTCGGCGAGGTAGTCGATGATGGCCTCGTCCCAGTCGTCGCCCCCGAGGTCGTTGTCACCGTTGGTGGCGACGACCTCGTAGACGCCGCCGCCGAGGTCGAGGATGGAGACGTCGAAAGTGCCCCCGCCGAGGTCGTAGACGAGGACCGTCTGGTCGGACTCGTCGTCGAGTCCGTACGCCATCGACGCGGCGGTCGGTTCGTTGACGATGCGCTCGACCTCGAACCCGGCGATTTCGCCGGCGTCCTTGGTCGCTTGGCGCTGCTTGTCGTTGAAGTATGCCGGGACCGTGATGACCGCCTTCTCGACGTCGTCGCCGAGGTACTCCTCGGCGTCGCGCTTTATCTTCTGGAGGGTCATCGCCGAAATCTGCTCGGGAGTGTACTCCTCTCCGTCGATTTCGACGGTGTAGTCCTCGTCGCCCATGTGGCGCTTGATGGACTGAATCGTGCGCTCGGGGTTCTGAACCGCCTGGTTCTTGGCGGGTTTCCCGACGAGGCGCTCGCCGTCGTCGAAGGCGACGACCGAGGGCGTGGTTCGCTCGCCCTCGCTGTTGACGATGATCTCCGGGTCGCCGCCCTCCATGACCGCGAACGCGCTGTTCGTGGTGCCGAGGTCGATGCCCAGAATCTTGTTGCTCGCCATCTTGTTCGATACGTTGCGGGTTCTTCCGTTTAAGCCTTGCTAGTCTCGACGTGAGGCCTCGAGCAGCGATTCTACCGCCGTCTTGCGGTTTTGGAATTTCCCTGTGTCCGAGAATGACATACTTATATATCCGACCGCAATTCTACTCGTCGGTCGGAATCCCGATTCGAACGTCGTCGCGTTCGCCCTGCGGTGGGCGTTACTGCTCGTCGCCGCCCTCGCTGACCGTCACCTGCGCGGCGCGGAGGACCTTCTCGCCCATCTCGTAGCCGGGTTGGTACACGTCCGCGACGGTGCCCTCGGGTTGGTCGCTCTCGACCTGCATCATCACCTCGTGGCGCTGGGGGTCGGTCTCGGCGCCGGGTTCGGGCGCTATCTCCTCGACGTCCTCGTCTTCGAACACGCGGTCGAGTTCCTTGAGCGTCATCTCGACGCCCTCCTTGAGGCTCTCGACGTTCTCGTGGTCGTCCTCGACGGCGCGCTTGAGGTTGTCGCGCACGTCCAGCAGGTTCTCCACGAGGTCCTCGGTGGCGCGGTCTTTCATCTGCTCCTGGCGCTTCTTCGCGCGCTTCTTGTAGTTCTTGAAGTCCGCGCGGTTGCGCTTGAGTTTGGATTCGAGGTCGTCGACCCGCTCCTCGGCCTCCTCCCTGTCCGCTTCGAGACCCGCGAGATGGCCTTCGAGGTCGGCGGCGAGTTTCGCGTCCTGCGTGGCGACTTCCGCGACGAGTCTGGTGCTCTCCGTGCCGAGGTGGTCGGTCTCGGCCTCGGTCTCCGATTCCTCGGCGGCCGCGTCGGCGTCCTCGCCGGCGTCGGTTCGGGCGTCTCCGGTCTCCTCGGCGTCCTCCCGCACCTGCTCGGTGGCTTCCTCGTCGGTCATATGCGATACAAACGGTTGGGCGCGTTTAAGGATTCAGAAAGCGGACCGGGTGGCGACTCCGCGGGACGTGACCCCGAACACTCACGACCCCATCACGCCGCGGCGCTCGAACGCCGCCCGAATCTGGTCGCTCACGTCCAGTTCGGCCAGTTCCTCCGCCACGTCGATTTCCTCGAACTTCTCCGCGCCGGCGGGCGTCTTCTTCAGGTTGTTGACGTGGTAGAGATACGACAGGCGCAACAGCCAGATTGCCTGCTCTACGTCCTCGTCGTCCTCGACGTAGCGGGTCGTCCACCCCGACTCCGGGACGACGTGGTGCTCCTCGGTCTTCCCCTCCTCGACGAGAGTGTCGCGCAGGCGCTCGGTGAACGGCACGTCCACGATACCCCACCGGTGGACGTGGCCGACCTCCCGCGGGCCGAGCGTGAACTCCCGGCCCTCGAACCGGTGTTCGTTGGTCTCGACGTGGGGCCACGCGGCGACTTCCTCGATGATTCGGTCCACGAGTCGCACCGCCTGACGCTTGTCTTGGTCCCCCATGAGTCTCTATCGAAATAACGCCGTCTGGGAACTTAACCTGTCTGCCCGTCGCTCAGAAACGGGTGACTCGATGTGTCGCTCGCGAGCGTCTGCCGCGGACGAACGCACGCCGGGGTGAGCGCGAGACCGCTGAACTGAGGGCTCTGAGACCGCGAGACCGGGAGACCGCGAGACCACGGAACGCGCCGAATCACGGCAAGCCGTTTATGTCCCGCGGGCACCGAGAGACCACCAACGTGGCCGACGCGACGCTGACCTTCGAGGACGGGACCGTCCGAGTCGAGAGCGACGCCGACCTCGACCTGCCCCACACCGAGACCGACGCGCGGTCGAAGACCCGGCGAGCGCCCGGGTTCCGGTACGCCGCGCTCCGGGAGGCGCTGGACCGGCAGGGGGCGACCTACGAGGACTCGGTCCTCGACGCGCCCGACCTCCCCGACGTGGCCTCGGCCTACGAACTCCGGGAGTACCAGCGCGACGCCCTCTCGGCGTGGGAGGCGGCGGGGCGGCGGGGCGTGCTCGAACTCCCGACCGGGAGCGGCAAGACCGTCATCGGCCTGAAAGCCATCGAGCGGTTGCAGACCGCGACTATCGTCGTGGTCCCGACCATCGACCTGTTAGAGCAGTGGCGACGCGAGTTGGAGTCGGCGTTCGGCGTCCCGGTCGGTCAATTGGGCGGCGGCGAGCAGAACGTCGAAGCCCTGACCGTCTCGACCTACGACTCGGCGTACCTCCGGGCCGACGAACTGGGCGACCGGTTCGGACTCGCCGTCTTCGACGAGGTCCACCACCTCGGCGGCGAGGGCTACCGCGACATCGCTCGCCTGCTGGCCGCGCCCGCCCGGATGGGCCTGACCGCGACGTTCGAGCGCCCGGACGGCGCACACGAGGTGGTCGCGGACCTCGTCGGCGACCGAGTCTACGCCATCGACCCCGACGAACTAGCGGGCGACCACCTCGCGCCCTACGACATCAAGCGCCTCGAAGTCGAACTGACCCCGGCGGAGCGCGAGCGCTACGAGGCGGCCAACGAGGTGTTCACGAACTACCTCGCCCGGTCGAACATCCGCATGCAGAGCGGGAGCGACTATCAGGAACTGGTCAAGCGGTCGGGGTCCGACCCCGAGGCCCGCGAGGCCCTGCTCGCCAAACAGCGCGCCCGCGAAATCATGATGAACAGCGACGCGAAGGTCGAGGCCCTCGAAGGAGTCCTCGCCGACCACCGCGACGACCGGGTCATCGTCTTCACGGCGCACAACGACCTCGTCTATCGCCTCTCCGAGCGATTCCTTCTCCCCGCCGTCACGCACCAGACCGGCGCGGCCGAGCGCCGGGAAATCTTGGGTCGGTTTCGGGAAGGCGACTACTCGCGCATCGTGACCTCGAACGTGTTGGACGAGGGCGTGGACGTGCCCGACGCCAACGTCGCGGTCCTGCTCTCGGGGAGCGGGAGCGAACGCGAGTTCACCCAGCGACTCGGTCGCGTCCTCCGCCCGAACGAGGACGGCCGGGCCGCGCTGCTCTACGAGGTCGTCAGCGCCGAGACAGCGGAGGAGCGCGTGGCCGAGCGGCGTCGGTAGGCTACCCGTCGAACTGCCGGACGTCGGCGTTGATGGACCCCTTGCGCTCGAACTGGGCGTAAGTGAACTCGAACTCGACCGTCACGGTCTCGCGTTCGCCCGCCGGGAGCGTCACGTCCACCTTCTCGCGGCTCGCGTCGGTGGCGACGGTCCCGTCGTCCGCGAGTTCGTCCCCGGTCGCCGACTCGGCGGCGGTCACGGTCACGTAGAGGGTGCCCGACCCCTTCGCGTCGCCCGTGTTCTCGACCGTAACGTCGATGACCAGCGCGCCGGAGTCGCCCTCCCGGAAGTTGGTCTCCGTCACCTCCAGCGAGGCCCTCGGGCCGTCGCTGCCCGCGCATCCCGCGAGGAGACCGAGGCCGCCCGTCGCGCCGAGGAGCGCACAGTTCCGTAGGGTGTCGCGCCTTCGCATAGCCGGGAGTCCCAGTCCAGCGGAATGAGTCTTCTGTCTTCCGACGGTTTTTGTACGCGCCGCTCCTCTCTCCGGGTATGCTGACCAAGGACCTGCTGCGCGTCTCCAGAGCGGGCGGGGGATACGCGCCCCAGTTCGCGGGCCGGGAACACCGGCCGCTGGCCGCGCGGGTCCTCGGCACGTTTCAGGGTCACGTCGGCGAACCCCGGAGCGAACTCGACGCGGCGCTCGCCGACCTCGAAGGCGAGGCTGACCACTTCAAACTCGTCCGGGGGTTCGCCAAACTCCTCGACCGCGAGGCCGTCTTCGAGACCCGCGCCGCGGTCCCCCCGGAGCGGGCCCGCCGGGTCGCCTTCGAGTCCGCCGAACGGGTCGGCGTAGTCTCCGAGAGCGAACGCGAGCGAGCGCTCGAACGGGCGGGCGACCGCCTCGCGGCCGACCCCGGGGAAGTCGCCGACTCGCTGTACGCCGACTTGGACGAACGACAGGTCCTCGCCGAGTTCGAGGCGCGGTGGGACCCCGACCAACTGCTCGCGCAGTACAACCTCTCGCTGGCCCAGACGGCGTTGTTCGACGCGACCGAACTCCGGGTCCGCACCTCCGACCCGAAGGCGCTGGTCTCGGCGGTCAAGCGCCTCCGCCTGATGTACGAGATTCGCAAGACCGACGGCGACGAGAGGGCGCTCTCGGACCGCGAAGTCGTCGTCACCGGCCCCGACGCCCTCTTCCGGTCGACCCGGCGGTACGGCACCCGGTTCGCGCGCCTGCTCCGGACCGTCGCCAAGGCCGACTCGTGGACGCTCGCGGCGACCATCGACGACTACGGCACCGACCGCACGCTCTCGCTGTCCGACGCCGACCCAGTGCGCGTGCCGGGCGTCGAACCGGTCGGGGACGTGACCTTCGACAGCGGCGTCGAGGCCGACTTCGCCGCCCGGTTCGAGTCGCTGGACTTCGACTGGGAGTTGACGCGCGAACCCGAACCGCTCGAAACCGGCGCACGGGTGATGATTCCGGACTTCGCGTTCGACTACAGTCCCGCGAGCGTAGCGAGGGGGACCTCGTCGGACGAGTCCGACGGCGAGCACGCCGACTTCCGGGTTTTCTTCGAGATCATGGGCTTCTGGACGCCCGAGTACGTCGAGAAGAAACTGGGCCAACTCGAATCGGTCGAGGACGTGGAACTGGTCGTCGCGGTGGACGAGAGTCTGGGCGTCGGCGAGGAGATAGCGGCCCGCGACCACCGCGCGATTCCCTACTCGGGGACGATTCGACTCAAGGACGTGCGCGACGTCCTCCGGCGCTACGAGGAGCAACTGGTCGCCGAGAGCGCCGCGAACCTCCCCGACGAACTCGTCCCGGAGGCCGACGCGATTTCGCTCGCCGCGCTGGCGGACGAACACGGCGTCAGCGAGGACGCCATCGAGGAGAAGACGTTTCCGGACCACGAGCGCGTCGGGCGGACGCTCGTCCGGCCCGGCGTGCTGGCGGCCCTGCGGGACGACATCGAGGCGGGGATGGCGTTCTCTGAGGCCGAAGCGGTGCTCTCAGAGCGGGGAATAGAGGACGCGAGCGCGGTCCTCTCGGAGTTGGGTTTCGCCGTCGAGTGGGAGGGACTGAGCGGCGGGACCATCCGTCCGAAGAAGTGAGAGGCCCGTTAAGTTACCGCCTTCGATCTCTATCGTTAGCTACGGACGAGGCGGAGCGTGAACGGTTTCGGGGAGAATCGGTAAGGCGGAAGATTAGAGAAGGGAGCGAAGCCAAGCAACGAATCCTCCGGGTTTTGTATCTTCTTCCTCTTTGGCTCTGTAGTTCTCGTAAGCAGAGGAATACTGCGCCGAACTATCGTCGTCGGTACTTTGATTGCTAGATTCGGAGGGGCTATCTTGGCTACTATTGGCCTTTGACGTGAACCTCAACGCGGTACTTCTACTCTCGCCGCCGCCGTCACTCTCAGATTGCTTTATGTTTTCTTGGACCTTCAGCCATTGCTCCTCGGAAAGTTGTGCAGGCTTCTCTTCGGGGAGTTCGCAGTTCTTGAAGTGGTGGTAGTACGGACTCCATCCAGTCCGTTTCATTCTCTCGCCACAGGTTGGGCAAAAGTACTCCTTCGCTCCGGATTCATTATCGTCGACATCTGGATTGTTAGACTCAGAAGGAGTATCTTGGCTACTGTTGTCCTCTCGCGTGCACCTCGACGCGGTGGTCCCGTCATTAGCGCTGCCCTCGTTTGCCTGTTGCTTTGTCCTCTTCTGAACTTTCACCCACTGGTCCTCGGAAAGCGGTGCAGGCTTCTCTTCGGGAAGTTCGCAGTTCTTGAAGTGGTGATAGTACGGACTCCACCCGGTTCGTTTCATCGACTTCCCGCAGTTGGGGCAGGTGTATTCCTCTGCCTCGGTTGTCCGGCTAGAGTACGTAGGGGGACTAGAAGTAGAACTGTTACTCTGTCTCTGTTTCGATTTTGTGGCGCCACTTCGTTTGTGTGTCTGTCGGGACGTGCTACTAAACCGCCTAAGTTTCACTCCTCGGTTTTTGGCGATTTCTCGCGCCGGGGTTGTGAATGAACTGGAGGTGGCTACAACGACCTCGTCGATATCGACTCGAGCCAGCAGTCCAGAAGCCTTCTGAATTGCCGAACTACCGACTTTATTTCCCTCCGCATACCCCTTCGCTTGAATCGCGATTGTGCGCCCACTCTTCTTTAGGAGGAGGTCAACACCCTTGTCGTTCGTCCTTGGTGTGAGAGAAACATCGAACCCTTCTCTTTTGTATAAATCGTAGAGTTGTCTCTCAAATTCCTCACCCTTCATAGGGTAGGGAGAAAGCATATCTCACTAATACCTTTTGCAACAACCTACCCGAATAACGCTGGTTACGGTCGCAGTTATCGAGGAAAATTTTGTTAGATGAGAACACAATCGGGAAGGAAGAGCCTACAGGTCGCGCTGGCGGCCCTTCGGCACCGGACTCTTGAGTTCGCCGTGGACGAACAGGCCGACGCCGAGCGGTTCGGACTCGCCCGCGAGTTCGTGCGTGGCAACCAGATACCCCCAGTCGCCGTCCCAGTCCAACTCCTGGTCCTCGCCGCGGACGAACCGGCGGGCCTGCTCGCGGGTGAGTTCGATTACGTTCTTCTCGGCCTCGCGGCCGAACCGCTGGACCGCGTTCGTCGTCGGCTTCCAGTGTTCCTGGCGGGTCCGGAGGAACTTCATGCCGAGGGCTTCGATGCGAATCGGCGAGGCGACGTTCCCGCGGAGAATCCAGATTTTGCCCTTGCCCTTCTCCCAGAACGAGTACTCCTCGAAGGTCTCGGGCGGGATTTCGAACCGCTGGTCCCACCAGTTCAGGACCTCCTCGCGGGTCGCGCGCCCCTCGACCTCGCGGTCGTCGGCGGTGGCGGGCAGGCGGTCGAACTGCTGGCCGTCGTTCGACGTTTCGGTCATCCCTCCACCTCCAGTTTCGCGCAGAAGAACCCGCCCGTGTCGTTGTGGTGGGGGTAGAACCGCTGGGCCTTCCGGACGCTCTCGTCGTAGGTCTCGCCCTCGAACTCGGTGACGCCGGGCCGCGAGTCGAGACCGACGTCGAACTCCACGAGTCGGCAGTCCTCCTCTTCGAGCGCGTAGTCGAGGACCGCCTCGTTCTCCTCGGGCGCGAACGTGCAGGTCGAGTAGACCACGGTGCCGCCCTCCTTCGTGGCCTGAATCGCGCGAGTGAGGATGCCCTTCTGGACTCCGGCGACGCTCCGGACGTGGTCCATCGTCCAGTCGTCCAGCGCGGTCGGGTTCTTCCGGATGGTCCCCTCACAGGAGCAGGGCACGTCCACGAGCGCCTTGTCGAAAGCGTCGAAATCGAAGGGCTTGAGCGAGAAGTTCCGCGAGTCGGTGTTCGTGACCGCGGTGTTGGTTACACCTAGTCGCTCGGTGTTGAACCGCAGAGCCGAGAGTCGCCCGAGGTTGTTGTCGTTGGCGACGACCAGTCCCGCGTCGTCCATCAGCGCGGCGAGTTGAGTGGTCTTGCTCCCCGGCGCGGCGCAGGCGTCCCAGACGCGCTCGCCGGGTTCGGGCGCGAGGACTTCCGCGGGAATCGCCGAGACCTCCTCCTGCCCGTGAATCCACCCGTGGTACGACGCCCACGTGCTTCCGGGGTTGTCGGTGTCCAACTCCAGCACGGTGTCGGACCACTCGCGGCCGGTCCACCCGACGCCCTCCTCGTCCAGCGCCGCCTTCGCTCGCTCCGGGGTCGTCTCGATGGTGTTGACCCTGACGACCGAGGGGAGCGGGCGCTCGCAGGCGTCGAGGAAGGCGTCGAAGTCCTCGACAAGCGGTTCGTAGCGCTCCAGTTTCTCCATCGGTGGAGGGTTCGGGCGAGCGGCGTTTGTGGGTTTCGGAAGGGAGCGGTGTGCTCGTCGGCCGTAGCCGTTACCCGTGCATCTCCCGTCACCTGTCCTATGGCAAACGCGAACGCGCCCGACGACATCGACTGGGACGAGGCCGCGCGCATGGAACTCGAACCCGACGCCATCCACGAGAGCAACGACGGCTACTTCTTCGACTGCCCGGAGTGTGGCTCCCCGGCAACCATCGAGAACATCATCGAGGAGGGCCGGTGCAACGGCTACCTGAACGAACAGGTCGAGGGGGTCGACTTCGACGTGGAGAACGTCTCCTGCTCGGCGCGACTCCAACTCGAAATGGCGTACACGTCCGACCCCGAGTCCGAGACGTAGGCTCGGACCCGAACTGTTTTCACGGCGTCGTGTGTCGCCGCGGACATGAACGGCAGACGCGGACGAGGACGCGACGGACCGAGCGAGGGAACGGTACTCCGACTGGCGCTGCTCGCGGCCATCGTCGCCGTGCCGGGCGTCCAACTGTTCGGCACCGACGCGCTTCGGGAGTCAGCGGGCGCGCTCCGGACCGGCCAGACCTCGCAGTTCGCGCCGGTGCTGGCGGGCGGGATCCTTCTGGTCGGCGCGGCGCTGGCGGTGCGGGCCGGGTGGTCGCAGTTGCGCTCCGACGGCGAGAGCGTGGAGACCGGCGTCCCCGACGAGACGCGCCCCTGCCGGATATGCGGTCGGAACCTCGACCCCTACCGGAGCAGGTGCCCTCACTGCGACACCCGCGAACCGGTCGAGGACCGGTGAGCGGTCGGTCCGACGCCAGAGAACGGGCCGAACCGACCGACATCCGGCCGGCCCTCGACCGAACTGACCGCCGACCGAATCGACCGTCGTCCGAACCGACAACCACGCACCGTCGATAGCCCGGACCTTTATGCGGCCGCTGACGCATCATTCTCACATGGCAAACGTCACCGTCGTCGCCGAGGACGTGGAGTTGGACCGACCGACGCTGGTCGAGGGCCTGCCGGGCGTCGGACTGGTCGGCAAAATCGCGACCGACCACCTGGTGGATACGTTCGACATGACCTACTACGCCAGCATCGACTGCGACGGTCTACCCCGACTCGCGGTCTACGAGGAGTCGAGTCGAGAGCTTCGACCGCCGGTCCGACTCTACGCCGACGCGGAGCGCGACCTCGTGGCGCTCCAGAGCGACGTTCCGGTGTCGGCGTCGGCGGCCTCGGATTTCGCCGGGTGCATCAGCGATTGGCTCGACGACCGCGACGCCACCGCCATCTACATGAGCGGCCTTCCGAATCAGAAGGAGGCCGACGAGATTCCGTCGCTCTACGGCGTCGCGACCGGCGACGCGGGCGGCCGACTCGACGAGCAGGACATCGACGCGCCGAACGAGCGCGGCGCTGTCAGCGGTCCCACGGGCGCGCTCCTGCACGAGGCGGGCGCTCGCGGCCTCGACTCGCTCGGCCTCGTCGTGGAGAGCGACCCGCAGTTCCCCGACCCGGAGGCCGCCCGCATCCTCATCGAACGCGGCATCGCCCCGCTGGCGGACGTGGAGGTGGACACCGACGACCTCGTGGACCGCGCCGAGGACATCACCGAGCAGAAGGAGCAACTGGCCCAGCAGATGCAGGAGGCCGAGACCGACGAGAGTTCGCAGGCCCAGCCGCTCCGTATGTTCCAATGAAACTTTTGCTGCGGTCGAGCGCGCCGTAGGCGCGCTCTCCCTGGCAAAACTTTCATGAAAAGCACTGCGTTCGTCCCGTCACTCGCTTCGCTCGTTCTGGTCCTCACTTGGCCCGCTCGCTCGTCGCTTCGCTCCTCGCTCGCGGTCGAACTGCCGGTGCGAACCGCACCGCGACGGCGACCCGCGCTCGCTCCGTTCGCGCGGAGGTTGGCAGACGCGTGGACCGTCGAACCGGCACGATTTCACCAAGCCTTTCTCGATGCTCCGCGTCGGATACGGTATGAGTGACCTCGAAGACGCAGTTTCGGAGTTCCTGAGCGAGACGGACACGGTGTACGACGAGTACGATAAAGGCTACATGGACGCCGACGCCGCCCTGAGCCGAATCGAGAAGGAGGTCGAAGACCTCCGCGAGCAGGTCGAATAGTACCTCTTATCCGACGGTACAGCCTTGGCTAGTGTACGTCATGAGCGTGTAGTTCGTCCCCTCGTAGTCGATGATGTAGGCGCTCGCCTCGTCGGAGTACGAGAACTCCGGCGGAGCGTTGCCCCCGCGGTAGGGGACGACGTAACTGTCCTGCTTCAGCGCCTTTCGGAACAGTTCCTTCGCCCGGTCGGAAAGTTCCGCGTAGGCGAGTTCCGTTCCGCCGTAGCTACTGTCTCCGTCCAAAACCTCGTGGTGGAGTTCGCAGGTCCGGCCGAGTCCGAGCGACGAACAGCCGGCGAGCGCGGCGACCGAGGTGCCGGCGACGGCGGCGCTGGTGAGTCGGAAAACGCGGCGTCTGGAGTAGTCGGAGGCCATCTACGGAATCCGCGGACGCCGAGAGTAAGTGTTTTCTGTCGGATATTTCCGCGTCGGCCTCAATACTTGGGGTCCGCGCCGGTCGTCTCGTAGATATCCTCCATAATCGAGTCGCGCTTGCGCTGCCACGGTTCGAGGCCCTGCGGACGACTGGGATACCGCTCGTAGTGGTCGATGAGGTCGTCGGCGAGGCTCTTGGTCTGGTAGAGGTCGTAGATGAGGTCCCAGTGGCCGACCGACTTGATGGCGGTCTGAATCTTGAGCCACCACCCGACGTTCGCGCTGCCCGAGTAGAGCGCCTCGGCGAGTTTGGTCGCCGGGAGCGCACCGAGCAGTCCCATCAGGTCGTCGACGTCCACCGCGGTCGAGAAGATATTGTACACGTCGAGACCGGCGTAGCGCGCGCCGAAGTGGTCCATCACGCGCTGATTGTACTCCCAGAGGTTGGTCTCGCCCACGTCGCCGTCCTCGATGGCGTCGATGGCGGCCTCGGCGGCGTACTTGCCCGCGTAGGCCGCGCCCGCGATGCCGCCGCCGGTAGTCGGGTTGACGTGGCCGGCGGCGTCGCCGACCGCCATGAACCCCGGCGCGGTCGCCGAGTCGTAGGGGCGGCGGGTCGGGAGCGCCGCGCCGAGTTTGTCCTCGACCGTCGCGTTCTCGAACTCGGGTCGGGCCCGGAGGTCCCGCTTGAGGTCGTCCACCAGATGCATCGGCTCCTCGGTCATCTGGAAGCCGAGTCCGGCGTTGATTTCGGTGTCGGTCCGCGGGAAGTACCAGAGGTAGCCCGCGGCGCGTTCGGTGGGCTTGAACACGAGCGCGTCGTCCCACGGCACCGGTTCCTCGACCTCCACGATTTCGCGGTAGGCCGAGCAGAACTGCGAGTAGGTGACGTTGGTGTCGAACGTCGGGCCTTCGAGGTCGGCCTTGTCCTGCAGAATCGACAGCGACCCCGCGGCGTCCACGACCACGTCGGCGTCGTAGCGCTGGATGTCGCCCTTCCGCTTGCCCCGGACGCCCGTGACGCGGCCGTCCTCGCGCTGGGTCACGTCCTTGACCACCGTGTTGTAGTGGAACTCGACGCCCGCGCGCTCGGCGCCCTCGATGATGCGTCGGCCGTACTCCCACCGGTCGATGACCGCCAACTCGCCGGGCACCGGGATTTCGAGGACCGTGTTCTCTTGGGGTATCTCGAACCGGCCGTGGTCGACGCCCGTGTTGGTGAACGACGGTTCCAACTGGGACTTCGGGATGGCCTCGGGGAAGGCGTCCGCGCCCTTCAGGGCGTCACCGCAGGCGATGTGTCCGGCCTCCTCCTCGTCCTTGCGCTCGACGACGACGACATCGTACCCTTCTCGCGCCGCGGTCGCGGCGGCGTAGCAACCCGCCGTCCCCGCCCCGACGACGACGATGTCGCACTCGTGCGTAGTCATGCATTCGGCTACGTGACGGAGGGGGCAAAACTCTTTATACGCGAAGCGACATTCTGTCGGCCCTCTGGCGACAGCCCCGGCGATAAAGAGTAAAGTGACGGAGTTTCGTAGCACGAGGCATGACCGAGTACACCGTCGAGTTCGTCGGCACGGGCGAGACCATCGAAGTCTCGGACAAGGAGACCATCCTGAGCAAGTGCATCGAGGAGGGCATCGCGCAGGAGTACTCCTGTCGCGTCGGGATGTGTCTGGCCTGCTCGGCCGAAATCGTGGCGGGCGACGTGACCCAACCCGCGGCCCGCGGCCTCACCGACGAGGAGGCCGAAGAGTACGCGCTGACCTGCATGGCGCGACCCCAGAGCGACCTGAAACTGGACCGCGGCAAGTACCCGCCGAGCATCGAGGACGAGGCCGGAGCGATGGAGAGCGAGGCCGCGGCCGCCGACGACTGACCGCGCTTCCGCTCGTCTCGTTACTCTCGATTCTTCTCGAACCACTCCGTACCGTAGTCCACCGCGGCCCGCTGAGAGACTAGTTTCGCGTCCGCGGGACCGACCGTCCCTTCCGTCACCGCCTCGGGGTGGTCCTCCTCGAAGTCCCGACCCGCGTCGGCGAAGTCGTCGGCCTCGTACGAGAGGTGTTCGAGGGTGATTCTCTCGGGGTCGCCGTCGTCGCCGACGACGGTCGTCTCGTGGGTCGAAACCTCCTGCTCGTGGTCGCTCCGATGCTCCGCGAGGTGGAACGAGGTGTTCGTGTCGAACTCGGTCCCGAGCATCAGAATCGTCCCGTCGCGGTCGTAGATTTCCGCGAGCGGTGATTCCTCGCCGAGTCCGTTTTCGTAGGGGTGGTCGGCGACGATGGCCTCGGCGTCGACACCCCACGCCGCGAACGAGTAGGTCGGGTGGCGACTCCGGCGGACCTCGGGATACGTCCGGAAGCACTCCGGAATCGCGCCCACGCTCCGCGTCGGCGTCACCGCCGGGCGGTAGGCCGGGCGCTCGGTCCGAATCACGTCCTCCCAGTCGTCCGGGACCGGCGGGTTCCGCCAGCGAGAGGGGTCGGTGTACTGAGGCGAGTGAGTCGGCATCACGAGCGTTCCCTCGGACGTGACGACCTCCATCAGTGCGTTCACGACCGCGGGCGCACCGCCCGTGACCCACCCGAGCGAGGAGAGCGACGAGTGGACCAGCAGGGTGTCGCCCGGTTCGACGCCGAGGTCGAGGAGGTCGTTCGCGATTCTGTCCGGCGTTACCGGTTCGTCGGTTCGTTCGATGCGTTCTTCCATGTTCGAGGATGCTCCGTCGCAATTCGGCTCTCGGTCGTCTACCTCAGGCAATCGGTCCCAGCGATAAAACCGTTGTCACGGTTCGCGGCGTAGTACCACGTTTCACCGAGCGAACGGGCGGGCCTCAGGGCGGGCGCTCCATCGAGAATCGGTCGTCGGTCGTCGCGTACAGACTCCCCGACAGGCGACCGACGGCGTCCAGTTTCTCCACGTCCATCTTCCCGTCGGTCGTCACGTCGTCGTCGAGGTGGACTCGTTCGACTTCGCCGAGGACCATCGTGGACCCGCCCACGTCGACCATCTCGTAGAGCGAGCACTCGAAGGCGATCGGCGACTCCGCCACGCGGGGCGGGGCGACGACGGTCGATTCGGCCCGCGTGACCGCGGCGCGGTCGAACTCGCTCTCGCCCGCCGGGAGGGTCGCTGCGGTCTCGTTCATCGCTTCGGCGACGGACTCGGTGACGACGTTGACGACGAACTCCTCGGTCTCGCGGACGTTCCGCGGCGTGTCCTTCAGACCGTCGGGCGCGTCCGAGTCGTCCACCGGCGAGAACATCACGACCGGCGGGTCGACCGCGACCACGTTGAAGAAACTGTAGGGCGCGAGGTTGTCCGCTCCCCCGGGGCCGGTCGTGCTGACCCACGCGATGGGTCGGGGTACGACCGCGCCCGCGAGCGTCCGGTACAGCGAGGGAACCTCGTCGGGGTCGATTTCCATGTCGGACGAACGGAGTACGGCGTGGAAGGGTTTGCGCTTCCGGCGAGCGTCGGACCGAATCGACGGAGGGCCAACATGCCAAAGACTGTCGCGGGGCAAGGTTCGGACATGGTAGACGAAGAGACCGCCGAAGGCCAAGACGACCGGCGCGAGGAGATGCAGGCCGAACGCGACGAGGAGGTCGAGGAGGAGTTAGAGCGCGTGGACGAGGAGATGGACCCCGAGGAGACCGAGCAGTCCGACGCCGCCACCCTGCCCGACGACGAGGAGGGCGACCACGACCGGAAGGACGGCCGGCACGTCGAGACGAACGAGTCGAGCGACGCCGGTTAATCGCCCTCGGCCCCGACCGCGCAGTTGTTCGGCCCTAATTCTATCTCGAACGCCGCCTCGTCGTCCAGCGACTCCAGACCCAGATTCGCCGCGACGATGTCCTCGTAGTTGGCGGGCCGCGGCGGGAGCGAGTCGAGGACTCGGTCCACGAACGCCGCCTCGTCGTCCGGAATCCGGAGGCGCTCGCGAACCTCGCCGATTTCGGCGGCGAAGGTCCCGTTCGCGTCGGGGTTCGGCGCGGCGTCGGGCGTCCGGTGGCCCGGCGCGACCAGCGTCTCGTCGGGGAGCGCGAGCAGGCGGTCGGTCAAGGTGTCGTAGAGCGTGCCCGCGAGGTCGCGGGCGCCATCGTCGCCTCGCTCCAAATCGGGCCTGCCGAAGCTATCTGCGAAGAGCGCGTCGCCCGTGAACAGCACGCCGCCGAGTCGAAGTGCAGTCAGTTCGGTCGTGTGTCCGGGCGCGTGAAGCGCGGTCAGGGTCGCGTCGCCGACCCGAATCTCGTCGCCGTCTCGGAGCGGGGTGGCGTCGAACGCGAGTCCGCGCTCGTCCGCGCCCGCCGGGAGGACGGCCTCGGCGCCGGTCTCGTCGGCGAGTCGGCGGACGCCCGAGACGTGGTCGGCGTGGACGTGGGTGTCGATTGCCCGTACGAGGTCGGCACCGCGCTCCGCCGCGTCGGCGACGTACCGGTCGGCGAACGCCCGCAGGGGGTCGATGACCGCGGCTTCGTCGCTGGAGACGACCAGATGGGCGAGACAGCCGCTCGCGGGCCGGTCGTACTGGAGGACGGTCACGTCGCCCGTCCGGTCGGCCGCGTCGGTCGGAAGCTCTCGCGAAACGTACACTCGCGCCCACCCCGCCATCCCGGAGTCGAGGTTCCGGGCCTCGATGCCCTCCTCGCGCAGGAGTTCGGCGACGGTCGCGCTGACCTCCCCACGGGGGCAGACCGTGACCACCGGCTCTCGGAGGTCGAGGTCCGCGACGAACTCGCCGACCTCGTCGCGGGCCTTCGCGGCCGCGAACTCGGCGTACGTGACCCGCGTGGCGTCGACGCTGTCGCCCGTGATGCGCCACGCCTCGAACTCGTCGCGGTTGCGCACGTCGAGCAGCGAGACGCGCTCGCCGCGCCGGATTCGCTCGTGGAGGTCCGCGGGCGAAATCGACGGGGCGTCGTCGGTCGCTTCCGGGGAACGCTCGTCGTCGGTCATACCCGACCGTACGACTCGCGAGGTGAAAACGATGTGGCGGCGTTCGCGCCGTAGGATTCGGGACCCGAGTTACGCCCACGGCGGCGCGTGCAGGTCGTGCATCGAGTCGATTCGGTACTCCGGCACGTGGTCGGCGTCCTCCTCGACGCGGGCCAACCAGACCGCCTCCACGCCGGCGGCCTGCGCGCCCGCCACGTCCGAACGCAGGGAGTTGCCGACGTGGACCGCCTCGTCGGCCGAGCAGTCCAGCGCCGAGAGCGTCCGGTGGAACGGGTCGGGGTCGGGCTTTACCACGCCGGTCGACCCCGCGAACGTCGCCGCGGCGAACCGGTCGGCGATGTCCAGCGCGGCCAACTTCGCCCGCTGGGTCTCGCGGTCGCCGTTGGTCACGAGCGCGAGGTCGTGGTCTGCGCCGAGGGCGTCCAGCGCCGCCTCCGCGCCGGGGAGGAATCGCACCTCGGTGGGGTCGGGGTCCTCGTAGGCGCGGGCCACCGCGAGCGCGTCGGCGGACTCGCGGCCCTGCTCGTCGGCGATGCCGGTGAAACACTTCTCGCGGAGTTCGACCGCCGAGTCGGCCGTCACTCGCGCCAGCCACCGCCGGAAGTCCGACACGCCGAAGAACGGTTCGACGCCCGCCGCGTCGAAGGCGTCGGCGAGTCGGTCGGCGGTCGAGCGGGGGTGCTCGCAGATGGTGTCGTCCAAGTCGAGAAAGACGGTGGGGGTGTCCGCGCTACTCATTAGGAGCGAGTACGCGCTCGACCGACAAAACGCCTCCGAGGGTCGCACTCGCGAGAGGGTCGTGCGAGGGTGAAGCGAGGGGACTGTTGGAGCGTGAAGCGAGGAGACTGTTCGGGGGTGAATCGAAGGGCCTGTGCGAGGTGCCTATTTACGCGCGGCCGTCGTAATCCGGTTGATGGCTAACCTCGACTCCAAGTCGATGAACAAACTCAGCATCGTCTCGACGCTGGTGGACGCCGCGATGGCGTTCGCCCGCGGGCGCAAGAAGAGCGCTCTCCTACTGGTCGGTGCCGCGGCGCTCTCGTCGCGGGTCCCGGGTATCGGAACCGCGGTATCGCTGTTGCTCCGACTCGTCCGTCGGTTCAGGTAGGTGGACGAGGAGCGCAGGCGACTCCAACGGGCGGTCGAAAAACGAGCGTTCGCTGTTTTCTCAGGACACCAGTCGCTGGTGTTCGACCTTGATGCACTTGTCCTGTACGACGCGGAGTCCGGCGTCCTCGGCGCGCGCGGCCGCCTCGTCGTCGGCGATGCCGAGTTGCGTCCAAACCACCGCCACGTCGTCGCGGTCCAGCGCCTCGTCGACGATGCCGGCCACCTCGTCGCTCGGCCGGAACACGTCCACGATGTCGACCTGCTCCTCGACCGCCGAGAGGGAGTCGTAGGCCGTCCGCCCGAAAATCTCGTCGGTCGTCGGGTTGACCGGCACCACCTCGTAGCCGCTGTCGAGCAGGTACTTCGGAATCTCGTGGGCGTCCTTGCCGGGCGTCGAGGAACACCCGACCACCGCGACGCGAGTCATCCCCAGAATTTCGCGCAGTTCGGCGTCGCTCTCTACGGGCATAGGTCACGTGACGCCGCCTGCGGGCAAAAGGGTTGAGGTAGCGACGGTCTGGGGGTGGTTTCGCGGGACGCGTGCGCCATCGAACCCGGCGGCCGAGCCCTCAGCGACCGACGACGGGCCGCCAGTCGGTGTCGTCGCCGATGCCCTTCACGCGGAGTTCCGACCGGTCGTCCTCCCCCTCTCGGACCTCGATTTGGCCGTCGAACAACTGCTGGAGCGTGCTCATCGTCTGCTGGTCGTGGGCCGTCGAGTCGATGACGAAGATGCCCAGCGCGTCGGCGCTCTGGACCCGACCGGTGAACACGTGGAGGAACCGGAAGACGGTCTGGAGATTCGAGTACATCAGGAGCGTCGAGAGCGAGTGCAACAGGATGCGGTTGCGCTGGACGCCCCGGTCCTTGTAGAAGCCCTGCAGGAACTCCGACAATTGAATTCCGATACCGGTCATATCCTTGGGCGAGGAGGCGTAGGTGATGTCGTCGCTCGGGGAGGGGTTCATTCCCTGCTGTTTGGAGACACAGTCCACGATACCGAGTGGCGCACCCCCGTCGCGGCCGAGCATCTCGCGGAAGTCCTCGCGCACGTCTTCGCCGCCGTCTTTGGTCGTGACGACGATAGCGCCGTCCCCGCGACGGCTTCCGTGCGCGAGAATCTCCAGAGCGAGAGTTCGTTTGCCCGTCATCGGCGGCCCGGCCACCAGGAGGTTCGTCCCCGGTTCGACCTCGACCCCCGGACAGACCTCTCCCAATCCGTACATGGCGGTTCCTCGCGTCAAGTTGCGACCGGAACGGGGCCGCGGCCACTCCCGTTCCCGGCGCCGTCTGGCAGTAAAATATCCGCTTCCGCTTATATTCTTTTTGATTACTAGCGGCTCGCGGAATCTGGGTCGGTGCGCTCGCCGTGGTCGGCCGTCACGAGTCGAGTCGGTCGATGCGGTCGAGCGACTGCTGGCGCACGTACTCGACCGCGATGCGCGTGAGGTGGTCGCCGTCGTCGACGCACTCGTCGGCCCGGTCGAGGTAGGCGTTCACGATGCGCCGGAGGCGCTCGACGCCGGCCGACCGGTCGTCGGCCACGCTCAACTCGGCGGTGACGGGCGTGAGTTGCGTGCGCCTGTCCTCGGGGTAGTCGTCGGTGTCGTCGAGACCGATTTGCGCGCCGACGACCAGCAGGACGATGGCGCGCTTGAACCCCTCGCCGAGGTCCACGTCGAGGTCGGCCTCGTACATGTTGAGCATGTCCTCGTAGAGGACGCCGACGCGGGCGTACTGGGTCGCGAAGTACGGCAGGTCGGCCGCCGCGTCGAAGAGGTCGGCCCCGTCGGCGTCGGCGAACTTGTACTCCTCGCGGATGGCCTCGACGACCGCCGCGCGCTCGTCGGACCCCGCCGCCGAGTCGTGGAACCGGTCGAGCAGGTCGCGGAACGCCTCGTCCTCGTCCTGATGGCGCTCGGAGAGTTCGACCGCCCGCTCGTAGGCCGCCCGGACTTCCGCGGGCGTGTCGTCGCTCTCGAACCACGATTCGACGCCTTCCCAGAGACTCTCTTGAGCGAGTTCGGCCACGCGCTCCCGCGGGCGGAGGTTCGTCTCGAAGTCCTCGTACTCGTCGTCGTTGATGGCGTCTCGCATGTCGCCGTCGAGCAGTGCGCGGACCACGTTTCGGGTCGTCTCCCGTCCGCGGGCGACGAATTCACGGTCCACGTCGCGGCGGATTCGGGCGAGTGGCACGTCGCCGGCCATGACGTGGATGCGCCCGAGCGTCAACAGCGCGGGCAGGACCAGACGCGTGTCGTAGTCGAAGCGGGCGCGCTCGTCTTCCGCGCCGGGCACGGGGTCGAGGTCGCCCGCCTCGCGCGCCCGCTGGAGGTCGCGCTCGACGCTCAGAAACAGGCGCTCGGTCATCGACTCGATTTCGGACTCGACTTCGTTGCGGAGCAACACCATCGTCGCGACCCGCGGGTCCCGCGACTCGGCGAGGTGGCCGAACAGCGCCCGCGCGGTCGCCGGGATTCGTGACCGAACGCTACCCATGTGGTCGAGAGTCGCCCGCCGCGGTATTTCAGGGTTGTGTTATTCCGGTCGGCCGGGACGTCGTCCGCAACGCCTCCGCGAAGCGAGCTATTTATCTATCTCACGCCGGGTCGTAGCCTGTATGACGAGTTTCGACGGCGCTGCGCGTCTGCTCGGTCGCCTCGGTCGCGGGGCCTCGCTGGCCGCCCGGACCGCCCTCCCGGTGGACACCAACCCGGTCCCGGCCGACTGGACCCACGTCACCAAGGTCGACCCCGAGGACGCCAAGAAACTCCCGCTGCTCTACCCCCTCTATCTCAGACACACCAGCGCGGTGTCGGTCGGCGGGTCGGCCGACGTGAACGCCGCGAACACCGAGGAGACGTTCGACCTGCTGGGCCCCGCCTCGGTCCCCGTCTTCCACGAACCGAGCGGTCCGCGCCACGTCACTCCGCGGACCCGCGAGCAGGCCGACCTGCTGGCCATCCCCGAGGTGCTGAACGGCGACTCCGAGTCGCTGGTCGGCCAGTTGGGAGAAGGGGCCGAGTACATCCGCGAGGAGATGGTGCCCGAGATGCTCCGAGAGCGACTGCCGTGGCTCCCCGCCTTCGCTACGGGTGCGCTCGCGGACTTCGCCACCTCGTGGCTCCTCGCGGACGCCGTGTTCGAGGCGTACGTCATCCAGAACCCCGACAGCGCCGCGGCCCGCGAGGCCAACGTCGCCGAGTCGGACCTGCTGTCGCCCCGCGAGGCCAAACAGCGCGGGATGGCGGCCGAGCGCCACCTCGAAAGCGAACTCGTCTACCTCGAGTACTCTGGCACCTACGGCGGCGACGAGGCCGCCGAAACGCTCGACGCCATCTCGGAGAGTCTGACGTGGTCGCGGCTCTGGTACGGCGGCGGCATCGACTCCCGGAAGCGCGCCGAGGCGATGCTCGACGCGGGCGCGGACACCGTCGTCGTCGGCGACGCCTTCCACCGCGTGGCCGACGAGGAGGCCGAACTCTGCGAGCGCGCCGCCGACGCGCTCGACCCGGACGCCGACCCGTCGGCGGTCCGAGAGTGGGTCGCCGAGAACGTCGCCGTCGCCGACTCGAACGCCGCGGCCTACCTCGCCACGATTCCGGGCGCGCCCGACCCCGAGCGACTGGCCCGCCGGTATCTAAGCGCGACGGTCCGGACGTGGCTTCGCCTGCGCGCCCACCGCGCCGCGGCCGACGACCGCCGGGGTGACCGCCCCGACCTCGGCGCTGACCTCCGGCGCGCGCTCGGTCCCGACCTGTTCGACGGCCTCTCGGAGGCCGACGCCGCGTTGGTCCGGCGCAACCTCACCGCACTCCTCAGGGCGTCTCGCGCCGATGGAACTGACGAGGCCGCGCACCGAAGGGACGGGTCGAAGCCGAGCGCCGACGAGGCGGTCGCGACGCACCTCGGCCTGACGTTCTCGGCGTAGCGAGCCTCAAACTGCAGTTAACGCCAATCTGGACGGCCGCATAAAATACTGTTTTAGACGCTCTATCTCTGGTTTTCGGCTGGGCGAATGAAAACTGTCTTAACGCAGTTCGTAGAAAGAGGCGTTCGTGGCAGTATGAGTCTCGCCGAAAAACTTGCTCGCGTGGTCCGGACGGCCGACCCCGAGGAGACCTACGAGTGCAAGGACTGCGGCGCGACGTTCTCGCTCGACCGTCAAACCTGCCCCGACTGCGGCGGCTGCGTCATCGACCGCATCGACTGGGACGGCGTCGTCTCCGACTGAGGTTCGGTACGCTACCGCACGGCCGGTCGAAACCATTGTGTTTAAAACGAGCGAGCCAGTAGAACTGGATGCGGGCGCTTAGCTCAGTCTGGACAGAGTACTTGGCTTCGGACCAAGCTGCCACGGGTTCAAATCCTGTAGCGCCCACTTCCTCGCAATTAACTCGGAATCCACCAGACGGCGGTGGGGTCTGGGGTATCCTTTAAGTCGCAGAGCGGTTACGGTGTCGAGAGTCCATCCCGTCACGTGTTACGCCCCCGCGTCGTCACGCGGTATCAACTGCCATCGCGTCAGAGGAACATAAAGTTCGGCCGGCGCTCCGTCCCTTGTCGTCCCACCGACCAAGGGGGAGTCCCACACCTTCATCGAGGCGGTCGTCCTATCCGCCCCCGCATCCGGGGTGGTGGTTCGGGGGCCGCGCCAGCCGGGGGTGAGATGGAGTCGGCGAGGTCGGCGCGACCCACCTCAATCCGAGACGCGATTACCGGATAAACGCCGGCGTCCGGGGCTGCCTACCCCACCGCGAGTGGGGCTTATCCGTCCTGACAGACGAGTTATACGTGATGGATAGACAGGCACTGACGGCCCTCCTCCTCATCGTACTCGTCGTCTTCCAGCCCCTCGGCCCGTCAATCGTCGGCGTCGCCGAGGCGGCGGTTGGAGATGAGAAGTGTCAGGGCGCAGAGGGCGGTCTCTACGTCATCACCTTTGGCCACGTGGCGAAGGAGTGTGCGGTTGAGAACCAAGTGGAGAACGCTGTGGAGGATGTCAAGGAAGCGCAGGACAACCAGACCAAGGTAGACATCTACTCGGCGGCCATCGCTCAGGACTCCGCGACGGATCCCTTCCTCTCGACGATGAACAACCGGTTGCAGGATAGCAAGACGGTCGCGTGGACGCACGGTGAAACCGAACTCGCCGAGGCGTATCAGAATGGTACGTCGCTAGCAGTCGCTCGCGCCGATGCCAAACAGGCTGAAGAGGACTACTACAGCCGCATCCAGCGCAACATCCTCGCCGAGTGGCGCACTGAGGTTTCGGCGTTCCGGAGCCTCAACGAGCGAGCCGCAACTGAGGGCCTCCTCCACGCTGATAAAAACGGGACGAACACTTCGTCTGAAGTTGGGTGGCCCGAAGCCGAGAATGACGGTCAAAGGCTGTTCGAGTTCGCCAACCGTGAGTTCAAAGGGACTGACGATGACTATGGCGTCGACGTCTATTACAAGGGCATCGAGAATCGCACGGTGACGCTAGCGAATGGAACCGAAGTAACTGTCCCCGCCATCGGTTGGCATATCGCTGACTACCGGGGCGGCGGGACTTACGAGATCAACTACTGGTACTATCCCGGCGCAGGACTCGACCCCGACCCGAACGACAACAACTTCGCTGCTAGTACTGTCGGTATCTACGTCTCAGGCAACTTCGACTCCTCGATGGAGCCGCAGATGCTCATCGACTTCCGCGACTACGAGCAACTCTGGGACACCAGCGTCCAGATGAATAAAGAGGTGAAGAACGAGACGGACACGTACGCGAATAAGACGTACGAGGCGTTCTCGGACGGCAAGATCAACGCGACGGACGTAATCAGCAAGACGACGAAGATCCACCAGTACGGCACGGAGGGCGACTCGATGTCGGACGTGGTGGCGGCGCTCGCGAGTATGGGCGTCTCGACGCCGGAACTCAATGGCGTCGGCACGATGAACGTCACCTACAATGGCGATACGTACACCGGTCTCGTGATGGCCGAATCCGCGCCGAACGGCTCGTGGCAGGCGGGTACGACCTACAACGCGTCCAACATCAGCGGCCCCGTCTGGATCGCGACTACCGGCGGCGAGGCCGTCGAGGTGACGGGCGAGTTCCGCATCGACTCGATCACGGCGAAGGACGGGAGCAGCATCTCGAACGTCACGACGACGAAGTACGTGTACCGCACGTCGAACACGACGGAGTACCAGCAACTGCTCGAACGGATGTCCGACCTCCGGCAGGAACTGGAGGAGCGCGAACCGGACACGTCGGGCGGCTCCGGCGGCGGTAGCGGGTTCAGCATCCCCGAGTTGAGCAATCGACAGATGATGCTCGTCGGCGGCGCGATTGTCGGACTCGGCGTGCTGTCGAGTCTGGGTGGTCGGCGATGATCGGACGCATCATTGACCTCGCGTTGACGGTGAGTGGGATCGGCCCCGCGCTGGACGCCGTGCAGCTCGTCGCGCGGCTGGCGTTCGTCGCGGCCGTCATCGTCGTCGCGGCCCTCGTGATGGGGGTGGATCCGGCGGCTGTGTTGGAGGCGGCGCGGGCGGCGTTGCAGGACTGGCTGTTGCCGTCCGGGCTGTGACCCCCCGGATGCGGGTGGGGCTTTTCTTTCTCTATCGTTGACAATCTGGTAGTGATCGACAGGAACACGGCAGACTGGGCAGAGTCAGTTCTCGGCCCGCTCTACGTCGCGGGGTCGCTGGCATCCGCCGGCCTCGCCGACGTGGTACCGGAGTACGCGACCGGCTGGACGCTGATGGACACCGTCAACATCGGCGGCGAACCCGTGATGTGGGGAACGGTTCTTGCCGCCGCGGCGCTCGTCGCGGCGTGGCTCGTCCAGCGGGACTCGGTCGGCGAGATCTCGGAGCGCGGTCAGAAGGTGATCGCGTTGGATGCGGCCAGCATCGTGTTAGTGACGTTCGTGCCGGCGCTCGGCGAGTGGGTCACGAGCAACCTCGTTCCGGGTCTCGCGTACTTCCTCCTCGGCGTCGCCGCGTACTACTACATCAGCTACGCTTGACCCGGCCGGGAGTGCGGCTTTTCCTTCTTGACTGTTGACATTCTTACGTGCGAAAACCAACTATCATCGCCGCTCTCGCCGTCGTGCTCGCCGTCGTCGTGGGCGGCGGGGCGTGGGCGGCATCCACTCACAGTTCGACGCTCACGCCCGGCGCGAACGAGAGCGTCTCGTCGGTGTGGGTCGAACTGCAGAACCAGACAGAGACAACTATCGAGGTCTACGTCGGCGGATCGTACCAAGAGCAGCTCAAGGACACGGATACGGCGAACGAACTGAACAACGCCACGTACAGCGGCAATTGGACGATCGATGGATCCGGCGAGTCTGCGGTCGCTCGGGTGACGCCACCCGTCCCACCATCCTCGGAAGTGTTCGTCGACGATGACTGGCCCACCAAGACCACGAAGCACGTTTGGACGGGTGACTCGGCCGGCCGCGTGACCTCGGCTAGCGATGCCACCAGTCGTTCCATCTCGTCGACGAGCAACGCCACGGTCGCCGTGGCCGCTCGGATCGACGGTGGGAGTGGGTATGATATGCTCGCCGCGAACGGCAATCCCGTGATTCAGATTAGATACAACCGGGGCAGTGGCGCTATTGAGGCCGGGGTCAACCCCGGTTCCAATATGCAGATCGTGTCGTGGACACCGCCGTCGGACTACGATCTCTCGGCGTACCACCACTACGCCGCTACCTACAACACCAACACCGGCGAACTCATCCTGTACGTCGATGGAGAGAAGAAGGCCTCCAAGACCGTCACGACTGGGATGACCTTCGATGGTACCCTCTACTTCGGCAATAACGGCTACGGGTCGACCTACAGACCGCTGGAGGACGGCTACCTCGACGCCGGTCGGTGGTACGGCCAGACGCTCAACTCCAGCGAGATCTCCCTCCTCGCCCAGACGAGCGGAGCCACGTACACCGCCTCGGCCAAGGATGCCGGCAACGCCACGGAGATGTCGGCGAGCATCCCGAGCGTAACCGGCGCGGAAGTCACGCTGGAGGCTCAGGGATACACGGACAGTGGTACGTGGGTGACGGTCGACTCGCAGACCGTCTCCTCGGCGGCGACCGTTTCCACGGACGTGAGCGGACTGGACTACTCGCGGTGGCGGTGGAAGGTCACGGTGTCACCGGCCGGATCTTCGCCGAGCGCGGAGATCGGGTACACGGGCGTGTATAACGTCTCCTACGTCCCGCCCACGCTCGTCGCCAACAAGACCGTCACGCCGCAGGAGTCGCCCTCTGTCGCGTCGGTGGACATCCCCTCTGCGTACGCTGATGCGACGGAGTACACGGTCGAGGTGACGGGCCAAGCGTCTAGTTCCGTCGGGTACTCGACGACGTCGACGGGTGGCGCGGTCGCCGCGGAGAGCGGCGCGACGCAGCCTGATGGGGTGTCGCTGACCCTCGTCGGTACAGTGCTTGGCCTTGTCGTCGCGGGCGTAGTGTTGCACGGGCGACGACCGTAACACCCCGCTCGGGAGTGTCACTTTTCCTACCTGAAGTGTGAATATCAGGATGTAGTGGCGAACAACCAAATCTACGACGCATTTCAGGCAGCTCTGATCCCCGCGTTCGTCGTGGGCGTGCTCTCCGTCCCCGGGTTCCTCTTCGGGGGCTTCGAGTTCAACGGCATACAGCTGGCGCTGGACTCCACGCTCACCGTCGGCGGCGTCACGGCGACGTACGGCACGGTCATCGCGATCGTGTCCTACCTGCTCGTCGGCGCGGCCAACGACGCGTGGAGTTCGGTAACGGACGCGACGACTGACGACGTTGAACGACTCGTCGTCGGCGGAGAGTTGGTCGTGCTTGCGCTCGTCCCGCTCCTTCCCTCCGTCGGTGACATCGTGACCACGACGACGTGGGGCGGACTGCTCTACGCGGCAGTCGGTCTTGCGGCCGTCTACTACGTAGCGTACACTCGATAATCAAGAATGAACAGTACAAACACTAACACTACGGTTCTGAAGGCTTTTGGCGCTCTGATGGCGCTGCTGGCGGTCGTTGCCGGCGGCGCGTTCCTCGCGTCGGCAGCATCGACGTACACCATCAGCGGTAACGTGACGGACTCGTCAGGTACGGCCATCGGCAACGCGACCGTCATCGCGTACGACGGCAACGGTACGAAGCTCGCCGAGACGACGACCGCATCGGACGGGAGCTACTCGCTCTCCGTGACGGGCAACCAGACGGTCGAAGTCGTCGTGAGCAAGTCGGGCTACATCTCCGAGTCCAAGACGTGGAGCGACCTCTCGGCGAACCAGACGTACAGTCCGTCCCTCGCGATGGACTCGGACGGTGACGGCATCGGCGACGGTTCCGACGCCTACCCGAGCTACCCCCGTCTCGAGTACACCGTCTCGGCGAACACCAGCAAGACGGTGAGCAGCGTCTACGCCGAGATCAATTCCACCAACGAGGTGACCGTGACCGTCCTCCACAACGGCACGGAACTCGGCAACACGACGCTCACTCCGTCCTCGACGCCGGTGACCGTCGAAGTCCCCGTCGAGACGACGTACGGCAACTACACGCTCCACGTCCACGGCGTGGACAAGTCGAACGTGTCGAGTACGGGCGTGTTCTACTCGTCCGACTCAACGAGCGGCGGCACGTCGGGTAGCAGCTCCTCCGACATTGTCGGTTGGGCAGAGAGCAACCCCGCCGTCGCGGCGCTGGTCGCGCTCGTCAGTCTCGGCGCGATTGCCGCCATCCGCGAAGACCTCTGACGTGGCATAGTCCCCTCTAAACAGCCTCTCAATCAACTCAAACCAAGGATTATGGTCGAAATCGACACGGACGACGTACGACACGGCGCGGAGATCACCACGGACGTTGCGGCGGGCCTGTACGGACTCAACGCGCTCGGGTTCACACCGATCCAAGACCTCGCCGCGATTGATCCGACGAACCCGATTCTGGGCGTCGTCGCGATCCTCGCTCTGGTGAGTCTCGCCGGGACGGCGCAGATGATCTCCGAGGAGCGGTAGTCGGTCGCCGACGAGGTAGATGGGGTACCGTCGGGCGGGGCTTTTCCCGTCCGAAATATTAAATTCTTGATACGTGAAACGTGGCGTAATCACCGCTGCAGTCCTCTTGCTAGTCCTTTCGTCGGGCGCGGGACTGGCGGTGGCTCAGACAGCGAACGAGACGACGACCGCGACGCCAGCCGACGACTCCGACAAGGGGCAGCAGTCGGCGGAGAAGAATCAGATTATGCAGCTCGTGCTGAAGGATCCGGGCGACCTGTCCGCCGAACAACGGCGACGTGTCGTCTCGTGGCTCCTCTCGCCGGGTAATATGGACAAGCTTTCGCAGGCCGATCGGCAAGCCGTGCGGTCGTGGATGACCAAGGCCGAGGAGCAAGGCGTCTCCATCCCGAGCAAGGATGCGCTCCAGCGCGCGCTCAAGAACGCCGCCGAGTCAGGAGGATCTAGTTCCAGCGAACCGCAGAAGAACTACGACCAGTCGTGCCAGACGCGCATCTCGCCGGCGCTCTGCATCACCAACGTGACGTGGGAGGGTTCGACGGTGACTCTCACCTTGAAGGCCGATTACCCCCACCAAATCACAATCACGGACAGCGGTTACATCATCGCCGCCGATCGCGGGACGGGGAGCAAAGTGCCCACCAAGACCGTCACCGTCTCCAGCGGCTACACGCGCGTCGGGATGGAGGTGACCAACCCCCGCGGTTCCGCCCCAGTCATCACGTTGGGGGCGAGCGGCCAGCTCTACGTGTTCAAGTCGCCGGACGGCAGCCTGTGGGCGTTCATCAACGACCCAAGCACGGACTTGATCCAAATCGCCGTCATCAGCGGGGCAATCGGCGCGATCCTCGACCTCGGACTCATCTTTGCGTGGATCCGCCACCGCGAGCAGTCCCGGTGGTACGACCTCGCCCGCGAGACGTACATCTCGCCGCCGTTCGTTCGGGGTGACGAGGATGACGATGCCATCGACAAGGCGAAGAAGACGTTCGCCGCGCACAAGGTCAGACTCACCCTTACGGTCGTCGGTGGCGCGTACGCGGCCGCGGTACTGTTCGGGCACGCGCCCGCCCCGAACGAGATATGGAACAGCCTCAACAATCAGACGCGGCTGATCGCGGTCGGGACGGCCATCGCCGCCGCCATCTCCGCCGTCCCCGTCTACATCATCATCTCGTACTGGCGCGACGGCTCCTACGTCTACCTCATCGACGAGGACGCCGAAGACGTGGTGGATGCGGCCCTCGGCGACGAGGACGGCAAGGTGGCGATGTACCGCGGGACGCCCGAGTTGGCCAGCGACATCGAGATGGTCGAGGGTAGCAGCGTCACGCTCCGCACGACGTCGGGTCGATGCAAGCTCGTCCGAGAGTTCGACCCTGAGCGGAACGAGGGCAAGGGCGTCCTGAGCGGCCTCCACAACGACCGTGAAATCATCGTCCGTGGGAAGTCGGCGATCCACTCCAACCGCAACCAGCTCGAGGACGAGGTTCGCGGGCTCCGCAAGCTCCTGTACGCCCTCCCCGGTATCTCGGTGGCGAGCGAGAACGCCGCCGCGCGGCAGATCGCGTCCGAAGCCGAGGAGCAGCTCACCCAGCACACGTCCGTGACCCGCGATCACCTCGAGGACATCTTCGACGACCTCGACGTGGACTGCGAGGGCGACGAGATCGGCGACACCGACGACGCGACGGGCGACGAGGAGACCCCCGACGGGGAGTGACATTTCCCACCTGATTCTCTAGATCCGGCGAAGTGAGTGACGACAACGGCTACAAGGCCGGACAGATTCGCGAACTGATTGACGGTGGCAACATCGACGCCGTACTTGACGCCTACCAGACCGACATCGACGATGCTGCGGACTTGTTGATGATGTTCGACCGAGCGGGCGTCGCTGAGGACAATCCACTCCGAGCCGCGCTCGCTCGCAAGGCACGGACGGAGACACTCCGCGACGCCCGTCGGGAAGGGAACCTCGACACACTGTCCGCCTCGAGCGGCTTGACCGACAATCGCGTCGACGCCGGCGACCGCGACCTGAGTGACGAAGTGAACCGGCTATTCCGTCCGTCTGACCGGGATCATATGCTCAACCTCGTCCTGTACGCCCCACCGCCGCCGGAAGGCCCGACCGGCGTCGGCAAGACGGACTTCGCCTACAGGATCCTCGAAGAAGCGATCATCGAACACCTCCCGTACGGGGGCCTCGAAGTCTCCAGCAACAACCGAAGCGACCCGTTCCCCGATGTGGAGTCGTGGATGGAGCTAGAGGAGTGGCTGGAAGAGACGGATGGCACAAAGGCATTCGTTTGGGACGAGGCCGCACAGGTCTTGCAGTACGCCGATATGTCTGCAGGAAAGGCCCTGAGCCAGCTCATCAAGCTCCTACGGAAGTACAACTGCCACCTGATCCTAATCGCGCACACAGGGAAGGACATCCCGAAGGACGTGCGCCGGATGGTACTCTTCTGCCAGAAGGAGAGCAAGAAAGAGGCCACCATCGGCGCGGGGCTGGAGGAGGACTCGTCCAGTTGGATGGTGATTCGCGACGAGATGATGCAGTTCCGCGACATCGACGCCACCTCCATCGAGTACGACTCCGAGGGAGACACAGGCGACTTCGAGTTCGACAAGGACGAAAACGGCGATGACGCCGACGAGAGCAACGAACTCGAACTGCGGAAGTGCCGGGGCCACAACCGGCACGGCGAGGGATGCGGCCAGCGCACGCGCCACGAGAGCGGGTACTGTGACGCGCATCGCGACCAGTGGGGCGGCGACCCCGACCCGCGGCTCGGCGACGAGTAGACGTTTTTAATGTCCCTATCGTGAGAGATAGATCGGGCTCAGAAGCGTTTCTTAACGGTGTATTTTTGACAATTGGACGATGTCTGGTAAGTATGTTAGGACGTCTCCGCTCTATCGCAGATACTCTCCATTCTCGTCTTACGGTCGCCCGAGCGCGACTGCACATGAAGCGAGTGAGTTTGATGAAGCACGTCCGCTTCGAGATGGACGGTTGGAAGCCGAAGGTTGTTCTTGACGAACAGTATGAGGGCTTCGTCGTGTGGGGTTCAAGGATGACCACCGCTTTCGGCATCCTCACAAGCCTTCTCCTCATTCCGCCACCCATCAGTTTCGTCGTCGCTGTCGTGCTGGCCGGTCTTGACCTGTTCTTCGAACGCATCTCTCTGATGGTACAGAGCATGTTCGTTCAGCCACTCCCGGAGACGTGGGACTCTGATGCTTGGCAGGGGAACCTCTACCAGTTCGACCAAGGGATGTGGGGCATCGGCCTGCTGTTTGATGACGAGAAGATAGCTCGGGTCGCGTTGGAAACCATTCGGGCGTGGAACTACGACGAGGACATCGATCGAGGGGACAACATCAAGATGAGCTTCGTCGAGATGGACGACGGCGGATATATGACCTACGTCTACCCCTCCAGCGAACGAGAGGTTTTGAAAGAGGCAGCGAAGGCGGTGGAGCGAGAGCAGATTGAGCAAGGGAAGATCAGAGAACACTACCAGAGTCACTTTCAGATGATCATCGCGCAGGATTTCGATAATCCACCGAGATCGCACTTCCGGCGGTTCAAGAACCACTACAACGGCGGCCGAGTGATGCTGAACACGTTCACGACAGAACGGTTGAAGGATAGAGGGTCGGGCCCAATTGACGGCCTTCCTGATGGGTTTGGTGGTGTGCCGTCGGTAGACCCCGTCTCGCTGAAAGAGGTCAAGATTGTCAATCAGGAAGACCTTGAACAGGACTCGGTGGAGTACCAGCATCTGAAGTACGTGATGCCTCTGTTGGAGAACTAGATCCGATCACCTCAGGACGGCATACCCGCTTTAGTGGTGATGAAGACTCCTTCTGTGTCTCGATGGCGAGGAGACGCCCCTTCGCGGCCGCGTGTCGCGTGCGTCGCCCGCGGGCTGGCACGCGCGCCATTAGTCCCGCCGTACCCCCCTCCCCCCGGATCCGTGCTCACTTAGATGTGACCCACGGTCGAGTGGGACGTAAATGGCCGCGCGCCGGAGCCGGCGAGTATCGGATGTGTGACTGTTCTCCCGACAACGATCCAGATCTAGATGTCGAGAACAAGGAGATCGGCGACGACTACAAGCTAGTCGTGGTGTGCCGCCGCTGTGGAGTTGTGGTCGATCGTGTCGAGTAAGGGATGCCGGGTGGAACCCGGGGCGGTTAGACAAACGCACGCTGCGCGACAGCGACTGACTGACAGACGATACCACCGACGGCCGCCGTATCGTGTCGGCGGCACTCACTACTTGTCGAGGAGGTGGTAAAAGCGTCTCGCGGCTCGGGGGTCTACCACTGCCAACCCACGCCGTCCGCCCACGCGGCCAACTCGTTGATCGGTCGGAGCATCGAGGCGGTCATAGTCCAGTTCTCCTGCTGCCACGTCGGCGGCCCTTCGCGCCAGCCCTCGGCGAGCAACTCCTCACGCGTCGTCCAGCCGTGGATGACGGCCCACTCGGAGTCCCACGTCTGCGCCAGCACGTAGGCGTCCGCCGGCCCGCTCTCGGCCTTCGACTCCTCGACGAGAAGCCGAGGCGGATCGCCGACGGGCGCGCCACCGTACGCCTTGATGTCGATGGCGCGTTCTTCGACGCCACGGCGAAGCTCGAGATCCACGCCGGCGTCGCCGTCGGGAGAGACGGAGAGGTCGAGTGCCTCCAGCACGGGGAGGCCGAGCGCCATCGCCGTGGCGACTTCGCCGGCGACGCCGGTAACGTGCTTGTCCGCCGTCCCGTCGTCCTTGTCGCCGGTGAGGAGTACGTCGGTCGTACGACCGTCCTCGTAGCTCGCGGCGCGAGCATCCGTTACGAGGTCGATGATCTCCCAGCAGTCGCCGTCGAGCGGCACGACCGTGTAGTCGTGCGTCCAGTGCGGCACGCTGGGTTTGTCGGTAGGCTGTGCGTCGGTGGAGGGGTTCTGCGTGCTCATATTTGGAGGACGGCCGGTTCAACTCGTCAGCGGGGCCTCGGTCATCGTCAGGCCCGCCGGGGGCCAATCCGGGGGCGACCGGGCACGAAGCCCGGTTTCGACCATTTGCGGGAGCGGGTGGGTCAGTCGTCGCCGTACGTCGGCGGCTCGGCGAGCGTGAGCTGGTCGTCGTCATCCGTCGCGCCGGCGCGGTCGGGTACGGGAGTGGCGTCGCGGGTCTCGGTGAAGCTACCCGGGTAGATCACCAGCTCGCGGTCGGCGCCGGCGATGGCTACGACGTAGCGCGTCTCGTCATCATAGACTGTACCGAGAGCAGGCGTCTTACCCGCTGGCACAGTCTCCTCCTCGGCGTACCACGTGGCGTCAATGGTCTGCTCGGCCACGTCGCGGGCCAGCTGTTCGGCGTCCGCGAAGTCCACCTCCTCGGGGATGCGCTGCGCTTCGGTGGGGCCTACGCGCTCGTAGCTCCACGAGACGATCTCCGTGCGCTCCTCGCGGAGAGACTCGGCGAGATCGCGCGCCGCCTCGACGCCGCTGACGCGATCGTCGATGTAGTGGGCGTTCTCGGCGAGGTCGCGGTCGTCAGTCGGCTGGCCACCGTCCGTGGCCAGTACCTTCTCCTCAAGTTCTTCGAGGGCGCCGGCGACCGGCGGTACGTCGTCGGAGGGGCTGGTTTCAGAGCGGTCAGTTGCGGATTCGTCGTCGGTGTGACGCATCCACCTCGTGTTCAGTGGGTGATAGGTATAAACTCCTCGGGCGTAGGGGTTACTCCGTAAACACCTACAAACACAGGTATGAAGTGGGCTACAACGCCGTACCACCTACGCTATCCCAGCGCCTAAGAGTATCAGGAACCAAATAACAAACGCGGAAATGGAAGCACAGAACGACGACAAGACCGCATCCGAGAAGGTTCTCGATGTCCTCGAAGACGAGTACCGCGCAACCCCCTACCTCCTGCGCGAGCGCACGGATCTTAGCAAGCAGCGACTCAACCGCGTCCTCAACCGTCTCCGAGCGAGCGGGGACGTGACCAAGGTCTGCCGTGGTCTCTACGAGATAGGCGACGGTCACACCAACCCCTATACGAGCGCACGCGTCCAACAGCGCGGCGCAATCAAGTTTGCAGACGCGCTCTGCAGCGCCCTGAGTGACGAGACGCTCGCAGCCATCGAAGACGAACTTGACGGGCTCAACCCCTCCGACCTCGACTTCGGCGACGACGCCGGTGATGAGCGATGACCGACCGCCCGCTCTCGCCCAGCGAGTTCGCCGAGGCGGTCGCCGACTACGCCGACTCTATAGACGACGAGGGACACGTCCGCCTCGCTTACGCCGGCCAGCTCGCCGCAATCGACGATCCCGACCGCGAGCCGCTCTCTCCCGTCGAGTTCTCGGCGGCAATCATCGCCAACGCCGGCGTCAACGTCGGCGCAGCCGACCGCAATCGGCTGGAACACGCGTACCAGCAACAGATCGAGGCCGCGCGACGCGTGGGTGGTGGTCGTGAGTGATACTACCGCCCTCCTCCCCACGCTCAACGAGGCCGTGACGGTCGCCGACGTGGTCGACGGTCTCCGCGACGAGGGGTTCGATGACGTGCTCGTGATGGACGGCGGATCCACCGACGGGACGCCGCAACTCGCTCGTGACGCCGGCGCGCACGTCGAAGTCCAGACCGGCGCGGGCAAGGGACAGGCCGTCCGCGAGGCGATGCGCGACCACATCGACGCCGAGTACGTCGTGATGCTTGACGCCGACGGCACGTACGATCCCGCCGACGCCCACCGACTCCTCAACCCTCTGCGCGCCGGCGAGGCCAACCACGCCATCGGAGAGCGACTCGACGCAAGCAACGCCAGTGCGTGGCCACCCCACCGCTACCTCGGCAACCTCGCGTTCGAGGCGATGTTTGAGTTCCGGCGCGGGGAACGGTGGGACATCCTTAGCGGCTACCGAGCGTGGACGCAAGACGCGTGGGACGCGATGGGCGTGGACGCCGACGGCTGGGGTATCGAGACGGCCCTCGCGCGTGAGGCGCTGGAGACGTCGGGAGTCGAGACCGCCGTCGTCCCCGTCTCCTACGCTCCCCGCCCCGACGGAAGCGAGTCCAAGCTCTCGCCGCTCGTCGCCGTCCCGGAGATCCTCTCCGAGATGTGACCTCCTCACTGCGCTAGCAATGTGAGCAGCCCGCCCGCGCCGGCCTTTTTCCGACACCCCCGACATCGAGTTCGTACGATGACGCGCGACCGAGAGCCGTCGAAGCGCGAGAAGTTGGAGCGGCTTGGCGACTGGTACGAGGAACACTGGACGGAGGGCGAGGACGACTGATGGCGGTCGTCAAGGCGACGTGCGACCGCCGGCCCGGGCGCGGCACGATCACGTTCACGGGCGTTGACAGCGACGGGGAGTTGCGCGAGTGCCCCTCGTGTGGATGCGAGGTGGCCGTGGATCCCGAGGCGGATGCGGTGATGCACGTCGAAGCGCGGTAGCCCACCCCCTTCGGTTCCGATGAAAAACCGCAAGAAGAGGTTCAATCGTCGGCGTTGACGACGCGCCAACCAGCCCGGACGCGCGGCGCGTATCGGGACGGGCGCATCGTGACCGGTTCAACTTCGACCTCCTCGCGCTTCGCCTCGACCGCCGCGAGAAACTCGCGCTCCACTGGGGACGGATCTAGGGAGCGGTGGAGCGGGTCGTGGCGGAGTGCCGGTCGGACGCGTTCGAGGCGTTCGTCCGGCCACTCGTCAACGACGAGTTCGTGAGCCCGGACGATCTCCGCGACTGCTTTCTGGCGTTGCTCTGCGTGCCGTGGGGTGTCTGCTACGCCCACACGTACTGTAGGCCGGCGATCGGGATAACGGCACTGTCTCGGGGGTCTACCGGCCTTATTGGTACTTTGGGTTAGGATGGTGTGTGAACTGTTCAGACGGGGTTCGGATTCTACATACAGAAAGCGAAGTTGAGTCTCGTCGGTGCAGCCGAACCCGCCGATTTCGGGCAGCTCATTTGGGCGAGCAGTGACTATCATCCAGTTGCTGATGGATTCCGAAGTTCAGTCCGAACAGTCCCCGCAGTACTGGGTCAAGCCAGAGCAGTACGACGAGATGCGCCACGCCGTGTACGACGCCAGCCCGCCGTACCTGCAGGCACGCGACCGACTCCTCCTCCGCGCCCTCTACACGTGGGGGCTCCGCGTGAGCGAGGCCGTCGCGCTCGACGTGGAGATGATCGATCTCGACGACGAGGCCCTCCGACTCCCGACCCACGTCCAGAAGGACTACCCGAACGGGAACTCGCCCCCGCCGGCGACGCTCGACCTGACTCGCGAAGGGGTCGCCGAGATCCGCGACTACCTCCGCGACCGCTGGAAGGACTCGGACGCGTTGTTCCCGTCGCGCTCCTCGCCGAGGATGACGACGCGTGCCGCCGAGAACGCCGTCGGGAAGCTCGCCGAGGAAGCCGGCGTCCAGCCCTACTCGACGCACGGGCGCGGCCAGCCCGGTGACGTGACGCCGCACACGTTGCGACACTCGGTCGCCTACCGGATGATCGAACGCGAGGGCGAGTCGCTGGACGCGGTGCAGCGCCGCCTGCGGCACGCGACGATCCTGACGACCCAACGCGAGTACAGCCACTTCGACCGCGTGTAGGTGTGAACTCTTCAGACGAACTTCCCCTTTTGCAATATCCATTTAACCAGTCAAACATTTGTCACTAATGCGAACGCTCTGTGATGGCTCCACAGGCAGAAGGAAGCCCCCGTGACCGGTTCAAATCCGGCGTCCGGCGGTGGTAGGAGGGCCGTGAACCCGCCTACGGCTCATCGGGATCAGGTGACCCGCGGGAGGCGAGTACTCTGTCGCCCGGTTCAATTCGGGGCGTTACGGCGTTCGCGCGGCGTCACGGCGCCGCTCCTTCCATTCATACCACATTCATCCACCGAACCCACCCGCATCCGGGTGTCGCTTTTCTGCCGGCGTCGCCGGATCCTCGAGCGTGATCGACGACGAGCTGCGTATCGAGTACCGCGGCCGAGACGCGTACATCGTCTCCAAGTGTCCCGAGTGCGGCGCGAAGGCCGAAGCGGCCATCCCGAGCGGCCGGCACGCCACGCTGCCGACGACGCTGGACTGCTACGAGTGGGACGACTGGGGCGAACCAGTGGTCGAGATTCGCCAGCAACGAGACCTCTTGTGACCTGAAAGAGGGATGGCCCCTCCAGAACCGGTGGACGACTCCACCAAGCCCACGGGCTCTCGCCCATCACACCCGTCGTACTCTGACTCCGTAAAACCCGGTGTAGAGGCCGCGAAAATGCCCTAAACAAGCCATACGCGAAAATACTACCTCGGTCGAGAACGAAGAGACGCGTATGCACGACACCACGGACTGGCCGCGCGGCTGGACGGCCCGAGAGCGCGCCCTCACGGTCGCCGAGGACGTCGACGGCCCCTCGACGGTCGAGACCATCGCGCTGGCCGCAGAAGTTGAGGTCGCGGTCGTTGAGGATGTCGCCGAGGAGACCGAGGCGGATCTCGGACGATGACTGACGACGACACCCAGCCCGACGACGAGATGACGGAGTACGAGGTAGCGGTCATCGACGACCGTCTCGCAGAGATCGAAGACGAGGACAAGCAATACTCGACCGACGAGGTCGCCGATGACCTTGACATCGACCTCGACGGCCACCGCGATGACACGGTGAGCGCCGAGGACATCGCCGAGGCGACCGGCGCAGATCTAGACACGATCGAGCAGTGCCTCGCGGCGGCCGGCGACGCGCTCGCCGGCGACGACGAGGACGGCGGTACGCTAGACGTGCGCAGTGCCGAGGAGATCGCCCGCAAGTCAGGCGCGGATCTCGAGACTGTGCGTGATGAGATCGATGCGATGCGTCGCCGCTCGGGCGACCCCGGCGAGGTGACGGACTACCGAGACACGCGCTGGTCGGACGACGAGGGACTCCCGCGCGTTGACGCCGGCGAAGCAGCCGACAGACTGCCCTCCGCAGCGGATTTTGAGGCGGAGATTGATCGCGCCGTCGAGATCGCCGCTGACCGCGCGGAGAAGCTCGACGACGACGAGAACCTCGAGGACGTTGATGACCTCCTCGATGACCTACCAGACGACGAGGAGTAGGCCACCCCAGTTTTCACGAGAGTTTCTGGAACACCCCCGAATGCGAGTAGGGGGAGCCGCGCCGCCGGCGCGATGCCGGGGAGCCACCTTTCGCCTCGATACTCGGGGAGCCAGCCCTTCCTCGAGGAGAGGGGGAGCCACCTCGCGGGGAGAGACCACTCTTCCCCTCTGCTCACGGTGGGCCACGCGGCCCGGGAGCACACCATTACCGGCCACACCCCCGGGTCTATTACTGACGCCGCGGGGTGTCACGCGCCGGCGTCGCGCAAAATCCCCGTGATCAGTCACGCGCATCCAACCCCACCCAACTCTCGGGCAGCTCTTTTCGCCGGCGAGAACCTATCAGAACACGTAGAAGATGCCGAACGACATCGACCTCGCAAGCGAAGACCTCCAAGTCCTCCACGTCATCCACGACGCAGACCACGCCGTCACTACGACGACCGTGCGCGAACAGATGCACTGGGCCGACGACTCCGCCCAGATCCGCTACCGCCTCGACAAGCTCGAAGACCGCGGCCTCGTCGAGACGTGGCACGACGACGAGCGCGCCGAACCTCACCAGATGCCGCCGCGCGTCGCCGAGACGACCGACGCCGGCGACGCCATCGCCGATGACCACGACGACGACCGCGAGACGCTCCCCGTCGAGGAGCGGATGGCGCGCATCGAGCAGCAGCTGGATCGGATGCGCGACACGTACGGTACGGTCAAGCAGCGAATCGTGGAACTCGAAGAGGAAGTCGAAGATCACGACGAAGACCTCGACGACCTCGCCGAGGACATCCGCGCGCTCCGCCGCTACGTCGAGTGACGCCCGGCGGGCGCGGATCCTACTTCTGATCGCGGAACTGGCTGAGGTCGACGGTGACCGGGTAGGCGTCGGCGCCGTCCACGTCCACGAGGAGTCCCGCGGGACTGTCGGGCTTGTCCGCGACCTTCACCTTGATGTCGCCCAGATCGACCGTACACTCGTTCTCATCGGGTTGTTCGATGTTCACGGTGTGCGCGTCTCAGTCCACCTTCTTGTAACTTACCAAATATAAACGTAAGTATTAGTATGGTAGTCTTGGCCGCCGCAGAACGCGCATCCTCGCCCCGGCCCAATCGCGCCCGTGCGTTGGCGGCGGTCGCCGCGTCGTCCACGCCCGGGCCACTCTCGCCACCGTCGTCGGCGTCGATGTCGTGGATGGTCGGATGGGTCGGCTGGACGAGGTTCGTCGTTCTCGCCGGTCTCTCGCGTTCACCTCGTAGCCTCTCCCTGATGTACACATATTCTCTCTTCTCAAACATAGGGGAAGAGGAGCGGGGTTAGCCGCCCCGCCGAAAGGGGCGTCTTCTGGCGGTTGTCGCAGAGTGCCGTTCTTAGATGTACATATATTCTATTTCCTCAAACACTGAGAGGAGGGAAGGGTGGGCGCGAGAACCACCCAACCGGCGTTCTCCACGTCTCCAGACCACGCCCACCCCGCCACACCCCCACCTTCCTACCCCTTACCATACTTTACTTATGTCTTATGGTTATAAAGTAATAGTAGTAGTGTTAGAGATTGTAACGTTGTTTTTCGATGGGGTGGTGAAGGGGTATAAGTAGAAAATGCAGAAGGAATCTAGGTGGCCTCCACCGAGATTGAGTCTCTCCCTCCTCTCCCGTGGTTGAGGAGAGAGGATAACGGGACAACGGCAAGACGACGGCTGACGCCCTACGCCAACGACGCCGCTGACACGACACTCGTGGTGGAAGTGGGGTTGGCGATGGCCACCGTGACGTCGTGTCCACCACCGCTCTCGACACCCATCCACTTCACCCCTACGTTTGAGGAGAGAGAATATGTGTACATATTAGAGACGGCAAGTTAGAGACGTTCTACGACATGTCCAGAACACCTCGACCTCGGTTGTCTCAACCTGTTTTTGAGGAAAGAGAATATTCGGACAAGACTTATCAAAGCCCGGACACTACATCCGGGTGTCGATGACGCGACCCGAAATCGACGGCGATGAACTGGAGATGCTCGAGGAGCTCGAAGACGCCGAAGACGTCGGCAGTCACAAGCGAATGGTCGAGATCCTCATCTGCGAGGCCTACGACGAGTACGACACCGACTCATTCGTCTACGACCCGCGGGAGAGCCGCAAGACGCCGCTCTCCACCGACGAGATGCAGGACATCCTCTGGCGGTACGACGCCCCGGCGATCAACCCCGGCCACATCGCCTCGTGGCCGCGTGACCGCACGGACAAGCAGGACGTGCTGGCGGCAATCAGCCGCTACGAGGGTATCGACTCTCGCGGCGGCGTCAAGTCGTTAATCCGAGAACACGTCGGCGAGGGAGACCCGATCGTCGTCGAGACGGCGGCGGATATGGAGGACAAGCGCCGGCCGCGGAACTACCACCACTACCTCCGACCCATCCTCGACGCACTCGAAGAGCATCCGCCCGAGGAGGCGGACAACCTCCCCGACGGCTTCCACGATGACGTGGAGCCGATGTTCGGGGACGACGAGATGCGCACGGAGGACACCGCCGAAGAGTACCTTGATCGGACGCGCGAATCCATCGAAAACGACGAGAGGCCCGTAGGGGCGCTCAAGGCGCGGGTTAACGGCGCAGAGCAGATCATCGAGGAGCACAGCGACCATCCCAACGTCGACCTCATCGAACAGGCCCGTGATGATCTGGAAGAGGAAATCGAACGTCGTCGTGGGTCAGACGAGGAAGACACCGGAGAAGACGAGTTGGATGCCGGCGACGAAGAGGTCACTGAAGCCGACGAGAACGACGAACTCGCCGACGGGTGGGAGAAGCTCGAGAAGTCCGGGGAGATCGACGAAGAGGTCACCAGAGCCGACGACGCCAACGAGATGACCGGCCAGTACGACGACGAGGAGCTACGCGAGGCGGTCAAGCGCGAGGGCTTCGACGACGCCACGCACAGCAAGTAACCACCTCACACGACCATCCTACCCCTACCAACGATGACTCAGAAACGCTCGACGTGGCTGGTCTGCCGTGACTGTCTCCGGCGCGTGCAGTGTGCAGAGGGGGAGTGTCGATGCGCGTGCCATTCGGCCGGGGAGTCCGAGTCCGTCCCGGGGCGGTGGACGCAGATGACGACGGTGGCGCGCGGCGGTGATTGACCGGGTTTTACGGCGTTGCTATCGTGGAGGAAGAACGTGGAATACATAGTTCCTCAGTATCATCTCCCGAGAGATGTCTGGAGCTGAGGATCTAGCTGACGAATTGCTGGACGTGGACACTGGTGATCGGCTCAGAATTGTTACCAACGACGTCACAGTATGGGCGGATGTCGGCCCGATTGGCGAACAGATGGGGCCCGAGAAGGACGATCACGGTTGGCTCGAGGGCGAGATTTGGTTCGACGTGCGTGTCGACGACGAGTACGTCGAGGAGAACGGGTTCGTACTCCCCGATGCAAGGGTCTCGGCGAAAACCAAACGTGGGGAGTGGCAGCAGCCGACTGTCGTGTTCGCCGAGGAGTGGGAGGGTAACGCCAGCTCCGCCGAGGAGGTCGACAACCCGGTGGAGGACTGGGAAGGAGAGATGCGCGAAATCGACCGGGTGACGTCGACGTATGAGTGATCGTGAGCTTCGTTCTGCCGTCGAGAACGGTGACGGTGTGTGGTTCCACATCGCTGGCATCGACCCGACAACCGTGTTCAAGGACGGTGAGACACGGACGGTGACCGGCGTCATCGAGGGTAGCATTTTCGTCGACCTCGACCGCCGGCTTCGTGGATGGCCGGAGGGACGGATCGACTATTGGGATGCTGCGGATGATGGTGAGGCGCCCGTACTTGTCGGGCTGGACACCGAGGAGGACGAAGGGCCGGAGCCGCTCGGCGAGATAGTGGAGTGGGAGTTCGTCGACTGACCCACCCGGATGCGGGTGGGGGTTACGCCTCCGAGTCTATTCCCACGAGTCGAGGCTCTGCTGGACGGATCCGAGCGGGCTTTCGCTCAAGTCGTAGTCTTCGAAATTGAATCCGAATTCGTCCTTGTACTCCTGCCGCTTCTCGAGGGCCTCTTCGGTGAACAGGACGTTCTGTTCGGCCTCGATTTCGTCGATGTACTCGCGGTCGTCGTCAAGCCCATCCTCAAAGCGGTCGGTGATCGGCGAGCAGTCGTGAATCTCCGTACCGACCCACTCGCGTCCCATAATTTCGGCGGCGGCGTACGTCGTGCCGGCGCCGCCGAACGGATCCAGAACGCGGTCGCCTTCCTCGGTCGTCATCCCGATGACGCGGTGGAGGAGCTTCAGCGAGAGCTGGTTGGCGTCGCGGTTGAGGTACTTCGTGTGGCGGACAGGCGGGATGTCCTCCCAGACGTCGGTCAGGTTGACGCCCTTGGGGTTCATCTTCGACTTGTAGCCGCCGTAGTCGTTCTGCTCGCCGCCGCAGTGCGGGCAGGTGTCGATCGGGAGCCGGTCGGGGGTGAACGTGTTGGGACTGTCGCCCTTGATGAAGTAGAGGAGGGAGTAGTGCGACGGGTAGAGGCGGTTCGGGATGGGGAGTCCGAACTTGATGTCGACGGCGATCCAGTGCTTGAGGTTGAGGCGGCGGTTGATGTAGTGGGCGAAGTGGATGTTCCACTTCGGGAGGTTGTAGAGGCAGAACGCGCCACCGGGTTTCAGCAGGTCAATGGCTTCGTCGATCCACTCGGTACTCCACCGGAGGTACTCGTCCTCGGCGAGGTCGTCACCGTTCTTCTGGCCGTAGTCCTTGTCAAGGTTGAACGGCGGGTCGGCGAAGATCAGGTCGAACGACTCGTCTTCGAGATGTGGCAGAACGTCCCGACAGTCGGCGTTGTAGAGCGTGCCCTGTTCGGTCGAGAAGCAGGGGTCGGGCAGTTCGCCGTCGGGTTTGGACTCGCCGTTGAGTTCGACGCCGAACGCGTCGGTGAGGGCGTCGAGTGCGAGGTCGGGATCCTCGACGAGTTCGTCGTGCAGTTCCTCGGGGAACTCGCCGGCGACGAAGCGGAGGGCTTCGGGGGCGATGTCGAGGGAGTCGGCGAGGGCGTCGAGTTGTTCGTCGGTGGGCGGGACACCCGATTCGATGTCGCGGAGATCGCCGACACGGAGACCAGCGTCCTTCGCCAACTCGTTGTCCGAGAGGCCGCGTTTGCGTCGGATTCGGCTGACGACGTCACCAGCAGATCGGAAGAGAAGGCCGGTCATTTGAGATCAGCTCCGTTGTGATTCATCTTCTGGTTAGTCTGATGTCGGTGTTCCGTTTTAAACGTGTGTAACCCGCCTCGGTTTATGAGGGGGGTCTGTCTGGCCACCTATCAGTGCATTCATGGGAGCCGAATTCCCAACAGGCGGTATGCAAATCGATCGCGAGGTCACGATTGTCGACCAAGGCGACTTCTCTCAAACTGATGAATGGCAAGCGGCGCGACGTCAGGCGATGGAGGCGGTTCGGGAGGTTGACTGGCCGCCCGGAACGGGCGAGTTCACCGTCTACCCCGAGTCCGAGGCCAACGGTGTCAAGCCCGCAACCAAAATCTTCGAGCACAACATCGACAACAAGCCGCTTTGGAAGGAAACTGGCCGAAAGCACTTCAAATCGCTTCTCCGGGAGATGGCGATGCTCGACGATGCAGTCGAGATGCTCGGCGAGTATATGGACGATCCGGAGGCGTTCGTCAACAGCTCGTGGTTCGATGCGATGGCGGAGCTGGAGATCGACGGCGAGCGCCACATCGTCGTCTTCGAGTGGGAGACCGGTAACATCTCGTCATCTCACCGGTCGCTCAACCGGATAATGGTGGGGTTCCTCTCCGGGATCATCAGCGCCGGCATCGTCGGACTACCGACTCGCAAGCTGTATCAGTATTCTACCGACCGAATCGGGAACTTTCAGGAGCTCTATCCCTACTTTATGATATACGAGGCGTTGAACACACGCGTCGAGAACGGGGTGTTCGAAGTCGTCGCATTCGAGCAGGATGCGGAGTCGACGAACGTCCCAAAGATACCGAAGGGTTCGGATGGAATGTCGGATCGGGACGTCCGGGAGGCGACGCCGGACTCCGTTGATCTAAGCGACTTTCAGTAGGCCTGCTGCCGCGCGAGGGCGTGGATCCGTGCCCGGGCGGCTACTCGTTGTCGAGGCTGTCCAGCATCGCTCGTCGAACTAGCGATCGAACACCTCCGTCAGTGGGACGCTCACCCAGCGGCCGATCTCGTGGTCGGGGTAGCGAATCGAGTTCTGATTGATGAAGTAGGTGACCTCGAAGGGGCGTGGCCCCGAGTAGACCCACGACGACACGCCACCCCGCCACACGGCCATTCCGATGTGAGCGACGGTCGCCAGTACGACCGCGGCGAAGGCTCCCACAGGGAGGAAGATGATGAGTCCGACTGTCATCGAGGAGTAGAGGTAGTAGGCTGTGACGTAGTAGGGCTGGCCGATGGACTCCTCGCGGATGTATTGGATGAACCCGTATAGGCCGAGTACGATGCCGAACTCCACGTAGGCGGTGAAGAGCGCAGATGGATCCGAGAGGGACGCGGTGTGAGTGGCGAGCGCCATCGAGTTGGTGAAGACGGTGATCCGGCTGACGTAGTGCCATTCGACGACGAATCCGATGGCGATTAGTGCGAGTTCGGGGAGGGCCCGGATCACCGAAGGAGGGAGGTATTGGAGTATCATTGGTTTTGTCACCACATTCTACCGACATTATTCCCCGGGTCAGTCTTGCTTACAGGAGGCGAGTGTCGAGGTTCTGGAGTGATATATTTTAAGTGATGACATTCCATCTCTCAACATAATATGGGAAGTGTTGAGGCGGAAGAGGGCACTCAAAGGGGTCTTATTCCACGACTCCAGCAGTATCATCTCCCGGCATTCGTCGCCGGTGTAGCTCTGATTCTGTTCCTCGTCGTGCTGAACCGAGGAATGACGAGTTCGCTCGGACTGGCTGTTGTGGGGAAGGAAATCGTGACGCCAATCCGGATCGCGTTGATCGGACTGGGTACAGGGTACTATCTGGGCGATGCGCTGCGACAGAACAACTCGGGGATCGTGGCCTTCCACGTCGGAGCATTTCTGGCGCTACTCGTACTTGCGGTGTTGGCAATTCGTATCCAGCCGCTGGCTCTTGTGTTGGCGACCGCCGTTCTGTTTGCGCTCTCGATGAACGTGTCCTCGTTGGTGGAGTCGCACTCCGACATTCGAGAAGCGTTCGACGCGCTGGCCCGAGACATATCGCGCGCCGGGTTGATCTTCGTCGTGATTGTGCAGTACTCGGTTTCACTCTACATCTGGTCGGGGACACAACTCTCCTCCTTCTCGGAGCTTGAGAAGGGGATAATCTTCGTGTTTGGGCTTTTGCTCCTCTATCTTGCTGTCAAAGCATCACAGGCGATTACGGAATGGCAGAAGTCGTCTGAGAAGGCCGCAGTTGAGTAATTACTTGTCGCCGAGGTCGTCGGGGAGCTGGCTGGCACGTACGTCGGCCTTCTCACGTTCGGAGAGTTCGTTGTAGTTGGAGTCGATCACCTCGGGGGACACGTCTGCCCTGTCCGAGACGACGGGTTTCGGCGTCTCCGTGCGCAGATGCCACGTGATCGACCCGCGACGGACGGCGTGTGAGCTCTCCGACGATGGGCACTTCGACGCGTCGTTGCGTGATTGTGCGGCCTCGCACGACTCGGGGCGACGGTCGTGGGGGCAGTCGCCGCGCTCACAGGGGCGTGTGAGGGCGTAAATGCGGTTCCGCAGCGTGTTGACGTGCGGGCGGCCTTCCCCACGACCACCGACCGTGAACAGCGGTTCGCGTCCGTACTCGTCGGTGGCGTCGACACGGTTCTCCTCGATGTAGTCCCTGAGCAGTTCACACGTCTTCGGGCGGATGGAGATCGTGCGTTCGGAGTCGGGGCCGTTCTTCAACGGCGTCTGCTCCGCCGGCGAGTGCGAGAGCGTGATGTACCCGTCCTCGAGATCCACGTCGGCGAGGTCGATGGAGCGAGCGGCCCCGATGCGGATGACGCCGTACCAGAGCGTGTGGAAGAGGGCGTGTTCCAGCGAGGCGTACCGGTAGCGGTCGAGGTGGGAGAGGATCTCCTTGGCGCGGTCGTCGTCGATCTCGTTGTCGCGCTGGCCGTCCGTCCGGTTCGGCGACTTGACCTTCTCGGCGAGACCGTCGGCGACGGCATCGACCTGTTCGGCCCACCTCACGAACACGCGGAGCGTGTCGAGGTGGGTCTTGACCGTGTTCTGGGAGAAGTCGTCGCCGTTGGCTTTCTCGTCGAACCGCCAGAGCTTCCACCGGCGGATGTCCATCCCGTTGAGTTCGGCAAGCGCGTTGTAGTCGGTTTCCTCGTCGAACCAGCGGACGAAGTGGCGGAGGCGTCGGCGATGACTGGCGACCGTGCTGGGGGCGGCGCCGTCTTGTTCTCGGTCTTGGAGGTAGAGTTCGAGTGCCTGTTCTGCGGTGATGCGTTCGAGGTTGTCGTTTTCGGTGGACATTGGAATCCCAATCCACCGCGCGGCGTGCGGGGTCTTGCTCTGCACGCGACTTCGGTGTCGGACTCCCGAGACGAAGTGGTGTTACCGGCCCTGTCCGAACCCGTGAAAACGACTGCCGGAACGGCCCCTTGGGCCGCACGCCCGCAGGTTATTTTCACGGGTGAGGGAAGCGGGTTCAAATCCTGCAGCGCCCATCCCGAAACGAATCGTTCTGTGGCTAATCCGTATTCCTCCGTAGAGACATCAGTTGTTGGTAAATATGGCGAATCACTTTTCCGCGAATTGGCTACTCGAAACGGGACACTGAGCGGACCACCTGCGACTACTGCGAGGCGCACGTCACGCCGGACTCCCGCCGGACCAACGGAGGAGTTTTGCACACGCGGACGACGTGCAGCGTGTGCAATTCTCGGCGTCAATTCCTAAGTGCGTGTATCACTGGCCGGGCTACGACGGAAGCCGTCGCATCGCTCACCGTGTCGTCTCGTATCGCCGGAGGAGGTATGCGGGGCCAACGACGAGGTTGCACACCGGCAGCAGGCCACCGATTATCCAGCGACGCCGCTTCGGTATCCAAGTGCTGTCGGTGAACTTGCGGCTGTCCAGCGCGATGGCCACCGGGAGCGCCAGCCAGACGGCAAGGATGGCCACCGCGACAAGTGGACCAGTGCCGATAGCGATGTCCCTGACCAGCAGGATTGGGAGCCAGCCGACAGTGGCGAGCGCGACGACGTAGTGCCACCCGGGAGTGGCCCACGAGCGGTCGGTCCCGTCGGTCGGTCGAGTTGCGTCTCCATCGCCACCGCACGGTCCGGCCTCAGTCAGTCGCTGCCGGCGGAGCCGGACGTAGGCAACGGCGATAGCGAGGTTCACCGGAAAGACGGCGAAGCCCACGAGCCACCGCTGTGGCCACGGCCAGCGTGCACACTTGGCGACGTACTGTATATCGTAGTAGGCCGCCAGCACCGTCGCCAGCAGCGTCGTGTAACGCAGCACCTGTCCGGGGAACCCCTCGACGAGGCCCGCCAGCGTTAGTCCCGCCCAGACGACCTGTCCGGCCAGACCAACCCAGAGGACGCGGAACCACAGCGCCGTGGCGTTCGACTGGCGCGGTTCGACGGCCGCCGGGTTCCGACCGCTGAGCACCGAGAAGCGGGGTCCGAAGTAGTTCGATTCCTCAGTTCCGCCCGCAGTCCCGTAGTACCGGCCGAGTTCCATCAGCCCGTATCCCCCGACGACGAGGTTAGGGACCAGCAGTCCCAACCCTTCTATCGCCTGAAGCGGGAGTATATTCTCGAAGTACGTCAGATCGATCAGTAGCCCGACGCCGACGACGAACACCGCCAGACCGAGTAGACTGATAGCGAGTCCACGGGCGTCTCGTTCCATAGTGTGCCTCTCCGGATCACCTTATGTCAAGATTCCCCCGTCGGGAAACGGAAGAACACGAAATGCGGCGGACGACGCGCTACGTCGAGTCCGACGGTTCGGTCGACCGGTTGTCCCCGTCGTCCAGTACCGCCTCGACGCCGCCGGCGGGGAGTGCAACGTCCTCGGTCGCGTCGGCGGACTCGGCGTCCCCGGTGAACCGGTCGCTGACCTCGGCGTCGGTCTCGAAGCGGTCGAGCGCCTCTCTGAGGCGTTCGGCCTGCGCGGTCAGGTCGCTGGCCGAGCGGGAAACCTCGGTCAGCGCGGTGGTCTGTTCCTCGGCGGCCGCGGCGACGTTCTCGGCTTCCTCGGTCGTCGCCTCGCTGATGCGGGACACCTCGTCGAACATGGCGACCACTTCCTCGGTCGCGTCGGCCTGCGTCTCGGTCGCGTCGCTTATCTTCTGAACGCCGGTGTTGGTGTCTTGGGCGTAGTCGGCAATCTCCTCCAACGCGTCCACCGCGCGCTCGATGGAGTCGGCGTGTTCGGAGACCTGTTCGCTCGCCGACTGAACTCCTTCGCCGGTGCGCTCGGTCTGGGACTTGATGCGGTCGAGGCGCTGTTCGATGTCCTCCGAGGCGATTTTGGCCTCCTCGGCGAGGTCCTTGATCTTGTTCGCCACCGCCGCGAAGCCCTCGGGGTTCCCGCCGTCGGTGCTGGACCGGGACACCTCGATGGAGGCGTTGAGCGCGAGCATGTTGGTCTGGGTGGCGATGTCGCCGATGAACTCGATGAGTTCGTCCACCTCGGTCACTTCGGATTCGAGGCGCTCTATCTCCGCGACCGCTTCGTCGGAGGTCTGCTTGATCTTGTCGAGACCGCGGACCGCGTCTTCGGCCGCCTCGCGGCCTTCGCGGCCGGTCTCGGCGGTTTCCTCGGCCAAGTCCGCGACCTCGTTGGAGGAGGCCGCTATCTCCTCGGTGGTCGCCGACAGGCCGCTGAGTTCGTCCGCGACGGTACCCAACTGGTCGTGCTGGTCGTCCGCGCCGGCCGAAATCTCTCGAATCGACGCCGTGACCTGCTCGCTGGCCGAGTAGACCTCCTCGGAGGAGGCGGTCACGACCTCGCTCGACGCCGCGACGTCGTCGGCGAACGCGGTCAGGTCGGCCATCGTCGCCTCGATGTCGGCCACCATCCCGTTGAACGCCTCGGCGATGGCGGTCATCGCCTCGCTGTCGCTCTCGGGGTCCATGCGGCGGGTGAGGTCGCCGTCGGCGCAGTCGGTCATCACCTCGCTGTAGTCGTCGGCCTTCCGTTCGAGGTGGCGGTTCAGGCGCTCGGTCTCCTCCATCTGCTCGCGGAGTTCGTCGCGCATGCTGGCGAACGCGGCGTAGAGTCGGCCGAACTCGTCGTCGCGGTGGGTCCGGAGGTCGACGTCGAGTTCGCCCCGCTCCATGCGTCGACTCCGCTCGCGGAGGTCGGCCAGCGGTCGGACCGTCCGTCTGCCGAGGACCGCGCCGACCGCGAGCAGCGAGAGCAGACTCGCGGCCACGAGCAGACCGATGTTCTCCCCGACGGCGGTTCCGAGCGCGTAGGCCTCCCGCTTGGGAATCGCGGTCGCCGCGACCCAATCGGTGCCCTGAATCGCGGAGTAGGCCACCACGTAGTCGCCGCGATCCCGGACCGCGGTGGCCGTCGCGTTCCCGCCGTCTCCGGTGCTTCCGTCCGCCGTATCCGAGAGGGACGGGCCGCCGTCGGCGAGCAGACCCGCCGACGAGACGTTCGTCGCGTCGCTCTCCAGCACGGTCTCGCCGTCCCTGTCGACTATCCACGTCGTCTGGTTGGTCGACGGCTGGTGGAGGTTCGCCACGCGGTCGTCGATGCCGCCCGCGACGACCAGATACGTGTCGTCAGCGCCGGCCACGGGGCTGGCGACCGCCATGAACTTGTGGTCGTCGGTGTACCACGGCGAGTCCTTGTCGGTGAACGCCGTAGTCTTCGAGACGTAAGCGCGGGAGGTCCACACGTCGTCGCTGCTCTCGAAGGAGGCGGCGACCGAAGCGTTCGACCACGGCATCTCGACGCGGTCGAGCGACCAGCCTTCGACGGTCCGCTTCGTGCTGGCGACGACCACGCCCTCCTCGGCGTCGACCACGTACATCGCCCGCACGTTAATCGAAGAGCGGCTCTGGGCCGCGTCGAGTCTGTTTCGTATCTCGGTCCGATTACCGTCGGCCAGCGACTGTTGGGCCGACAGCGTGCGGGTCTGGGTCCGCAGGCCCGCTATCCAGCGACTCAGCGAGTCGGCCTGTAGCGTCACGGTGGACGCGACCTGCGCCTCGGCCTCGTCGCGGGCCATCTCCCGCGCGTCGACGTAGGTTATCGCGCCCGCCGCGCCGACGACGAGGATAATCAGCGTAATCGAGAGCGTGAACTTCGCCGCGTACCGCCGGCGGACGGCCGCCGGTGTCACAGCGGCGAGGAGTCGGCTCCGAAGTGGCCGACTTCCGGGGGGAGAATCCACCGTGTCAGCGTTCGCATCGTCTGTGTCGTCCATCGTGAACTCGCGTTTCCGACAATTTCATATAAATCTACTCGCCGATTCGACTGATTTAAAATCAAATGGGTGACAGAACTGGCAGGAGTCGGCGATTTTCGCGTCGAAGCGGATTATCGCTCTCCGTCGACGCCGATTTCGTCGTCGAACTGCGCGAAGAAGTCCTCCATGAAGCTCCGCCGAGTCTCTCCGAGGCGACGGCCGGGCGAGGTGTGCAACGAACTCAGCCGTTCTTCCGCCCACTCTCGGAGGAGAGTGATGTCCGAGACGTCGGCCGTAGCCGTTCGGGACTCCGACGCGTCGTCGATTGCCGCGTATCTTTCGCCCGCTCTCCCCGACCGCTCGCCGACGATACACGCCATCCGAACGATACCGCGTGCGCCGGCGGCTTCCAACTTGTCCGCGTCGAAGAGTAGCTTCGCCTCGGGGGTCTCTGGCTCCGGGGAACGGGACCGAATGCTGTGCGTTCGGATGCAGTGTTCGACGGCGTCGATTCGGTCGGCAGTCACCCCTTCGGCTTCGAGGAGTTGCTCCGCTTCGAGCGCGGCCCACCTGTCGTGGTCTTCGATTTCCCCGACCCGTTCGAGCGGCCGGCCGATGTCGTGTAACCACGCTGCTGCGGAGAGAACGCCTCTGTCGACAGTCGCCTCCGACTCGTTCGCCAATCGAATCGCCAAATCGCGGACTCGTTCGGCGTGGAATCTATCGTGCGCCGGGAGGGCGTCTTCGTAATAGGGTAGCGACAGCTTTCGAGCGAGAGGGCCTAATTCCTGCGTCACGGGTGGTGCGAGAAGTCGCCTTCCAACGCCATAGTGGTTGTGAAACTGTCAGTCACTAGTGCGAACCGAACGTCCCGCTAATCGAGCATCACTTCGGGAGGAGGTTGGCGACCGAACGTCCGGCACGACTGCGAGACGGAGTTCGGACCGCGCCGGTGTCGGTTACGAGGCCTCGGAGACGGCAACCGTTGCGTGACCTTCTCGACGACATCGACCGGACCTAATCGGTGAGGCGGTCGCGTCGCAGGTCTTGATACAGGTTAAGAAACGACTCCAATTCATCGAACCGCGGCCCCTTCGTAACCCGGTCAGTCTCGCGATTCCACTGGATGTACCTGCGTTCCTCCAGTACTGGCAGATGGAGGTGGTGCATCGTTACTAACGGGTCGTGTTCCCCCGCAGTGCGTTCCATGTCGCTGAAGTCGATACAAGGTTCGGTGTGTCGGTCTGCCGTCGCTAACCGGAGCAACAGGCGGCGTCGTTCGAGACGACCCATCGCCTTCAATTGGTCGTCGAACGAAGACTCCGGTGACTGATTGCTCATACTCATGCCTCTACTACGGCCCCAAATCACGTGAAACCCTGTCAATTTCATCAGAGATTGTTGTTTTGAGAAAGTGAGTGACAGGATATGCGGACGTAATCAACGGGCATCTCGGGAGTGACGGGGACGTACGAATCCCTTCACAACACTGTTATCCGTACGACCCACCCACCTCACAATGAGAGAGTGAGACCACACAGTCGTGCCGACGGGTCCCGTTGGGACTCCCCCAAAATTTCTGCATCGATGGTCAATACGCACCACGGTTTGCGCGATTTAGAGGATGTATGCAGTAGACGGCAACAGTTTGTTTCAATCCCTCAGCGGCAAAATAGCCGTTAAGTTGGTCTGCGAGGGGGATCGTTTCTCTGATCCGAGATGATCCTCGTCTCCTCAAACTCACCAGTTCGAACAGCAGTAAGAATGCTCTCAGGGTCGACTCCATCGAGGGCAATCGTTTCACGTTGTGCCCGTTGAAGCATCTTCGCAGCGTGAAGGTCGATCGGTACACTGCTTCCAGCGGTCATGTCGATATCGAGAATGAGGGAGACCAGCTGCCACGTAGGATGGCGCACCGACCATTCTCTCTTGCTTACCATTCAAGCAGACGGAAATGCTAGGGGTACAGTAGAGAGCAAACAACTCATGGCCGAGACAACCGCTGTTGTATTGGGAGTGCTCGTCTCCTTCATCATTGCTATCGGTGTCCGGTTTCTGGCAGACCGAGTCACGTTCCCATACACCGTTTTACTTGTCACAGTCGGATTCACATTGACGATTTTTCCTCTCCAGACGTATCTCGGCTTCAGCCTCACCCCTCTCTTTACGCACGACGTGATCCTCTTCGTGTTTCTACCCGCGATTCTGTTCTATGGCGCCGCGGAGATTGATCACGATCTGTTTCGACGCAACCTGCCAATCATTGCAATAACCGTTCTTGTTGGGCTCCCTGTCGCTATTTTAGCAATCGGCTGGGTCGGCGCGAAGCTCTTCGGAATCCCGCTGTTAATCATGCTACTATTTGGAGCGATGGCCTATCCGATAGATCCCGTTGCCGTCCTCTCGCTCTTTGAGGAATCAGGAGCTCCATCACGACTGGCGGTTCTTGTCGAGGGGGAGAGCCTTCTCGATGATGGACTTGCTATCGTTTTGTTCTCGGCGGTGTTAGCACTCGTACGTGATGCTGACCCACGGATCTTACTGGAACGGGGCTCTTCTCGTTTGACCGGTTGGGGGCATTCTTGACCAATTTTCTCATTGTAAGTCTCGGTGGCATTCTTGTCGGTGTTGGAATTGGATACGCCACGTACCGAACACAACGGGTAGTGAACGACAAGACGAATCTCTTCATGATTTCGGTCGTTGGGGTCTACGGGGGCTTTTACCTCGCGGAACACGTGCTCCACGTAAGTGGAATTCTCGCCACGGTAGTCACAGGCATCGTCTTGGGAACATTCTCCAGACAGTATGCACTGAGTGAGGAGAACCTCGAGTATTTGGGGGAGATTTGGGAGAAAATCGTCTTCCTGTCCGAAACGATGCTGTTCGTTGCCATCGGCATCGAGGTATCGTCAATCCAAGTACTCAGGACCCTTCCGGTCGTGCTAACTACGCTTCTTCTTCTGATCGGTGTCCGTGCTGGCGTGATCTACGGAATCGTGAATCTCCTGAATCAGGTGATCAAGGACCCCATCCCCGTAAGCTATCAGCACGTTATAATTCGGGGTGGAATGCACGGCGTAATACCAATCGCTCTCGCGCTCAGTCTCGGACCTTCCATTCCCTTCGGAGGTCAGCTCAGTCGGCGGTGTTTGGAGTTGTCATCGCAAGCATGATCATCCAGGGACTGTCGATGACAAGTATTCTCGAAGCGACCGGTGTAACCTAATCCGGTGAAGAGGACGAATGGACAGGTCTTTCTCTAGCTTTAGCCTCACTCTTTGGGCCCTTTAGTGCCAAGACTGGCGCTGATTCGAAGGTCACCTCATTGTGGGAAACTAGTGCATATCTCCCCTTTGCGTGCCAATCTGTCTTGAGTTCAGTTGGGACATTTATCGTGTCGCATACGCGCCCTGTATCTCGCACGTCCTGTGATGACCTACCGAAAAGGTGTCAGGAATGGAGTGCGAGATGTTGCGAATCGAGCCACTAAGTTTTACGGGTCGAAACGTCACCGGATCATATTTCAATCGCTCAAACGGGGACTAACATGACGGGGATGGCGTGTGTTTTGAGAACCGTTTCTATCATACTGGGATGCAGAAGCTCATCGACGAAATTGTGTTCCCTATCACCCATAACGACGTATTCGTAATCGCGGTCGGATTCAAGAATCGCGTCGGTGAGGAGTTTCTCTTCCGCGATGTTCGTTCGATCCGAGAATTCACCTCTCCCCTGTATCTTTACCTCGAAAGTGACGTCCGGAGCTGTTCGCTGGATTACCGTCTCGATCTCGTCGCGGATTTGCTCGACAGATTCGTCTTCAGATTCCTGAACGTGGTACACGAACAGGTCGTGTCCACTCACTGCTGCCTGTTCAACGGCGAATTCCAAGACGGTGTTTCGGTGCTCAGAACCCCCAAACGCTACGAAGATCGTCCCCATACATTTCCTTAGACGGCTTCTCCCTTTAGCGACGGGGCAACCGTGACCGATATGCGCCCTGTATTCACCATGCTAATTCTGACAGTATGTGGGTAAGTCAGTGGCGGTCGTGATGAATACAGAGGGTGTATGCAGTGTGGCGCTTGCGTCTCCTCGGTACGACTATCGTTGAGCGTAACGTAGCGACACTGCTATGCCAGTCAGCCAGTGTAACGGTGCGAACCTCTATTACGAGGAGGAAGGGGCGGGGCGACCGATCGTCTTCCTCCACGGAGCGTGGGCCGGACTTCGATTTTTTGAGCCTCAACTGATGAACCTTTCAGACGAGTTCCAGACTGTGGCGCTTGATTTTCGAGGTCACGGTCGATCGGAAAAGTCGGAAGCGGGGCACACGGTTCCGCAGTACGCGCGTGACGTCAGAGCCTTCCTCGATCACCAAGACCTCGATGAGATTGTTCTCGTCGGATGGTCACTCGGGGCACTCGTCGCCTGGGAATACGTCGATCAGTTCGGTACCGATGGTATTCGAGGCCTCGTGAATGTCGATATGGAGGCCGCGCCTGGACCGGCCGGGAACGAGGAGGCTCCCACCTACGACCTCGATAGATTCCGTGATATCAACCGAAGTATACAGGCAGATCATCTGGCCTTCATCGAGCAAACAATCGACGTATCTTTCAAACACCCGCCTACTGACGATCTGCGGACGACGATTCTCGATGAGGACTCGCGGTCACCGCCAACCGTCAAGAGCGCCATTATTATCGACGCGACGCTGTGCGATTACCGAGAAGTTCTTCCCGATATAGACGTTCCAATGTTGGTGTGTGCTGGCGCGGACGAAAAGTGGCGCTCGGTCCCGGTGGTCAAGCGGACCGCCGATCTTGTTCCCGAGGCTCGATTCGAACTGTTCGAGGAAAGTGGACACAGTCTCACTGTCGAAGAACCAGAGAAATTCAATCAGGTAGTGAGCGATTTCGTCAAAAGCCTCTGATGCGTACGCGCTATCTATTCAGCACGGCTTTCCTGACAACTTCTGAGCAGGTCGGTATTGGTGGTGCAAGATATAGTGGGTGGATTTAGCAGAGGTGCAGTTCCAAAGAAGTTCTCCTCGCACCCTCGTGATGGCACGGGAATACAATGGAAATTGATGGCTAACTATTTGCTCTCTCGTAGCGTATCTAGGACCTGTCTTGCTATGACAATACAGGCAAACCCGGTAGATGGTAATGCAGTTATAGACTTCCGAGGGAGACTTCACAGCCCCGTCCTCTGGCCTGACAAAGCGGGGAACACCCATGACCGCTGAGGACCTCCGCGAAACGCAGGTCGCATGGGACGAGGTCGCAGCTGGCTTCGACGAGTACGCCACACCATTGACTATCTCCTTCGCGGAGATGGCCCTCGACAGAGTCGATGTCGGCTCAGGGACGCGGTTTCTCGACGTGGCCGCCGGCAGCGGAGCACTCAGCATTCCGGCGGCACGACTCGGCGCGGAGGTAGTGGCGACCGACATCTCTCCCGCGATGGTCGAGTTGCTCACTGCACGCGCACGGGATGAGGAACTGACCGATATCGAGGCCCGTGTCATGGATGGCCACGCCCTCGAGTTCGAGGACGACACCTTCGATGTCGCCGCATCCCAGAACGGTGTCTCGCTGTTTCCGGACATGCAGCGCGGGGTGCGCGAGATGGTACGTGTCACGAAACCGGGTGGACAAGTGTTGATTCTCGCGTTTGGTCCGCCGACGGAGGCAGAGTTTCTCACGTTCTTCATGGGGGCAATGCAAGCGGCCATTCCTGGGTTCGATGGCCTCCCGATGGACCCCCCGCCCTTACCGTTCCAGGCGGCGGATGCCGAGAAGCTGCGCGCACAACTTGCCGACGCTAGACTGAACGATATCCGCATTGACACCGAGACGTGGGACATGGAGATCCAGTCCGCCGAGCACCTCTGGGACATGGTGGTCAACAGCAACCCAATCGCCGCAACACTGGTCGCCGACCTGACCGAAGAGCAAATAGCCGAGGTTCAGAGAATCCTGGACACCAAACTCCGTGACCGTTCCGGAGGGAGCGGGCCCGCCGTCCTGACCAACCGGATGCATATCGCCGTCGGGACGAAGTGAAAACGTTGGTCTGTCCGACAGTATCGAGTACATCAACTCATTTCACGTGGTCGAGGTCAGTACTGGACACGGCTGAAAGATACGCGCCCTCTCTGTAGCGCATGGCTTCTGACCGTGACTGAGCAGGTCTTTGTGGTCCGTGCTGAATAGAGAGGGTAGATGGGCGAATAAGAGCATAATATTACGGAAGGAGGTCCATTATTAGACACTCTCGCATAGCCGCAATTGTTTCACCCGACACGCCTGTATTTCTTCGAGATGTGTGCCGGAGTCTCACTCAGCGAAAAGTGCGAGAACCTCTACGAACAGGTCGGGCTTGATACGTCGTATCTTGTTTTGATGACGATGTCCGGTGTGCTTGCTGGCGTGGCTCTCCTCACCAACTCGATTCCAATCCTCATCGGCGCGATGGTCATTGCCCCAGCATTGACGCCTTTGGAACTCGTTTCCGCTGGCCTTGCTGCCAACCGGTTGAAGCGAGCCGGATTCGGGGCCTTGGTCGCGTTCGGCGGTCTTTTGGCTGCGACTGCTGGGGCGATGGTAACGACGGTGATACTGAACATGACAGGAGTTCTCCCACCTGCGGAGAACCTCATTGAGAAACCACTACTTGAGGAACGCGTTACGGCCGGCTGGTACAGCGTCCTTGCCGCTGCCGCGGCGGGTATCGCGGCGGGGATAGCGACCGACGAAGAACGGACAGACACGCTAGTCGGCGTCGTCGCTGCCCTCGCACTCGTCCCGGCCGCAGCTGCTGGGGGAATAACATTGCTGTCACGAGCGCCTGCCAAGGCCAGTGGCGGCCTCCTCTTACTCGTCGTAAATGCAGGCATGGTCGTGATAACTGGGACGCTAACACTCTGGCTCCACACTCGTGGCGATAGTAAAGCGCACACAGGCTAATAGGCATGCAACGTACCTATCGCCTGTTTCGATCGTCCATGCCGAAACGAACATACTCCTATGCTAAACTCATCTTCTGTATTGAACGATTCCAGTAGCAAGCTTTGGACCATATCTTGCGAGATACGCGCCCTCTATTCAGCACGACGCTTTTGGCAGTTGTTCGGTAGGTCAAGTCGATGCGTGCTGAAGACAGAGAATCAAATATTCGTGGTGCGTATTGACTATCGATTCGGAGGTGTCGAGGGAGTCCCAACGAGCCCGATTGCTTCCGCATTGATCGGTCTCCCTCCCTCTACGGTAAACTGGGACAGACCGACAGATAACTCTGTTGTGAAAGAATTCAAGCCAATTCGGCTTTCCGCAGTATTATCCGGAATAAGTGGCGATAATCCGATGTCGGAATACGAGTACCCTCGAAGTTCACCCTATTATCTGTTGAAAACCGGGTTCCTTTCTAGAAATGGCTATTTCAGTTATTCCTCATCTTTAGCCTCTTCGCAGACCTCGTCGTCGCATTCTCGGCGATACTTACCCAGTATAATGTTGCGGTCTATCGCCGAACAAAAGCCACCCCATGGTAGCACAACTCGAAACTCGGCGCCACCGCGTTAGGTTTCGCGTCCGAGTTGCCGCGCCTTCCGCTTCTGGTCGCGGGCCGCGTACGCGCTGAAGGCACCGATACCGAGTGTGATCAGGCCGACGACGATGTCGTTCCAGAACACGAGCGGATTCACCGCCTCCGTAGCTCCGGCGTCCCAGCCGAACATGAACGGGGCGGCGATAAGCCAGAGGCCGAGGAGTGCGGCGATCGCGGCGGCACCGACGCTACCCACCTGATCCTTGCCCTGCCGCGAGTAGTTGTAGCCGCCAATACCAAGCAGGAGGGCCCCGACGATGAGGTCGTTCCAGAACTGCGAGGCGACCATGTCGAACAGGAACGTCTGCAGGATCAGCCACGCTCCCAGGAGCGCGATGATTCCCGAGAGCCACTTCCCCCGTTCGTACGGGTTCGGGTCCATGTTCCTGTCTACGTCGCGATCCACGTCGTATTCGTCGTCTGTAGTGCGATTACTCATCTATAATCTCAAACGTCCTAGGGGTCGCGACCCAAAGAGTCTGCTGGCTTTCCCTTCGGAGGGAGATAGAACAGCGTTCGACCACATCCATGAATGAGTCACGGACCGAAATTTCCGTCTCGTTAATTTATCCGGGGTCGTTTTTCGGGCGAACACCGTACTCAGTTTGCACACGGATTGCGCGATTCAGGGCGTCTACTTTTCGTGGCTATCCTTGTTATCTGTCTGGGGATGGGTGTACGTTGCCGAACCGCATATCTGGCACTCATCACGGAGAGGTTCTACGGTTCCATCCCGCTTTCGTCCGATGTGGGGAGCACCGCACTCTTCGCAATCCAACCGATAGAATAGGTGAGAGTTTCCCATGCTGTCTCAATCAGGGTGTGCCACGTGATCGATTGATATCTGAATTATCGTACGCGACGTGAAGTTTCTCGGTCCGCCGCAGACAGATGCTGTTGCTGTCGATGAGTCACATCACGGACTTCAGCTATAAGTATTATTTAGTATTTCACTCAAGATGTGTTTTTGATTATTAGGGTGAATTATTTAGGCCGGACGAGTTACAAATCGTAACAACGGTTACGCAATTCTGCACTACGAACTGTTCGATGAAGTGGGGTCAGAATCCGAAATAGCGGGGAAGCGCCATGGGCATCGAGTAGTCACCCATGGATGCGGCAGTAGATTGCTGTCAGAGGCACTCTTACTTGGAGGGGACTGCCGCTACTCCTATTTCCACAGGGGTTGATAATAGAAGCACTACCTAATAGATTAGGCCGAAAATCACGTGTGTGGCTCTCTCACGTCCGGTTCGCCCCGGATGAATACCGGTTACAAAATCTACGTGGAATAACCCGCGTCTCCTACTTCATGCTCGTTTCTTGCTTTACCTTATCCTTGAACTTCTCGCGGACCTTCTGGACCTTGGGTTCGGCCTGAATCGAGCAGTACTGGTCGTTGGGGTTCTTCTCGTAGTAGTCCTGGTGGTGTTCCTCCGCCTCGTAGAAGGTTTCGAGGGGTTCGACTTCGGTCACGATGTCGTCTTCGTCGTAAGCCCCTTCGGACTCCAACTCCTCGATGAATCGCTCGACGGTCGCGCGCTGGTCGTCGTCGTGGTAGAAGACGGCCGAGCGGTACTGGGTCCCCACGTCGGGCCCCTGCCGGTTGAGTTGCGTCGGGTCGTGGACCGTGAAGAACACCTTCAAGATGCCCTCGTAGCTCAGAACGTCGGTGTCGTACTCGACCTGCACGACCTCCGCGTGGCCGGTGTCGCCCGAGCAGACCGCTTCGTAGGTCGGGTCCTCGACGTGGCCGCCCGCGTACCCGGAGGTGACTGCCTCGACGCCGTCGAGTTCCTTGAACGCCGCTTCGGTACACCAGAAGCATCCACCGGCGAGAGTGGCACTGTTCGTCGTCATTGGCGATAGGTAGGGGACGAAGACGGTTAGGTCTGCGGGAAGCGGCTAAGTCACGCGGTTGGCGGTAGACTGCCCGCCCGCGCTGTCGCGGGGTCTCACTGCGGACACCGAGGCCGAGAGAACCGCCGAAACCCGCGGAGAGTCAGCAAATCGGCTTCGGGTCGAGTCCCATCCCCTGCAGCGTCTCGGCGTACTCGTCGTAGGCGATTTGGACGGTCCGCTCGGCGGTTTCCCGGGCGCGCTCCCACTCGTCGCCGTCGCAGTGAGCGGCCAGCAGGTCGGTTCCGGTCGACACTCCCGCCTGCGTGTCCGAGCGCAGGTCTCGGAAGAGGTCGGCCCGGCGCTCGTCGGCCTCGTTGACGAAGAAGTTCACGACCTGCAACTGGGTCCGGTCGCTCGCCAGCGACCGGCCGACCAGTCCCGCCGCGCGCTCGACCGTGGTGTCGAGGCCGCGCAGGTAGTCGTGCATCGGGTCGGTTTCGTCGGCGGGGTCGAACTCGGCGTCGAGTTCGGCCGCTACCCGGTCGTAGTGGTCGCGCTCCTCGTCGGCCAGCGCGGCGAACGCGTCGGCGGCGTCGCCCTCGCCGTCCGTCTCTGCCGACTCGGCCCACGCGGCGAACGTCTCGCGGGCGGCGCGTTCGCTCCGGGCCGCCGCCCGGAGGACCCGTTCGGCGTCGAGGTCCGCGTCGGTCAGCGCGACGAGCGCCTGCTGAGAGCCGAGGCGGTCGAGTTCGGTCGCCTTGGCGTCTCGAATCGCGTCCGGGAAGGCGTCGGCGTCCATGCCTCCGTCTTGGGTGTCGGCGCGCTTGAATGTTTGCGGGGGTCGTCGCCGGGGCGAGGGGAACCGACCGATGGCCTCGCACTCGGCCGGTAATCCACTGCTTAGGGAAACAAAAATGCGGTCGAGAGAAATACAGAGGATGTTCTCCCGTGTCGCTACCCCTCCCACTCCTCGAACGAGCGGTAGATGCCCTTCGACAGGTAGCGCTCGCTGGAGTCGGCGAAGACGGTCACGACCGAGTCGTGGGGCGCGTCGAGTTCGCCGTCGCGGATGCGCTCGGCGACGTGGCGGGCCGCCGCGCTGGCCGCGCCGGAACTCGACGCGACGAGTTGGCCCTCCTCGGCGGCGAGACGCTTCAGTTCGTCGTGGGCGTGGCGGTCCGAGACCTGCAACACCTCGTCCACGAGTTTCGGGTCGAACAGTTCGTTCGTGTCGAGGTCGTGCGTGCCGATGCCCTCGATTTTGTAGTCGGCTTCCTCCACGTCCTCGCCCTGCGTCTCCGAGTAGAGCGACCCCTCGGGTTCGACCGCCGTGACGTGGATGTCGGGGTCCTGCTCCAGCGCGTACTCCGCGATGCCCATCAGCGTGCCCGCGGTGCCGCATCCGGCGACGACCGCGCCGACCTCGCCGTCGAGCGCATCGAAGATTTCCGGCCCGGTGGTCTCGTAGTGGGCCTCGACGTTGAGCGGGTTCGAGAACTGCTGTGGCACGACGGCGTTCTCCATCTCGCCGGCGAGTTGGTGGGCGCGGTCGATAGCGCCGCCCATCCCGTCCTCGGTCGGGGTGTTGATGACCTCCGCGCCGAGCGCGTCCATCAACTGCTGTTTCTCGACGCTGAACCGCTCGGGAACGACGAAGACCGCGTTCACGTCCAACTGGCCCGCCGCGACGGCGAACCCGATGCCGGTGTTCCCGGCGGTCGGTTCGATGACGGTCCCGCCGGGTTCGAGTTCGCCCCGCTCCAGCATCCGTTCGACCATGTACTTGCCGATGCGGTCCTTGACGCTCGCGCCGGGGTTGAACGACTCGACCTTGGCGTACACCGGCGCCTCGTCGGGCGACGCCTGCACCCGGACGAGCGGCGTCTCGCCGACCGTCTCCAGCACCGAATCGAGCGGCGTCTCGTGGTCCGTCATTGGGTAGGCAAAAGTTGGGAACGCGGTTAACCTTTTTTGTGTGGCGTTCGCGGCGCTCGCGAATCGCCGGCGGGGCGACGCCGAGCGTTCCGGGACGCTACGCCTCGGCCTCCGTGCCGTCGTCCGATTCGACGGGAGCGGCCTCGACGTCGTCCACGTCGATGCCTCGCTCCTCGGCCAGCGCCTCCAGCAGTGCGCGCTGTTCGGCGTTCTCGCGCTCCAGTCGCTCGACGCGCTCGCTGGTCGAGTCCAGTTTCTCGCGCATCTCGGCGACCTGCTCGCGGAGGTCGTTGAGCCTGCTGTACAGTTTCTCGGCGGTGTCGGCGAGTTTCTGGACCTTCTTGGCCGTGCTTCCGAATCCCATGCCTACTAGTCGCGCCGCGTGATACGTGACTTTTCCGACTCGACCGCTGGTCTTTTGCTCTCGCCCCGAAAAGCATCGCGCATGTCGCAGGAACGGTTGTCCGAGACGCCAGCGCCGACGGTCGGCGTCGTCGCCGCGCTCGCGGTTCTGGCCGCCATCGTCGCACCGTACTTCCTCATCGACGCCACCGCGGCCGGGGTCTACTACAGCGAACCGACGTTCGTGCCGGTTCACCTCGTCGTCGGCCTGTTCGCCACCGTCGCCGTCGTGGTGTTCGCGGCCGGGCGCAACGGCCGGACCGACGCGCCGACCGCGGCGGGCGTGACCGTCGTCCTCGGCGGGTTCATGGCTCTGCTCGTCCTCTGGTGGGCCGTCTCGGTCGGCGACCTCGTCGGCAGTCTCACCGCCAACGCGACCTTCGACTACCACCGATGGCTCCTCCTCGCGACGTCGGTCGCGGTCGCGGCCAGCGCCGGATGGTTCGCTCGCGAAGTGCTGTAGGACGACCCCCCGTCCACCGGTAGCGACTCGTTACTCCGCCGCAGGACGCCTGTGAACGCCTGTCAGCCGACGCATAACAAAGCCCCGAGAGCGGTTACTCCGCGTCGTGTCCGAGAACGACGCCGGTACCGAGACACCTCGAACGCCCGCATCGTCCCCGCGACGCCGGACCGCCGCGCGAGACGACGGACTCGGCGACCTCGCCGACGAACCCGCCGCCCGCGAGCGGTGGATGCTCCGGGACGACGAGTTCCTGCTCGACGAGGACCGCGAGTACGTCCTCCGCGACGAGGGCCGGTCGTGGTGGAGTTACGTCTCGCCGGCCGTCTTCGGCGCGGTCCTCACGGTCATGGTCGGCGACGTGATTACGACCGGTATCGGTCTGGCGATGGGACTCGACGAGGCGAACCCGGTCGCCGCCGCGGTCATCGCGGAGGCGGGTCTGGGCGGTCTCGTCCTGCTGAAGACCATGGCGGCTATGGTCCTCCTGTTGTTGCCCGGCGTCACCAGCGACGCTCGCCAGACCTTCCGGGCCGGGAGTGCGGTCTACCTCCTCGTAGGCCTGCTGGTCGTCGCGGGCAACGCGTGGGCTATCCTCGCCGCCGCGTGATTCCCCTCGTGTGATTCGGGCGGCCGTCTCCTCCTCGCGACGTCTCGGGAACACCGCTGTCGAGCGATTAGCGAAAAGTCCTTAAGTCCGTACCTGCTTACGTAGAAATGGACTAGGTCGGGCAGTTAGGCCCTGCTTCTCCACCCGCACTATGGCCTTTAGCGGGGACCGAACCCCGGAGGCGTCCGGTCAGACCGTGCCGGGCCCCGGAAGCCGACTTCGAAGCCTCGTCCTGCGGGGACAGCGGTCTCCGGCGGGCACTCGCAGGAGTGTCGCAGTCGGAGTTAGCCGATGGCAATCCGTCAGGCGCGGAAGCGAGCAGCGGACCATTGGACACCTGTCGCTCGTAGGGTTGCGGGGTGGAGGACGCGACCGGGATTCCCCGGCACGGAACGCCGGGCAAATTCGGGCGTCCACACTCATACTGTCGTTCCGACGCTACGCTCACCAGCGGTCGCTAGGTGGCCGACGCGTTCTAATCGAGAGACCGCACCGAGAGAAGCGAGAGTGGTTGCGTTCTGTTTCGATTCCGCGAAACGTACTCGGCGGTCGTCGAAGACTACCCGACGAGCGACGGCGCCGCGCTCGCGTTCGGTGCCCGTTCGTCGAGCGCCGACGCGATGTGCGCCCAGTCGTCGAAGTCGCCGGACGCGTTCGACCCGTCCGAGTAGTCGTAGTGACAGTCACACCGGCCGAGTCGGTGGTAGTTCATCACGCTCGGATACCGCTCGGGCTTCACCGCGTAGGAGTCGATGCCGCGGTGCTCGCCCGGATGGAGGCCGAGGTTGTGACCGAGTTCGTGCATCACCGTCTTCGCGACCCGGACTCGACTCGGGCGATGTTCGACTATCATCCCGTCGACCCCGGTCGAGGTGAGACCGACTCGGTTGCCAGCGCCGCGGTCGGGGACTTCCCGCACGAGAAGCGCGTGGTAGTAGCCGTAGCCTCGCGTGTCGTACTCCGACTGGTAGTAGGTGCGGGCGTACTCGGACAGCGACGTGTTCTTGGCCGGCGCGACCGGCGAGTCGCTGACGTCGACGTGGAGCGAGATTCCGCGCGACCCGTCGGGGTTCTCGACGGGCGCGTTCGCGAACGCGCGTTCGACCTTCTCCAGTTTCTCCTCCGGTACGGTGGTTCCCCGCATGTAGTCGAGTTCGAGGAACACGTCCTTGCGGAGGGGGTCGGCGGCCGACAGTACCGACCCGGCCCGGGCCTCGATGCCGTCGCGGAACCGGTCGCCGTCGGTGTCCGAATCGTCGGGGGCCGTCCCGTACTCGCTGACCTCGGGGCCGTCGTCGAGGTTGTCGCCGTCGGTGTCGGCGACCGTCGGGTCGGTCGCGCGGTCGTTCACTTCGGCACCGTCGGCCAGTCCGTCGCCGTCCGTGTCGCTCCGGGTGGGATTCGTCGGGCGCTGGTTCGCCTCGGCGGCGTCGCCGAGTCCGTCCGCGTCGGTGTCGGCCTGCGCGGGGTCCGTACTCCGCGCGGTGACTTCCTCGCGGTCGGGCAGGCCGTCGCCGTCGGTGTCCGAATCGTCGGGGGCCGTCCCGTACTCGTTGACCTCCGGACCGTCGTCGAGACCGTCCGCGTCGGTGTCCGCGCCGACCGGATTCGTCTCGGAGGAGAGTTCGACGCCATCGTCGAGTCCGTCCGTGTCAGTGTCGGCGACCGCCGGGTCAGTTCCCGCAGAGACCTCGCGGCCGTCGTTCAGGTCGTCTGCGTCGGCGTCGGCGACCGTCGGGTCGGTCGCGCGGTCGAGTTCGGTTCCGTCGGTGAGTCCGTCGCCGTCGGTGTCGGCGGCGGTGATGTCGGTCGGCCCCAGCAGTTCGTCGACCGTCGAGAGGTCGTCGCCGTCGCCGAGGTACGCCAGCGCGCCGGTGCTTACACCGGCGACTACGCATACCGCGGCGACCACCGCTACGGCGTACTTCATCGCGGCGGACCACCGTGGGTCGGCGGGGAGGGCGCTTCGTTATCGGGAGTGTTGCTACTAACCGTTACTCTGGGAGGGGGATTCTCCAACCGCTCGCGTGCCATGCAAGTGGCAGCATCTCGAATCCAACTTTTATAAGTTGCCCTTCTACCTTGAATCGGTGCGGCGTCGGCCGCTGTCGTTTTCGGTGCGTGACCGCCGTCGCCATGTCGTCACCCTCGCCATGCCGCCACTATCGCCGTCACCGCCGCCGTCGCCGACGCTGGCGGTGCGCGGTCGCGGTCACGGAGAAACAGAACGGCGCGGGTCGCCTCAGTCGTCGCCGGTCGCTTCGACCGTCGTCTCGACGTTCGTCAGTTCGAGTCCGCCTTCCAGCGTCCGGTTCGGGTACGGGATGTCGATTCCCTCCGCGTCGAATCGCTCTTTCACGCCGGTCACGTACTCGCCGCGGGTCTTCACGTAGTCGCCCCGGGAGGGGTCGGAAATCCAGATGCGCGACTGGAGGCCAACCGACGAGTCCCCGAGTTCCGTGAGTCGGACCGAGGGCGCGGGGTCGTCCATGATGTCGGGGTGGGCCTCGGCCTCCGACACGATAATCTCGGTCGCGCGGTCGATGTCGTCGTCGTAACCGATGCCGAACAGGAACTTCAGGCGGAGTCGGTCGCCCTCGACGGGGTTCTTGATGACGCCGTCGGTCAGTTGAGAGTTTGGCACCGTCAGCAGTTCGTTGTCGAAGGTGCGCACTCTGGTCACGCGCAGACCGATGTCCTCCACGACGCCGGAGTAGTTCCCGCCGTCCCACTCGACCCAGTCGCCGATTTTGAACGGCTTGTCGGTGTAGATGAACACGCCGGCGACGAAGTTGGCGATGACGTCCTGCATGGCGAACCCGATGGCGAGGGTCGCCGCGGCCGCGATGGTCGCCAGCGCGGTCAGGAAGTTTCCGTAGTCGGCGAACCCGAACGCCACCGTGACCGCGACGAACACGACGGCGAACTTCGTGAGTTTGACCAGCGGTTTCTTGGCGTGGTTGTCGAGGTCGCGCCGGTCGAGGAACCGCCCGGCGAGCGGAATCACGGTCAGACGGCCGATGACGTAGATGGCGACGAACGAGACGACGAAGTAGAGCGCCTGGGTGACGGCCAGCGCGTAGCCCGTGTCGCCGAGGAGACGCTCCAAGAACGGTAGCGCCTCGACCATCAGTGCAGCACCGCGGTGTTCCCTCGCGTCTCGACGAGGTCGGCGTCGACTCGCTCGGCGAGTTCCTCGGCGAGTTCGTCGGTCGTGGTGCCGCCGCGGGCCGCCCGGAGGAACTTGACCTTCACGAGTTCGCGGTCGGCGAGTTGGTCGGCGAGTTCGTCGGTCACCGCGTCGATTCCGGACTTGCCGACCCAGACGGTCACGTCGAGGTCGTGGGCCTGCTTTCGGAGGTCTTCGTCGGTCATGGTTCCGTTTGGGAAGCCAACCGCCTTAAAGGGCTTGCACCGGCACGGTCGGCGGCCTTTTGACGGGCGTGGCCCAATCGCCGCTCGATGAGGGTGACGCGTCTCGTGGACGACTATCTGTTCGGGTGGGTGCTGCTGGCGGTCGCGCTCGGGGTGGCGGTTCCCGAACTCGCCGCCATCGTCCGATTCTCGACCCCGATTCTCGCGGTCATGGTCGGCAGCGTCTCGCTGACGCTCTCGGCGTCGAGGTTCCTGTCGGTGGACCGGTCGGCACTCGCCCGCATCCTCCTCGGCCACGCTGCCATGCCGGTGGTCGCGTTCGGCGTCGCCCGCGCCCTCGGTCTCTCGCCCGGTCTGACCGCGGGGTTCGTCCTGCTCGGCGCGGTCACGCCCGAACTGGTGACGCCGACGATGACCGCGCTGGCGGACGGCGACACCGCGCTCGCCTCGACCGCGCTGGTAATCATCGGCGTCGGAAGCACGCTGTTCACGCCGCTGGCGGTCGCGGCGCTGCTCGGCGCGGGCCTCGAAATCGACGGCTGGCGCATCGCCGAGAGTCTGGCGGTCGCGGTCGTCGCTCCCATGGCAGTCGCGGTCGGTGCGCGGACGCGATGGACCGACCGCGTCGGCCGGTACGACGAGTACTACACGACCGTCTCGGCGGTCATGGTGGTCGTCATCATCGGCGGCGTCACCGCGGCGAACGCCGACCTGATTCGGGGCGAGACGGGTCTACTCCTCTCGGTCGGGGTCGGCGCGCTCGCGGTCAACCTCGCGGGCTACGCGCTCGGATGGGTCGGCACGCTGTCGGCGGACGGTCCGGTTCGCGTCGCCAGCACCCTCTCGGTCGGGATGCGGGACTTCGCGGTCGCGGCGGCGCTCGTGACCGCCGCGGGGTTCCCCGCGAGCGCGTCGCTCCCGGCCGTGCTGTTCGGTATCGTGGAGATGGCGACCAGCGCGTTTCTCGCCCGGCGGTTCGCCGAGTAGCTTCGGCGTCGTGGCTGGGCGGCGGTGGGGCGTCGCTGGGGCAGCACTCGGGCGGCCGCGAGAAACTGTTCGACGCTATCCGCCCGTCGAGAGTTGCGCGCGGACGACCGCCGTCACCTCGTCGCTCGACAGGTCGCCGAGACGCGAGTCCTCGCCGAGCGTCTCCATGATGGTCGCGGGTTGTTCGTTAAACGTGAACTCGATGAACATCCCTGAGGACGGCCCGTGGCTCTTGCGCTCGGACTCCACGATAGAGTAGGTCGTCAGCTCTTTCATCTTGTTGACGTAGGTCTCTTGGTGGTACTGGTCGGCGTCGAGCGCGTCGGTGAGGAAGCAGTAGACCCGATACCCCGTCGTACTCCGGGCGGAACTGTTCCCGGCCTCGTTCGCCACGGCGGCGGTCGCGTAGAGACAGAGCTTCTTCTGGGTGCTGATGCCCCGCGTCACTTCGAGGACGCGGTTGCGCTCGACCTTGTCTTGGGCTTTCCGGACGTGCTGTTCGGCGACCCGGTCGGCGCCCTCGCGTTCCGCGAGGTCGCCCGCCACGCGCATCAGGTCGATGGCTTTGCGGGCGTCGCCGTGGTTCTGGGCGGCGAACGCGGCCGCGAGCGGAATCACGTCGTCCTGCAACACGTCGTCTCGGAAGGCGTCTTCGCGATGGCGGAGAATCGCGCGGAGTTGGTTGGCGTCGTAGTCGTCGAAGTGGACGTCCTCGGGCGTGAACGAACTCAGCGCCCGACTCCCGACCGATTCGAGCATCTTCGTGTCGTTCGTGATGGCCGCGATGGAGACCTGCGCGGTGATGTCGTTGCTCGACCCGGCCCGCGAGAGCTGGTAGAGGAGTCGCGAGAACGCGGGTTGGTCCTTGTCGCGCCGCCCGACGAGCATGTCGAGTTCGTCGAGGACGAACACGACCGTGTCGTAGTTCTCGTTGACCAGTCGGTAGAGTTCCCGCCACTTCTCCTTGGTCGAGACGCCGTGCTGTGGCACTTCCAGCGGAACGCCCGCTTCGTCGGCGACCTTCATCGCGAGTTCGTAGACGGCCGACCCGAGCGTACCGATGTCTTGGCAGTTCATCTCGATGACGCCGAACCGAATCCCCCGGCTATCGCAGAGGCGGCCGATGTTCTCGCACACCGCATTGATGATGAGCGACTTCCCCGTGCCCGACGGCCCGTAGAGAAAGAGGTTCGGCGGCCGGTTGTCGCCGATTGCGACCCGGAGCATCTTCGTCACCTGCGTCAACTGCTCGTCGCGGCCGACGATGCGTTCCTCCTCTACCACCTCGTTCGGATTGAGCAGCGACCGATTCCGGATGAGCGACTGCTGTTCGTCGAAGTCCAGCAGCATCTCCTCGATGGACTTCGACTCGTCGCCGGGGGCGACTGCGTCCTCCGGTTCGAGCGTTTCCCCCGGTTCGAGTGGTTCGCTCTGCTCGACGTTCTCTTCCGAATCAAGTGTCTCGTCTGAACGGCCCGTCCCGCCCGAACTGATCGCCTCGTCCGAACCGACCGTCGCTGCTCGCTCGGCAGTGTCACCCGACTTGACCGTTTTCTCCGGGTCGCCCGCGTCCACCGCCTTGTCCTTCGGGTCCGTGGAGAGCGAATCGGCCTCGTCGTCGCGGAGAGAAGGGTCCCCCTCTTCGGTATCTCCAACTGAGGCGTCGGAATCCATGCTACGGGCGTCTCGGTCCTCCCATTAAACCTTGCCGTTATCGATGTGTATTCCGCCTCCAGGTTCACCGACGATAGCGTATTCTCGCGGTTCAGTGCTACGCGCTCGGCTTTTCGGGGGGTGTTGACGAAGTGTTCGTGTCGAGTGGAACGTCACTTTCTCGCCACTGATTGTGGATTTACGTCCAATAGAGAGACACCTCTATCGAAGTGTTCGGGGAGGGACGGTGGGTGGGAGGCCGTCCGATTACGGTCGATTCGGAGTTCACGTTCGGAATCTCGGACTAGACGTGGTTTCGATGCGTTCCGGGGTTCTATCTACCTGTTCGTATCCCCTTCTAGAGAGACCTCCCACTCACCTCTATCGAAGTGTTCGATGTGTTCCGTAGTTCGGAGTGCCGTGAAGACGAAGGCGAATCGAGAAAGTGGTGATACGTGATGTAGGGTTGAATGACAGTGGAACGTAGTGTGATGGGGAGTACCAGTGGGACGTGGTGAAACGGTAGAATCGAGATAGCCGAGCGAAGACTAAGCGACCAGAACTCTCCGTCGGACGGTCGAATGCACCGAACGCCGGAACACTTCGATAGAGGTGTCTCTCCGTCCATCGCCGTCGTTCGCTACACTTCGATAGACGTGTCCCCGGCCGGGGAGGCGCGCCGAACGCTACACGACTGAAATCCGATAGAACACTTCGATAGAGGTGTGTGACTGACTCTCTTCCTGTTTCGATTACAAATCGATAGAGGTGTCCCTCCCCGTTGAGTCGCCGAACGCGGTCACACTCGGACGCGTTCGTCGCCGACCCACGTGCTACCCCGGCGTGCCGACTCCGCGAGCGCGCTCATTCGTAGGGATACCGGGCTTGCTCGCCGCAGTCGCAGGTGACGACGACGTGGCCGTCCTGTAGCCTGACGCGGGCGTTCTTTCCCGGTCGAAGGTAAACGTCGCAGGCGTCGCAGGTGAAGCGCTTGAACTCCGTGGGAAGCGAGAGTCGGTTGCGCTCGGCCAACCGACGCGCGAGTCGAACGTAGTCTCTGGCGCGGTCGTCGTGACACTCCGCGGCGGCCTCGCGGGCGAGCGAAGCGAGTCGCTCGATGCGCTCTTGAGCTATCGTCATGAAGTATGGGAATGGGGGGTGGGGGTTTCCGGGGCGAGACAGGACAAGGATAGAAGGTTCCTGTGTTGCCCCATGGGGCCAATTCTCGGAGTGGATAATATAGTTTTTGGTTTTCACTCGATGGAACTGATTTCTCGGCAGAGGATATGAAATGATGCCATTATTTGAAACGAGGACCACCTTCGACCGGACGTCGACTCGTTCGCGTCGCCGTTCGGCGTGGTCGCTCCGTTCCGGTAGGGTTTTGTCGGGGCCGACGCATCGCTCGGACAGTGACAGGGCTGTACGGCCGCCGAACCGACGTCTTCGAATCTGCACCCGAGAGACGACAATGCGAGTGAGCCACTACTTCGAGTGGGAGGAGTACATCACGGGCGGCCACGCCCAGTCGGTGGACAACCAGCGCAAGATACTGGACCGCCACGGCATCGAGTACACCGCCGAACCGACCCTCGACGCCGACCTGCTCCACCTCAACAACATGGGCCCGAAGTCGCTCTACTACGCCAAGCGCGCCCGGCGCGCTGGCGTCCCGGTCCTCGTCCACACTCACCAGACCGCCGAGGACTTCGAGGAGAGCTTCGCGTTCTCGAACGCCCTCGCCAAACCGATGAAGCCCTACCTCCGGTACGCCTACTCGCTGGCCGACCACCTCGTCTGTCCCTCCGAACACAACCGGCGGGTCGTCGAGGCGTACGCCGACGCGCCCAAGACCGTCATCAGCAACGGGTTCGACCCCGCGAAGGTCGAGGGCCACGACGACGAGTCGCTCCGGCAGAAATACCTCGACCGCTACGACCTCGACCCGCCGGTGGTCTTCAACGTCGGCCACGTCATCAAGCGCAAGGGACTGGAGGCATTCGTCGAGACCGCCCGCGAGATGCCCGACCTCGACTTCGTCTGGTTCGGCTACCTCAACCCCGCGGGCGGCGAACTCGACCGGTTCCTCAAGAGCAGGGACACCAAGCGACTCGTCGAGAGCGCGCCCGACAACTGCCAGTTCACGGGCTACGTCGAGGACATCGAAGGCGCGTTCGCGGCGGGCGACGTGTTCTTCTGGCCGAGCAAGAACGAGAACGAGGGCATCGCGCTGCTCGAAGCGATGTCCTGTGGTAAGCCGCTGGTCATCCGGGACATTCCGACCTACGAGTGGCTCGAAGATGGCACCCACTGCCTGAAAGCGAGCGGCGCGGTCACGGACTTCGCCGCGAACCTCGACCGCCTGCGCGACCCCGACCTGCGCGAGCAGTTGGGTGCCAACGCCGCCGCGAAGAGCCGCGAGTTCGAACTCGACGCCGTCGGCGACGACCTCGTGTCGCTGTACCGAAGATTGGCGTGACGGTCCGCTTTCGACGGTTCGACCCCGACGTGCGACCCTGAGCGGACTTCAAAAGGACTTAACTACCGGTTGCCAAAGAGGCCAACAATGGAACGGGTCGCCGCGTTCACCGACACCTACCTGCCGACCGTCAACGGCGTGACCTACACCATCGCGTCGTGGCGCGAGCGGTGGGAACGAGCGGGCGGCCGCATGGACGTGGTCTACCCCAACGCCGACGGTCACCGACCGAGCGACGGTGAGCATCCGGTCGGGAGCCTCCCGCTTCCCTTCTACGACGGCTTCCGACTCGGGACGCCGAAGGTGCCCGCGGCGGTCAGAGACGCCGAAGTCGTCCACGCTCACACGCCCTTCAACATCGGTCTCGGCGGTCTGCGACTCGCCCGGAAGACGGACGTGCCACTGGTGGCTTCGTACCACACTCCCACTCGCGAGTACGCCGCGTACGTCTCGCCGACCGACTCCGTCGCGTCGCTGGTCGGGCGGGTCTCCGAGGCCTACGAGCGGTGGTTCTACGGCCGGGCCGACGCGGTGCTGGCGCCCTCGTCGGCGACCCGCGACCATCTCACTGAGGAGGTCGGCGTGGACACGGACGTCGAGGTCGTACCGAACGGTATCGACACCGAACGGTTCCAACCCGTCGAGACCGACGACTTTCTCGCCCGCCACGACCTCCGGGACGACCGACCCCTCGTCGGCTACACCGGGCGACACGGCTACGAGAAGCGCCTCTCGGAACTGGTCGCGGCCGCCGCCGACATGGACGTGACGGTCGTCTTCGGCGGCGACGGCCCGGCCCGAGAGGACTTGGAGGCCCAAGCAAGCGACCTCGGCGCCGACGCCCGGTTCCTCGGCTTCCTCGAACGCGAGGAGATGCCCGCGTTCTACTCGGCGCTCGACGCCTTCGCGTTCCCGAGTCCGGTCGAGACGCAGGGACTGGTCGCGCTCGAAGCCAACGCCTGCGGGACGCCCGTCGTGGGCGCGAACGCGGGCGCGCTGGCCGACACCATCGACGACGGAGAGACCGGCTACCACTACGAGAGCGGAAACATCGACGACTTCCGGGCCGCGATTCGCCGGACGCTGACCGACCGCGACGACCTGCGCGAGCGGTGTCTGGCGCGCCGCGACGAGGTCAGCGTCGAACACGCCGTCGAGAAGTTGCGGGACGTGTACGACCGCATCCGGTAATCGGCCGCCGACGCTGACATATTCCGTACTTTATAAGACGTAGCGGACCCAGCTAAAAGCATGACTATCTCAGATGCCACCCTCGGCGCGGGTTTCGACGCGCTTCCGGGCCAAGCCGCGGTGCTGGACCGGTCGGGTCGCATCCTCGCGACGAACCGGGCGTGGCGCGAGTTCGGGGCGGCGAGCGGCGTGGACCGCGACCACGTCGGGCAGAACTACCTGACCGTCTGTGACGCGAGCAACGACGAGGAGGCGGTCCGGACGGGCGAGGCGATTCGGTCGCTGGTCGAGGGCGAACGCGAAGCGGTCTCCGTCGAGTACCCCTGCCACTCGCCCGACCGGAGACGGTGGTTCACGATGCGGGCCGTCACGTTCGTCCACGACGCCGAGTCGTACGTGCTGGTCCACCACCACGAGGTCACCGAGCGCAAGCGCGCTGAATTGGAACTCGCGGCCCAGAACGACCGACTCGAAACGGTGACGAGCGTGCTGAGTCACGACCTCCGCAACCCGCTGAACGTGGCGCTCGGCCGTGCCGAACTCCTCGACGGCGAAGACGCCGAGATTCTGGTCCGGTCGCTCGAACGAATGGAGGCCATCGTGGAGGACGCGCTGGTGTTGGCGGCCGACGACCCCGTGGGCGACGCGCGGACGGTCGAACTGGACGCGTGCGCCGAGAGCGCGTGGCAGCAGGTCGAGACGGGAGACGCCGCGCTATCCGTCGCGGAGTCGGCCGCGTTCTCGGCCGATTCGAGTCTGCTGGCGCACGTCTTCGAGAACCTGTTCCGGAACGCGGTAGAACACGGTGCGACCACAGTGACGGTCGGTGCGTTCGAGGGCGGGTTCTACGTCGAGGACGACGGCCCCGGCGTCCCGTCGGCCGACCGCGACGCGGTCTTCGAGGCCAACTACTCGACCACCGCCGACGGGACAGGTCTCGGTCTCGCCATCGTGAAACAGGTCGTCGACGCTCACGGCTGGTCGGTCCGCGTAACCGAGAGCGTCGGCGACGGCGACGAGGGGCGCCCCCGAAAAGTTCAGTCGGACGGCGGCCCGGAGACGTCGGCGTCCGGGCCGAACCGCGGCGCGCGCTTCGAGGTGTCGTTTTAGAGTTCGACCCGCTCGACCAGATTGTTCTCGCCGTCGCGGATGTTGACCGCGACGATGCGGATGTCGTTCTCCAGCCCCGAATCGCGGAGTTTCGCCTTCAACAGGTTGTCCACCTGATAGACGCCCGCGGCGTTCAGCATCTCGATTTCGACGAGAACGGGCACGGCGTCGCCGGCCATCAGCGAGACGCGCTGGATGGCCTGACTGGAGACGGTGTCGATGCCTCGGCCGCCCTTCTCGTAGGGCATGCGCGAGCGACCCTTCTCCATGTCGAGGGCATCGGCGACTCGGACGACGCCCGCCTCGGTCGTGAGCGGGTCCTCCTCGGTGTGGTGACAGAGGATGGCGTGGAGGACCTCGCCCTTGACCCGGACGACCTCCTCGGTGCCGTAGAAGTCGAACTGGGGGAGGATGCGGTCGAGCAGATCGGCCGCGAGCGGAATCGACCAGTAGGCGTGTTCGTCGCGGTGGACGACGTGACCGATGTCGTGGATGGTCGCCGCCAGCGCGACGATGACGCTCTCGTCGGCCTCGTCGAGACCCTGTTCGGACGCGCCGTTGAACTCGACGCCGCCCCGCTTGAGCAGGTCGTACAGGCCGAGCGCGCGGTTGCGGACGATGGAGATGTGCTTGCGCCCGTGGTCGTTGTACCCCTTCCGGACGACCGGGTTGACGTTCTGGGCGTCGAGGTAGGTCTGTATCTCGGGGTCGTCCCGGACGAACGCCAGCACCTCGTTGAGGCGGTGGTCGGGGAAGGCGTGTTCGGCGTCGGGGTCGTAGGTGCGACTGTCGTCGGACTCCTCGGCGTCGGTGTCGCTCATACCGGATAGTCGTGCCCGAGCAGAAAAAGCCCTCGGCCGCGGGTTTCGGTCCGCGGGCCACCGCGAATTCGCCCGAGACGAACGACTCTCTCACGAGCGAATTCGGTAAATTTCGGAGCGAGTCCGACGGAAGAGTCCGCGGACGGACTCTCGATTACTCGGCCGCTTCGGTCGCGGCGTCCACGACTTCGTCGTAGTCGGGTTCGACGCCGGGGTCGTCGCTGACCCACTCGTACGCGACTTCGCCGTCGTCGTCCACGACGAAGACCGCGCGCTTGGCGACGCCGTAGTAGCCCATGTCGTCGAAGTCCATCTCGACGTCGTAGTCGTCGATTATCTCCTTGTTCGAGTCGCTGACGAGACCGAAACTGAGGTCCTGCTGGTCGCGGAACTCGTTGAGCGAGAACGGCGCGTCCACGCTGACGCCGTAGACGGTCGCGTCCTCGAAGTCGTCGAGGTTCTCCTCGAACGTGGCCATCTCGGTGGTGCAGACCCCGGTGAACGCGCCGGGGAAGAACGCGAGGACGATGGGTGCCTCGTCGAGGTTCTCCGAGAGGGTGAACTCCTCGACGTCGCCGTTCGCGAGCGGTGCGGTGAAATCCGGTGCGGTGTCTCCGACTTCGACCATGTGTACCCGGACGTTCGTGCGTCGGCGAAAAGACAGTTCCGAATCCCGCAGGCGGTTCCTCGTTTCGTGGCCCATCTCGTTCTCTTCCGACATCTGCGGATGAGCGGGACGAAACCGACGACGGACAACGACGGCCAGCGACGGACCGAAACGGACGGCGACGAGTCCGGAGTCTCGACGCGGCGTCGGCTTGACCGCGGGATTTCCGGCCACCGTCTCGGAAACCCCGCGCGTCGCTCGGTGCGGACGCGTTCGGCCGATTCCCGGCGTCGCACAACGAGCAAAAAGCCTATAGTTTAGAATCAGTTATCCTCAGGTAGAGATGGTACAGATGATTCCACTGTTCGGACCCGTGCCGGGCGGGATGGAGATGATGGTTATCCTCCTCATCGCCGTCCTGCTGTTCGGCGCGAACAAGATTCCGAAACTCGCCCGCTCGACCGGCGAGGCGATGGGCGAGTTCAAGAAGGGGCGTCAGGAAGTCGAAGAAGAACTCCAGGAGATGCAGGAGGGCGGCACGGAGTCGCTCAACACCGACACCGAGCCGGTGACCGAGACGGAGACGGACACCGGCACCACCGACGCCAGTAACGAATAATTCACCTCTTTTGCGGGGCGTGTGGCCTAGTGGATAGGGCAGGAGGTTCCTAACCTTCTGACCGCGGGTTCGAATCCCGTCACGCCCGTTTTCCGCCGAGCGCCAGCGAGCGTGAAAACGGGCCGAGGGATTCGAAGCAGGGAGGTCGCGCGTAGCGGAGTGAGCGGGTCCGACCGTGGTTCGAATCCCGTCACGCCCGCTCGACTTCGCTTCGCTCAGCTTCGCGGGCGTGACGACCCTCGCAAACAAACCGCGTTTGCTCGGTCCCGTCACCGCTCTCGTGTCGAGCAACGCGAGACCGAGAGCGTTGCGTGTAGCGTCCGGAGAGAACGACGTCCGAGCGGAGGCGTAACGGTCGACGTCGGCGACCCGTGAACCGCGACACCGAACCGCAGCGCTAGCTATCGAACCCCCGGTCGCCGACCGGACGTATAGATATACCGACCAGCGTTACACCCGTGACGCCTCTACAGAGTAGTGATGACTGTACCACTCTCGACGCAGGTGGTAGCGTAATGTGGCAAGATTTGGTCTTCCTCGTGGGAAGCGTCTTCTCCATCGTCTTCCTCGCGCCGACCCTCAAGGACCACACCGCGCGGATTCCGCTCGGCACGAGTCTGCCGTCGGCCGCCATCGGGGTCGTCTACGGCGCGAGTTTCTACAGCATGGGGATGGGGTTCTCGGCGTCCGGGTCGTTCCTGACCGGGATGCTCTGGGCGGGCATCGCGCTGTTGCGCTCGCCGTCGCCGTCGAACGGCCTCCTCGTCCGCGTGGCGGCGTTCGGGACGCTGCGCTCGGACTGACCGCTCGGCGTCTCGCTTCTACTTCCGTACATCGTCCGAAAAAGCCGAGTTCTGCGCTTCGTTTCGTCGCTCGAAAGCGTCGAATCGGTGCCGACTATAGGAACGCGAACTGCGTCTTGCGTCGGTGGGTTCGGCCGTTCTTCACGTCGGAGGCTGTGCGTCCAGTCCGAGTCTGAGAGACTGTGTACATCGTAATTCTCCCTTGGAACCGGTCGAATATCAATGTACTCGGATAATCATACACATACACACGCGGCAGGGATTCTCATCCATCGAAGCCTGCCGAAATCCCCGGTTTCCGTCCTCTCGCCGCTCCGGCTAGTGGTTTCTCGAATATCCTGTTAGTACTCGGATAGTCGCGGCTCAGCGACTCGTGAGACCGCCTATCAGTAGACGGGAAGAAAATTGCAAGGAACCGGAACGGGGACGCGAACCGAAACGCGTCGAGACGCTCTCGTCGGAGACCTACCCGTCGCCGTGTTCGTCCGTGATGACGACTTCGCCGTCCTGTACGTCCACGTTGATGAGCGTCTTCACGTCGTAGTCGGTGTCGTCCAACTCGTTGGGTCCTTCCTTCTTGATGACCGCGACCACGTCGGCCACGTCCGCGCCGATGTGTTCGAGCGCTTCCGTGATGGCCTTCATCGTGCCACCGGTGCTGAGAACGTCGTCGAGCAGGAGGACGCGGTCGCCCTCGTTGACGTTGTTGACGTACATCTCGTTCTCGGAGTAGCCGGTCTGCTGGGAGAGCGCGACCTCGCCGTCGAGTCCGTACTCGCGCTTGCGGATGACGACCAGCGGGATGTCGGTCATCAGCGAGACGGCGGTCGAGATGTGGATGCCCATCGCCGCGGGCGTGACGATTTTGTCCACGTCCTCCAACTCCGCCTTCCGGATAATCTGGATGACGATCTCTCGGAGCAGTCCGGGTTCGAGAACCGGAATCCCGTCGCTGATGGGGTGGACGAAGTAGTGATAGCCGTCTTTCTCGATGATCGGCGCGTCGAGCAGAGACTGCTTCAGCTTATCCATGTCGGGGGTACTCGACACGGGAATAAAAGGTGACGGTATCGCGCGGCGCTTTGCGGGTGGTTATCGATGTGGACGGGGCGGTTCCGAGCCGAGACCATTCTGCGTCCGACCCCGATTTGAGAACTGTTAAGTCCGGTCCGAAGTCACTCTCGGGTGTGCAACCGACACCGGACCCGGCAGCGTCGGCGGTCCTCGCCGTCGTGTTCCTGCCGTTCGTCGCCGCGGCACTGGTGCCGCTCGTCTACCGCGCGCTGGGCGAGCGCACCGCGTACTACGCGGCCGCGGTCGCGCTGGCCTGCTTCGGACTCGTGGCCAGCCAGTACGGCACCCACGGAACGGTGAGTTTCCCGTGGATTCCCTCGCTCGGAGTCTCGGTGAGCTTCTACGTCGATGGCCTCTCGCTGCTCGTTGGCTTCCTCGCCAGCGGCGTCGGCGTGCTCATCCTGACCTACTCGGGCGGGTACATGCACGGCGAACCGGGCCAGCCGAAGTACTACGCGGCGCTGCTCGCGTTCATGGGGTCGATGCTCGGCGTGGCGTTCGCCGCCGACCTCATCGCACTGTTCGTGTTCTGGGAACTGACCAGTCTCTCGTCGTTCATCCTCATCGGTCACTACCAGCGCCAGAAGAGTTCGCAGTACGCCGCCCGCAAGTCGATGCTCATCACCGTCTCGGGCGGCCTGTTCATGCTCGTGGGGTTCCTGCTGCTCCACGCGGTCACGGGCGAGTTCAGCATCGTCTACATGCTTGAGAACCCCGAACTCGTGCAGGAGGAACTCCGACAGGCCGGACTGTTCCTGCCCGTCCTCGGTCTCATCGGGGTCGGTGCGGCCGCCAAGTCCGCGCAGGTCCCGCTCCACATCTGGCTGCCGAACGCGATGGAGGCGCCCACCCCGGTCTCGGCGTTCCTCCACTCGGCGACGATGGTCAAGGCGGGCGTCTACCTGCTCGGGCGCTTCCGGCCCGTGCTGGTCAGCCACGAGTGGGAACTCGCGTTCGCGATTCTCGGCCTCACGACGATGACCGTCGCCGCGATTTTGGCGGTCGGCGCGACCGACATCAAGGAACTGCTGGCGTACTCGACCGCCAGCCACCTCGGTCTCATCGTGGCCGGGTTCGGATTCGTCTCGGACCTCGGCGGCGAGACCGGCGCGTTCCACATCATCAACCACGCGACGTTCAAGGCCGCGCTGTTCCTCGTCGCGGGCATCATCGCCCACGAGGCCGGGACGCGGAAGATAGAGAATCTCGGCGGTCTCAGCGAGGACCTGCCCATCACCGCGGGAATTACGGCGGTCGCGGCGCTCGGGATGGCCGGAGTGCCGCCGTTCAACGGCTTCTACTCGAAGGAACTCCTGTTCGAGGCCGCGTGGGAGGCCGCCGCTCACGCGGGCGGTCTCGCGTGGCTCTACCCCGCGGTCGCCGTCTTCGGGAGCGTCTTCACGTTCCTCTACTCGATTCGGTTCCTGATGCTGTTCTTCGGCGAGAAGCCCACGGGCCTCCACAAGGTCCACTCGCCGCCGAAGGCGATGCTCGCGCCGCCGCTCCTGCTCGGGATTCTGGCGGCGCTGGTCAGCCTCGGCGGCGTCCTCGGCACGTTCGGCTTCCACTTCGAGCCGTTCGACCACTTCGTCACCGAGGTCTGGGCCAGCACGGTCGCGCCGGACGCCGACCTCCATGGCGGCTTCAGTTACCACGTCCCGACCCACCTCACACCCGCCGCGGCGATGAGCGCGGTGACTATCGTACTCGGCGCGGCGGCCTACCCCTTCTACGGGCGACTCCACCGGGGCGTGAACCGACTGACCGACGTGAACCTCCTGCGCGCGAACTGGTACTACGACTCGACGGTCTTCGGCGCGAACGACTTCAGCGACACCGTCGCCGAGACCGTCCAGAACGGTCTACTGCGGACCTACGCGACGTGGGCGCTCGCCACCGTCGCGGCGCTCACGCTCGCGGGCTACGCCGCGTCGGGCGTCACGCTCCCCGAGTTCGCCCTCGCGGAGGGGATGACGCTGCCCATCGTCCTCGTCCTGCTGATAGCCATCGTCGGCGCGGTCGCGGTGTCCATCGCGCCCTCGCACATCTCGGGCGTGCTGACGCTCTCGATTCTGGGGTTCATGGTCGCGGTGTTCTACGTCCTCGCCTCGGCCCCGGACCTCGCGCTGACCCAGTTGGTCGTCGAGACGCTCACGCTGGTCATCTTCCTGTTGGTCCTCGACAGACTCCCGGCGTTCTACGGGAACGCTGGCCGCGGGAAGATGATTCGAGACGGCGCGCTCTCGGCGGTCGTCGGCGCGACCGTGTTCGTGACCGTGCTGGTCTCGACCGCGGCCACGCCCGCCGACGGCATCGCCGAGGAGTTCGTGAACCGGGCGGTCCCCGAGGGCGGCGGCGGCAACATCGTCAACGTCATCCTCGTGGACTTCCGGGCGTTCGACACCATGGGCGAGATTTCTGTGGTCGCCATGGCCGCCCTCTCGGTGCTGACGCTGGTCGCGATGCGCGAACGAGGTGAGACTCAATGAGTACGGTCATCGCACGAACGGTCACGCGCACAGTGGTACCGATAATCCTCGTGACCGCCGTCGCCCTGCTCCTGCAGGGCCACAACCTCCCCGGTGGCGGCTTCATCGGCGGAGTCCTGACGGTGACGGCGTTCGCGCTGATATACATCATCTACGGGCTGAACTACCTCGAGGAGGAACTGCTCCACCAGAACCGCGAGGTCCTGATAGAGTCCATCCAGCACGGCATCGTCGGGAACTATCAGCTCGCGTTCGGACTCGGACTGGCGGTCGCCGCGGTCGCGGGGCTGGTTCCGCTCCTGTTCGGCGGAAACTTCCTCCTCCAGGACTACTGGGTCCTGCACCACCTGCCCGTTTACGGCGAACTGCACGTCGCGAGCGCGCTGGCGTTCGACCTCGGCGTCTACTTCGTCGTGGTCGGAGCGCTCCTCACGATTCTCGCGGTGGTGGGAACCGAATGACCCAGTTCGTCCTCGCGGGGGTCCTCGGCGTCCTCTTCGCGCTGGGGACCTTCCTCGTCCTGCGCCGCGACATCGTGCGCGTCGTCTGGGGCGTCACCATCATCAGCCAGTCGGCGAACGTCTACCTCGTGACGATGGGCGGTCTCTCGGGGAGCGTCCCCGTCCTCGCCCACGGCGGGCACGGCGGTGGCGGCCACGTCACCGACCCGCTGGTGCAGGCGCTCGTGCTGACCGCCATCGTCATCGGCTTCGGCACGACCGCGTTCGCGCTCGTGCTGACCTACCGGGTATACGAGGAACACGGAACCATCGACCTGCTCGAACTGGGTGAGAAGGCATGAGCGGACAGTTCGTTATCGCACCGCTGTTGGTCGCGCTCGTCACGGCGATAGCCACCCTGCTGACCCGCAGGTTCGGCCGGGCGCAGGTGACGCTCAGCCTGCTCGGCGGCCTCGGCTACCTCGGGGCCGTCGCGTGGCTTGTCTCGGAGGTGGACCCGCTGGGCGCGACGAACGTCTACAGCTATCAAGTGTCGGGCTGGCAGGCACCGTTCGGAATCACGCTGGTCGCCGACTCGCTGTCGGCGTTCATGCTCGCGTTCTCGGCGGTCATCGCGCTCGCCGCGCTGGTGTTCTCGTCGGCGTACGTCGACACCTTCGGCCAGCGCGTCTCGTACCACCCCCTCTACCACTTCATGCTGGTCGGGGTCACGGGGTCGTTCCTCACCGGCGACATCTTCAACCTGTTCGTCTGGTTCGAGGTGATGCTGATGTCGAGTTACGTCCTCGTGGTGTTCTACAGCGGTCCGGAACACACCCGCGCGGCGCTCCAGTACGTCGTCCTGAATCTGGTCGGGAGCGCGGTCATGCTGCTGGCCATCGGCGGCCTCTACTCGACCACCGGGACGCTCAACATGGCCGACCTCTCCCGGCGCGTGGCCGACCCCGCCGCGTTCGGCGGTTTCTCGGTCGCCCCCGTCCTCGGTCTCTCGGCGCTCCTGTTCGCCGTCTTCGCGCTCAAGGCCGGACTCGCGCCGTTCCAGTTCTGGGTGCCCGCCGCGTACCGCGCCGCGCCCGCTCCGGTGTCGGCGATGCTCGCGGGCGTCGTCAAGAAGGTCGGCGTCTACGCCATCATCCGGGTCTACTTCACCGTGTTCGCTGGCGCGGCCTTCTCCGGCCTGTCGCTGCCCGGCCTCTCGGTCCCCGAGGGCGAGAGCGCCCTGCTGGCGTTCTACGGCCCGATTCTGTTCGTAATGGCCGGGGCGAGCATCGTCGTCGGCGGACTGGGCGCGGTCGGCCGCGACGACCTCGACGGTTTACTGGCGTACTCCTCCATCGGACAGGTCGGGTTCATCGTCCTGCCGCTGGCCATCGCGGCGACGGCGACCGACCCGGAGGTTCGGGTCCTCGGCGTCGCGGCCGCGCTGGTCTACGCCCTGAACCACGGCTTCGCGAAGAGTCTGCTGTTCATGGCGAGCGGCGCGGTGTACGACGCGGTCGGCACCGAGCAGTTCCCGGACCTCGGCGGTCTCTCGGAGACCGCGCCGTGGCTCTCGGGCGGGTTCTTCGTCGGCATCATCGCGCTCGTCGGCATCCCGCCGCTCTCGGGCTTCTTCGGGAAGATGCTCGTCTTCGACGCGGCCGGTCGGACGGAGTCGGGCCTCGGGCTGCCGGTCGCGCTGTTCGGCGCGATACTCACCATCGCGTACTTCTCGCGGGCGTGGAACCGCGGCTTCTGGGGTGAACCCTCCATGCTCGTCCAGCACGGCGACACCCGGTTCACGCTGGTCGCGGTCGTGGTCGCGCTGGCCGTCGCCATCGCGGTGCTCGGCGTCGGCTTCGACGTGGTGATGCGCGCCGCGGAGGCGGGCGCACACGCCGCGCTGAACCGACAGGAGTACGTCGACACCGTCCTCGGCGGCGTCGAAAGCTCCGGGGGAGGTGGTCACGCGTGACGTCCCGGAAGTGGCCCGTCGTCGGCGTCCTGCTGGCGGTCCTCTGGTTGTTCGTCCGCGGTGTGGCGCTCGACCCGGCCACCGTCGTCGGCGAGTTCCTCATCGGTCTCGCGTTCGGACTGCCGGTCGCGTTCGCGTTCCGGCGGTTCTACACCGAGGAGACCGCGCTCGTGCGCAACCTCCGGGCGCTCCCCTACGCGGGCCTCTACGTCGCGCTGTTCCTCAAGGAACTGGCGACCGCGAACGTGGACGTGGCCTACCGCGTCCTCTCGCCGAGCATGCCCCTCGAACCCGACGTGGTGGTCGTACCGCTCCGGGTCGAGACCGACGCCGCCATCACGACGATTGCCAACTCCATCACGCTGACTCCCGGCACTCTGACCATGGACTACGACGACGAGACCAACACGCTGTACGTCCACGGCATCACCGGTCGGAACCGCGAGGCGGTTCTCGAACCCATCCGCGCGTGGGAGGACTACGCGCTGGTCATCTTCGACGAGGACCGCAAGCCCGGCGACCCGGTGCCCGAGGTTCCGGGCGTGCCCCGCGCCGACGGTCGCACCGACGGCGGCGAGAGACGCGAGTCTCGAACGTCGGCAGACGAGCGAAGCGAGTCTGCCGGAAGTCCACAGGCCGAGCGCGACGACTCCGAGCGGGACGCGGGAGGTGAGTCCGATGGCGAGTGAAGCCGCGCTCCTGCAACCGGTCGTGAACGCCGGACTGATACTCGCGGCCGCGGTCACGCTGCTCGCGGGCTACCGAGTCATCAAGGGGCCGACGGTCCCCGACCGCATGGTCGCGCTCGACACCATCGGCACGAACGTCGTCGCCATCGCGGCGCTGTTCGCGCTCGCCACCGGTCGCGGCCTGTTCGTCACGGTGAGCCTCGTCCTCGCCATCATCGGGTTCATCAGCACCATCGCGGTCAGTCAGTACGTCATCGAGGGAGACATCATCGAATAACCATGAACGCGATTCACCAACTCGTCGTCGCCGCGCTCGTCGCCGTCGGGACCTTCTTCCTGCTGGTCGGCACCATCGGCCTGATTCGGTTCCCCGACGTGTACAACCGGATGCACGCCAGCAGTAAGGCGGCCACGCTGGGGGCCTCGTCGATGCTGTTCGCGGGGTTCGTCTACTACGGCCCGCAGGGCGCGGGCCTGACCTCGCTGGTCGGCATCGTCTTCCTGTTCGTGACCGCGCCGACCGGCGCGCACCTCATCTCGCGGTCGGCCCACAAGATGGGCGTGCCGTTCTACGGGCAGGAGGCCGAGTGGCCCGAAGAACCGGACGAGTCTCGGTCGGACTGACTCGGACGTAGATTTCTTTGACGCGGATATAGTGGTGTAAGAGACATCTCTATATTTGTCTAAGCTAGCTCTGATTGCTTGTCGCGTCGGACGAGTCGGGGTCCGGTTGTTGGTTTCGGCGGGTGAATCGGGACTCCGACGAGAAGCTAGCTACTGCCGACAACGACCGTATCGCACCGCGACCGCACGGCACCTCGCGAGCGCCGAAAACAGTTCAGCGCGCGCCGAGGTCGAAAATCCGATTGCGCTACAACTCCTCGGCCAACTGCTCGGCGACCCGCCACCCCAACTCGTCCTTGCTCCCCTCGTACTCGCGCGTGCTGTTCTCGCGGACGAACAGCGTCCGAGTCCGGTCGTCGCCCATCACGCTGGCGTCGTTGGCGACCACGAACGAGAGGTCCGCGCGCCGGAGCGTCTCCCGGGCCGCGGCGACCATCGCCTCGTCGTCGCCCGAGGTTTCGGCCTTGAACCCGACGATGGGGAGGTCGCCGGCGTCTCGCGCGGCGTCGATGAGTTTCGGAGTCGGCGTCAGGTCGAGGGTCAGGTCTTGCCCGGAGCGAATCTTCTCGTCGGCGGTCTCGACGGTGTAGTCCGAGACGGCGGCCGCCGAGACGAGCGCGTCCGCGGCCCCGCCCTCCACGCGGTCGAGGACCGCCTCCGTCATCTCCGCGGCGGTTTCGACTTCGGCGACTTCGGCGTAGGGAACGTCCTCGCCCCGGTGGACCAACGTCACGTCCGCGCCGAGCGCGTAGCAGGCGCGCGCGACCGCCCGGCCGGTCTTGCCCGAAGCGCGGTTCGAGAGGACTCGCACTGGGTCGACGGGTTCGCTCGTCGCACCGCTGGTGACGACGACGTTCGCGCCCGCGAACCGGTCGGGCGAGGTGGCGCGCGCGACGTCGAGCGCGATGGCGTCCTCGGTGGCTATCTTCGCCTTCCCCTCCTCGATTCGCGGGTCCACGAACTCGACGCCCCACGACTCCACGCGGTCGATGGCGTCGAGCACGCCCGGGTGGTCGTACATCGGTTCGTGCATCGCGGGCGCGACGACGACTGGCACGTCCGCCCCGAGCGCGGTGGTCGCGCAGGTGGTCACGGGCGAGTCGTCGATGGCCCCCGCCATCTTGCCGACGGTGTTGGCGGTCGCGGGCGCGACGAGCAGTACGTCGGCCCATCCCTCGCGGCCGCACAACTCGACGTGTTCGACCTGTCCGGTGATCTCGGTCACGACCGGACTGTCGGTGGCGAACTCGACCGCCCACGGATGGACGATGCTCCGAGCGCTTTCGGTCATCACCGCCCGGACCGACGCGCCCCGCCGGCGGAGTTCGTGGGCCAACTCGACTACCTTGACCGCCGCGATGCTACCGGTCACCCCGAGCGCGACGTTGACTCCCGCGAGCATTGTTCGACGTTCGGTTCCTGATAGGTTAAAGCAGTACGGGTTGCGGCCGACGAGTCGGCGCGACCCTCCGTCGCCCGACCGGGTGAGCAGGGTACATTAAAAAACAGTAAGCACACATTGAAACAGTTGCAACGGTCGGAACGCGACCGTCGAAACTGACGGGACCGTCGCCTCGGTTAATGTACCCCCGGACCCAGGAGATGCATGTATGTCGGAGCAAACCGGAACCCAGAACATCAACGACGTAAGCGCGGCTTTCGACCTCCTCCGTGACGCCCGACGCCGGGGTGTCATCTACACGGTGAAGCGAAACGGCCGGACCTCGGTCTCCGAACTCGCCCGTCGTATCGCGGCGTGGCAAACCGCCGACGGCGACGAGTCGCCGGACCCCGCGACCGTCGAGACGTCGCTCGCCCACGCGCACCTCCCGAAACTGGTCGACGCTGGCGTCGTCGAGTACGACCGCGAGGCCGGGACCGTCGAACTCGCCGAAACCACCGACGGCCTCGACCCGTTCTTAGAGCGGACCAGCGAACGCGAACCGGGACTGGTTCGGGCCGCCCGAACCTCCAACCTCGAACGCGCCCTCGAAATCTGAGCGTCCGAGCGTCGTCGGTCGGTGGCGTGACTGCCGGTGTTTCTCGTCTTCTTCCGTCCAGTCGGCAGTGAACACGCTCGTCACGACGGACGAATTGCCCCCATCTACGACCGACGGACCCAACCGTCTGCGACCGACCCGTCGCTGTCGAAACGCGGGAAGCAGGAAGTGAAAAGAACCGCGGTCTACGTTCGGGTTTCTTCCGGAAGCACGCCGGAAAACTCGCTCCGCTTGTTTTCCGAGTCTCGTCTCGTTACGCTTCCGCTTCGCCGAGCAGAACGTCGTCGTATTCGCCTGCGTCCACCTTCTCCTTGAACTCGCGGGCGTCGTCGCCCTCGATGGTGACGCCGAGCGAGGCGCAGGTGCCGACTATCTCCTTCGCGGCGTTCTTGGTGTCGTACGCGAGCAGGTCGGGAGACTTCTGCTCGGCGATGGTTCGGACCTGGTCGATGGAGAGGTCCGCGACGAAGTCCTTCTGGGGTTCGCCGCTTCCGGTGTCGAACCCGGCTTCGTCCTTGATGAGCGCCGCCGTCGGCGGGACGCCCACTTCGATGTCGAAGCTACCGTCGTCTTCGACTGTGATGGTCACGGGGACTTCGGTACCGTCGAACGCCTCCGTCTGGTCGTTTATCTCGTTGACGACCTCCTGTACGTTGACCGGCGTCGGTCCGAGTTCGGGACCGAGAGGCGGACCGGGGTCCGCCTGCCCGCCGGGGACGAGTACTTCTATCGTCTCAGCCATACCTAAACGAACACTCCGGAGCGGTTTTAAGACTTGCTAAGTCAGTCGTCCGGAAGCGTCGAGTCGAGACACTCGCTGACACGGAGTCGACCGCACCCGGCCGTTCGCTCTGGGTCGCCCAATCCCGTCGTCCTCTCTCGGCGGGCGTTCTCGGCGGCCGTTCCAGCCCGCCACCGTCGTACTCTCGCTCGCAGAGGGTCGGGGGACTGCCAAGAAAGAAAGGCTTTTTCGGCGCGCACGGCCCACTCTCTGCTAATGGGACTGGAGGAAGAAATCGAGAACCTCCGCGAGGAAATCGCCGAGACGCCGTACAACAAGTCCACCGAGAGCCACATCGGGCGGCTGAAGGCCAAACTCGCGGAGAAGAAGGAGAAACTCGAGAACCAGTCCTCCGCCGGCGGCGGCGAAGGCTACCACGTCGAGAAGCACGGCGACGCGACCGTCGCGTTCGTCGGCTTCCCCAGCGTCGGCAAGTCGACGCTGCTCAACTCGCTGACCGCCGCAGAGAGCGAGGTCGGGGACTACGAGTTCACGACCCTCAACGTCAACCCCGGGATGTTGCAGTACAACGGCGCGAACATCCAACTGCTCGACGTGCCGGGTCTCATCGAGGGCGCGGCCCACGGCCGGGGCGGCGGACAGGAGGTCCTGTCGGTCGTGCGCGCGGCCGACCTCGTGGTGTTCGTCCTCTCGGTCTTCGAGATAGACCAGTACGAGCGTCTGAGGAAGGAACTCTACGAGAACAAGATTCGGCTGGACCAAGAGCCGCCCAGCGTCAAAATCTCGAAGAAGGGCAAAGGCGGCATCCGCGTCACGTCGAGCGTCGACCTCGAACTCTCGGAGGACGTGGTCAAGGAAGTCCTCCGGGAGTACGGCTACGTCAACGCCGACGTGACCATCCGCGAGCAGTTGGACGTCGACCGCCTCGTCGACGGCGTGATGGACAACCGCGAGTACATCCCCTCCATCGTCTCGGTCAACAAGGTCGACCTCATCGAACCCGACTACGTCGAGACCGTCAACGAGGAACTGCGCGACCACGGCATCGACCCCGAGGAGGCCATCTTCATCTCCGCCCAGAAGGAGAAGGGACTCGACTCGCTCAAGCAGACCATCTGGGAGGAACTCGGCCTCATGCGAATCTACATGGACAAGCCCGGCCGCGGCGTCGACCGCGACGAACCGCTGGTGATGAAACAGGGGTCGACCGTCGGCGACGCCGCCCGGAAACTCGGCGGTGAACTCGAAGACCGCTTCCGGTTCGCCCGCGTCAGCGGGCCGAGCGCCAAGCACGACGAGCAGCAGGTCGGCACGGAACACGAACTCGCCGACGAGGACGTGCTTCGACTCGTCGTTCGCAAGTGAATGGCCGACCTCGATTTTCGGCGACCGGTCGCGCTACTCGCGCTCGCCGCGCTCCCGTGGACCGTTCTCGCCTCCGGCGATTTAGTCTTCGCGTGGGGGTTGGCGTCGCTCGACCCGATTCACGTCACGATCCTCTGGGACTACCTGCTGGTGTACACGCGCGGACTCCCGAACCGACTGCTCGCGTGGCCCGTCGCGGTCCTGCTCTACCTCCTCGCTGTCGGGAACGCACTTCTGGGCACGCTCGAACCGAACTGGGAGGACCGGCGCGTGACCGGCGGTCTGCTCGCGCTGGCGGGTATCAGCGACCTCTGGTTCGCCCTCGGAATGGCACGACCGGGGTTGCTCGCGGTTCCGGTCGGGTCGGTCCTGCTCTGGACCGCGGCGTGGTGGTTCCACTGGTCGGACCTCCGGACCGCGCTTTGGTAAATCTTTCACGCGTACGCGCGACCCCGTTTGTGCGGCACTCGGTTCCGGGAACCGTGCCCTTTTCGTGTCGGAACCCAACGTTTCGAACGTCATGAACGCCACGCTCGACCACGTGATGGTGCGCGTAGAGGACTTGGAGGAGACGCTCGACTGGTACGGCGACCACCTCGACTACGAGGAGAAGGGTCGCTGGGAAGCCGACACCTTCACCAACGTCTACCTCGGGCCCGAGGACCTCCACGAGGAGGGCGCGGTCCTCGAAATCACGTACAACCACGACGACCGAACGTACGAGATGGGAGACGCGTGGGGCCACATCGCCGTGCGCGTGGACGACGTGTACGACGCCTACGAGCAACTGATGGACGAGGGCGTCGAGGACTACCGCGACCCCGACTCCTGCGGCGGGTCGTACGCCTTCGTCAAGGACCCCGACGGCCACGAGGTCGAAATCGTCGAACGCGACTACGGTGCGCGCTGGAGCCTCGACCACACCATGATTCGCGTCGAGGACGTCGACGAAGCGCTCGGCTGGTACACCCGGAAACTGGAGTACGAACACACCGGCCGCTGGGAGTCCGACACCTTCGCAAACTACTTCATGAAGCCGGAGGGCGCGGCCGACGAAGCGATGGCCGTCGAACTGACGTACAACTACGACGGCCGGACGTACGACTTGGGCGAGGCGTGGGGACACCTCGCCGTTCGCGCCGAGGACTTGCAGGACGACTGGGCGACACTGATGGAACGCGACGCCGAGGACTACCGCGACCCCGAGTCCTGCGACAACCGCTACGCCTTCACGAAGGACGCGGACGGTCACGAAATCGAGATTCTGGAACGCGACGAATAGCGGCCTCCGCCGGCTCTTTTCTACCGACAGCGGTCCGTTCGGGATCCTGCCCGACTCGGCTTTCGGTCGCTCGTCGTCGGTACTGCGGCCGTCTCGCGACGTGTTTCGTCCCACGTGACGCCGCCGTTCTCTACTTACTTCGGGGGACTCTACGACTTCCGAACGCTCGTAGTTCCACCGGAGAAATATCCCGAGTGAAATCCTCGTAACCGGGCATTACGGGAGTTCTAACCGGTGATTTCTCGATAAGCGCGCCACAAGGCACTTATAAATAGCGCCTAACTTTTGAATCGTACCCCTACCCATGGCGGCAGTAGCGAGTACGAGCGACTCGCGCTCCTGCGGTTGTGCGTCCTCTCGCCGGGAAAACTACCGTCGCCGACTCCAAACAGATTCAAACCATGACAACGACAAATCACAAGATTCGTAGCGTTCTCTTGACGGCCACGTTGGTCGCGTCCGTGTTCGCGGGCACGGTCGCGTTCGGCGGGACGGCCCTTGCGGCAGACCTGAACGACGGCGAACGTTACTGGCAAGGGCAGACAGTACGGTCGCAGGACGTCCAGTACGACGAAAGCGTCCAAGCACAGAGCGGTTCTGTCGGAAACAACGTGAAACTCGAAGTTATGCAGGTCGATAGCGACGGAGACGCCACCGAGCTCGCCAAAGAGGTGTTCACCAACGGCACAGGTGGTCTTACGCTGCAAACTTCGGGACTTTCAGGTGACTACCGTCTGCAGACTGCGCAGAACAACTACCTGATCGCGAACTTCTCGGTGGCGTCGCAGAACCTGACCGCGTCCTTCGACGCCGCTTCGGTGGACAATCAGTTCGACACCTCGACTCAACTCACCCTCAACTCCCGACGTGCAGGGTATAACGCGACAGTCACCGCCGACGGTCTGTCGCCGAGTCAACTAGAGAACGTCTTCGACGAGGGAGCGCAGTCGCCGACTCAGACCCAAGACGGAATCGCTATCGACAGCATCCAGTCGGAGAATCTCGCCACTAACTTCAGCGGTATCGACGCCGGTAACTACACGTTCACCGTCGAAGTGAACGACACCGGCGCGACGGCCACGGCGGACATCAACGTCACCGAAGGCGGCAGCGCCCAGTCGTCGTTCGCGACGGACGGCGTCATTTCGGAGCAGCGCGGTGACAACGCTTCGTTCACCGTGAATCTCACCAATACCAGAAGTACCACTGTCACCATCGGCGGCGACGCGGTCAACTGGAAGGCCAACTTCACCGTCTACGACAACAACACCGACGGACAGGTCGCTCTCGACTTCAACACCTACGCGACCGCTGGCGCCACCGACCCGACGACGTTCGTTACCGCCGAGGGCGAAGACGCTGTAAGAACGCACGGCGCCCAAGGCGTCTACTCCGGGAGCAACCTGAGTCCGGGCGCTATCAGTGACCCCATCGCGTCGGGCACCTACGAGACGACCGTCGGCGTCGGTAATTCGACGCAGGACGTGACCCAAATCGTCCTGCGAGACGGGTCCGTCACGGGCGCTCAGGTCTGGACCCATCCGCGGACGAGTACTGCGAACCTCCCGAACGAGGTCAGCGGACTCCTCGAGAACGTCGCCCAAGACGACTCCATCGCCATGCAGGACCTCGCGGTCGTACAGGTCAGCGCCTCCGGTCTCTACGGCAACCTCACCAGTCAGGCGCAACTCGACAACGGCACGGGCGACCCCTACGCGCTGAACTTCACGCAGACGAACGCCGGCGCGAACGCGCGCGGCAACTTCTTCAACGGTTCTGCCGCCGAGAAGGTCTACTTCGACGAGCAGAACAACACGTTCTTCGCCGTCGTCGACACGCAGTCCAACAACATCGAGGTCGGTGACGACTACCGGGCCTCGTTCAAGATAGCCGAGAGTAGTCCGCTCGTAAGCCAGACTCAGACGGCCAACGCGTCCTTCAGCGTCGTGGAGCGCACCTTGGAGTTCACGAACCTGAACTCCAGCAACGTGCTCACCGTCCCGTCCGGCGAGACGAACATCACCGGGGAGACCAGCATCGCTCCCGGTACCACGTTCAACGTGCAGGTCCAGTCCGACCAGTTCGTCCGGACCTCGCAGGCGACGGTCACCTCGAACGGAACGTTCTCGGCCCCGTTCGACTTTAGCAACGTGCAACCGGGAACCGAACTCACGGTTTCCGCGACGGCCAACGGTGCGAGCGCCGAGGTCGACGGTATGGTCGTCGAGGGCGGTGCCGTGCAGACGACGACCACGGCGGCGGAAACGACGACCACGACTGAAACCACCACGACGACCACGACTGAGACTACCACGACGACCACGACGACGGAGACCACCGAAACGACGACGGAGACGACCACCGAGGGCGGCGGTGGCGGTGGCATCCCCGGCTTCGGTATCGGTGTCGCGCTCGTCGCACTCCTCGCGGCGGCGCTACTCGCGCTTCGGCGAAGTCGATAAGGTCGTTCACGATTCGCGTCTCTTTTTTGCCAGCTACGGTCGAAGAACGCCTTTAGGTAGTAACTTCTCGGCCGGGTACCTGTCGTTGTAGAACCATTCGTTCGACTATCTTTCCCTGAACGCCCGAATCGTCACGTCACCGAGCGTACTCGTTCACTCACTATTCTTTTATAAGCAAAAATCGACGTTCCGAAGTTCGACGTGACACCGTTCGGAACTTCCGTATTGGCCCGTTAATCCCGGCAATACAGCCTCTAACCGGCGAATATCTGTGATTTCGATTCTCCCGAACTGCTACGTCAACGTCTCATGTGTTTTGGCCTTCTCGAAGCTTCAATCGTCCGTTTAACGCCTCGTCGAATTTGCGTGCGAAGCAGTAACGGGGGAATTCCGAGACCACAAAGCACTTATAACCGGCGCGTAACCTTTCGTCTGTACCCCTACCCATGGTGGCAGTAGCGAGTACAGGTTGCCCACTCCCGGTGTGGTACCGGGTTCCCCCGACGGGCAGCGGAAAGGTGCTGTCGCCGACCGAATAACCAATCCAAACCATGACAACGACAAACGACAAATTCCGCAGTGTCTTCCTGACTGCGATGCTCGTCCTGTCGGTGTTCGCTGGCACCGTCGCCTTTGCAGGGTCGGCGGCCGCCGTAACGGACTACTCGACAGAGGGCACTTCGGAGTTGGACGACAACACGCGCTACTGGCAAGGACAGAATCTTTACAACGGCAGTCTCGAACCCGCCGTTGGTAACAACGAAAAGCTCGAAATCGTCTCTCAGGACGATCAGAACGACCTCGCCAAAGAAGTCTTCACCGACAACCAAGGCGACATCCGGTTCGGTACGTCCAACCTTGACGGAAGTTACATCCTTCAGAAGACGGACGGTACGAACCTCGTCAACTTCACTGTGTCGAGCCAGGATCTGAGCGCGTCCTTCGAGGACGACAAGGTCGACAACACCTTCGACTCCACGACGACGCTCAACCTCAACTCCAAGCGCGCTGGTTTCAACGCGACCTTCACCGCTGAGGGTCTGTCGGACAGCACGCTGAACGACACGCTGAACGACGACTTCCAGACTATCGTGCTGGAGGACGGCGGTGTCGCGATCAACAACATCCAGACGGACAGTCTCAACGTCAACTTCAGCGGTGTCGACGCCGGTAACTACACGTACACCGTCGAAGTGAACGACACTGGCGCGACGGCAGACGCCAGCATCAACGTCACCGAGGGTGGCAACGCCGAGTCGTCGTTCGCGACGGACGGCGTCGTCTCCCAGCAGCGCGGTGACAACGCGACGTTCACCGTCAACCTCACTAACACCAAGACTACCACCGCCACCATCGGCGGCTCCGACGTCAACTGGAAGGCCAACTTCACGCTTCACGACAACAACGAAGACGGCCAGGTTACCGTTGACTTCAACACCTACGCGACCGCTAACACTGACGACCCGACCGACTTCCTCACTGCCCAGGGCGACGACACGATCACGGCTCCCGGTAACCACAGTGTTTACTCGGGCAACCCCCTCACCCAGGGCGGTATTTCGGCCCCGATCGCCGCGGGCGCATCCGGCTCGGGCACCTACGAGATGACGACTGGCGTCGCTAACTCGACCCAGGACGTCACCCAGCTCGTCCTTAGCACGGGCTCCGTCGACAGCGCGAAGGCGTGGACCCACCCCCAGGCTAGCAGCGTTCCTGACGAAGTGAGCAGTCTCCTCGACAGCGTTGCCGAGGACGACTCCACGGCCATGAAGGACTTCGCTGTTGTCCAGGTCGAGGCATCGGGCCTCTACGGCAACCTCACCAACCAGGATCAGCTCGACAACAGCACCGACGACTACTACGCGCTGAACTTCACGCAGACGAACGCCGGCGCGAACGCCGACGGTAACAGCTTCAACGGCTCGGACGTCCAGAAGGTCTACTTCGACGGTCAGAACAACACGTTCTACGCCGTTGTCAACACCCAGAAGAGCAGTCTCGGTATCGAGGCGGGCGACGAGTACATGGCGCAGTTCAAGCTCCACAAGAGCAGCCCCCTCACGAAGAACACCCAGACGGTCAGCACGAACTTCAGCGTCACCGAGCGCACGCTCGAGTTCAACAACCTGAACTCCAGCGACGTGCTGGAAGTCGAGGCTGGCCAGACGAACATCACCGGTGAGACCAGCATCGCCGCTGGCAGCGAGTTCACCGTGCAGGTTCAGTCTGACCAGTTCGTCCGGACCGCGACGGCCACCGTTGACTCCAACGGTACCTTCTCGGCTCCGTTCGACTTCAGTGGCGTCGAGACCGGTACGCAGCTGACGGTCTCCGCCAAGTCCAGCGGTGCGAGCGACAAAGTCGACGGTCAGATCGTCGAGAACGTCGTCGAGGAGACGACGACCGACAACGGTACGTCGACCACGACGACCACGACGACTACGACCACGACGACCACGACCGAGTCGACCACCACCACCGAGACGACGACCAAGGCTACTACCACCGAGACCACCACCAACGGTGGCAGCGGTAGTATCCCCGGCTTCGGTGTCAGCATGGCGCTCGTCGCGCTCGTCGCTGCCGCGCTGCTGGCTCTCCGCCGCAGCAACTAAGCGTAGCTAACTAACCACCGGGTTTCCCGGTTTCCGCGATTCCCATTTTTCGTGCACTCGACCCGATAGCGACGGCACCCTCGCTCGAAGAAACGAGCTGTTTCCGTACCGCTAAGCCGACCTTACCCGACGCGGCCGGAGCCGTCAACTCTTTATCCGGGGGTCGCTTTCACACGTCTAACAGTGACTTCCGCGTTGATAGACGGACTCGCGTGGCTCGCAGTCGGCCTATTCGCCGCGGCGGCGTCGCTCGACTGGTACGACGACGGCCGCGGACGCGGCCGGGCGCGCTACCTCGCGTCGGGCGCGTGGCTCGTCTTCGGCGTCTTCTGGCTCGCGCTGTTCCCGCACTTCGCGTTCGAGCAGAAGAGCTTCGTCGAGGGCGCGCTGAGTCTCGCCGCGCTCCCCGCCTGCCTCTACGCGGCGTACCTCCTCTTGCAGGGCCGAGAGACGCTCTTCCTGCTCTCGCGAGCCATCGCCTTCATGGGCCTCATCTACATGCCGTTCACCATGATTCCGCCCGCGAAGGAGTGGCTCATCGAGACCGTCGCGTGGCAGGGCGAGTTCGTGATGACTCAGTTGGGATACGAGTTTGAGGTCGTACAGCGGGCGAATGGCATCGACGGAACCTACCGTTTCGACAACCCCACCCACGGGGTGTTCACGGTGAACGTCTTGCTGGCGTGTACAGGCATCGGAAGCATGGCCATCTTCGGCGGTCTCATCGCCGCGGTGCGGGCGCCCCTCCGCCGGAAGCTGAGGGGTATCGCTATCGCCATCCCAATCATCTGGTTCCTCAATCTCGTGCGGGTCGTGTTCATCACGCTGGCGTTCAGCCAGCAGTGGCTTCAGGTGTTCGTGGACCCGACCGTCGCGCTTCTCGGCTACGAGAACCCCAACATGGTGTCGTACTTCATCTCCGACCGCGTGCTGGCCCAGAGCTTCTCGGTGGTCGCGCTGGTCGGCATCGCTTGGGCGGTCGCCCGCGAGGTGCCGGAGCTGCTGACCGTCGGCGAGGACGTTCTCTACATCGTGACCGGCGACGAGTACGACCTCCACGAGGCAGTCGGCGCCGAGCGCTCCGTCGCCACCGACGGCAAGGGCCGCTGAGAAGAGAGACCGTTACTCGACTGCGACTAGTTCCGACGGAGCGCCCGCGAGTTCGCGGAGCGCGTCGGCCTCGACGTGGTGGAGGTCGCCCGGAATCACGAGCAGGTGGAGCGGGTCGCCGAAGTCACGCTTGGCCAGTTCCGAGAGTCGGTCGGCGGTCACGAGCGGGTCGGGACTGCCGGCGCGCGCGACCACGACCGCCAGTAGGTCGCCGTAGTCGTCGGCGAGCAGGTCGGCGGCGTGGTCGGCGGTCATGTACTCGTCGTTCCGGGCTTTGATGTCGAGGTAGACCAGCGTGTGGAGGCCTCGCCCGCGGTTCCCGTCGACGGCGTCGGTGACGCTGGCCGGGACGCCGTCCGCGCCGTGGGCGTACTCGAACGGGAGGGTGGTCGCCTTGCCGAACCGGTAGTTCTGGAGGCCGGTGAGACCGCTGGCGGCGGACTCGGCGGTCGGCGCGTGGACGACGCGAGTGGCGACGCCGCGCTCCTCGGCCCGGAGTCGGAGGTCGACGTGCGTGGTCGAAATCATGGTGTCGCCCGCGGTGAGGAACACCGCGTCGCCCTCCTCGCCCGCCCGGAGGACGGCTTCGGGGTCCTGTTCGACGCCCGCGCGGTCCCGGACCTCGATGTCGGCGTCGTGGTACGCTTCGAGGTCCTCGACGGTCGCTCCGAGGAGTTTACTGGTGTAGAACTCGGCGAAGACGCGGTCGGCGTCGCGGACGGCGTCGCGGCCCTCGACGGTAATCGAACGCTCGTCGTAGAGACCCAGACCGACGAATGTGAGCATAGCGGTGGTAGGGGTCGAGGGATGCTATAGCCTTTCGAGTCTGACTGCGAGCGAGCAACCGGCCCGCCTTCCGGTTCCGGCCCCCGGACATTTACGCGAAAACTCGGTATAGTGTGACGAATGGCCGCTTACGAAGCCGCGTTACTGGTCGCCGGTATCGCAATTTTCGGGGCCGTCGTCCTGCCGCGCGTTCTCTCCGACAAGCCGCTGTCGTTCCCGCTGATATACGTCGCCGCCGGAGTGGTGCTGTTCTCACTCCCGTTGGGCGTCGAAATCCCCGACCCGGTCAGACACGGGGACCTCGCCGAACGGCTCACGGAGTTCGTCGTGATAATCGCGCTGATGGGCGCGGGGTTGAAGCTCGACCGGCCGTTCGACTGGCGTGCGTGGTCGAGTACGTGGCGTCTCCTCGGCATCACGATGCCGCTGTCGATGGTCGCCGCCGCTCTCCTCGGGTGGGGCGTGTTGGGAACCCTCCTGCCGACCGCCGTCCTGCTCGGGGCCGTCGTCGCGCCCACCGACCCGGTGTTGGCGTCGGACGTGCAGGCCACGGCCCCGACGGAAGCGGTAGACGAGGAGATCGAACCCGAGGAGCAGGAGGGCGAAGTCAGGTTCGCGCTCACCTCGGAGGCGGGTCTCAACGACGGACTGGCTTTCCCGTTCACTCACCTCGCCATCGCCACGGCGGCGGCCGCCGGAACGACGTCGCTCGATTGGCTCGGCGAGTGGTTCCTCGTCCACTTCCTCTACGAAATCGTGGTCGGCGTCGTGATGGGCTATCTCGCCGGACAGCTACTCGCGCGCGTCATCTTCAGCGAGAGCGTCACGACCCAGTTAGGCAAGGTCATGGAGGGCGCGGAGGCGCTGGCGGTCACGCTCGTCACGTACGGCGCGACGGAACTCGTCCACGGCTACGGCTTCATCGCGGTGTTCGTCGCCGCGCTCGAACTCCGTCACTACGAGTGGGAACACGAGTACTACGTCGCGCTCCACGACTACGCCGTGATGGTCGAGCGAATCGTGATGGCGACGGTTCTGGTACTGTTCGGCGGAGCCATCGCGGGCGGGTTGCTGGCTCGGCTGACTCTGCTCGACGTCGCGGTGGGTCTCGCGCTCGTCCTCGTAGTCCGTCCGGTCGCCGGCGTCGTGGGGCTGCTCGGCACGTCGATGCCGTGGAGCGAGCGGCTAGTCGTCGCGTCGTTCGGCATCCGTGGCATCGGTTCGTTCTACTATCTGGCGTTCGCGCTCAACGAGGCGTCGTTCGGAGAGATGGAGCTACTCGTCGCGGCCGACAAGCTCTGGGCGCTGGTCGGCTTCGTCGTGCTCGCGTCCATCGTCGTTCACGGTATCTCGGCCAATTGGGTGATGGACGCGCTAGACCGGACGCGACGAGACGACCCCGCGTCCGGCGAGGTCGCCGAGACCGTCGACCCCGAATCCTCGTAACCGACGCCGGTCCCGCCGGTTCGCTCCGAAGGCGTATATCCCTCGCCGTCGTCGTCCCGTCGATGGTCGTCCCCCGGCGCGCTTCGTCGCCTCGTGCCCTCGTCGCGTTGTTCGCCGCCAACCTCCTGCCGCTCGCGGGCGTCGTCTGGTGGGAGTGGAGCGGCTTCGAGGTTCTCCTGCTCTACTGGCTGGAGAGCGGCGTCGTCGGTGCGCTCAACGTCCCGAAAATCCTGCTCGCCGCCGGAGGAGACGCGAGCGAGGGGTCCGGCGACGGCTCGGAGGGGACCGACGCCGAGTCGACGTGGGAGTGGCGAATCGAGGGCCTGCCGACCGGGCGAATCGACCCGCGGTCGGACCGGGCCGACAACGCGGCCGTGGCGGGTTTCTTCGTGGTCCACTACGGAATCTTCTGGGTCGTTCACGGCGCGTTCGTGTTCGCGCTCCCGCTGTTCGCGCTCGCCGGACCCGGCGGCGGAGTCGGCACGAGTCCTCTCGGCGGTCCCGTCGGGTCCCTCGGGTGGGGTTGGGCCTCGCCGACGACCTTCCTGCTCGCGGTCGGGTCGTTCGTGGTCAGCCACGGCGTCTCGTTCGTCACGAACTACCTCCGGGGCGGCGAGTACCTGACGGTCTCACCCGACGAACAGATGATGCGACCCTACGGCCGGGTGATGGTCCTCCACCTCACCATCGTCTTCGGCGCGTTTCTGGTCGCCTCGCTCGGGTCGCCGCTCCCCGCGCTGGTCCTGCTGGTCGCGCTCAAGACCGCGCTCGACCTCGGTGCGCACCTGCGCGACCACCGCCGAATCGGGAGGCCGACCCGCGTCGGGTGACGGTCCCGAAGCGTCACGCTTACCGCGACGCTCCGAAAAGCGAGAGGCATGGAAGTGCCGTGCGTCCGCGTCGAGCGCGAGCGTGGCGAGGAGACCCGCCGGCGGTTGGCCGACCGTGGACTGCTCGCCGCCGAGTTCGAAATCGAGGTCGAAGACGGCTTCCTCTACCTGCCGGTGACCGACGCCGAGGCGGTGCCCGAGGAACTGGAGGTGGTCTCCCGGTCGGTCGGTGAGCGCGAGACGCCCGACGCGCCGGCGGACCTGCTCGGCTTCGAACCCACCTACGAGCGACTCGGCGACATCGTCATCGTCGACGAGGACGACCCCGCTACCGCCCGCGAAATCGCCGACGCCGTGATGGCCTCGGACGTCCCGGCGAAGACGGTGGTCAACCGCGCCTCGAAGGTGAAAGGCGAGTTGCGGGTCCGCGACTGGGAGGTGCTGGTCGGAGACGGAACGGAGACGGTCCACCGCGAGTACGGCTGTGAGTACCTGCTCGACGTGGCCGAGGTGTACTTCTCGCCGCGACTCGCCACCGAGCGTCACCGGGTCGCCGAGCAGGTCTCGGCCGACGAGCGCGCCTTCGACATGTTCGCCGGGGTCGGCCCCTTCGTCGTTCCGTTCGCCAAGCGCGGCGCGGAGGTCGTCGGCGTGGACCTCAACGAGCGCGCGGTCGAGTACCTCCGGGAGAACGCCCGCCGCAACGACGTGGCCGACCGCGTGACCGCGATTCAAGGGGACGTTCGAGACGTAGTCTCGGGTTCGTCACGACCGCAGGGAAGTGATGGTATTCGAGAAATCGCGCCCGACTACGCCGACTGGGCCGACCGCGTGGTGATGAACCTGCCCCACAGCGCCGACGAGTTCCTCGACTCGGCGGTCGAACTCGCTGGCGACGACTGCGTGATTCACTACTACGACATCCAGCACGAGGACGACCCCTTCGGTCCGGGCGAGGCCGCGATTCGCGCCGCGGCCGACCCCGAGTACGAGGTCGACGTCGAGACCCGCCACGTCGTCCGGTCGTACGCGCCCCACGAACTCAACGTCTGTCTCGACGTGCGACTGTCTCGCTAACGTCGGGCGATTTCGGAACGCTTAAGCCGTTTCTGGTGACTATATTTGGGTGCGGAGAACGGTGCCGTGCCGGTGTCTGACTGAGTACAGCGAGGTCAGGCTCGGGACGCGAACGAATGTGAGCGTGCCGGTGTAGCTCAGACTGGCTAGAGCGATTCCTTCGTAAGGAATAGGCCGAGGGTTCAAATCCCTCCACCGGCTTTTTCTGACGAGAACTATAGGTTGAGCACCTCGTGTGCTCGCTACTCGTGAGCGTCGAAAGACCAACGTGGATGGATTTGAATCAGGGAGGAGCTTTCGCTCCGACCGTGGTTCACAATCCCCTCCACCGGCTTTTCTACTCCGAATTACCCGAAGAGCGACTGGTTTTCGCTTCGTCGCACACGCTCCCCGCCGAACGCTTTTATCCTCGCTCTCGGTGAGTACGACCATGCGAGTCTTCATCTCCGCAGACATGGAAGGCATCACCGGCGTCGCGGCCGCCGAGGACGTGGTCCGGGGCGAACCCGAGTACGACCGCGGGAAGGAACTGCTCCACGGCGACGTGAACGCCGCCATCGAGGGCGCCCGCGCCGGGGGCGCGACCGAGGTACTGGTCAACGACTCCCACTCGTCGATGCGGAACCTCGACCGGGCGGCGGTCGACGACCGGGCGACGCTCGTCCGCGGGAACACCAAGCCCCGGTCGATGATGCAGGGACTCGACGCCGACCACGACTGCGCGCTCTTGGTCGGCTACCACGCCAAGGCCGGGACTCCCGGCGCGGTGCTGAACCACACCTTCTTCGGCCACGAACTGCTCCGCCTCCGCGTCGGCGGCGAGGAAATCGGCGAACTCGGCTGGAACGCTCGACTCGCGGCCGCGCTGGGCGTCCCGGTCGGACTCGTCACCGGCGACGACGCGACGGTCGCCGAAGCGCGCGGCGAACTCGGCGACGCGCCCGAAACCGTGGCCGTCAAGGAGGGAATCGACCGCTTCACGGCGGCGTGTCGCCCGGCCGACGAGACGACCGAGGAGATTCGCGCGGCGGCCCGGCGCGCGGTCGAACGGGCCGAGCGCGGCGAGGTCGAGACCCGCGGCGCGGAGTCGCCGACCCGAATCGAGGCTGACTGGGCGACGACGAACCTCGCGGTGCGTGCCGCGGCATCGCCGGGAGTCGAGCGTGCGGGCGGCCGGACGACCGCCGTCGAGGCCGACTCCTATCCCGAGACCTACGAGGCGGCGGTCGCCATGCTCCGGGCGGGCGGCGCGGGCGGCGACGAGTTCTACGGCTGACAGACGGGTTCCGTTCGCCTCTCCCGCTCGGTGCTACGGTTCGCCTTTCCGTTCGTTTCTCTCGGGCGTCCCTACCGCTCGATACCGACCCCCACGTCCGATGACTCGCGCACGTCTTGGCGCTCCACGCCGTCGAACGCCAGCGCGAACTCCGGTCCGAACGCCGACGCCGGCGTGTGGAACCCCGCCTCGACCTCGCCCGCGACGACGCGTCGGGCGGCCTCGACCGCGGTCTGGGCAGTCAGGTCGTACGTGTCGGGCGTCCGCATTCTGGCCGCGAACCGGTTCCCGTCGTCGTCCTCGACCTCGCCCCAGACGCGAGCGGAACTCCGGGCGCGCTCCTCGGCGGTCGGTCCCGAGACGACCGCGTCGATTACGGCGTTCAGCGCGCGCTGGACCGGGGACGACCCGAACACCGGCGCGAGCGGCCGGGTCTTGGTCATCACTTTCGCGGCGTACTCCGGAACCGTGGCGTAGGTCTCGATGTTCGGGATTCCGGTGGTGTAGTGGGCCGAGGAGACGTCGCCCCACGGAATCGTCACGGCGGGCTTGGGACCCCGACCGAAGTCGAGGCGGCGGGTCTTCCACGCCGCCGGGACCGTCCGAATCCTGCCGTCCTGACGGACCGCGCCCGGCCGACTCAGCCCTTTCACGATGGACTTGGCGGTGCCCGGCGAGAACGTCCCCAACCCGTCGATACCGAGCGTGAGTCGCGTCGCCGACGGGAGTTCGGTGGCGAGGTAGGCCGCGAGGCAGTCGGTCGGCACCACGTCGAACCCCACCGCCGGGAGCAGGGTCACGTCGCTCGCCTCGGCCTCGTTGGCGCGTCCCGCGACGGCTTCCAACACGTCTATCTCGCCGGTGATGTCGAGGTAGTCGGTCCCGGCGTCCAGACACGCCGAGTAGAGCGGTCTGGCGGTCTCCGAGAACGGTCCCGCGCAGTTCAGCACCGCCGAGAACTCCTCGACCTGTCGCTCGATTACCTCGGGGTGTTCGAGGCTGAACACCCGGTGGTCGAGACCGAGGTCGGTCGCCTGTCGCTCGACCGTCTCGGCGGTCCGGCCCCCGAGGACGGGCGTCATCCCCCGGTCCACCGCAGTTTGGGCGACGAGCGCACCCGTGTACCCGTACGACCCGTAGATGAGCAGTTCGTCGGTCATATCCCCGAATTGGGTAGTGAGGCGTAAAACTCGCGGGGCCGACGCGCGTCCGCAGAAACGTCCCAAACCGCTCGGTCGATGCGGTCCTCAGTCGTCGCCCTCGGTCGCCGTCGCCTCGTCGGTCTCCGGGGAGTCGTCCGTCTCCGCCGACTCGTCGAGTTCCGTCGCGTCCTCGCTCTCGGTCGCGGGTCGGTCGGTCTCGGTCTCCGTCTCGCCCTCGACGGCGTCCTCCACGTCGGTCGCCCCCGTCACGTCGCGCTGGTCCACGTCGTCGGCGTCGGTCTCGACCTCCGGTGCGGTGTCGGACTCCTCGATGTCGGCGTCGGTCGTGTCGACGACGCTCTCGCCCGTGGCGTGGTCCGCGTCCCGGCCGCCCGGTTCGACGGCGTCCTCCACGTCCGGGGAGGTGTCGGCGACTTCGGTCAGGTCCGACTCGCGACGCTCGTCGGACGCGCCGGGTCCGCCGGACCCGCCCGACCGCCGTTGCGCGAGGGCAACGCCTACCCAGAACAGACCGCCGAGCGCCTGCAGGACGCCGCGCTTACGGTCGCCCTTCAGGAAGGACTGCCCGGCGCGGACCAGCGAGACGACGCCGGAGGCGGCCGCGAGGTTGCCCGACTCGGCGTGGCGCGCCAGTTGCGGCCCGACCGTCTCCGCCAGCGACCCGAGTCTCCCCGCGAGTCCGTTGGTTCCTTCGTCTAACGTCTCGGTGACGGCGTCGGAAGAACTCATGTCCGAGTCGAGGGGAGCGACGCAAAAAGGCGTGGTGGCGGTCGGCCGTCAGTCGGCGCTCGCGTCGAGGTCCGCGAGCCGCTCTACGAGGAAGCCGTGTCGAACGTTCATAGACCGGACGACTCACCGGCGACTAATCAAAACGGGGGACAGCGCCGCTCGTCCGCGGCGGTCGTCCCGTCAATTTATCTTCTCGCCGCAGTTCTTGCACTTCACCTGCTTCTTGCCGGTCGGCGAGCGCGACACCCGGAGCGCCCCGCCGGTGTTGCACTCGGGGCAGACGCTGTTGCCCGTCTCGGCGGCCTGCTGGCGGGCCATCCACGTCACCGCTCGTTCGAGTTGCGCGACTCGGTCGGTCAGCGCCGCGACCGTGGCCTGTAACTCCTCGGCGCGGTCGGTGTCGTCTGTCTCGGGGGGACTCTCTGCCGAGGAAACGTCGGTCGCGGACGGTTCGTTGGCCGCGGACGGTGCGTCGGTCGAGGCGGCGTCGTCGGTCGTGGGGGAGTCTGAGTTCGTCATGGGAATCGTCTTCGGCCAGTGAGGTGCTTGGTAACACGAATCACGTCCCAGCGACAAAAAAGGCCCGCCGAGTTCCCTCGGTCGCGCGGAGTTTCCCAACGCCAAGAATTAACCCACACGATTCCCTAGACAGTATGCTGCGAGGCGCTGCTGTTCGGCCGGACTCTGCACAACACAGGAGACATAATGGTCACCGACCGACAACTCCGACGAAGCAAGGCGATTCAGCAGCGAACCGGCAGAACGTTCCACTTCGCAACGCGGTTGCTCCCGAAGCGGATTCGCCAGCCGACCTACGTCCTCTACGCGTTCTTCCGCGTCGCCGACGAGGTCGTGGACGGCGCGACGGACGCACCGCCCGAGGAGCAACGCGAGCGACTCGAACGACTCCGAGCGGAGGCATTGGGTCGAAAGGAGACCGACGACGAAGTCCTCGCGGCCTTCCAAGAGGTCAGCGAGGAGCGCGGGATTCCCGACGAGGAGATAGAGATCTTCATCGACGCGATGCTCTCGGACATCGAGAAGAGTCGCTGGGAGTCCTACGACGAACTGGAGGAGTACATGCGCGGTTCGGCCGCCGCGGTCGGTGTGATGATGCAGGCCGTGATGAGCGTCGAGGACCCCGAGCGCGCGAAACCCCACGCGGTCGCGCTCGGCGAGGCGTTCCAGTTGACGAACTTCCTGCGCGACGTGCGCGAAGACATCGAGGACCACGACCGCATCTACCTGCCCGGCGACACCCGCGACCGCCACGGCGTCACGGAGGCCGACGTTCGGCGTTGCAACCCGACCGACGGCTTCCGGGCCGCGATGGCCGACGAGTTGCGGCGCGCCGAACGGAAGTACCGCGAGGGCGTCGCGGGAATCGAGTATTTACCCGAAGACTGCCAGTTCGCGGTGCTGTACGCCGCGGTACTCTACGCCGAGCATCACCGCCTCGTCCGGGCGCTCGACTACGACGTGTTCTCGTCGCCGCCCGAGGTCGGGGCGTTCCGCGCGGCGTGGCTCTGGGCGAAGACGCGCTGGTACTGGCGGAAGTCTCGGGACCCCGTCACGGTGTTCCGGGCGGTCAGCGCCATCCCGTACGCCGAGAGTGGCCGCGCAAACCACCGCCCAGAGGGGACGCCGCAGGCCGACTGAGTCGGCCGAGGCGTCCGGCTTTTGCCGCGGAGAAGAGACCTTTAGCGCTCGCTCAGTCGTGTCGGAAACACCGACTGCCGGTGAACACCATCGCCATGTCGTGTTCGTCGGCGGCCTCGATTACGTCGTCGTCGTTGACCGACCCGCCGGGTTGAATCACGGCCTCGATGCCCGCCTCGGCGGCCGCCTCGACGGCGTCCGGGAAGGGGAAGAAGGCGTCGCTGGCCATGACCGCGCCCTCCGCGGACTTGCCCTCGGCGTCCTTCTCGGCCTTCATCTTCGCGATTTCGACGGCGTCCACCCGCGAGACCTGTCCCGCGCCGACGCCGACCGTCTCCGTCCCGTCGGCGAACAGGATGGCGTTGGACTTGACGTGTTTGATGGTCTGCCACGCGAACAGCAGGCTCTCGTACTGGTCGTCGGTCGGCTCTCTCTCGGTGACGACCTCCAACTCGTCGCGGGTCGGAGCCTGCAGGTCGCGCTCCTGCACGAGTCGGCCGCCCACGAGGTCCTTCTCCGTGGTCGTCTCCGAGATGTCCGCGAACGTCTCTTCGTCCCCGACGTCCAGCACGCGAAGGTTGTCCTTCTCTCGGAGGGTCGCCAGCGCGTCGTCGGTGTACCCCGGCGCGACCACGACCTCTTTGAACGAGTCGATAATCTGCTCGGCGGTGGCCTCGTCACATTCCCGGTTGAGCGCGACGATGCCGCCGAAGGCGCTCTTGGCGTCGGTGGCGAGCGCTCGGTCGTAGGCGTCCGCGAGCGAGTCCGCAGTGGCGCACCCCGCCGGGTTGGTGTGCTTGATGACCGCGGCGGCCGGCCGGTCGAACTCCTTGACCAGATTCAGCGCGGCGTCGGCGTCGTTGTAGTTGTTGTATCCCATCCCCTTCGCGCCCTCGTTCAACTGGGGCGCGTCCACGACGTTGGCCTCCTCGCAGGTGGCGTCGCCGTAGAGCGCGGCGTCCTGATGGGGGTTCTCGCCGTACCGGAGGTCGGCCGCGCGGTCCGCGGTTTCGAGTCGCCGGGCCGGGAACTGTCCGTCTCCGTCGCCCTCGACGCGGACCTCGCCCGCCTCGGTGTCAACGTCGAGTCGCCCTTCGGCGAACCACCGGACGGCGCGGGGGTAGGCCTTGAACTCGCCCTCGTAGAGGACCCGCTCTTTCAGATCGTCCTCGTCGTCGCCCTCGTAGACCGGAACCGGTTCTTGGGTGACGACCGGGCCGGCGTCCACCTCGTCCTCGACGACCGCACCGTCCTCGTCGGTGGCGTCGGTGACGACGTGGACCGTGCAACCGGTGGTCTTCACGTCCGCGTCGAGGACCTGTCGGTGGGCGTCCGTGCCGGGGAACGACGGCAGCAGCGACGGGTGGACGTTGAGCGTGAGCGGCGTTTCCTCCAGGAACGCGTCCGAGAGGATGCGCATGTACCCGTCGAGGCAGACGAGGTCGAAGTCGTAGTCTTCGAGCGCGGCGACGACGCGCCGTTCGTGTTCGCGCCGCGTCTCGCCCTCGTCTCGGGCCACGACTTCCGTCGGGACGCCGCGCTTCTCGGCGGCCTCCAGCGCGGGCGCGTCCGGGTCGTTGGTCAGTACGACTTCGAGTTGCGCGCCGCCGGGGGTGCGGTCGGCGATGTGGAGCAGGTTCCGTCCGCGGTTGCTTGCGAGCCCAGCGATTCGGGTCATGTTCGAATTCCCGCCAGCGGAGGAAAAAGGCATTGCGGTCTCGACCGAGATGATATGCACGAACGAGCATACTTTAGGCGGCTATTCCGGTTTCTATTACCGTTGTATGCACGAGTGTGCCGAATCGGACCGACACTCTTTTGCCGACAGCACGGCCAGATTGCCACATGAACCCCCTCTACGCCGTGTCGCCGCTGGACGGCCGGTACGCCGGGCGGACCGAACCCCTGCGCGAGTACGCCAGCGAGGCCGCGCTGATGCGCGCCCGCGTCCGGGTCGAGGTCGAGTATCTGGTCGCGCTGGCCGACCTCGACGCGACGCCGCTGGAACTGGACGACTCGGCCCGCGGCCGACTCCGCGACCTCTACGAGGAGTTCGACGAGGACGACGCCGACCTGATAAAGCGCATCGAGACCGAGGGGTACCGCGACTACTCGGCGACCAACCACGACGTGAAGGCCGTGGAGTACTTCGTCCGCGAGAACCTGCCCGAGGGCGCGGAGTCGGCCGCGTCGTGGATTCACTTCGCGCTGACCAGCGAGGACGTGAACAACCTCGCCTACCGCCTGCTGGTGCGGGGGGCGGTCGAGTCGGTTCTCCTGCCGGAACTCCGCGCGGTTCGGGACGCGCTCGGGGACCTCGCCCGCGAGTACGCGGACGTGCCCATGCTCGCCCGGACCCACGGCCAACCCGCGACCCCGACCACCTTCGGCAGGGAGATGGCCGTCTTCGCCTCGCGACTCGGCCGCGCAATCGGGCGCGTGAAGGACGCCCGCGACGGACTACAGGGCAAGTTGGCCGGCGCGTCGGGCACCTACGCGGCCCACGTCGCGGCCTACCCCGACGTGGAGTGGCCCGCGTTCGCCCGCGAGTTCGTCGAGCGACTCGGTCTCGAACGGGCACCGCTCACCACGCAGGTCAACCCCTGCGACGACCTCGCGGAACTGTTCGACGCCCTCCGGGGCGCGAACAACGTCCTGCTCGATTTGGACCGCGACGCGTGGCGCTACGTCAGCGACCGCTACCTCGGTCAGGAGGCCGCCGAGGGCGAGACCGGTTCCTCGACCATGCCACACAAGGTCAACCCCATCGACTTCGAGAACAGCGAGGGCAACCTCTCGAAGGCCAACTCGGACCTCGTGTTCCTCGGCGACTACGTCACCTCCTCGCGCCTCCAGCGCGACCTCTCGGACTCGACCGTCAAGCGAAACGTCGGCGCGGCGTTCGCCTACTGCCTGCTTGGCTACGTCAAACTACAGGCCGGACTCGGCAAGGTCGTTCCCAACGAGCAGGTCATGCGCGAGGACCTCGAATCCACCCCCGAAATCATCGGCGAGGCGGTCCAGACCATCCTCCGGCGCGAGGGCCACACCGACGCTTACGAGCGCGTCAAGGACCTCACGCGCGGCCGGCGCGTGACCTTGGAGGACTTCCGGGACCTGTTCGAGGAGTTGGACGTGGACGAGGCGACCCGCGAGGAACTGCTCAACCTGACGCCAGCGGGGTACACCGGCGTCGCGGGCGAGATGGCCGGTTCGCTCGACGAGGAGTGACGCCGGACCGCGGGCGAATTCGCGTCGGCGAAACAAATTTATAAGACGTGACACATCTCGGAGTATGAGCGACACCCTCCACTTCGGCCTCTTCCTCGCGGGTATCTTCCTGCTGACCGGCGCGATGGTCTTCGGCGTCGGGGCGCTCGAGTACGAGGTCGAGTCCCTCGGCACGGTTGAGAAAATCCCCGAGGGAACCGAGTCGCTCGTCTCCTTCGGGGACCTCTCGGCGCGCGACCAGCGGACCGTCGAGCGGGCCATCGCGGGCGAGCGCCTCGTCTTCCGCGACCCGACCGAACTGCCGGGGCCGCGAAAGACCAAGGGGACGTTGGCCGTCGAGCGCGGCGGCGAGACGTACCTGCTCACGCGTCGAATCTTCTTCAACTGGCGGACCGAGTTCGGCGCGAGCGCGGTGGCGATGGCCGTCGCCGGTCTCCTCGCCGTCAGCGAGGCCGTCCGGCGACACCACTTCCCGCACCGCACGGTGGCGTGGACGCGGCGCTGAGCGGAGTCGGCGACCCGTCCGGTCGCCTCGGCGTCAGTAATTCACCTTGACGTGGAACGTGTGCTTGAGGTAGTAGGTGTCGGAACTCCACCCGCCGTCGTAGAAGGTCCCCTTCGAGACGAGGTCCATCAGGTCGTACTGACCGCTCCCGGTGGCCTCTTGGTCTATCCAGCAGGAGCTACCGGGCTTCATGCCGTTGGTGTTCTGGCGGGCGCTGTCGCTGTTGAACTCCTCGTTCCACGTCGCGTAGTTGCCGCTCGGACTCGACTCGTCGACGGTCGTGACCGCGGGTTGGGTGTAACTCCAGCCGAGATTCGCGCCGCCGGTGCCGACCGATACCTTGATGCTCTGGCTCCCGTCGTGGGTTCCGAGCGGGTCGTACTCGTCGAGGTCGGCGCTGCCCATGTCGTTTTGACTCCAGTCGTGTTTCGGTTCGCCGACGTCGTTGACCCACCCGGAGCCGTACTTCTGCGTGCCGGGTTCCATCACGAAGAAGTGCTTGACAGCGTAGGCGTCCTGCGCGGAATCGCCGTCGCCGTCCAACTGCTTGAGGTCGAGGTTGTTCGTGACGCACCCGTAGGGGTCCTTGCAGAAGTCGGCCTCGTCGTGTAGCACGTCGTTCCACGAACTGCTCTGAGTCGTGACGCCGTCGGCGGTCGCGGTCGAGGCGCGGTCGAAGGCCGTCGCGCGTTGTGCGGCCTTCCCGTGGAGGTGCGCGGCCGACTTCGCGTCGCCTGCGACGCCGGTGTACTGGCGGGGAACGCCGTTCGCGTCGATTTTGTAAGAGTAGGCGACGACGGTTCCGTCCTCGGGGTCCGGGTTCGAGACGGCGGGCGTTACGTCGAGGTCGCCGCCGCGGGCGTTGTACTCCGCGCGGGCGGCCCGGCGGACCTCTCGGATGCGGTCGGTCGAGATGCCGTTCGCGAAGTCGGCCTTGGCGACGTGTGAGTCGCTCTCGGGCGGACCGCGGGCGGCCGCGCCGCTCGCGGTGACTGTCGCGCCGGCCAACGCGACGCCGGTCGCGCGCAGGAGCGTTCGACGGTCGGTGCGGTTCGTGTGAGACGAATCGTCTGTCATGCTACGCAATATATTGCACACTTCTAAGACTTATAATTAACTACTATAATTGTTGTTAGATAAAACGCCGCTCCGACGAATCGGTCGCTCTCCGCACGGCGCGTCGAAGGCGAAACAGAGCCGAGAGAAATATCTAGCGCCCTTAGAAACAGCTATAGAATTCTTTCACAACGTCACAAGAGTCTCTTTCTCTCCGAATCGTGACCAGCGTCTGGCTCAGGAGAGGAGCGACGCCAGCGTCTCTTCGACGGCCTCACCGGCCTGCTCGACTTCCGCGACGCGGACGTACTCGCGGGGCGCGTGGGCCACCGCGCCCTCGTCGTCGGCCAGCGCGCCCGGTCCGAACACGACCGTCGGCGCGAGTTCGGCGAAGTACGACGCCTCGGTCGCGGCACCGAACGGCCGGACGGTCCCGCCGGCGGCCTCCCGGAGCGTCCGGACCAGCGTCGAGTCTCCGGGCGTCTCGAACGCCGCCAGAAACGGCGTCTCGCGCTCGGCCAGCGACACCTCGACGCCGACGTCCGCCGGCGCGTGCGCTCGGAGGTGGTCGGCCAGCGCAGCGCGGAACCCCTCGGCGGTCTCGGGCGGGACGCTCCGGCGGTCCACGACGAACGAACACTCGGCGGGCACCTGATTCGTGGCAGTGCCGCCCTCGATGGTCGTGGGCGTCAGCGTCGAGTCGCCGAGGGCGTCGCTCTCGTCCGGGCGGTCCTCCCGGTCGTCGAACGAGTCGAGCGCCGAGAGCAAGTCGCCGGCCGCCCGGACCGCGTTGACGCCCGACTCGGGTTCCGCGGCGTGGGCGTTCGCGCCCCGGACCGTGACCGTCGCCTGAAACCGGCCCTTGGCGGCGTTGCACACGTCGAGTTCGGTCGGTTCGCCCACGATTACGGCGTCGGGGGCCGGGTCGAAGTCGAGGGCGGCCGCGCCGGTCGAGTTCGTCTCCTCGTCGGGCGTGACCGCGAGCGTCACCCGCCCGCGCTCTACCTCGACGCCCAGAAACGCCGCGAGCATCGCCGCCAGCGGTCCCTTCGCGTCGCAGGAGCCTCGCCCTCGAATCAGTTCGTCGTCTCGGGAGAACTCGACGTGCGGCGGCACGGTGTCGATGTGAGTGTTGAGGACGACGTGCGGTCCCTCCCGTCCGGAGTCCCGGACTGCAAGCGTGTTGCCGGCGTCGTCCACCGACACTTCTACGGCGGGGTCCGCACCTGCGGATTCGAGCGTCGCCACCAGCAGGTCGCGCATCTCGGTCACGCCCTCGTGGGAGGTCGTCTGTACCGCGTCTTCGAGGAAGTCTATCGGGTCGAATGTCATGAGAAGGTGTCCGTCGGTTTCGGCTCAGGCCTCGGAGACTCGCCGCGGTTCGGGCGTCGAGGAAATCTCGCCCGTGAACTCGCGCTCGGCCGGGCCGGTCAGACTCGCGCGCTCGCCGCGGAACGTCACGCCGAGGCGACCGCCCGGCGGGAAGACGCCGACCGACGCGTCGCCGTCGATTTCGCCCGCTCGCCGGGCGACCGCCGCGATTGCGACCGCGCCGGTGCCGCAGGCGCTGGTCTCGCCCTCGACGCCGCGCTCGTAGGTCCGCTGGTCGAAGGCGACGGTGTCGCCGTCGCCGGCCTCGCTCCGCCGCGACGCGAACGTGACGTTCGCGCCCTCGGGGAAGGCGTCGGCGTGACGGACCGCGGGAGCGACCGCGTCGAGGTCCACCTCGTCGACGTCCTCGACGAATGCGACGGCGTGGGGCACGCCGGTGTTCACCGCGGTCACTTCCACGCCCTCGACGGTCTCTTCGACCAGCGGTTGTTCGCGGTCGGGCGCGAGCGGTACGTCGCCGGGCGCGAACGACGGCGCCCCCATCTCGATGGTCACCTCGTCGTCCGATATCTCGGCCCGGCGGGTCCCGGCCTGCGTGTCGAGCATCACGGTGTCGGCACCGGTACGCTCGGCGGCCCACTTCGCGGCGCACCGCGCGCCGTTGCCGCACATCGCGGCGGTCGACCCGTCTGGTTGGACCAGCGTCATCACCGCCCGCGGCGGCGAGAACTTGGGTTCGAGCGCCAGAAACAGCGCCCCGTCCGCCCCCACCGAGTCGGTCGGCGCTGTCGTCGCGCCGCCGTCGGCCGCGCCGCCGTCGGTGAGGCGCACGCCGTCGCGTCGGTCGCACACTTCGCGGGCGAACGCGCCCCGGTCGGGGACGTACTCGTCCGCGTCTACTACTACGAAATCGTTGCCGGTGCCGTGGAACTTCTCGAATTCGATGCTCATCTGTCAACCTCGGGTTCTACCGCCGTCACGTCCGCTATCGTTTCGCGTCGCCGCGCCAGTCGGTCGTCGTCGCCGTCCAAGACGACCGAGGCCGGGCGGGGACGGGAGTTGTACTGACTCGCCATCTCGTAGCCGTAAGCGCCCGCGTTCCCGACCGCGAGCAGGTCGCCGCGCTCGGGGTCGGCGAGCCGGTGGTCGCCCAGCGAGTCGCCGCTCTCGCAGACCGGCCCGGCGACCGTGACCTCGCGCTCGGGGCGCTCGTCGGCGTCGGGCGCGACGCTCCGAATCTCGTGGTGGGCGTCGTAGATGGCGGGGCGCGCGAGCGTCGTCATCCCCGCGCCGACCCCGACCACGACGCTCGACGGCGTCTCCTTGACCGTATTGACCCGGGTCAGCAGGACGCCCGCGTCCGCCACGAGGTACCGGCCGGGTTCGACCGCGAGCGTCGCGTCCACTTCGCCCAGCGCCTCGCGGGTGGCCTCCGCGACCGCCTCCAAGTCGAGCGGGTGTTCGTCGGGCGAGTAGGGAACGCCGAAGCCGCCGCCCACGTCCACGAAGTCGAGGTCGAGGCCGCGACCCTCGATTTCGCGGGCCAACTCGCCCATTCGGCCGACGAGGTCCCGGTGGGCCGAGAGGTCGTCGCCCGAGATGCCGCTTCCGGCGTGGGCGTGGATTCCGACCACCTCGAAGTCGTCGTCGGCCGACTCCGCGAGGTCCGCCGCGCGCTCGTAGGGCACGCCGAACTTGGCGTCGGCGCCGGTCGATACTTTCTCGTGGTGGCCCGCGCCGACGCCGGGGTTGACCCGCAGGCAGACCCGGCCGTCGTAGCCCCGGTCGGCGAGTCGGTCGAGGGTGTCCTCGGCCCCGGCCGTGACGGTCACGCCCGGATGCTCCTCGGCGAGGCGGACCGCCACGTCGAGGTCCCGGGCGGGCGGGTTGACCGCGGTGTAGTGGACGTGCGAGCCATCGACTCCCGCGTCGAGGGCGCGCGCCAACTCGCCCGCCGACGCGCACTCGACGCCCGCGCCCTCGTCGGCGAGCGCCTGCAGGACCGGCCGGGCGGTGTTGGCCTTCGCGGCGTAGTAGACGTCGGCCTCGGGGAACGCCCGGGCCATCCGCCGGTAGTTCTCGCGGGCCCGCTCCACGTCGAAGACGTAGAGGGGCGTGCCGTACTCGTCGGCCAGCGACCGGAGGCGCTCGGCGGGCCAGTCGGCGAGGCGTCGAACCGGGGGATTCCGTGCCGTCGACCCGCTCTCGCTACTCATTCTCGCAGGGCCTCCTCGCGCTCGACGGCTTCCATCGTGGTCTCCTCCACGTCCATCGCCACGACCGCGGGCTTGTAGGCCCCGCCGTCGAACAGGTCGTGGTCGCCGACCGACGACTCCACGAACCGGGTGAACGCCCGGCGCTCGGGCGGCAGGCGGCCGTAGAGCACCTCCTCGTCCACGAGGTCGTAGACCGGGATGCGGGGCGTGAGCAGGGTGTTCTCCGCGACCACCGAGTTCTCGCCCACGACGAACCCGGAGGTGACGCGGCATCCCGCACCGAGCGACGCGCCGTCCTCGACCACGACCGGCGCGTCCTCGACGGGTTCCAGCACGCCGCCGACGAGCGTGTTCGCGCCCAACTTCACGTCCGCGCCGATTTGGGCGCACGACCCCACGGTGTCACAGGAGTCCACGAGCGTCCCGTCGCCGACGTGCGCGCCGATGTTCACGAAACTCGGACTCATCATGATGCAGTCCGAACCGAGGTACGCGCCCCGGCGAATTACGGTCCCGTCGGGCGTGTTTCGGGTGCCGCGGTCGGGCAGGTCCCCGGTCTCGCGCAGGGGAAGCACGTCGTGGTAGGTCACGTCGCCGTACTCCCGGCCGGCAATCGACCGCAGGCCGAAGTTCAGCAGGATGCCGCGCTTGACCCACTCGTTGGACTCCCACTCCCCGCCGCGCTTCTCGGCGGCCCGGACCTCGCCGGTTTCGAGCGCGTCGAGGAAGGCGTCGAGCGCGTCGAGTTCCTCGGGGCCCGCCGAATCGGCGGACAGGTTGCCTTCGTCGTAGCGATGCCACAGGTCGTCGATGTCGGATTCCAGACTCATCGGTCGTCGCCTCCGGTGTCGTTGGTCGCTTCCGCGTCGTTCGACTCTGCTCCGTCTACTACGTCGGCGAAGTCGTACCAGCCCGGCTCCCGCCCCGCCAACCAGACCGCCGCGTCGAGCGCGCCCTCGGCGAAGACGCCGCGGTCCTCGGCGCGGTGGGTGAGCCGAACCTCCTCGTGATTCCCGGCGAGCAAGACCTCGTGTTCGCCCGTGATGGTGCCGGCCCGGCGCGCGTGGACGCCGATTTCGCCCGCCTCTCGGGGCGCCTCGCCCTCGCGGCCGTGGACGCGCTGGCCGTCCGCCGTCCCACCGTCGCGAGCGCCTTCGATGGCCTCCAGAATCGTCTTGGCGGTGCCGCTCGGCGCGTCTCGCTTCCGGTTGTGGTGGGTCTCGGTGACCTCCACGTCGTAGCCCGGCAGGTCGGCGACCGCCGACTCGACCGCCGAGACCAGCGCCTGCACGCCCCGGCCGAAGTTCGAGGCCTTCAGCACGGGCGCGTACTCGGCGAGTTCCCGGAGCGCCGCCTCGCCCTCGTCGTCGAACCCGGTCGTGCCGACGACGCTGGCGACTCCGGCCTCGGCGGCGACCGCGACGTAGTTCTGACTGCTCGCAGGGCCGGTGAAGTCCACGACGACGTCGGGACTCCGGTCGGCCAGCAGGCGGTCGAACTCGCGGGCCGGTTCGACGCGGACGCCGGCGACCGACTCGGCGGGGTCTCGGGGCGCGTCGCGGTTGACCGCGAACGCGACCGACACGTCTTCGCGGGCCCCTGCCGCGTCGAGGACCGCCCGGCCCATCTCGCCGGTCGCGCCCGTGACCGCGACCGAGACGTTCGTCGATTCTCCGTCGTCCCCTACGCTCATTGGTGTACTCCAGTGGGTTCCCCCTCTAACTCTTCGAGGATACCCGCAAGTTCTGCGCGGTGTCGCTCGGAGAGGCGACTCAGCGGCGAGCGGAGGTGGGCCGGACCGTAGCCACGAATCTCCATCGCCTCCTTGACCGGGATGGGATTGGTCTCAGAGAACAGCGCCCGGACCAGCGGCGCGAGTTCCTCGTGAACCGCGCGGGCCGCGGCGAAGTCGCCCGACCGTGCGGCCTCGACCAGCGCCGCGGTGCGCTCGGGTTCGACGTTCGCCGAGACGCTGATGGTGCCGGTCGCGCCGAGCGACAGCATCGGGAGCGTGAGGAAGTCGTCGCCCGAGAGGACCGAGAACTCCTCGTCGCGGGTCCGCTCGATTACCTCGCCGATTCGGTTCAGGTCGCCGCTGGCGGCCTTGTAACCCTGGATGTTTTCGTGTTCGGCGAGCGAGACCGCGGTCTCGACCGCAACGTTGCGGCCCGTGCGGGAGGGGACGTTGTAGACGATTTGGGGAACGTCCACCTCGTCGGCGATGGTCCGGTAGTGGCGCTCCATCCCTTCGGGTTCGGGCTTGTTGTAGTACGGCGAGATGAGGAGCAGGGCGTCGGCCCCGGCGTCGGCCGAGCGCCGGGAGAGTTCGAGGGCTTCGCGGGTGTTGTTGCTTCCCGACCCCGCGATAACGGGCACGTCCACGGCGTCGGTGACGGCGTCCACGACTTCGACGTGTTCGTCGTGGCTCAGGGTCGCGCTCTCGCCGGTCGACCCGACCGCGAGGAGTCCGTCCACGCCCGCGTCCGCGAGTCGCCGGGCGTCCGCTCGGAGTTGTTCGAAGTCGATGCTGTCGTCCGTGTCGAAGGGGGTCGTCATCGCCGGGTAGACCCCGCTGAAGGGTTCGTCGGTGCGTGTCATGTGCTGGGTTCGGGACTGGGTCGCTGGTGACTGGTCGGAGAGTGGTGCAGAACGAGTACGGCCCGCGACGGGTCGCCACGCCGCCGAGGACCTATCAGTAACCGGGTTTTGTGCGTTTCAGCCCCGCGAAACCGACCGACCCACCGCTGGCCGAGGCGTCGAGTGTGGCCGAGGTGGCGTCGGGGTGCATATGCGTCCCACTCACCGCCGGGAACTTAACCTTTGGGTCGACAGCGAAACCTGCCGAACGCGGCCGCCCGAGAGTGGGTTTTATCTTTCCGACGGCCGAAGCGGTGATTAATGCTCGTTCTCGGAGACGCCCACGCCGACGACCCCGACAATCGGCGCGCGCTGTTCGCCGCCTACCGGGAGTCCGACGCGGACGTGGCGCTGCAGTTGGGTGACTTACTCTACTACGACCTGCCGATTCCGACCTACTTCATCGCCGGTAACAACGAGGACTTCGACGTCATCGACGCGCTCCGACACGGCCGCGTCGAGAGTTCCGACGTGACCAACGCCTTCCTGATAGCGGACGAAGCGGTCGAAGTAGACGGCCTGCGCGTCGCGGGCCTGTCGGGCAACTACGCACCGACCCAGTACGAACGGCCGCGGCCGAACCTGCAGGGCGAACGCCGCCGCCACTTCGTCCGCGAGGACGTGGAGGCGGTCAAACAACTCGACGACGTGGACGTTTTGTTGACCCACGAAGCGCCCCACGGCTTGCCGGTCTCGGAGTCCTACGAGGTCGGGTGCGAGTACATCGACGAACTGATAGAGGCGGTCGAACCCCGCCTCTGTCTGGTGGGCCACCACCACCAGCACGCCGAGACGACCTACGGCGACACCCGGGTCGTGGGCATCGCGTCGGTCGGCAAGCGGTACTACGAACTCGACCCCGCGACGCTCGAACTGACCTCCTACCCGACGCCGCCGTCGTAGACGCGTCCCGTCCGGGCCACAGCCCTTACCTCCGGGCCCATCGATACTTCGGCGATGCTCGTCCTCGGAGACGCCCACGCCGACGACCCCGACGACCGGCGCGCGCTGTTCGCGGCCTACCGCGAGAGCGACGCCGAGGTCGCACTCCAGACCGGCGACCTGCTCCACTACGACCTGCCGATTCCGACCTACTTCGTCGCGGGCAACAACGAGGACTTCGACGTCATCGACGCGCTTCGGCGCGGCGAGAACCCCGAGGGCGCGAGGGTCCGAAACGCGCACCTGCTCGCGAGCACCGTCGCAGAGGTCCGGGGCCTCCGGGTCGCGGGCCTGTCGGGCAACTACGCACCGACGAAGTACGACGAAACCCGGGCCGACCTCGCGGGCGAGCGCAGGCGACACTTCGTCCGCGAGGACGTCGAGCGCCTGAAGGCGGTCGAGGACGTGGACGTGCTTCTCACGCACGAGGCCCCGCACGGCCTGATATACTACGGCTACGACGCCGGGTGCGAGCGAATCGACGAACTCCTCGACGCGCTGGAACCGGACCTCTGTCTGGTCGGCCACCACGAGCGCCACGCCGAAGCGACCTACGGCGACACTCGGGTCGTGAGTCTCGCGCCCGCGTGGGAGCGATACTACTACCTCGACCCCGAGACCCTCGACCTCTCCGACCGCGCGACGCCGACGGAGTGAGTGGTCTCAGGTGCGCGGCTACCTCCCCCGAGCGAGCGCCAGAGACGGTCGCAGGCGAGCGGTGTGGCGGACCTTTATACCGCCGGGAGTACCAAGCATGCTCTATGACCGAAATTCACCCGCATCAGCGGGTCGCCGTCCTCGCTGACGCCCAAAACCTCTATCACACCGCCCAGAGCGTCTATAGCCGAAACATCGACTACTCTGCGCTCCTCGAAAAGTCGGTGCAGGACCGGGAGTTGACGCGGGCTATCGCGTACGTGATTCAGGCCGACAGTCCGGACGAGGAGCGGTTCTTCGAGGCGCTGGCCGACATCGGCTTCGAGACGAAAATCAAGGAACTCAAGACGTTCGGCGACGGGTCGAAGAAGGCCGACTGGGACGTGGGCATGAGTCTGGACGCGGTGACGCTGGCCAACCACGTCGATACGGTCATCCTCTGTACCGGCGACGGCGACTTCTCGCGACTCTGCTCGCATCTCCGCCACGAGGGCGTGCGGACCGAGGTGACTAGCTTCGCGGAATCGACCTCCGAGGAACTCATCGAGGCCGCCGACGCGTTCGTGGATATGTCCGAGCGTCCGGACACCTTCCTACTCTGAAGAAAAACGAGTTTCGCCGCTGGCGCCGCCTCAGACCGGGCGGCCGTCTTCGTTCGCGGTGCCGCTGAGGAGCGCCCCCGCCGCCATGACGAGCACCGCGACGGCCGAGAGGACGTAGGTCGGGAACGTCTGGATGGTCGCGACGCCGAGGACGACTACGCCAGCCAAGAGGACGAGTGCGAGGCCGAGGTTTGCTTTCATCGTACCTGTGGGTAGGCGCTCCAAGAATATAAATCAAACCGTAACCGCCGATAAAAGTAATGATAGATAATTAAATTGTTTCGGTGTGTCGAGACCCTAGTTAGCAAGTATCAAACTCGGGGCGACGACGAGAACGAAGCCTTTTCGCCGCGGCACGCCAACTCGCGGCCAATGAGTTCGAGTCAGACCGACGACCTCCCGCGACTCCGGACGACCGCCGACTACCAGTTCGGGGCGGGCGTCGGCGCGACGCTGTTCCCGGAAGGCGACGACCTCGAAGTCAAGCGGTCGTCGTCGGGGCGGCCACAGCAGGTCATCGCCGACGCCGGGCGACTCGTGACCTACGGCACCGACGGCCGGTTCACCCTCGGACTGGAAGGCGGTCGCCGAGTCGCGGCCGCCCTCGAACCTCCGGCGGGCCGAGTCGTCGTCGGCGACGAGAGCGAACCGTTCGTCCGCGACGGCAAGAACGTCTTCGCGAAGTTCGTCGCCGCGGTCGGTCCCGAGGTCCGACCCGGCGACGAGGTGGCAATCGTCCACGAGGACGGCTCTCTTCTCGGCGTGGGCCGGGCCGAACTCTCGGCCGACGCGATGGGCGACTTCGACACCGGGATGGCCGTGATGGTCCGCGAGGGCGCCGACGAGTAGCCCCCGGTCGCTTCCGGTGGCGGTTCCGGCCGCGGAATCATCTCTCGACTGCCGACACACGACCACGGACCCGAATCGACCACCGTCGGTGGCGGTCCGCCAACCTTATTTCTTCACGCTCCGACGAACCGAGTATGTTCGGAGGAGGCGGCGGGGGTCTCGACCCTCGTAAGATGCAACAGATGATGAAGCAGATGGGTATCGACGTCGACGAACTCGACGCCGAGGAAGTCGTCATCACGAAGAGCGACGGCGAGCAACTCGTGTTCGACAACCCCGACATCACCGTGATGGACGCTCGCGGCCAAGAGACGTATCAGGTCGTCGGCGAACCCGAGACCCGCGCGGCGAGCGAGGCCAGCGCGGTCGAGTCCGGCGACGCGGACGGCGACGACGCCGGGAGCGAAATTCCCGACGGCGACGTCGAACTCGTCGCCCAGCGGACCGGCGCGACCGAGGACGACGCGCGCGAGGCGCTCGAAGCCACCGACGGCGACCTCGCGGCCGCGGTCGAGCGGTTAGAGTGACGGTCCTGCTGGTTCACGGCGACCGAGAGTACCTCCGGGAACCCGGCGAGGAACTCCAGACCGACCTCGGAGTCCTCGACGTGCCCGAGGACGTCGAACCCGGCCAGACGCTGGAGACCCATCTGGGCGAACCGTTCGAGGTCCGGCGACTCCGCGGTCCCGACCTGTTCAACCACTTCGAGCGCACCGGCGCGCCGATGATGCCCCGCGACGTGGGTCTCATCGTCGGTCACACCGGCGTCGCGGCGGGCGACCGCGTGCTGGACGCCGGGACCGGAACCGGCGTTCTCTCGGCCTACCTCGGTCGGGCGGGCGCGGACGTGACCACCTACGAGCGCGACCCCGAGTTCGCCGAGGTGGCCCGCGAGAACATGGAACTCGCCGACGTGTCCGACCGAGTCGACGTGCGCGCCGGCGACCTGACCGAGGCGTTGGCCGACGACTCCGCCGACCTCGGCGAGTTCGACGTGCTGACCCTCGACACGGAGGACGCGCCCGACGTCGTCGCACGCGCGCCCGACCTGCTGGCCCGCGGCGGCTACGTCGCGGTCTACTCCCCGTTCGTGGAGCAGACCCGCGAGACCGTCGAGTCGGCCCGCGAGGCCGGTCTCGCGGACGTGGAGACCTTCGAGACCATCCAGCGCCGGATGGACTTCGACGACCGGGGGTCGCGGCCCTCGACCGCGGGTGTCGGTCACACGGGCTATCTCACCTTCGCGCGCCGACCGTAACGCAATCGCGACCTGTTTTGCCGTAGGCCGAGCGTTCGAGCGCAAAGTCTGTCCATAACAAAGCCGACACTCGTCGTCTTCGGAGGCGACCACTCACATGTCCGAGACACTGTCAGTCGCGCTTCTCGTTCGCGGGCCCGACGTTCCGGCGTGGCAGGCCAGCGCGGTCGAGTCGATGCTCGCGCGGACCGACGCCGAGGTGACGACGGTCGTCCGGTGTACCGAATCGACCGGCGGAAAACGGGGCGGTCTCGACCACTACCTCGACCGGGTCCGGGAGTATCCGCTCTGGACGCCGGTCGGCGCGGCGGTCCAACTCGGCGACCCGCCGGCCTATCAGCGACCGCGAGCGGTCGGGAGTATCGAGGGACTCGGCGACCCGGAGACGCTGGCGGTCGACCCCGACCCCGCCCCGGACTTCGGCAACGTCCTGCCCGACCGCGCGGTCGAGGTCGTCGGCGAGACCGACGTGGCGATTCGCTTCGGGTTCGGCATCCTGAAGGGCGACGTGCTGGACGCGCCGGAGTACGGCGTCCTGAGCTTCCACCACGGCGACCTCCGGGAGTACCGCGGGATGCCCTGCGGGTTCTGGGAGTTTCTCAACGGCGAGGAGACCGCGGGCGTGACCCTCCAGCGACTCACCGAGACGCTCGACGGCGGGTCGATAGTGGCCTACGAACCGGTCGACATCGCCGACGCCCGGACGTGGTCGGAGGTCCGCGAGCGCCTGTTCGCGGTCTCCGACGACGTGCTGGTGAAGGGCGTCCGGAACGTCGCGTCGGGCGTCGACCCCGAGTCGCCCGACGAACTCGGGGACCTCTACTCGCTCCCGGAGGGCGGCGACGTGCTGAAGTACGTCCTCAAGGAGGGGAAGGGCCGAGTCCGGCAGGTCGTCGGGTAGCCGTGGCGGACCTCGGAAACCACGTTACAGCGAACCGAAGGCTCGCGCACTGACTCTCGCCGTCACGCCTGTACTTCTACCGCGAGTGAAGGAGCGAAGCGACTGAACGAGCGGGCCACGGAATCCCTCGACGGAGGCGAACTGCCGAGCGCAGTAAAAGGTCGTTAGTTGTCGTCTTCCCGCCACTTGTGTTCGCACTCGGTGCAGATGAAGAACCGCGTCTCGCTCTCGTCGGCCGCCCGAATCTGTTGCATGTACCAGCGCGCGCGGTCGTTGCCACACTCCGGGCAGTGGGCCTCGGTCGTGGGGAGCGCGCTCTGCTCGTCGCCCTTGCTGGTCTCGATGACCTCGCTGGCCTCTTGGTCTTCGGTCACGACGTAGTTGGCCTCGGGGTCCTTCGGCGTCTTGTTGCCGCAGCTATCGCAGACCCAAAGCTCGTCCTCCGCCTTCATCATCGAACCGCACTCGTCACAGAACTCCATTGTTGTCACGGCGTAGCGGACCCGACTAGTTAAGCGCCGTGCTTCGTCACCCCTCGCCCTCCGACTGGTAGGGTTCGCCCACCGCCTCGCGCGGCAGGACGTTGTTGATTTCGGACTGGAGTTCCTCGTTCGACTCGAACTCCTCGGCCGGAACGTCGGCTATCAGTTCCCCCAAGTTGCGCTCCCCGTCGGCGAGCAACAGCGTCACGTCCTCGAACTCGCTCGCGGCCGTCTCTCTCGCGATCGGATACGAGAGTTCGCCGAGCATCGATTCGACGTGGCTGAGTTTGACCTCCCGTGCCATGTCCCGGGCTACGACGAGTCGGTCCTTAGGTGTTGTCGGCGATTGCCCGCCGCCCCGGAGCAGCAAAAATTTGTGGCGCGCGCCCGAACCTGCCGTCATGACCGAAGTCGTCGTCGCTGGCGGTGGACCGGCCGGACTGGTCGCGGCGCGTCGTCTCGCCGACGCGGGCGCGGACGTGCGACTCTACGAGCGCCACCACGACCTCGGCGGGCGGGTGCGAACGCTCCGCCGCGACGGGTTCGTCTTCGACCGCGGGTTTCAGGTGCTTTTCACCGCGTACCCGGCGCTCCGGCGCGAGTTGGACCTCGACGACCTCGACCTGCGGTACTTCAAACCCGGCGCGGTGGTCGCCCGCCCGGGCGAGCGCTCGACGCTCTCGGACCCCTTTCGGGACGTGGACGCCGCGCTGGAGACGGCGCTCAACCGCGACGTGACGTTCCGGGACAAACTCAAGGTCCTCGGACTCCGCCGGGAACTCGCCGACGAGTCCGACCGCGAACTGTTTCGCGGCCGCGACGCGACCACCCGCGAGTACCTCCGCGACCGGGGGTTCTCCGAGAAGTTCGTCGAGAACTTCGCCGCGCCGTTCTACGGCGGTATCACGTTAGACCGGAGTCTTGGCACCTCGAAGAAGGTCTTCGAGTTCACGTTCAAGATGCTGACGGTCGGCCGCATCGCGGTCCCGGCCCGCGGGATGGCGGCGGTGAGCGAGCGACTGGCGGCGTCCGCCCGCGAGGCCGGGGTCGACGTCGTGACCGACGAGACCGTGACCGATTTGGACCCTAACGGCCGCGACCCGACGCTCGAACTCGGCCGGGACTCGACCGCCGCCGACGCCGTCGTCGTCGCCACCGACCCGAAGCAGGCCCGCGAGTTGACCGGCGTCGAGTCGATTCCGACCGACGCGAAGGGCTGTGTCACCCAGTACTACGCCTTCGACGGCGAGGAACTCGACGCCGGCCAGCGCCTCCTGCTCAACGCCGAGTCGGACGCACCGAACCACGTCGCCCAGCTCTCGTCGGTCGCGCCGGAGTACGCGCCCGAGGACCGCAACCTCCTGAGCGCGACGTTCCTCGGGGTCCCCGACGACCCCGAGGAGGACCTCGCGGCGGCGACGGCCCGGACGCTCGATTCGTGGTACCCCGAGCGCCGCCTCGACCTCGAAACCCTCCACACGAGTCGGGTCGAGTTCGCCCAGTTCGCCCAACCGCCGGGGGTTCACGGCCGCCTGCCCGACGTGGACGCTCCCGACGGCCCGGTCTACCTCGCGGGCGAGTTCACCGAGGCGTCGTCGCTGAACGCCGCGATGACGAGCGGTCGGAAGGCCGCGAAGACGGTGGCCGAGGACCTCGACTTGGAGTAGCGACGACGAATCGCCGTACGTGCGCGAGTCCGCCGCGCACTCCCCCGAACCTGACCGACGTTCCCCTCAAAGCATCCGCCGAAACTCCCCCAGCGGCGGGAACGACAGCGTCTCCCCGCGGTCGGCGTCCCACACGACCGGGCGGAGCGCGTCCGCGTCCCGGACGACCGGCGACTGGAAATCCCTCGCCCGCATCCCGTTGACGGTCGTACCGGGCGCGAGGCGGTTGAACGCGGGCACCATCAGCACGTCGCCGCCCCGGTACGTACCCGGCCCGTACAGCAGACAGGGGTGGCGCGACCCCTCGATTTCGATGGCCGGGTGGTCGTGGCCGACGACGTAGCGGTCGGCCGACGCCTCGGGCGCGGCGTGGCCGTGGACGACCAGCGTGTCGCCGACGCGGAACTCGTCGGGGGTCGAGACGCGCCCCGAGTCCGCCGCCAACTCGTCGCTCACCGCGTCGAGCATCGCGTCGTGGTTCCCACGGACGACCACGAGGTCGGCGCCAGCGTCCGCGACGGTTTCGCGGAGCGCGGCCACCGTCTCGGCGACGCCAGCGGGCACGCGGTCGAAGGCGTGGAGCAGGTCGCCCGCGACCACGACCGTCGCGGGGTCGAACGCGGCCAGCAGGTCGGCGAGTCGGTCGGTCAGGTCGGTGCGCTCGCCCAGCGGGAGTTCGACCGCCGAGGCGGCGTCGCGGCCGACGTGGAGGTCGGCGACGACCAGCGCGTCTTCGGCGGGGAGGTAGACCGCTCGGTCGCGGAACTGCGCGTCCATCGTCGCGGTGTTGGCTCCCGTCGGTCTTCGGGGTTGCGGTCGCCGAGGCACACGAAGCGTCTCAGCGGGACTCTCCGTAGCGGGCGAGGAACGCCTCTCGCGTCCGGACGGCCACGCCCGCGAACCCGTCGCGGTCCCGGAGGTGGTAATCGTCGGAGACGACGAGGTCCGCCGCGGCCGCCACCGCGCATTCGAGGACCGCGTCGTCGTCGGGGTCCGCCGCGGCGTCGATTTCGACGGCGGGTTCGACCACCCGGCCGAACTCGAGGACGCGCTCCACCCTCTCGGCCCGACGCGCCGGCGGGAGGTCCGAGACCGGCAGGTGGTCGTAGGCGAGGACCGCCGCGAACTCGGCGAGGAGCGCGGGCGAGACAGCGACTTCGACCTCGCCCGCGTCGGCCAGCGCGACGCAGGCCAGCGGTTCGTCGGGGAAGGCGAGTTCCGCGACGAGGACGTTGGTGTCGAAGACGACGGTCGGACGACTCACGCCGAGGACTCGGACCGCGTCGGCGAAAAACCTCCCGACCACCGCCCGGCGAACGCCGAGGCCGCGCGAAACGCTCGACCGCCGGGGATTTATGTTCGTCGTGGCGAAACCGGTAGGTATGGCCGACGTTTTGGAGAACAAGCGGGCCGCGACGCGATTCCGCATCCTCGCCGAAATCGCGGAGCGCCAACCCGCGGTGAGTCAGGGCGAAATCGCGGACGCGGTCGGGGTGACGAGTCAGGCCGTCAGCGAGTACATCCGGGCGCTCGTCGAGGACGAACTGGTCGAGAAGGAGGGTCGGTCGCGCTACACCGTGACCAAGGAGGGCGTCGACTGGCTGCTCCAGGAGGCGACCGACGTGCGCCGGTACGCCGACCACGTCACCGACGACATTCTGGGGAGCGTCCAAGAGGAGGCGGCCATCGCCACCGACGACGTTTCCGAGGGAGAGGCCGTCACGCTCTCGCTCCGCGGCGGACTCCTCCACGCGACCCCCGGCGAAGAGGGGCCGGCGACCGGCGTCGCCACCACCGACGCCGAGGCGGGCGCGGACGTGGGTGTGACCGGGTTCGAGGGCATCATCGACTTCGACCCCGGCGAAGTCACGGTGTTCCAAGTGCCGCCGGTCCGGTCGGGCGGCGCGTCGGCCACCGACCCCGGCGCTCTCGCCGACGCCTGCGAGTCGGCCGACCTCGTGGCCGCGACCGGCGTCGAGGCCGTGGTGGCGCTCCGGCGCGCCGACTGCGACCCCGCGACGACCTTCGCCGCGGGCGAGGTGGCCGCCGAGGCCGCGGGACGGGGTCTCGACGCCGTCGTGGTCGCCACCGCCGACATCGTGGGTCGAGTCACCGACGCTCTCCGCGACGGAAACATCGCCTACGAGGTCTCGGAACTCGGCCCGTAGCCACGCAACCGTTCGCGCGTCGGCCCTAACTCACCCGATTCTTCGCCGCCGTGTAGGCCTCCCGGACCTGCTGGAACTCCTCGCGGTCGCCGCCGTGGTCGGGGTGGACCTCCTTGACCTTCTGACGGTAGGCGCGCTTGACCTCCGAGAGCGACGCCCCGCGGGGCACGCCGAGAACGGCGAAGGCCGCCCCGGTTGGGTCGATGTGTCCGTCGTCCTCCTCGTCGGCGATGTCGGGCGTCTCGAACGGCAGGCGGTCGCCCAGATGCATGCCGGGCATCTCGTGTTCCACGAGGACCGCGTACGTCGGCGACCGCTCGATGCGGAAGTAGGCCCGCGCGTCGAAGGTGATGGCCACGTCACGCTCGGGCAGGTAGAAGGCGACGTGCTGGCCTTCCACGAAGTGGTCTTCGGCGAACGCCTCGCCGATTGTCGAGAGGTACTGGCGGATTTCGATGCGGCGTCGGCCCTCGCCCGTGGTGTAGGTCGCGTTCGAGGACCTGGTCGGGTAGAGTCGCGCTCCGGCGACGAAGATGGCACCGATGACGACCCCGATTCCGACCGACAGCCAGAGGCCGACAACCATCCATTCAGGCAACACGAAAATTCGTTAGGGCCGTATCATAAAGAATCTCCCGCCGGTTATTTCCGGAGCGGTGGTATCGAAACGATGGCAACATTAATGTCCGTCGGCTTAGATAGACCGAACGGTATGTCAGGTCGGTATCGCTACTCGGACCAATGACAGTACAGGACCAGACCCCGGAGCGCGAGGACGAACTCGACCCCAGCGAGATTCACAACGTCCTCCGGAACGACCGACGCCGACGCGCGATACAGCATCTGCGAGAGTCGGACGGACCGATAGACGTGGATACGCTCGCCGAACACATCGCCTCCGTCGAGACAGGAGAGTCGCCGCCGCCTCGCGACGTTCGCAAGAGCGTCTACGTCTCGCTTCACCAGACTCACCTCCCGAAACTCGACGACCTCGAAATCGTCGACTACGACCAGCGCGACCAGCAACTCGAACTCAGAGACCGGGCCGAGGAGGTCGAGGTGTACATGGAGGTCGTCTCCGAGGACGACATCTCGTGGTCCACCTACTACTTCGGGGTCGGCCTGCTAGGCCTTCTCACGCTCCTCGCGGTCCGCCTGAACCTCCTGTTCGTCTCGTCGTTCGGCGTCGAATTCTGGTCGTGGTACTTCCTCGTTCTGTTCACGCTCTCGGCGACGTACCACGCCTACTCCGAGCAGAAACAGCAGGTCTTGGGACTCTGAAGGTGGCGGCGCTCGGACAGAAACTGTGTCCAGCACCGGACAGATAGAAAAGCGTCGTTCAGCCGATGTATCGCAGATTCTCGTCGGTCGCCATCCCGGACTGCTGGTTCTCCATCTCCTGAATCTTGTTCGCCACGTCCTCCATGTCGTCGGCCCGTTCCTCCAGCGAGTCGAAGTTGACCTCGAAGCCCAGCACGTCCTCCAGCACTTCGAGGACCGCGCGAGCGCTCTTCGGGTCCACGAGGTAGCCGCTGGTCTCGCCCATCAGACAGGTCGCGCGGAAGCCACGGCGCTCGCCGAGACCGAGCAAGAGACCGCTCGTGCCGACGATGCCGCCCGCGGGTTCGTCCTCTCGGAACTCGACACCCGCGTCGCGTAACTCCTCGGCGAACTCCTCGTGGGTGGCCGCGCCGAGAACGTCGTACTCGTCCATGAGTTCGCCCGTTGGCACGCCGCCCAGCGCGTACACCGTCTCGACGTCGAACTCCGCGGCCACGTCGAGGAACGCGTCGGTCAGTCGGTAGTGGCCGGTGTTGTCGCTGGCCTGGTGGTCGCCGGTCAACACCAGTAGGTCTCGGTCGTCGAGTTCGACGGCGTGGATCTCCGCGCAGGCGAGTTCGGTCGTGCCGTCGTCGGCGACGCTGACCTGCGGCGGAAAGTGTTCGGAGTAGACCCGCCGCACCAACTCGCTCTCTTTCTCCTCGAGGAGGTGTTCGACCGCCAGTTTTCCGACGTGGCCGACGCCCGGAAGCCCCTCGACGAGGACGGGGTCCTGCAGGTCGGGGTCGGCGACTGCCTCGATGTCGAGTTCGTCCATGTGGCTTACTCGCGGGCGCGCTCCTTAAGTGCCCGTCGGTACTCGCCGTGGGGGTCCTCGGGGTTGAACGGAGCGGGCGCGCTGTTGACGGCCTCGGCTCCGCACTCCGGACACGTCGTAGAAAGGGTGTACACCGGCCGCGGGTGTTCGTCGCGCCACGCCGAACAGACGAGGATATCCGATTTCATCGGATAAGTGGCCTACTGTTCCTCTTCGGTCTGCCGGTCGCGGTGGAACGACCCGGTGCCGCCGACCGATTCGATTGCCTCTTGGGCGCGGGCCGCGCTCTCCTTGAGTTGGTCCTCGGCCGTCTTGTAGTTGGGCGCCTGTACCCGGATGCGGTACTCGGGCGCGCCGACGTAGGTCACTTCGAGGTCGATTTCGTCGGGGATGTCGCCGTTCCCCTCGGCGGCCTGCAGGGCCTCCTTGATGTCGTCCACGCCGCCGCTCGACGCGCTTTCGAGGTCGACGTAGCCCGTGACCGTGACGTAGGGCACCGAGACGTTCTCGCGGGCGGTGTCCACGATGGCCTCGACTTCCTCGTCGGTGAGGCCTGTGGCGTCGAGCGCTTCGGGGCCGTGAATCGCGGCCTGCTCGAAGCCGCCGTAGAGACCGCCGAACTCGGCGAGGAGTTCGTTGGCGACCTGCGAGTACTTCTCGTCGCCCATGTCCTCGCCGAAGGCCAGTTCCATCCAGTTGTCGGCCTTCTGCTCGTTCTTCCACTCCTGAATCTTCTCGGAGCGCTGGTGGTCGTTGACGTCTTTCAGCGAGAGGTCGATCTGCTGTGCACCCTCGTCCACGTCCAGTACCTTGCAGACGACCGTCTGGCCCTCGTTGACGTGGTCGCGGATGTTCTTGATCCACCCGCTGGCGACCTCGCTGACGTGGATGAGACCGCGCTTGTCCTCGTACTCCGAGAGGTCCACGAAGACGCCGAAGTCTTCGATTTCGTCTATCTTGCCGACGACGAGTTCGCCGGTGTCGGGCCAGCCGCTGTATTTCATCGCGCTTCCACGCTGTCGTCGGACTGTACGCTGCTCGCGGAGCGTCGCTCCACGGTGTCGGTCACTTCGCCCTCGAACTCGGCGTCGCCGCCGGTCGGGCGGGCGAGGGTCGCGCCACAGACGGCGCAGGCGACCTCAGTCGCGGCCTTACCGAAGACGATCTGTTCGTTGTCGCAGTCCGGACACTGGACCGTGTAAAAGTTTCCTGCCATGGGTTAGTCCTCCAGTTCGAGTCGGCCGGCGCGCCATCCCTCGCGGAGGTGGGCCTTGCCGCACTCGCTGCAGCGGTACTTCAGGTCGGTCTTCTTCGTGGGCTTGTCCCCACCGGGAACTTTGGAGAACCGACCGCGGTTCCCGATACCCTTCGAGCCTTCGCGCTGCTTACGCTGGTCCCACTTCATGCCGGTCGAGCGACCGGTTCGGACCTTCTGGACCTCGTGTTCTTCGTGAGCCTTGCAATGCGGGCAGTACGTATTGAAGCGTCGTGGCATCTGCATAGATATCTACCTTGCCGTGGTGTAAGGCCACGGGGCTTAAAACCCGTTTGGTTCACGGTCGGACCCCGAGGACTGGACTGCGGTCTCGCCCCCGGCGCAACGGGTCCGTTCGCCTCGAATCACCGAGTCGCTCTCGTCCGGTAGTTTTACTTTCGCCATACGTGGCACGATTTTAAGTCCTCTCCGTGTGAACAATTGGGTAACGACCGTCGAACGGCGGGCGCGTGGTGGTGTGCCGACTGTGCCCGCGGCGACGGTCGTCGGAGGACACGATGGTAGGCTCTCAATCGAATCGACTCGAACGATACGGAATGGACGGTCAGGGGGAACCGACGAACGCGACGAGGCGAACGCGGGGTGGGTCTCGATGACTGACTCCGGTTCTGCCCCGCTCGACGGCGGTGCGACGACCGTCGAACGCATTCGCGTCGAGCGATACGCCGACCTGCTCGCCGACCCGGGCCTCGACCGGCGCGACGCCGACGCGCTCGCGGCCGCGCTCCCCGCAGGCCCGCGAGAGGTCGCGTTCCGACTTCCGCTGGTGGTGGCCGAGGAGGCAATCCTCGAATCGGTCGCCGGGAGCGACCGGGTGTTCGTCGCCGAAGCCGTGCCCGAACGCGAAACCGAGCAGGCTCACTACGTCCGACAGGACCGACGCGGGTGTTGGGTTCCGAAGGCCACGGCGACGGTCTACGAACTCGCCTACGGGGCCGTACTGGACCCGGACCGACCAGAAGCGTCCGAGTCGGCATAATGGTCCAGCACCGCTTCGAGTGCGTCCACTGCGGGTATCGCATCCGCGTGACCGGCGAGGACTGCGAGGCGGCCCGGCAGGACGCCCGCGAGCGAGGTGCGGCCCACGTCAACGAAATGCACGAGGACCGACTCGCCCGCGACCCCGACTGGCCCGACGAACTCGCACCCGACGACCTGCTGGCCGACGACGCCGCCTTCGGGTCGCTCAGAGGGTGGCTCGGACCGGCCGACGACTTGCTCGTCTGTGCCGACTGCGGCTACTACTTCGGCCACGAGGGCGACGACGACCGCGCGCCGGTCGGCGAACAGGGACTGGTCTGCGAGGCCTGCTACGCCCGTCGGGTTCGGGACCGCGACGACTCGATGGCCGATGCTATCGACGATTTCTTCAGGTGACGGGACGCTCATCGGAGCTCCTTTCGACAGACAGCACTATACATATTAATTACTAATTAAAAAATACTAAGTAAAACCGGCGCGTCGGTGAATACGATGACGGTTAATCGACGAAGATTCCTCAAGCACAGCGCAACAGCCACCGTCGGGGCCGCCGCTCTCGTCGGTCTCGGGGTCCGCCGCGGCCTACGACGTGCCGCTGGTCTCGACGCGCGACCACTACAGCGGTACTACGCTGGTCTCGGGCGAGACTGCGACCAGTTACGACACCAACGGTCTCGTGCCCGGCGTCGACACCGGATGCGTCGGCGACCTGACGGTGTTCATCCACGGCTGGGACAAGAAGAGCAGCGAGTCGGACGCCGAGCAGGCCGCCCGCGAGAAGTGCAAGCACGCCCGCGACGAACTCACCGCCGCCGGGTACGGCGGCACCGTCGTCGGTTACACGTGGGACAACGACGTCGGCGGCGGCGCGGACTACGGGTGGGGCGAGGCCCAGACCGTCGCCCAGAAGAACGGCGCGAAACTCGCGCAGTTCCTCGTGGACTACAAGTACCGGTGCCCCGACTCGACGGTTCGACTCTCCAGTCACTCGCTCGGCGCGCAGGTTCTGCTGAGTTCGCTCCGGTCGCTGAACGGGTCGTGGTTCACCGACAACGGACACGAGGTTCGCTCGACGCACCTCCTCGGCGCCGCGCAGGACAACGAGGCGCCCACGCAGGAGACCACCGACACCTACAACGCCATCCGCGACGTGGTCACGGGCGCGTTCAACTACCACAGCCACGAGGACGACACGCTCCAGTGGATTTACAACAGCATCGAGTTCGACCAGGCCCTCGGCGAGACGGGTTACGAGGACGGCAACACGCCCGCGCCGAACTACACCGAGTTCGACGCCACCTCACAGGTCGGGTCGAACCACTCGGGCTACCTGACGAACCTCTCGGACGAAGTCGTCTACCACATGGAAAACGTCAGTTCGTACGTGTAACTCGGACCCGTCGGCCCGGTTTTTCTACCGGTAGTCACGCCGCGACGGCGTCGTCTCCGAACCCGCCGCCGAGGCAGTCCCGAAGCGCTTAAACGCGCTCCTTCCGAATCGCCGAGCATGAAGCGACTCATCATTCACGGGGACCCCGGTATCCGGAAGAACGCCGTCATCGACTACGACGGCGACGAAGTCGTCTGCTTCGGAATCAGTCGGCAGGGCGACTGGCACGGCCCGGACGAACCCCAGTTGTGGTGCACCATCGGTACCGAGGACGAGCGCGAGGACTACCAGAAGCGCAACTTCGTCCCCCACTGGCTCGAAACCGAATCCGTGGACGCCGAGGCCATCGACGTCATCAAGCGCGCCGACGACATCGCCGTCTCGTAATCGGTCGCCTCGGTAGTTCGAGTTTCGCGACGCGCCGCAGCCTCTTTTCCCCCCGATTTGGCCCGAGTAACCGTCGGCCGCGCCGACCGAGTCGTCCCCGTCCCGTCAGTCCTCCAGCACCTCCGCTGAGTCGTCCCGCGGCCGGTAGTCCAACTTCCGCATCGTCTCGGTCAGCGAGAGGTAGCGGTCGTCGTTCCGGGAGACCGCGTGGCCGGTCACGGGCGACTCCGGCAGGTCGGCGTCTACCGCGCACTTGATAGCCTCGCGGCAGTCGCCGGGACTCAGCCACATCGCGCGAGCGAACCGGGCGCGGGCCGCGTCGGCCTCGTCGTCTGCGTCCTGCGTTTCGCGCAGGTCGTCCTCGTCCATCAGCCAGCCGATTCGGAGGTTCACGACCTCGACGCCGTGGCGGTCGGCGTAGAAGTCGCCGAGGGCTTCGGCCGCGACCTTGCTCACGCCGTAGTAGGAGTCGGGCCGGGTCGGGTCGTCGGGGCGGACGACGCGGGCGTCCTCGCGCATCGACTCGGGTTCGGCGGGGTCGTCGGTGTTGTACATCTGGACAGCGTGGTTCGACGAGGCGAAGACGACTCGGTCGAGGTCGTTCTGGCGGGCGGCCTCGTAGGCGTTGTAGGTTCCGCCGACGTTGGGTTCGAAGACGCCGTCCCAGTCGGCGTCGGGCGAGGGGTTGCCCGCGAGGTGAACGAGTACGTCCTGTCCCGCGAGCGCGTCGGCGAAGGCCTCGCGCTCGGTCACGTCGAGCGTCGGCCCGTCGAGGTCCTCGTGGTCGCGGTGGGTGATGGGCGTCACGTCGTGGCCACAGAGCGCCAACAGCGCCTCTCGGCCCACGTTCCCCGCGGCACCGGTGATTGCGACGTTCATAGCGGCGCTACCACGACGAGCCAAAAATAGGTGGTCGCCGACGTCCGACCGGCGAGCGGAGGCGACCGTCGGTCAGTCGTCCGCGGGCGTGACTGCATGCTCCGGCGCGGACTCTATCGTGAACAGCCACGCGAACACGGTCGACGAAATCACGATGAAGGCCGCGGCGGTCCAGAACGCGACGAAAACCGAGGTGGCGTCCCAGATGGCCCCGACAAGCACCGGGCCGCCGACCTGTCCGACCTTCCACGCGATGGACCGTAACGAGAGACTCGACCCGACTGCGTCGAAGTACTCCCCTTCCTCGATGAACAGCGCCATGCTCGCGGGAAGGCGGAGGCTGTCGGCCACGCCGAGAATCGCGTAAGCCGAAAAGAGGACGAAGAACGCGCCCGGAAGCGCCATCTCCCGACCGAGTGCCGCGAGCGTGACGCCAGAGACGTAACCGTCGGCGTACTCGGCGAGGGGAATGAGCGCGGTGCCGAGCGCGTAGGTCAGCGCGCCCGCGAGGATGAACCGGTGCTTTTGGCCGAACCGGTCGGTCAGGTCGCCGACCTTGCCTTGCGTGAGCGTCTTGGTGAGTTTGCCGCCGGCCAGGATGCCGCCGGTCAGGAACTCGTTGATGCCGAACCTCGTCTGAGCGTAGATTGGCAGGAAGATAATGACCGCCATTTTCCCGACGCTAAACGCGCCCCGAAAGAAGACGAGCGCTTTTATCGCACGGCGGCCCATCAGATCCCGAAGCGTCTCGTAGCCGGTAGCCTCTTCGGGGTCCGACCGGCCGCCCGGATTATCTCGGAGGAAGAGGTACACCGAAACGAACGCGCCGATGGTGAAGACGCTGAGTACGGCGTAGGTGAGACTGAAACCGTAGACCAGCAGGAGGAGACCGCCGATGAGATCGCCGAGCAGACTGGAAAACGCGCCAACCTGATTGTAGGTTCCGATCCACAACCCTCGCGACTCGTCGGGGCTGATTTCGCCGACGACGGTGGTGCCGGTCAGCCAGAGGATGCTCGCACCGAGACCCTGTATCGCTCGAAGCAGGATAACGTGTTCGACCGCCGAGACGAACATGAAGCCGACGAACACACCGACGTTGATGAGAAGTCCGACCAGCAGGAACCGCTTGGCGTCCTTCAGGTCGATATACCTGCCGAGCGGTAGAACGATGAGCAACTGTACGGCAGCGAACGCTGTGCCGAACAGTCCCTCGACGGTACCGGAGGTATCGAACATGTTGGCGTACACCCCCAGCGCGATGAGAATGGTGGAGTACGCCTGACTCCGGGCGAACGCGGTGCTGGCGAGCGCGACGAACTCGCGGTTTCCGAAGAGGCGGAGCGACCCGCCGCTCGACTCGGCCACTGTTACGAATCGAAATAGCAGACGACCCAGTAATAAATCCACGGCTCGCGGAAACAGACGGCGTCGAACTCCGCCGCCGAGAGCGGAACGAGGGTGGCGAAAACGCCGCCGAAATTGGCTGACACCCGCTATTCGGTCGAAACCGTCTCGAACTCGCCACCGCCGGACCGGCCGAGACACCCCGACAGATTCAGCGCGGCGGCGACGGAACTGACGGGTATCGTTCGGCGCGCATCCACATTGTATTACCTAACTATTCCCGGGTCTCCGAGTCGGATGTATAGCTCGAAAAAGTCGTCGGGAAACGAGACGGAGCGATTCGGAAGACGCCCGACCGCTCAGTCGTCGAGGCCTTCGACGGCGTCGGCGATGCGCTGAAGCTGTCGGGTCGCGTCGCGGACCTCGTCGCGGAGTTGTCGGACCTCGCGGACGAGTTCCTCGTTGCCGCCGGACTCGCTCTCGCCGGGTCGGCCGCCGGGGCCGGCGCCGCCCGGTCCGGCACCGGGGCCGGCGCCGCCGGGGCCGCCGCCCATCATGCCGCTCATCATCTGTGCGAACGGGTTGCCGCCACCGCCGCCGCCGCCGCCCATCCCGCCAGGGCCGCCGCCGCCCATCATCTCTTCCATCTTCTCGCGTCGCTCGTCGGCGTCGCCCTCGCCCTCCTCGGCGCGCTTCTCTCGAATCTCCTCGACGCGCTCGCGGAAGGACTTCTCCTCGCCCTCTTCGCCCTCGGACTCCGTTTCGTCAGGTGCGTTCTCGTTGGATTCGTCGTCTGCCATGACTCGGGGTTCGGGGCCGAAGTGGAAAAACGTGGTGTCTTCGGAAGCGTCCGAGGCGTCGAACGCCGAGATGCCCTGAAGCGGACTCGGCGAGGGACTCGTCGGAACCGCCGGTCCGCGGTCGGCGAAGTCTCGAACAGCGTCGGGAGGTGGCGGGAAGTAGCCTCGGCGAACGGCGCCGCCGGGCAGCGTCTGTGGACAGTGGCCGTGCGTACCTCCCCTGGCCCTGTTTCGGAGGAGTGACACGAACCGGCGGTACACACCGCGGCGACCGCCCGCTGACGACGATTCTCGCGGCCGTCCGACCTCTCAGAACGACCGACAGGCGTCTGACGCAACGTTTACTTGTTCGCGTGCAATTGTCCGCCCATGACAAGCCTCGCGGAGGCCTACGAGGAGAACGTCGGCGAGGTCGGTAACGTCCGACTCCTCTACCTCGGGGTCGGTCTGTTCGCCGCCGGGGCGCTGCTCGTCGTGCTCGGCATCGTCTTCGCCACGACGGGCGTCGAATCGGCCTTCGGCATCGAGTGGTGGCAGGGCCGGAAAGCCGCCGGGATACTGGCGGGACTCGGCGTCCCGGCCGTCTTCGTCGGCATCTTCAGCGTCCTCCCCGCGAGCGAACGCGTCCGGGCGGCCGCCGCCATCGGCGCGGGTATCTCGACGCTCGGCGTCGCGCTGTTCGCCCACGCCTACCCCTACAAGTGGACCGGCGCGCCCGGTCCCGAGGACCTCACGCTTCAGGTCGTCGCCGTTTACTTCGTCGGCGTCATGGTGACGTTCGGGTGCCTGTTCGTCGCCGTGGTCAACTTCAAGACGCGCAACGACCCCGGCGGCACCGTCACGCTCGAAGTCGCCCACGAGGGCGAGGTCCGGACCGTCGAGGTCCGGAAGGGCGAACTGGAGGAGTTCGACGACATCGAGAATCTGAGCGCGCTCCAGACCGAACTCGCGGACTCGGCCGCCGGCGACCCGGACAACGACCCCGAACCGGTGCCCGCCGACCCGACCGAGACCGGTCTCGGCGGCGTCGCGTTCATGGGCGACGTGCCCGACGGCGAGACTCCGACCCAGACGAACCACTCCGGTCGCGGCGCGCGCCCGACCAGCGACGGCGGTGAGCAGACCTTCGGTCTGCGAGCCTCGTCGGACCCGCAGTCCGACGGCGGGACCGCGACCGACGACATCCGGTCGCCGCTGGACGACGCCGACGCGACCGCCCGCTCCCGACAGGGAACCACCGACGCCTACTGCGGCAACTGCCAGCACTTCCAGTACGTCCGGACCAACGAGGGGATGCAACCACACTGCGGCTTCTACGGCCGCACGATGAGCGACATGGACGCCTGCGAGGAGTGGGAACCGAACGGCTAACCCGTCGGCGACCGTGAACGTGTTCGGCAGAGGATAACTTTTGCTGGAGCGACGACGGTACCGTATGCTCGAATTCAGCGTGAACCGACTCGGCGCCCTCGGGATACTGGGCATCCTCGGCGTGTGGACCAACGAACCGGCGCTGTTCGCCCTGTTCGCGCTATTCGCGCTGTTCGCCTCCGACCGGACGATACGCATCCCGACCGCCGAGTAGTCCCCGACTCAAAGTTCTCGAAGCGTAGCCTCGACCGACTCCCAGTGACTGCCCTTCCAGAAGTACTGCCCGCAGTCGGGACACCGCCAGACTCGAATCTCGGCGGAGTCCGGAGCGTACTCCGGCGTCGAGGCGTCTTCCCCGACCGCGACCAACTCGCCGTTGCACTCCGCGCACCGCGCCGGTTCCGAGAGTTCGAGCGCGAACCCGGCGTCGGCAAGTTCCCGCAACTGGTCGGTCACTGGCTTCGACGCGAGGAGCAGGCCGTCCGCGCGCTCAGCTAACTCCACGTCGCGGGTCACGAGCAGGCGGTCCTCCGACTCCGCCAGAGCAAGGAGTTTCGAATCCGCTTCGACGCCCCGGTCGAGCGCGTACGCCGCGTCGTACCCGCACATCCGGAGGTAGGTCGCCAACTTGCCGAGCATCACGTCGAGCAAGAGCGGGGTATCGGCGGGCGCGCGGCGGGATGGGGACCCGTCCGCGGACGGTCGCCGGTCGGCGGAGGCGTCCTCGGTCATGCTCAGTGGAGGAACTCGCGAACGCCGTCGGCGTCCCGGGCGTTCAGGATGTCGTCGGCCTGCGCCCATCCGCGCCGGGCGGTGTGGACGCCGTACCTGACGAGTTCGTACTCTCCCGGCGAGTGAGCGTCGGTGTCGACGGCGATGGTCGCGCCCTCCTCGACGGCCTGCTTGACCGCGCTCCCCCAGAGGTCGAGGCGGTAGGGGCTGCTGTTGATTTCGAGGGCGGTGCCGTGGTCGGCGGCGGCGCGGGCCACCACGTCGATGTCCAACTCGACGCCGGGTCGCTGGTGTATCATCCGACCGGTCGGGTGGCCGATGATGTCCACGCACGGGTGTTCGATGGCGGCGATGATTCGCTCGGTCGCGTCGCCCTCCAGTTTGCTGTGGGGCGAGGCGACCACGCAGTCGAGGTCCGCCAGCAGGTCGTCGCCGACGCTGATGGACCCGTCCTCGGCGATGTTGGCCTCGACGCCCGCGAAGACGGTGACGGGGAGGTCGGGTTCGAGGTCCCGAATCTCGGCCAACTGCTCGCGCAACTCCTCGTCGTCGAGTCCGACGCCGCCGACCATCCCCGGCCCGGTGGCGTGGTCGGCGACGGAGATGTAGTCGTGGCCGAACTCGGCCGCCGCCTCGGCCATCTCCGCGACGGTGAACCCGCCGTCGGACCACTCGGTGTGGAGGTGGAGGTCGCCCCGAATCTCGTCCTCTTCGACGAGGTCCGGCAGGTCGCCGTCCGCGGCGGCGGCGATCTCCCCGCGGTCCTCGCGCATCTCGGGTTCGATGTACGGCAGGCCGACCGCTTCGTACATCCCCGCCTCGGTCTCGCCAGCGACCCGCTCGCCGACTCGTTGGCCGGCGTCGGGGTCCTCGACCTCGCTCACGTCGAACACGCCGTACTCGTTGATTTTGAAGCCCCGGTCGATGGCGTAGTTCCGGAACCGGATGTTGTGTTCCTTGCTCCCGGTGAAGTACTGCAGTGCCGACCCGAACTCCTCGGGTACGACGACCCGGAGGTCCACGCGCTGGCCGTCCGAGCGCACGCTGGCCTTGTCGGTTCCGGCCTCGATGACTTCGTCGGCCTCCGACCACTCGGTGAACGCGTCGATGACCGCCTGCCGGTCGTCGCTCCCGACCAGCACGTCGATGTCGCCGATGGTCGGTTTCCACCGACGCAGGGACCCCGCGAGTTCGCACCGGCCCGCCTCCGGAATCGCCTCGAAGAACTCCAAGGCGGCCTCGCCGACCGGCCGGGCGTCGCCGAGCAGTTTCCGGCCCTGCGACTCGCGGGCGAACTGGATGCCCTCCAAGATGTTCTGCTCGGTCTTCTCGCCGAACCCGGACACCTCCCGAATCTCGCCCTCGCGGGCGGCGTTCTCGAGGTCGTCTAAGTCCCGCACGTCGAGCGCCCGGTAGAGGTCGCCCACCGTCTTCGGGCCGACTCCCTCGACGCTGGTGAGTTCGGCCATCTCGACCGGCATCTCGGCGCGCTTCTCTTCCAACTGCTCGAACGTGCCGGTCTCGACGGCCTCCACGACTTTCTTCGAGATTGACTCGCCAACGTCCTGAATCCGCTGAACCGCCTCGGGACCCTCGGCGGCCAGTTCCTCCACGTCCTCGGGCGAGTCGCGGATGCTCTCGGCCGCCCGCTCGTACACCTTCGGCTTGTAGTCGACGCCTTGGGCTGACAGCAGGTCGGCGTACGCTTCGAGTAAGTCGGCGACTTCGGCGTTTCGTGACATGGCTCTATAATCGTCCGCGGTTGTTGGCGTCGTCCCGGCCGAGCGCCTGCTTGAGGAACGACATCCAGCGCTTCTGGTCGGCGGCCTCCTTGGCCTCGCTCTCGCGTTCGAGGTCGGTCGGGCCGAGGCTCTCTAAGGCGTTGAGCGCCCGGTCGATGCCGACGATGGCCGCCGCGAGGTCCTCGCCCTCCTCGTAGGTGATGTCGCCCTCTTCCAGCAGTTGTCGGCGCTGGAGGCGCTCGCGCCGGAGGTTCTTCTTGGCCTCGTCCACTCGCTCGCGTTCGCCCGCGGGGACGGTGTCCCGACGCTTGATTTCGAAGACGAACTCCCGGAGGTCCACCGACTCGCCCTGCACGTCGATGGCCTCGGGGATGTTCGCGCCGACCGTCGCGCCCTCGCGCTCAACGCGCTCCAGCAGTTGCTTGCGCTGGTACTCCTTCACGTCTCTCCCTCGGGCCGCCAGCGTCAAAAATTCGCCGGGAATACCCGCCGCGCCGTCGTTCGTCGCCGACCGCGGTTTCCGGAGGCGCGACGGCCCGTCACAGATACGGGCGACGACTGCCGAAGCATGCGCCCCGGAAATAATCGCCGGGTGGCGGTATGACTCGGTTCAAAGCATAGGTACCCGGAGTGATTACGGGGAAGGCATGAAGAAGCCCGGAGAGGTGTTCGAGGACGCGAGCGTCTACGACCCCGGTATCGAGGCCATCGTGCCGCGGTACGACGAACTCCACGACACCGTCCTCAACGCGCCGCCCCACGACCGAGACGAACCCGTCAGCGTCCTCGAACTCGGCGCGGGGACCGGCGAACTCACGACGAAGCTCCTGACGCGGTTCCCCGAGAGCGAGGTGCTTGCAGTGGACCACAGCGACCAGATGCTCGAAGAGGCCGAGCGCAAACTGGAGACGTTCGGCGACCGGGTGACTCTCGAATCCGGGGCCTTCCCCGACGACTACCCGCGGGCGGAAGGCGAGTACGACCTCGTCGTCTCGTCGCTGGCGGTCCACCACCTCGACGAGGACGGGAAGCGCGACCTGTTCGACGCCATCCACCGGTCGCTCGCGCCCGGCGGGTGGTTCATCAACGGCGACGTGATTCGGTTCGACGCGCCCCACCTCGAAACCCTCTCGGAGGACATGATAGAGAACTGGGTCCGCTCGAAGGGGTGGAAGGAGTCCGAGTTCATGGACGAGTGGGAGGCCAGCGACGACTACGACGACCCCTCGACGCTGACCGACCAACTGGTCTGGCTCCGGGAATCCGGCTTCGACGCGGTCACGTCCATCTGGCAGTACTACAACTTCGCGGTGTACGGCGGCGGGAAGTCCGAGTGAACGCGGCGTCTGTTACGATTCTCGACACGCCGATTTTCGGCGTCCGTCGCCCCGCCGCGCTCGCCGACGACCCAAATCCCTTTCAGGTCCGGCCCCAAAGACTCCCCCAATGGCGCAGTGCGACGAGTGTGGCGAACACGAGAACATGCCGTACAAGTGCCGACGGTGCGGCGGCACTTACTGCTCGTCCCATCGACTACCGGAGAGTCACGACTGTCCGGGACTGAACCAGTGGGACGACCCGGAGGGCGTGTTCGACAGCGGGTTCGACGATAGCGTGAACGACCGCGGTGGGTCCGGAGGCATCACCGACCGCATCGGGGTGAACACGGGACCGGGCGGCCCGCTGGGCTACTTCCGGAACAACATGACGTTCGTGTTCCTCGGTGCGATGTGGATATGGTTCGCCTTCCAATGGGGCATCGCGCCGTTCCTGCTCGGCATCCGGCCGGGGTCGATAACGTGGTACAACATCTTCACGCTCAACTCCGAGAACATCTTCTACGGCTACCCGTGGATTACGTCGGTGTTCTCCCACGGCGGGTTCGGCCACATCGCGCTCAACTCCATCGTGCTGTACTTCTTCGGGCCGGTGGTCGAGCGCCGCATCGGGTCCAAGAAGTTCGCGGCGCTGTTCCTCGTCAGCGGCGCCGTCGCCGGAATCGCGCAGGTCGTCGCGACGATGTTCATGAACCCCGGCCTGCTCGCCCCGGTTCTGGGCGCGAGCGGTGCCATCGCCGCGATTCTGGGCGTGTTGACCGTCCTGAACCCGAACCTGACCATCTACCTCTACTTCATCTTGCCCATGCCGCTGTGGCTGGCGACCACGCTGTTCGTCGGATACTCGGTGTTCGTCTCCGCGACGGGCGGCATCGGCGCGGGCGGAGTCGCCCAGTTGGCCCACCTCGCGGGCGTCGCGATCGGGTTGGCCTACGGCGCGAAACTCAAGCGCGAGGGCGAGCGCGCCCCGCAGGAACTCCAACTCGGCGGTGGCGGCGGTCCCGGCAGGGGACCGGGCGGTCCGGGCGGACGATTCTAAACCCTCGCGCCCCTCTGTTCTCGCATGACGCCAGTTCGTCCCGAGTTCGCGCCCGACGCGAGTCTCTCGCGGTCGGAGATGGAGCAACTCCAGCGCGACCTCGCCGAGACCGCGGTCTTCGAAGACGAGTTCGACTTCGACCCGGCCGCGGTCCGCGCCGAGTCGAGCGACTCCGAACAGGTACAGTTGGGCCAGACGACCGGGCAAGCCGAAACCGTCGATTCCGAACCCCCCGTCGTCGCGGGCGTGGACCAAGCGTTCGCCGCCGACGGCGAGAAGGCCGTCAGCGCCATCGTCGCCTCGCGGGGCGGCGAGGTGATCGAGCGCGTCCACGCGGTCGAACCGGTCGAGATTCCCTACATCCCGGGCCTGCTCTCGTTCCTCGAGGGCGGGGCCATCCTCTCGGCGTTCGAGGCGCTTTCGGTCGAACCGGACCTCGCGGTCGTGGACGGGAGCGGGCGCATCCACTTCCGGCAGGCGGGCATCGCCACCCACATCGGCGTCATGCTCGACCTTCCCGCGGTCGGCGTCGCCAAGAACCTGCTCTGCGGTCGCCCCCGCGAGTCGCTCGACGGTTACCTGCCGGAGGGCGCGCGGGTCGCCATCGAGGCCGACGACAGCGTGACCGCACCCGAGGGAACGGTCATCGGCCACGCCTACCAGTCCCGACAGTACGACAACCCCGAAAAACGCCACGTGAATCCCCTCTACGTGAGTCCGGGCCACCGCGCGAGCGCCGACACAGCGACCGACCTCGTGGGGCGACTCTGCGCGGGGTACAAGCTCCCCGAACCGACCCGCTTGGCCGACCAGTTTGCCGACGAGATGAAAGCGGACGTCGGCGACTGACGCCCACGCTCGGGGTCACAGACCGCGACTGAACGCCGGGGACACGTTCACCGCAGTTCCGACGCGACCGACGTATCAGTTCACCCGTGACAGGAAGTGCCATTTCTGAGACCCTGACGAGACCAGAGAGCGACGAAATTTAACTGTCCGCGCCGCGACAGTGGAACCGTGACCGAAACCGTTCTCATCACTGGTTGCTCGTCGGGCATCGGGCGCGAGACGGCCCACGCGTTCCTCGAAGACGGGTGGGAAGTGTACGCCACCGCCCGAAACCCCGCCGACGTGGAGTCGCTCGGCGACGCCGGGGCCAACATCGCGTCGCTCGACGTGACCGACGAAGACGACGCCGAGCGCGTGGTCGAGCGCATGATAGACGAGGAGGGCCGCGTGGACTGCCTCGTGAACAACGCGGGGTACGCGCAACTCGGCCCGGTCGAGGACGTGCGCGTCGAGAGCGTCGAGAACCAGTTCGAGGTGAACGTCTTCGGACCCCACCGCCTCGTGCGCGAGGTCCTGCCCCACATGCGCCAGCGCCAGACCGGCACCATCGTCAACGTCTCCAGCGTCTCGGGCCGACTCGCCACGCCCGGCATGGGCATCTACAACGGGTCGAAGTTCGCCATGGAGGGAATCAGCGACGCGCTCCGGCCCGAAGTCTCGGAGTACGGCATCGACGTGGTGCTGGTCGAACCCGGCCCCGTCGACACGGCCTTCACCGAGCGCGCGAGCGACGAAATCGAGGGGTTAGAGCGGTCGGACGCCTACGAGACGCTCTACTCGATTCTGGACGACACCGAGGCCGTCGGCGGTAGCGGTCCCGGCGCGGTCCACCCTCGCGAAGTCGCCGAGGCGATTCTCGACGCCGCGAACCTCTCGGACCCCGCGGACCGCTACCCGGTCGGACAGGTGGCGAAGGTGGCGATGCTCGGGCGGTTCGTGCCCGCGAAACTGCGCGACAAGTTCTACCGAATCGCGCTCTCGCTCGTGGCGAAGAATCCGCTCGGGGACTGAGTCCTGCTCGGCCGCCCGGCGCGCGAGCGCCGCGGCCGCGAGCGGGCCGACCGGGACCTAACTGAAGTATGTAATAATTCGAAGCTCGGCCCGGAGTCACTCCAGGCAACTCGCCACGAGCGCCAGCATGCGCTCGCCGCGAACCTCGTCGGCGAGCAGCGGCACGCGCTTCACGTCGTGGCCGCGGAAGACCTCCTGCGCCTCTGCGAGCGCGTCCTGTTGGACCTCCCACCGGCGCTGACAGAACTCGCAGGTGTCGAGGTTCGGCGAGACGAACGCTTCCGTGTCGGTACCTCCACCGCCCGCCACGGCGGTCAGGTCCTCCATCACCTTGTTGACCACCACGGTACCGACCGGGACGCCGAACTCCGAGAGTTGGCCGAGCAGGCGCTTGGACTCGAAGACGCTCATCTCCTCGGGCACCATCACGACCCGGAAGTCGGTCTGGCTCGGGTCCCGGAGCGTCGAGCGGAGGCGCTCGATGCGCTGGCTCAGTTCTTCGAGGTCGTCCAACCCCTGCTCGGGGTCGGCGTCGTCGCCGCCGAACATGCCCTTCATCCCCTCCATCATGCCCTCGAACTTCTGCTTGAGTTTCATGATTCGGCCGACCATCGTGTCCATGAGTTCCGGCAGTTCGAGCAGGCGGAGGGTGTGGCCGGTCGGCGCGGTGTCCACGACCACGCGCTCGAACCGCGCGTCGTCCATGAACTCCAAGAGCTTCTGCATCGCGGCGGCCTCGTCCGCGCCCGGCATCGGCCCGCCGAGCATCGCGTCCATCGGATTGTCGCCCCCGAGCATCCCCGCGAGGCCGCCCATCGGTCCGGCGGCGTCGCCGCCCGTCGCACCCGCGTCCGGGTCTCCGACGCCCGTGGCGTCGGCACCGTCCCCGCCGCCCGTGCCGCCCGCGACCCCGCCGAACATCGCCTCGCCGGCCTCCATCGCGGCGTCGGGGTCGATTTCGGCGGCGTAGAGCGGCACGTCCTCCCGGATGCGCTCGGGGTCGGCCGGGATATCGGTCCCGAAGGTGTCCGACAGCGAGTGGGCTGGGTCGGTGGAGACGACCAGCGTCGAGGTGCCGTCGCGGGCGCTCGCCAGACCCGTCGCGGCCGCCATCGTGGTCTTGCCGACGCCGCCTTTCCCACCGTAGAGGACGTACTCGGGCGCGTCCACACCCTTCGGCAGGTCGGTCTCGTCGATGTGTTCGACCGGTTCGACGTCGAGTTGGCTCATTGTCGGAGGGTTGTCCGCCCGGACTTGTGTACTCGTCGGTCCTTCGCGTTACGAGGGTCGAATCGCGAGAGGATTCGGGTATTCGTCCTCGGCCTGCCGTGGCCTCAATCGCCGCGGAGCGCCGACACGTCCCGCCGAGAGGCCTCCAGCACCTCGCCGGGAGTCAGTTCGGTCTCGCGCCACGCCGGAAGCCGCCGGTCGGCCTCCGGCGGGACGATGGCCTCGGCGTAGATGTCCACCTGCTCGCGCTCCTCGCCCCGGTCGTAGTCGAGACCGTTGAACCCCGCGTCGGCCGCGTACTGCTCGACGAACTCCTCGGCGGTCTCCCGGTAGCGGTCGGCCAGCGAGTCGTACTCGGGCGTCACGCCGTGGGACTCGACCGCTCGGAGGAGCGCGAGACCGACGTGACGGCTCATGTCCGAGAGACCGGTCGGTCCCGACACCGCCCGGTGGTCGTGTTCGTAGCGGCCGAGGTCCACCTGTGCGGTGCCGGAGAACCCCGCGTGAGCGAACGCCTCGCCGAGCGTGCCGACCTCCAGCCCCCAGTGGCGCTCGACCCGGAGCGACTCCACGAGGTCGCCGGTCGCGGCGAACTCGCCCGCAAGCGCGTACCGGAACGAGTCGAGGTAGTCCAGCACCGCCGCGTCCGGGTGGGCGTCGGCGAGCGCCCGCACGAGCGGGGCGTAGAACAGCCGACAGAGCCGCCCGTAGAGGGTGCCGTTCTCGACGCGGGCGTAGTAGCCCTTCGAGAACTCGTAACCCGACGCGAGCGGGTAGCACAGGCGCGAGACGTCGCCGGCCTCGTAGGTCTTGGCGTCGGCGTCGTGGACCACGACGTACTCCCGGCGCGCGGCGGCGACCCCGAGCGCCAGCCACACGTCCCGGCCCTTCCCCGCCGCGCCGTTCAGGCCGAAGTCGTCCAGCAGGTCGGTCACGTCCGGCCCGTTGCACCACACCACCGACAGTGGCAGGTCGAACCCGTCGAGCCAGTCCAGAAACGGCGCGACCTTCTCGGGCGGCGCACGCAGGGCGACGACCACCTCGCCGGGCGCGACCGACTCCAGTTCCGAGAGGACGCGCTCGGCGGCGAGTCCGGCGTACTCGCGTTCGGTCATCGGCACGACCACCGCGGCGCGGTCGGTCGGCGCGTCCGGCACGTGGCCCGTCAGGTCGTGCAACGTGGCGACTCGCTCCTGTCCGTACTCCATCGCCCGGAGGTTAGAAAGGAGGGGTTGAAAAGCAACGGGAAGCGGGTCGGGTGGGAACCGTCGCTAATCTCCGCGCGCCACGCTCGGGTCCCGTCCGCCGGTCGGGAGCGAGTCGGTCGCGTAGAGGACGACCAGAACAACCAGCACGGCGACCAGCGCCCCGCCGAACGTCCGGAACACCGTGTCGTAGGCGAACCCCATGTCCACCAGCGTCCCGACGGCCACGCTCCCGGTGGCCTGCACTATCATCATCGACCCGCTGTACACCGAGTAGGCGCTCGCGCGGTTCTCGTCGGGGAGCGAGTCGAGCAGGTAGGTGTCGAGCGCGGGGAAGAGGCTGTGGATGACGTAGCCCAGAATCGCCGTGACGACCGCGAGCGCGACCAGCCCCTGCACCGCGGTCAGCGCGAACAGGCAGGCGATGAACCCGCCCAGAATCGACAGCATCAGCGGGACGTGGGGCAGGCGGTCGGCGAGTCGCCCCGTGACCCAGAAGGCGGGCACGCCCGCGGCGAACACGACCGTCAGGAGCGTGTTGGCGGTCCCGGCGTCGATGCCCTTCGTCGCGGTGACGTACTTGATGTAGAAGTTGAACAGCCCGTTCCACGCGAACCCGGCCATCCCGAGGATGGCGACGCCGCTCACGATGATGGGCCACTGGTTGCGGGCCGCGGCGACGAGCGCGCGGTCCTCCGACCCGGCGGCGGGCATCTCGGTCCGCTTGGCGGTCCAGTAGAAGCCCGCGGTGGCGGCCGCCGCGACGACCGCGACGATGACGAAGACGCCGCGCCACGGGGCGAACGGCACGCTCCCGAAGACGCCGCGCCAGAAGCCGACCGTCAGGACCGCGCCGACGAACAGCGGCGCGGCGACCGCGGCCAGTTGGCTCGCGGTGCCGTGAATCCCGAGCGTCCGGCCGACGCGCTCGGGGTAGAGTTCCGAGATGAGCGGGTTCGCGGCGATGAAGTACGCGCCGCTGGCCACGCCCATCAGGAACGCGCCGACCGCGAGCATGACCACCGAGTTCGCGAACGCGATGAACGCCGCCGACCCGGCCAGCACCGCGCCGGTCCCGAGGACGACCTTGTGGCGCTCGACCCGGGTCAGCAGGTAGCCGGTCGGGATTCGCGGCGTCGCGCTCCCCAACCACGCCAGCGTCGCTATCAACCCGGCCGTGGACGCCGAGAGCGCGAACGCCGCCGACAGCGGTTCCAACAGCGGCGCGAACACCACCCGACCGAGGTTGACGAGGAAGACCATCGTACACATCGAAGCGAAGACCCGACCACGTGACACACGGAGTGCTATTCCGAGGGGACAGTCAAACCTTCCGAATCCGGCGAAGTGGCCCTTACACTTTTCATTCGTCTCGTCGTAGTTCGGAGGCCATGAAATCGATTCGTCGCGGTCTCTGGGACGGCGAGGTCGGCAAGGACACCCGGGGCCGATTCGCGTGTCGCATCTGTCGGGAGTCGCTCGTGGTGGGGTCCGAGGAAGGAGACGGAACCGAGCGGTCGTGTCCGGAGTGCGACCGGTCGTGGAAGTCGACCGCCCCGCGCTGGCGGACGACCGGCGGGTAACGCGAGACGCGGACCGGCGAAAGCGGACCGACGGGCGCGCTCACTCGAACACGGCGTCGAAGGCGTCCGCGCCCAGTGGGTCGAACCGGCCCGCCCCGACGTTCTCCTCGACGTGTTCGGGTCTGCTCATTCCGACCAGCGAGGAGGTAACGCCGGGGGCGCTCCGGGCGAAGTTGATGGCGCGCTGGACCGTCGTGTCGCCCTCGAGTCGCTCGCCGACCGCGTCGGGAATCTCGGCGGCCAAGTCGCCCTGCGCGATGCTGGCGCTGGTGAAGACGTTGAGGCCCGCCTCGTGGGCGAACCAGAGCGCGCTCTGGGGGCCGTCCGGCCCCTCGTGGGACTCGACGGTGAAGGCGTCGGCCATGAAGACGTTGAAGGGCAGTTGAATCGCCCGGAGGTGGGTCGCGGTGTTCTCGGCGGCCTTGGCGGCCTTCCGGGCGCGCGAGACGATTTCGGGCAGCGAGAGGTACTGGTCGTCGCTTTGGGGCACCCGGAGGGCGTTCCACGTCGCCACGCCGTACTTCGAGATGTCGCCCTCGGCGGCCCGTTCTTCGAGACGGGTGAACGTCTCCTCCAACTGGTCGTAGACCTCCTCGCGCGAGCGAGCGTGGAGTTGCGTCTCCGGGTTGTGGACGTAGTAGAGGTCGATTTCGTCGACTCCGAGGTTGTCGAGCGACCGGTCCACTTGGTCGTCGATGAAGTCGGGCGCGATGCAGTGGCTCCCTCGGGCCAAGTCTTCTCGCTCGACGAGACCCGCGTCCACGAACTCCCGCTTCACGTACTCGCCGGGGTCCTCTGGTCGCTCGCCGTCGAAGGGGAGGAAGCCGCCCTTCGTGGAGACGAAGACGGCGTCGCGGTCCACGTCGGCGTCCTCGATGGCTCGGCCGACGGCGCGTTCGCTCCGCTGGCACCGGTAGTTGATGGCGGTGTCGACGACGTTGACGCCGCTCTCGAGCGCGGTGGCGATGGCGTCGCGGTACCGGGCGTCCACCTCGTCGGTCGGGTCGCCGAGGTACGTGCCGACCCCGAGCGACGAGACGGCCAGTCCGTCGAACAGGCGGAAGTAGGTCCGGCCGAAGTCGTCGCCGTGCTGGAGTTTGTACTCGTAAGTGCCGTCGTCGGTGGCCATGCCCGAACGTAGCGGCTCTATCAGGATAAGACCGGAGGATTCGATTCGGTTCGGTTTCCACAAATCCCGGGGTCCGAAATCGCCAGTTTCGAAGTGGAAACTGCAATAGGTCATCCGCGTGTCGTAACAGTCGTGTTCGAGCGTTCGACTGCTTCCGCTCCCGACGCGCCTGACACACCCGACGGTACACTCCCGCGCTGGCTGGCCCGATACGCCGACTGGGGTCTGTACGGACTGCTGGCAGGGACGATTCTGTGCCTCGCCGCGTTCGTCACCAACCCCGTGCCGGACCCGTCGTTCCCGTGGGCGACGCTGCCCGCCTCGGTTCGGTTTCCGGTCGCACAACCGCGAATCGAACACTGGCCGGTGACCTACACCGCCGGTATCTGGTTGTGGGTGTTCTGTCTCCCGGCGGTGTTTCTGGCCGGGTATCGCCGGTACGCGGGGCGATACGCGGCCGAGAGCGGACGGAGCGCCACCCTGTGGCTGGTCGGACTCCCGACCGCGGCGATGTTCGCGCTCACGACCTACTGTCGGTTCTTCTGGCCGAAGCTCTACCCGGCGTCGTGGAACGCGCCGTCCTACACCTTCGTCTGCTGGCTCTACTGCTCGTCGTACGTTCCGCTGTGGAGCAACGCGGCCTACGCCGTCGCCGTGCTCGGTCTCGTCGCGACCCTGCTCGCGTACCGCGGAGTCGACCTGACGAAGTACGCGCTGGCGGCGTTCGGCGTGCTGGCGCTCCCGCTCGGCCTGCCAGCGCTCTACGCGGCGTCCCTCCGCCACAGTGATTCAGACCCGAGCGAGGGTCGTTAGCAGAGTTTTAGGCCGACCAAAACCGGAACGCTTTTTATTTTTAGGTATACCTAAACCGATATGGCGACTAATCGACGAGACCTGTTGAAAGCGGGGAGCGCACTGTTCGCGGGCGTCTCGCTCGCGGGTTGCGGCGGGAAGTTAGAATCTGTGGCTCCGGGGTCGTCCGGCGACCAAAGCGGCGGCGACGCGCCGAAACCGGCCGAACTGGCCGTCGCTGCCGAGTGGAACGTCTACCGGGCGCTGGCGGCCGACGCGCTCGCGCTCGGCATCGCGGGCGAGTTCGACGCCGCGGCCGGAGTCGCGGCCGACGCCTTCGAGAAGTTCGAGGGGGCCACGGGCGAGTGGGGTGCCCACGAAGTCCTCGAAACCACCAGCGAGAAGCGCTACGCGGAGTTCGAGGAGGCGCTCGGCCAACTCCGAGAGCGCGCGACGGGCGAGAACGTCGAGGAGATGCGAGTCGAGGCGGACCTCGTCTCGAAGCACCTCTCGGCCGCCCAGACGAAACTCGTCGGCGAGGAGAACGCTCGCGCGCTCGACCTCCAGTTCTTCGGGACGCGCCTCGCGACCGCTTCGTCGCTCTACGCGGCCGGGAAGGGCGACGCCGCGGCGACGGTCGCGGGCGACACCTACGAGCAGTTCGAAAAGGCCGCGGTCCACGAGGACCTCGAAACGGCCGATTCCGAGAGCTACGAGAGCTTCGAGAGTGCCGTCGAAGCGGTCGAGAAGGCCGCGAAGGCCGGAACCGGCGGAACCGTTCGTAACGAGGCAAACGCCGCCTTCGACGCCGCCGCGACGGGGTCGTACGCGGTCGCGGCCAGCGAGAGCGCGGCCGGGGCGGGCCACCTCGCGGCGATGCAGGCCCGCGGCTACGACGCCTCGATGCTGGCCTCGCTTGGCGGCCCCTCGACCGACTTCGCTCACGCCGCCGCGCTGAACGGCTACCGGGCGCGGGCCTACGACGCGGCGTGGCTGACCGCCCGCGGGAAGTCCGAGTACGCGAAGCGAGTCGCCGAGGATATCTTCGCCCACTTCGAGGGCGCGAAAGCCCACGAAGCGCTCGAAGAAGCCGACCACGAGGCCTACGAGGGCTTCGAGGGCGGACTGGAGGACCTCGCCACCGCCGCCGGGAACGGCGACGCGGAGGCCGCCGCGAAAGCGGCCGGTACCGTCGAGAAGCACCTCCGCGCGGGCATCTCGACGCTCGCCACCGACACCGAGGCCGCGGTCCTGCAGGCGGCGTTCTTCCGAGCGCGGTTCGGTGACGCCCGCGAACTGTACGCGCTCGGCGACGGCGAGGCCGCGGCCGGCCTCGCGCAGGGCCTCTTCGAGCGATTCGAGAAGGACCAACTCGGCTTCCACGAGACGCTCGAACGGACCAGCGAGGACCTCTACGAGGCCTTCGAGCACGAACACCTCCAGAAGGGACTGATTCCGGGGTTCCGGAACGGGAACGACGAAGCGGTCGCGACTCACTTCGCGGGCGTCGGCGACGCCCTCGTCGAGTTCGCGACGCAGGCCGGGTCGACGGCGCAGGTGAGCGCGGCCGAGAGCGGCCTGATGAGCGCCCGCGTCTTCGACGCCGCGGCGCTCGCTGCGCTCGGCGAGTCGAGTCGGGCGAAGTCCGTGGTCCGGTCGGCGTTCCGCCACTTCGAGGAGGGCGCGGGCGGGTTCCACGAGGCGCTGGAACACGCCGGCCAGAAGCGATACGAGTCCTTCGAGAGCGCCCTGAACGCGGTCGGGAGCGCTGCGGAGAGCGGGTCAGACGGCGACGCCTACGCGAAGGCGAAGGCGTTCGACGGCGAGGCCGTGGCCGCGATTTACGCGGTCGTCGCGAACGCGGGCGGCGACTTCGGCGGCGCGGCGGCGGCGGTCGCGCAGGACGCCTTCGCGGCGTTCGAGGAGGCGAAAGTCCACGAGTTGCTGGAGAAGGCCGACCGCGAGGCCTACGAGCGCTTCGAGGGTAAACTCGAAGGGCTAATCGGGGCGCTCAAAGGCGGGAGCGGCGTCTCCGACGCGCTCGCGGCGTTCTCGCGGGCCTCGGTCCGCGCGGAGTTCGCCGTCGCTGGAGCGCCGGCGAAAGCCCCGGTCGGCGAGGGCGAGTCCGGCGGCGGCAGCGAGAGTGGGTCCCAGACGCAACTGCAGGGCGGTCCCAACGTCGTGAAGGGCGTGCCAGACGACGCCGACCACGTCGTGAAACTGAAGGCCGTCTCGTTCGACCCGGCCGAACTGACGGTGCAGAAGGGCGACAAAGTGGCCTTCGAACACGCCGGCGGCGAGGCCCACTCGGTCACGGCCTACGAGGACGGGATTCCGGAGGGCGCAGCGTACTGGGCCTCCGGCGACTTCGACTCACAGAAGCAGGCCGAGTCGGGGTGGGAGAAGGGCAACGGTGCAGTTCAGTCGGGCCACTCGTTCGTCCGTACCTTCGAGACGAAAGGCACTCACGAGTACTTCTGCATTCCCCACGAGGCCGCGGGGATGAAGGGAAAAATCGTCGTGGAATAGCGCGACGCCGGTCGGGTCGTCCGCTCACACGTCGCCGTTCAGCGCGGCGAACACGTCCTCGGCGAGTTCGGCCTGCGACCACATCGCGGCCTCGCCGCCGTTGGCGTAGGCCGCGCCCTCGACCGGAACCTGTCCGCCGCCCATGCGAGCGTGGCCGCCGGCGCTCGCGCCGGGAATATCGCCGGCGACGGTTTCGAGCGCCTTCCCCATGTGGACCCGGTCGTCGCGCGACCGGCCCGAGAGGTGGACCGTCTCGTCGCGCCGTCCGTAGACGACCACCGCGGTCACGCCCTCCAGTTGGAGGAGTTCGTCGGCCGCCTGCGGGACGGCGTCGGCGTTGTTCACTCGGCCCACGTCGCTGACCGCGAACGACCCGCGAACGTCCCGCCCCGAGATGGCGCGGGACTTGACCTCCAGCACCTCGGCGCTGACCTGCGGGTTGGCGATGCGGTCGAGCAGGTCCTCGTCGACGCCCTCGTAGAGGTACGCCGCCGCCCGGAACTCCGCGTCGGTACAACCGCTGGTCAACTGCTTCGTGTCGGACTGGACGCCGTAGAGCAGGCCCGTCGAGACCTCGGAGGGCACCGTCAGGCCGTCCGCGTTCGCGTCGTCGTCGGGTCCGACCGGCGTGCCGCCAACGTCCTCCAGATACTCGGCGACGATGGTCGCACAGGCCCCGTAGTCGGTGCGCTGGTCGGTGAACTGCTCGCCGGTCCCGTTACCGGGGTGGTGGTCCACGACCGCGTAGGGTTCGAGTCGCTCGGCCCCTTCGAAGCCGCGGGGCGTGTTGTGGTCGACCAGAATCACGTCCTCGGCGGCGACCTCGCTCACGTGGTCTATCTGTTCGAGTTCGAGGTCGAGGACCGTCCGGAACGCGCGGTTCTCCTGGTGGCGAATCTGCCCGGCGAACTGGAGGGTGGCGTCGGTGCCGACCTCGCTGGCCAAGTGAGCGACTCCGATGGCGCAGGCCATCGCGTCGGGGTCGGGGTTCGGATGCATCAGGACCGCGACCTCGTCGCGCTTTGCCAGCGCGCGCTTGAGTTTGGCGCCCATCGGCCGCCGAATCCAGCGGACGACCAGCCACAGCGACGCCAGCAGGGCAATCGCTCCGAGAGCGGCGGCCCCCGCGAGTTCGGGCGAACTCAGACCGTAGGACTCGGCGGCCTGAACGACCTCCCGAACCCCGAGTTCCGGGACGACCGGCAGTTGCATGACTCGTACTGACAACCCCGACGAACAAGAAATTTTCCCGAGAGATAGAAATTTGAGGGGTTCGCGCCGATTAGTTCCGGTACGACGCGATTTCCCGACGGTATCCCTCCCGATAGGTCGGATAGCTGAACTCGTATCCGAGGTCCCGTAGTTTCGCGTTGTCGCACCGCTTGCTGGTCAGAATCCGGCGCTCGGTCCGCTCCGAGAGGTCGCCGTCGGCCAGTCGCTCCTCGGTAGTCTGCTTGGGCGGGCGTGGCTCCCCGCACTCGTCGGCCAACCAGTCCGCGAAGTCCCACTTCGAGACGGGGTCGTCGTCAGCGACCAGCACGACTTCGCCGCGCGCGAGGTCCTCGTCCAGCAGGAACCGGACCGCGCCCGCGGCGTCGTCGCGGTGAATCATGTTGAGATAGCCCTCCGTGACCGGTCCCTCCAGATACCGCTGTAGTCGGGTCCGGCCGGGTCCGTAGATGCCCGCGAGGCGCGCGACGGTGCCGTCGATGCCGTGGTTCCGAGACTCTTCGAGTGCCACGCGCTCGGCCTCGGCCAGCACCTCGGTCTTGTCGGTCCGGGGGTCGAGGGGCGTCTCCTCGTCGACCCAGTCGCCGCCGTGGTCGCCGTAGACGCCCGTGCTGGACGTGTAGACCAGTCGCTCCGGCGGGTCGTCGCGCCCGCCGAACTCTTCGATAGCGGTGCGTAACCCCTCGACGTACACCTCGCGGGCGGCCGCCGCGTCGCGCCCGCCGGAACTCGCCGCGAAGACCACGGCGTCGGCGTCGGGCACCCCGGCCAGCGAGTCGGCGTCGGTCACGTCGGCCCGCACCGCCTCGAAGCCCGCGTCCTCTATCTCGGCGATGCCGTCGTCCGAACGCCGGACGCCCACCGCGCGGTGGCCCGCCTCGGTCAACTGGCGACCGAGTTCCAGACCGACGTAGCCGCATCCGAGTATCGCCACGTGCATGCGCCGACGTTGGGGCGTGGCCGGGATAACTCCCCCGACGAAGCCAGTCCGAGATAGGTCTGTACCTGGTAGGGACAGGTCTGTATTTGGTAGAGATGGGTATACATGTGTCTCCGAGAACGATAGAAACAGAACTCCGAGGCGGCGAAAACACCGACGCCGACCGAAACGCCGCGAAAATCCGCTACCGCTGGCGACTCGCGATGAGGTGGTGGAGCGTCGCGTACTCCGCGAGCGTCATCGGCGCGCGCCCCTCGACCTTCTGGTGGACCTGCTTGCCGTCCAAATCGTCGATTTCGGCCGCGATGGTGTCCACGTCGAGGACCGCCGTGGTCATCCCCATCAGGAGCGTGTCCCGGACCTCGGCGACGACGGCGTCCGCCGGCGGAGCGTCGTCGGCCAGCGCCGTGACGGCGGCGGCGTCCTCCAGCGTCAACTCGTCGGCGACCCCGGCGTCTTCGTCGGCCACGGCTTCGAGCGTCTCGCGGTCCACGCCGGTCTCCTCGGCGACCGAATCGACGCCGCGTTCGTCCACGATGGCGGCGAGGTCCGCGACGTAGTTCGCGCGCACCTCCTCCGGGGAGGTCGACTCGGGGTCCTCGATGTCGTCGTAAATCATGGTCGAACCGACGGTCCCGGGATTGAAAGGGGTTTCACTTCGATAGAAGCGGGTCGCGAGACCGACGTCCGCTCGCGGAGGCGACTCTCAGGGCCACCCCGGCGAAGTCTCGTCTCGGTTTCCGCCTCGGTCGCCGACCCCGGGCGGACCGGGCGGCACGACCACCGCGACGACCGTCTCGGTCTCGAAGCCGACCGGCGTCGTGCGCCCGACGACCTCCGACTCGCCGTCGCCGTCCCAGTCGAGTCTCACCGTCGCCGACTCGCGGACGTAGGTCACCGACTCGCCGGGCGGCCCCTGCGGCGCGCTGACCGCGAAGCGGGCGTACTCGCCCAGGACCTCGACCGACCAGACGTTGAGCGTCGCGTACCAGTAGCCCGGCACCGGCGCGACCGGTAACCCGGCCGGGACTGCGCCCAAGGCCTCGCCGAACCACCGCTTGCTGGCGACCTCGGTCGCGTTGGCCAGTCCGCTCGCCACCGCCTGCTTGAGCGCCGTCCGGGCGACCTGTCGGGTCACGCTCGCGGTCTCGTTCACCGTCGAACGCGTCGGTCCGGCGACTCGCTCGCGGACCGATTCGACCGCCAACTCGGCGCGCAGGCGGACCCAGTCGCGCCGGTCGGGTCGCCGAAGCGCGGGCCGCCCGCGGACCACGGCCGCCGCGACGGCCCGGCCCGCCGTCCCGTTCGCCACGGCGAGCGCCCGCCCGGCGGTCGTGTTCCACCGCGCCAGCGCCGACTCGACCGCGGCCCGGCGCTCGGCCGCGCTCAGGTCGAACCGCGAGAGAGCCAACCCGCCGACCAACTCCCGGCGGACGTTCCGCATCGACGCCGCGAGCGACCGCCGGAGCGCGTCCCGCCGACGCGCCAGACTCTGATTGTCCGCCTCGGCCAACGTGCGGTTCGCGGCCCGGAGCGCCAGCGCGGCGGTCCGGAGGTCGGTCCGGCCAGACCCGCCGTCGCCGACCGCCGCCGCGGCGACCGACTCCGCGGCGTCGCCGTACGGGACCGCGAAGACGTTCAGGTTCCGGGCCGCGAGCGGACGTTTCTCCTCGCCAGCGGGAATCGCGGCGACCTGCTCGTGGTCGAGGCCCGCGAGCGTGAGGTACGGCGGTGCGCCCGACACGCTCAGATTGACCGCGCTCCCCGGCCCGTCGGCGGGCAGGGGTCGCGGCGGCGAAGTCTCCGGCGTCGTTCGGGCGCGCAGAATCCGGCGGACGCGGTCCAGCGACACCCCCGCGTCGGCGAGCGCGTCCTTCACGCCGCTCCGGGTCCGCTCCTCGCGGTCGGCACGCGACTCCAATCGCGCGACCACTCGGTCGAGGTACGCGGCCCGCGCCGCGACCCGCGCCCGGTCGGCCGCGCCGTCGTAGCGACCGGGCGCGTCGAGGAGCGCCGCGCGCCGACTCCGGACCGCCCGAGCGAGTTCGGCGGTCGGCGGCGGACCGCCGACCGCCCGACGCCGAGCGACCGTCACCGAGAGGTTCCGGACGCGTTCGCGCAGGCCGACGAGGTCCCGGTAGACCCACCGTCGGAGTCCGTCCGGCCGCCGACCCGCGACCCGTTCGGGCCGAGTGTCGAGCGTTCCGGCGACCGCCCGACGGGCGGCGGCGTCGAACCCGCCGCGCGACTCGACCAACTCCTCGGTCGCCCGTTGCGACAGGTCCCGGAGGTTCGGCCCGCCGAGCGCGCCGCCGCGCTCGTGGACGCCCGACACCGGCCGCGAGGGGGCGAACTCGGAGTTCGCGTCGTGGTCGCCCGCGACCCCGACCCGCACCGCGAACGTCTCGGTCCACCGCTGGACCGTTCTGCGGGTCTCGGAACCGGTAGTTCCGTTCCCGCGAGCCCCGCCCTCTCGGGTCCACTCGGCGACGAGCGTTCGGGTTCGCACGACTCGGCGCGACTCGGCACCGAGCAGGTGCCGCCCCTCCGGAGTCCCGAGGGTCGGCGCACTCGCAAGGTCGCCGACGCCGGACTCCACTGCGGTCCTCGTCCGGACCTCGCTCGACCGGAGCGTCCAGTTCGCGCCCGGCGACTCGGGCGCGGGCCGGGCCTCGCTCTCGACCTCTCGGACCGCGGCGACGAGGCGCGCGTCGGCGGCGTAAGCCGAGCGCAGAACGCCGGAGAGGTCGGTCCCGTTCGCGCCGGTCACGAGGCCCGCGAACGCGCGGTCCGCGGTCCGGTTCACGCCGACGCGGAGCGAACGCCGGGTCTCGCGAGAGTCCGTCGGGTTCCCGCTCGTCACCCCGCCGGGCATCGGATTGCGCTTCTGGTAGTCCCTCGCGGCCGCGAGCAGTTGGTCGGTTCGAGCGGAGCCGTAGTGGGCGTTGGCGGCCGTGAGTAGGTCCGTCGCGCCGACTCTGGCGGTCGCCCACCTGACCGCGCGCCGGGCCCGGGGGTCGGTCCGGCCGAAGGCGGCCCGCTGTTCGCGCAGGAGCGCGCCGTTCGCCGCGAGTTCGACGTGGCGGTTCGCCACCACGTTCTCGACCGGCGCGCCGCCGTACTGGGCGTAACCCCGCGCCCACGCCACGGCGTAGAGTCGCGCGGTGAGTCGGCGGCCGAGGCCGGGCGCGAGCGGACCGCGGTCGAGTCGGGACTCGAACCGCTCGACGCGCTCGTGGAGCGCCAGCGCGGGCGTCGCGACGACCAACTCGGGCGCGAGTCGCTCGCGCTCGACCACCCGGCCGTCGCGGGTCGCGGTGACGGTGACGTTCCGGATTCGGACGCGGAGTCCGGCGTTCTCGGCGCTCCCGTTGGCCCCGGCCGGGTCGACTTCGACCCGGCGCTTGGCCGCCCGGAGGTCCGAGGCGTTCCGAATCGCCGGGAGCGAGACCGAAGCGCTGACCGCCGCCGACCCGCTTCCGCCCGTCCGCACGCCGACTTCGCCGAGACTCTCGCGGGCCGCGAGGTAGATTCGGAGACGGAGCGCGTCGCGGAACGGCGTCGAGTCGTTCAGCGCGCGCCCCGCAGTGGTGTTCGCGACCGCCGTCACCGGCGCGCTGGCGGCCCGTCGCCCGGCGCGTGCGACCGCATCCCGGAGCGCGGTGTTCGTCGCGGCGGTGGCGCGCTCGACGGCGACGCCCACCGAGTCGTCGGTCCGGGGCGTCGGCCCGCCAGCCAGCGAGGCGCTGAGGCCCGCGCTCGCGACCAGTAGGACGACGCCGACGAGCGCGAACGGAACCCGGCCGCGCCGGTCCTCGGCCAGTCTCATCGCGACCACGTCCTGACGGTCAGGCGGACCCCGCGGACCGAGAACGCGGCCGCGTACACGTCGGCGTCGGGCGGCGGCGCGGGACCGGCGACGACTCGGCCGGACCCCACCGACCTCCCAGAGGTCCGGGCGGTCGTGCGGCGCGCGACCACCTGCGCGCGGCCTCCCGACCGATGGAGCGCCCGGCCGACTCGCGCCGCGACGGCCCGCGCGAAGTCGGTCGCCGGGTCCGGTCCGGCCTTCGCCGCGACTGCGCCGGCGAGCAGTCCGGCGAGCGTGTCGTGGACCGTCCGGTTCTCCGGGTCGCCGACGCCCGCGGCGGCCGCGTCCGACGACGGAGCGCGGTAGGTCACGCTCGCGGTACTCGTCGCCAGTACCGTCGCGGCCTCGTCGGCGGCGTCCGGAGCGGTCGCGGGACCTGCTCCCGACTCGTTCCGCGTCTCGGACATCGGCGTCCCCGCGAGCGTCAGCGCGCTCGCCGAGACCAGCAGGAGGCAGAGCGAGACGTCGAGGACCGTGCTGATGGCTCTCACGACCACACCTCCGCCCGGAGGCGACCGGGGCGGACGCTCCCCGGCGCGACGCGGACGCTCACCGAGAGGGCGGCGGCGTCGGCGCCCGGGGGCGGCGTCGGCCCGGCGTGCCACGACCGCCCGGCCGCGCGGAGCGTGAGGTTCAGCCGGTAGCCCTCCGGACCGGCGCGCAGGCCCGCGGCGAGCGCCTCGGGGTCCGCGACGCCGGTCTCGGTCGTCGCGCGCTTCGCTCGCTCGACGGTCGGGTCGGCGAGGTTCCGGTCCGGCGTCGGGAGCGTCGCGCCGAGGACGCCGGTGTAGGCCGAGAGCGCGACGCCGACCGCGAAGACCGCCACCAGCGCCGCGACGGGTTCGACCTGCGCGCGGTTCGACGCTCGGGACGCCGACTCGCTACCCGACCAACGTGACATCGACGCCCTCCCACGAGACTCGACGCACGGTCAACTGCTCGCGCGAGCGCCACTCGGGCGTCCGGTCGCGGGCCGCCGCCGACGCCCGCCGGAACTCGGCGGGAGTTCCGAACGCCCGCTTGGGCGGCGTCCCCCGAAGCACGTCCCAGAGCGCTGTGTCGCGCCGGACCGGCGTCACGGGGCCGTAGGCGAACGTCGCGTGGCCGGTCGTACCGCCGTCCCTGAGCCAGAGTCGGTACGGGCCGATTCGAGCGGCCTCGACCGCCAGCGGGTGGACGCCGGTCGTCGGATGGGCGCTCGCGGCGACCGAATCGACGGTCGCGGCCGCGCTCGCGGCGTCCGGCGGCGGTGCGCGCGGGAGCGTCGCCGCGACGCCGACTGCGGTGGTGCTGGCCAGCGCGAGGCCGACCCAGAGGTACCACGTCTCGACTGGTGCGTCGAACATGGCCCGCGTTCGTCCCGTCCTCGGATTTAAAGCTCGGGGTCGGGCGGGTCGGTAGGCGTCGGCGATAGCCCGACGAAACCGGTCGCGAACGACCGTCGTCGCGACCACTCGGCCGTCGCCCTACGCGAACTCCACCTCGTCGAACCGGTCGATTCCGAACTGTTCGATGGGATGGTCGGTGTGGCCGTCGTCCACCAAATCGGCGACGACGGACCCCACGACGCTCGAAAACTTGAACCCGTGGCCGGAGAACCCAGCGGCGACCGCGACCTGCGGATGCTCGGGATGGGTGTCGATGACGAACCGCTCGTCGGGCGTGTTGGTGAACATGCAAGTCGAGAGGCGCATGGTCGGTCCCGCGGCGTCCGCGAAGTAGCCCTCGACGTACTCTCGCAGAATCTCCTCGTCGGTCGCGGTCGGTTCGCGGTTCATCTCGTCGGGGTCCACCGTCTCCCGGCGGTGGTTGTACTTCCCGACCTTGACGCCGGGCACGCCGTGAATCGGGAAGCCGTAGAAGTAGCCCTCGTCGCACCGCATCGAGAAGACGGGGAACTCCTCGGGCGCGAACCGGTCGGGCGAGTCGGGTTGGAACCAGCCCAGAACCTGCCGCTCGGGTTCCAGCACCGGCGCGAGTTCCGGCAGGAGTTTCCCGGTCCACGCGCCCGCGGCGAAGACCAGCGAGTCGGCCTCGTAGGTCGCGGTCCCGTCGGCCCCGGGGAGCGCCGACTCGGCGACGACTTCGACGCCGCCGTCGTCGAGCGCGCGCCAGTCGCGGACCTGCGTCCGGGCGCGAATCTCGGCACCGCGGGCCTGCGCGCCCTCGACGTGGGCGACGATGCACTCCTCGGGCACGAGAAAGCCGCCTCGCGGCTGGAACACCGCCCGAAAGTCCTCGGGCACGTCGTAGCCGGGGAACCGGTCGTTCAGCGCCGCGCCCGACAGCACGTCGTGGTCGAGGCCGTGTTCCCGGCAGGACCGGCGCGCGCCCTCGAAGATGTCGCTGTCCGGCGGCCCGACCGCGACGGAACCGGTCTCGTGGACGAGTTTTTCGCCGTACTCGTCGCCGAGCGCGGCCCACTCGTCGTAGGCCGACCGGAGTAGGGGCACGTACGAGGGGTGCTCGTAGTACGCGAGGCGGATGATTCGAGTGTAGCCATGCGACGACCCCTGCGTGTGGGGTACGTCGTAGCGTTCCAGTCCGAGAACGTCCTTCCCGCGGTCGGCGAGGTGGTACGCGGCGGCGCTCCCCATCCCGCCGACGCCCACGACGATGGCGTCGTAGCGGCGAGTCTCGGTGGCGGACATACGGAGTCCGTCGCCCGGCCGGACCTAATTTACTCCGGTTCCGTGCGCCTCGTTCGCAGGGACCTCCACGCCGAAAATTTCGCCGTCACACCGCACCTCTCGCGTCCACACCGCACCTCCCGCCGCCATACCGCGCGTCCCGTCTCACGCCGCGAACCCCGCGCCCACGAAGCCGGCGAGGAACGACCCGACCGCGCCGAGCAGTGCCAGTCCGACCCGGTAGCCCACGAGCGCGGGGTCGAAGCCCCGCTCCAGTCCGGTCGCCAGCGTGGTCAGGACGGCGGCCATCAGCAGGACGTACCCACTGACGGCGAGACCGAGCGCCGCGGTCGGGAGCGGGTCGCCGAGGGTTCCGGCGGCCATCCCGTCGGCGAGCGCGACCGTGGCCCCGCCGACCAGCGGGCCGAAGACCGCCGCGGTGTTCCGGAGCGTCCCGGTCACGCTGGCGAGTTCGCGCCGGGCCTCGCGCTCGACGCGCTGGAGGTCGTCGACGTGGTCGGCCATCGCGACGATAGCGCGACCGGCGGGTCGCCCCTCGCGGGCCGCGAGCGCGAGCAGGGCGGCCACGCTCCGGGCCTGCGGACTCGGCACGTCGGCGAGCGCGCCGTACTCGCCCAGAAACGCCTCGCGGACGCCGACCCGGAGTCGCCGCTGGAGACCTGCGGCCGCGGCCAGCGTCTCGCCCGTGCGCCCGGCGACTTCGGGCGCCGCGTCCGCGATTGCGGACTCGACGGCCGCGCCGTCGCTGACCCGCCTGCCGACCAGATAGAGCGCGTCGGTCAGGTTCGACTCCACCGCCCGGGCGTCGTCTCGAATCCGCTTGACCGGGCGGAACCACCGGACCAGCGCGGCCCCGACTGCGCCGCCGGCGACCGCGGGCCAGCGCGTCCACCCCGGGAGCGGCGCGGTGGCGAGCATGGCGAGCAGTCCCGCGCCGACTCCGACCGCGAGCGTCGGCCAGCGATGCGACGGAACCGCGGGATGGTCCCGCGACACCTCCGGAGGCGGGAACGCGGCGGGTCGTCGAACCGCGAGCCACACGCCGGCCGCGACCAGCGCCGCGGGGAGGAGCAGGTCGTAGACGACGACCAGCGCGTGAATCGAGAGGGGCACCCCGGCCACGCGGGCCGCGGGGAGGACCGCGACCAGCGCGAGCGGAAGCAGGACGCCGAAGGCGTACAGCGCCGTGGTCGGCCCCCGAACCGTCTCGGCGAACTCGGCCATGCGGTCGCGGGTCCCGTCGAGAATCGCGGTCATCGCCCGGTCGAGCGTGGTCTCGCGCTCGCCCGCGGGAGCGTCGGCCGCCGACTCCACGAGCAGCGCCGCCCGCCGGAGCGGCGGGTTCCGGTCGGCCCACGCCGCGCCGAAGGCCCCGAGACCCGAGCGAGGAGTGCCCGCGGCCCGCCGGACGTGTTCGCGCAGGTCGTCCGCGAGTCGCCCCTCGGCCCGCGCCGCGAAGGTCGCCGCGCGCTCGCTCGCGGGTTCGACGCGCATCCGCAGCACCGCCCGAGCGACGAGCGCTGGCGCGGTGCCGAGCGCGGCGGTCCGCCGGGCGGTAGCGAGCGCGACCGGGGTGCGCCGGGCAGCGTGCACGACCCCGAGTGCGAGGAGGAGTGCGGCGACGACGACGAACAGACGGACTCGGCCGGGCGCGACCGCCGCGAGAAGTGTTCCGAGCAGGACGACGAGCGCCGCGGCGCCGTTGCCCGCACGGACCGTCGTCTCCGCGTCCGTCTCGGCGTCGAGGTACGCCAGCGCCCGCGCGAGGTCGCCGCCGTCGTCCGTCTCGACGGGCCACGGAGAGAGGCCGGCGAGGAATCGGAGGAGCGTCACGACGGCCTCCGGTCGGCGTAGGCCGAGACGACCGCCGCTGGCGTCGTCCGATTCCGGCGGGCGAGGTCGGCGAGCAGCGACTCGCGGTCGCTCAGGGCCTCGCGCACGTCGGCGTAGGACTCACCGGAGTCGGCGAGTGCGGCGACCAGCGCGCTGTTTCCGCGGTCGATGCGGCCCGTCGGGTCGAGTTCGGCGTTCCCGCCCGCGCTCGCGGTTCCGCTGCTCGCTCGCCGGGCGCGCTGGGACTCGTCGGTCCGAAAGAGCGCCTCGAACCGGTCGCCGTCCACGACTTCCTCGACGGTCTTCACGCGGCGGCGCTTGCCCGCGGGCGTCGAGACGGCTTCGAGCGTCACCACGAGGTCGGTCGCGGCGAACGACGATGCCGGGACGCCGAGGTCCGAGACGACGCGCTCGCGGACGCCCGCGCCGCCGTCGCCGTGGATGGTACCGAGGACCGCGTCGCCGTTGGCGCCGACGCGCATCGCCTCGTAGAGGACAGCGGCCTCCTCGCCGCGGACCTCGCCGACGACGAGCGCGCCCTCGCCGAGGCGGAGCGCGGTCCGGAGGGCGTCCGGCGGTGCGAGACCCGGTCCGTCTCCGGACTCGGTCCGGAGCGGCTGGAAGTCCCGACCCCGACGCTGGAGCGCGGCGACCGGGAGTTCGGGCGTGTCCTCGATGACCACCGTCCGGGTCGCCGCGGGGAGTTCCCAGCATAGCGCGCCCAGCAGGGTCGTCTTGCCCGCGCCGCGGGGTCCGGCGACGAGTCCGGCCGCGGCGCGTTCGGCGGCCAGCGAGAGGAGCGCGGCGGCGTCCGCGGCGAGCGTTCCGTTCTCGACCAGCGCGGGCAGGGTCCACGGCGTCGCGTCGTGAGCGCGGAAGGCGAACCCCGGCCCGTCGCTGACCGGGTCGGTGACGCCCGCGACCCGGACCCCGCCGCGGTCGCTCCCGGTCGCACCGACCTCGGCGGTCGCGTCGAGCGTCGGCGCGGCCCGCGAGAACGCGCGGCCGTTCTCGCGTCGGAAGCGCGAGGCGAGCGCCCTCGCGCCCGAGTCGGTGAGTCGGACGTTGGTCCGCATGCGCTCGCCGTCCACCGTGACGCGGAGGGGATTCCGGCCGACCGGCGCGGTGGCGAACACGTCCGAGACCGCCGGGTCGGCGAAGAAGTCCGCGAGGACGCCGTAGCCGCGGGTGTGCTTCCGGAGCGCGGCCGCGAGGGACTCGACGGGCGCGTCGGCGTCGGCGACCTCCCGGACCGCTCGGCCGGGCGCGCGCTCGCTGGCGGCGCTTCCGGCGCGCTCGCTGTCGGTCCCCGCGACCGCGCTGGGTCCCGAGACTGCACCGTCGGCGAGCAGTTCGTGCGCCTCGGCGAGCGCGTCGAGCGCGCTCGCGTCGAAGGCGTGTTCGACCGGTTCGAGGTGGTAGGTCCGGAGAACGCGCTCGTCGCCGTAGACTCGGACGGTCGCGCCGGTGGGGAGTTCGCGGGTCTCGGCGAACGCCGCGTCCGGCGGAGGGTCGGCGGCCACGCGCGCCTTCGCGACGGGCGGGCCGACGAACGGGCGGAGCGCGTCGGCGTAGCCCTCGACGCGGCGCGCGCACTCCGCGAGGCCGGTCTCGGCGACGAGTTCGCCCACAGGTCCCGCGCGTCCGACGGCGGCGCGGGCGGCCGCGAGCGGGTCGGACTCCGCGCGGTCCGCGAGCGCCGCGTCGTAGAACGCCGCGCGCTCGGCGAACCGTCCGGCGGCGACGAGCAGCGCGGCCGCCTCGCCCTCGTAGGCGCGTTCGAGGCGGTCTGTCCGGGTCACGACCGCCGCGGCCTCGCGGTCGGCTAACGCGGCGATTGCGGTCCGGCGGCAGGCCGGTTCGGCCGCGAGGTCGCCTCCGCCGGGGCAGGCCGCGGCGTCGAGCAGGAGTCGGTCGTCGTCGAACTCGGGGTCGCAGGCGCAGTCCGGGTCGTCGTCGCGGAAGCGCGCGAGCGGATTTCGCATGGGCCGAGGTGGTCCCGTTTTCGGATTTAAACCCTCGCGCGGGGCGGGTCGGACGGTTCGGGCGAGGCGTTCTCGATTCGATTTCGGGGGTTCGGACGACGCGGGTCGTCTTCCGGTGGCGGCGGTCACGTTCGGACGACCGCCGATGCGGGGCGGCGTGCGGCACACGGCCACCTCGGCCTACGAATGTTAGAGGTGATTTTGCACGGGTAATAAGCAGCTATAAATTTCTAATACAATTGTATATATGTTTCAACGCGCTTCCGCCGAAACGACTACCGTCCGCCGTCCGTCGAGCGGAACCAGTCGGAGCGTCACCTTGTAGGTCTTACCTCCCCGGAGGACCAGCACCGCCGCGTCGGACTCGGCCACCGCGCCGTCTCGGACTGCACGCAGGTCGGTCCCGACCCGGCGGACCTGCCGCGGGGCGTCCGCGACCCGGAACGCGAACACGTCGCGTTCGGCCGAATCAGTCACCGCTGACGGGTCCCCCTCCGGCAACTCGCCATCCGGAACGCCGCCGAGCGCGACGACGGCCAACGGGGCCGACGTCGGCGACCGGGCCGGGAGTGACACCGTGAGCGTCCGGCGCGCGCCCGGGGCGTCTTCTGCGGCGAGTGTCGTCGCGGCCGCGGCCACCCGGTCGAGTTCGCGCTCGGCGAGGCGTTCGGTCCGGGTCGCTCGCGCGCCGTCGAGCGCGGGCGTGACCGCCGCGACCAGCGCCGCAGCGAGCGCGACGCCGAGGACTAGCCGTAGCACTACAGCATCTCCGCGAAGCGAGCGAGTAGGCCGCGGTCGTCGGCCTCCCGTTTGTCGCTATCGCGTGGTCCGTCCTCGGCTTCGAAATCGGCCTTCGCGCACCGCGAAGGCGTGGCCCGCGGGGAGTCGCACTCGCAGGGTCGCTCGTGTTCGGCCGAGCGCCGGCGTCCGCCGTCTGCATCGCGTTCCGTGCGGTCGCCGTCGAACGCTACGTCTTCGCGGTCGCCGTCGAACTCAGACTCCAGCGACTCGGCTTTCGCCAGCGCCGCGTCGGCCCGACGCTCGACCGACTCGTTGACGGCGCTGACGTTGCCGACGTAGCCGCGGAGCGCCTGCGTCGCGCCGTCGAGTTCGTCGAGTCGCTCGTCCACCGCGTCGAGTCGCGCGGACAGGGCTTCGACCTCGCGGGTCAGTTCCGCGGAGTCCCGGAGGTCGGTCAGGTCGCTATCGTCGTCTGTCAGGGCGCGCTCCACGGCGCGGAGTCGCCGGTCGAGCGCCTCGGATTCGGACATGGAACTCGTTCGTTTCCTTCTGATATTTAAGGGTGCGCCCGGCGCGAAGGGCGGCAATACGGCGACGGTTCCGGGTCGAACTTAACGAAGCCGAAAGTACCGGATTCCGGAGGTGACAGCCGCCAGACGGCACGGACGCCGGAAGGTTGATTAGTCGTCAATTCGACTCACCGCGCATGAAAGTCGTCCTGATTGGTGTCGGACAGGCCGGGGGGAAACTCACCCAGCGATTGGCCCAGTACGACCAGAAGATGGGTTTCGGTGCGGTACAGGGAGCGCTCGCGGTCAACTCCGCGAAGGCGGACCTCCGAGAGTTGGACCTCGACACGGTGCTGGTCGGACAGGACCGCGTGAAGGGTCACGGCGTCGGCGGTGACAACGAACTCGGTGCCGAGGTCATGCAGAGCGACGCGACCGAAGTGATGGACGCGCTCGACGGACGCATCACGGCGCAGGCCGAGGCTATCTTCGTCGTCGCGGGACTCGGCGGCGGCACGGGGTCGGGCGGCGTGCCCGTCCTCGCCCGCGAACTCAACCGCGTCTACCAAGTTCCGGTGTACGGACTGGGCGTCCTCCCCGGCCGCGGCGAGGGCGCGATGTATCAGGCCAACGCCGGGCGCTCGCTCAAGACCCTCGTCCGAGAAGCCGACGCGACCCTCCTCATCGACAACGACGCGTGGCACACCTCGGGCGAGAGCATGGGCGAGGCCTTCGAGAAGATAAACCAGAACATCGCCCAGCGCGTCGGTCTGCTGTTCGCGTCGGGCGAAGCGGTCGAGGGCGTCGGCGAGAGCGTCGTCGACTCCAGCGAGGTCATCAACACCCTCCGGTCGGGCGGCATCGCCACGCTCGGATTCGCCAGCGCGGCGGCCGCCGAGAGCGCCGAGGAGAACGTCAACGCCGTCACCTCCATGACTCGGAAGGCCCTCCTCAGCAACCTCAGCCTCCCCAACGCCATCGAGGCCGACTCCGGCCTCCTCGTGGTGGCCGGCCAACCCGAGTCCATCCCGCGGAAGGGCGTCGAGCGCGCCCGGAAGTGGGTCGAACAGGAGACCGGGAGTCTGCAGGTCCGGGGCGGCGACTTCCCGCTGGACAGCGACCGACTCGCGGCGCTCATCCTCCTCGGCGGCGTCGAACGCTCCGAGCGCGTCGAGGAGTTCCTCGAACGCGCGAAGGAGGCGAGCAAGCAGACCGAGGAACCCGACGAGGACCCGGCCGAGAAGTTCCACAACGACCAGCTAGACGACCTGATTTAGCGGCCTCACGCCTTTCGTTTCTCTGCTAACGAATCGTCGTTACGTTCCAAAAAAAGTCGAAAATCCGAAGCCGACGGTCCGTCCGGAGCCGAGTTCAGACCAGACTCCGGCCGTCGAACTCGCCCGCGTCGTACTCCATCTCCATCAGGTCGAGAATCGTCGGCGCGATGTCGTAGAGGTTCACGTCCCGAATCGTCGCGTCGGGGTCGTCCACGAACAGCGAGGCGTTGTCGAAACTGTGCATTCCGTTGCGGGGTCCGTGGCCGAACACGTCGTCGTGACCCTTGAACCCGGCCTTGAGGTCGAAGCCGTGGTTCGGGATGGCGACGAGGTCGGGCGCGATGTCCTCGTGGTCGCCGTGGAACGCCTCCTCCTTCTCGACCACGCGGTCGCAGACCTTCCGGCCCTCGGGGCCTTCGAGGTTCTCGAGCGCCTCCTTGAGTTGGTCGCGCTTCTGTTCGTACTCGCTCTCGGGGACGCTCCCGCGGGGTTCGCGACCCTCAAGGTTGATATAGAACCGGCCGGGAATCAGCGAGTAGGCCTCCGTGTCGTCACTGATGTCGCCCAGACCCTCGTGGTCGTCGTCTTCGTAGGAGAGCCAACCCTCCTGTCGGAGCCACTCGTTGAAGTGGACCTCGTAGTCGAGCGAGGTGAACCCGTGGTCGGAGGCGACCATCATCGTCACGTCGTCGGGGAGGTTCTGGCGAATCTCGCCGAGGTAGCGGTCGACCTTCTCGTAGAAGTCGAGGAACTCCTGTTTGTACTCCATGTCCTCCTCGTAGTGTTTGAACAGGAAGTGGTTCACCCGGTCGGTCGTCATGAAGACGCCGAAGAAGAGGTCCCAGTCGTCCTGCTGGATGTAGTGTTTGAACGCCTCGTAGCGGGCGTCGAGGGTCGCGTGGGCGTTCTCGATGAACTCCTGTTTGTCCTCGTCGTGGCCGAGTTTCGGGTTGGTGTCGAGTCGGTAGTCGATGGACTCGAGGTAGTCGCGCAGTTCGTCGGGGTACGCGGCCTTGTCGATGCCCGGCGAGAGGAAGCCCGAAACCATGCGCTGGACGTTGCGCTGGGGCGGGAAGGTGACGGGGACGTTCATCACGGTGGCGTCCCGACCGGCGTCGTGGACGCGGTCCCAGAGGCGAGTCGCCTGCACGTCGCGACCCATCGGGACGTAGGTGTCGTAAGAGCCGACCTCGCGGTCTTGGAACCCGTACACGCCGGTATTGCCGGGGTTGACCCCGGTCGTCAGGGAGGGCCAGCACGCCGAGGACTCGGGCGGAACGATGCTGTCTATCGCGCCCGAGGAACCTTCCTCGGCGAGGGCAGCCAGATGCTCGAACTCGTCGAAGTGGTCCTCGAGGAAACTGTACGGAACGCCGTCGATACCGAAGAAGGCGACGCGGGGCTTGTCGTCGCCACGAAGCTTGTCGAAGAGACCCATGTATCCCGGTAGAACGGGGGGCTACGTGAAATTTCTTTTCGTAGTCACAGCCATCGACGTGAACGATGATGAAGGATATGGGGTCGAGCCGACGGGTTCGGCGGTCGTTACGAACTCTCGAACGCCTCGAACAGCGCCTTCCGGGTGCTGGCGTCGATGAGCATGTCGAGGGTCTCCTCGTGGTCGCTGTCCACCTGCGCGAACAGGCCGAGAGGCACCCGCGCGGTGGCGGCGTCGGTGTTACCGCCGGTCGTCTCGCTCGTGCCGAACGCCGAGTCGAGGATGTCGAAGGCGTTGGTCCGCACGTCCTCGGCCCGGCAGGAGACGACGATGGTCTCCTCGTGGATGCCGAAGACGGCGGCGGTCGAGACGCCCTCCAGTCGGAGCATCGTGTCGGCGGCCTCTTCGAGCGCGGAGACCGAAGGCACCGACCCGACGTTCGTCACCGCGAAACTCGCCCGGCGCTCGCGGTTGGCGATGGCGTCGCTGATGACGTCGAAGGTGTCGCCGCTCATGCCGGGCGACCGGAGGTCCTCGATGCGTCCGAGGTCGGCGTAGGCGTGGAGGAATCCGGCGGCCTCGTAGTCGTGCTGGCCGTTCGCCCGGCGGAACTCGCGGGTCCCGGCCCGGACGCCGTGGAGGAGCGCGGTGGCGACCCGCTGGTCGGGCACGACGCCCTCCTCCTCCAGCAGGCGCGTGACCGTCGTGGCGGTCGCGCCGTCGTCGGTCGGCGTCACGGTCAGGATGTTCTCCTCGGCGGTCGGTCGATGCCGGACCACCGCGACGACCGGCGGGTTGTTCGAGAGGCGCGGGACCCCGCCGCCGCCCCCGACCGCGATTGCCGCGTCGGCGTCGGTCAACTCGTCGGCCCCGTCGCCGATGACCGAGAGTTCGAGGTCGAAGATGTTACAGAACGTCTTGCTGTCCTCGCCCGTGACCGGCCCTTCCGCGAAGAGGTGAGCGGTGACACCCCACTCGGTCGAGAGCGTCTGCAGGCCCATCGCGGCCGCGAGGGCGTCGATACTCGGCCCCTCGGGGACCACGAGTGCGATGCGATTCTGCCCCGCGACCGTCTGCTTCAGTGCGTCGACCGGTTCGTCCTCGTCTTCCTGTCGCCAATCTGTGACCGACTGGGCAGCGTAGAGAACCAGACCGCCCGAGAACAGGAGCGTCGCGGCTACCACGACCATCTCTGCACCGCCGAGCGCAGACCCGAGAGCCATCGAGTGGGGTTGTTCAGGCCACCTTCAAATAGTTTCGGGCAGGTATCCGGTAGCTGAGACTGTCAGAAAGCGGAAACGGCGGAGAAAAGTGACCGACGGAACGGTCAGGCGAAGTGTTCCTCGTAGAGGTCCATCGCGTGTTCGATGGCGTCCTTCGCCGACTCTTTGTCCTCCCAACCGAGGGTCTCGGTCTGCTTGCCGGCTTCGAGGTTCTTGTAGGTCTCGAAGAACTCGGAAATCTCGTCTTTCTGCTGGTCGGTGAGGTCGTCGACGTCCTGCACGTCGTCGTAGCGCGGGTCTTCCGAGGGGACGGCGATGACCTTGTCGTCCTTTTCGCCGTCGTCGTCCATCTTCATCAGCGCGACCGGACGGGCCTCGACGACGCAGCCGGGGAACGTCTGGTCTTCGACGAGGACCAGCACGTCGAAGGGGTCCTCGTCGTCGTAGTACGATTGCGGGATGAACCCGTAGTCGCTCGGGTAGTGGACGTTGCTGTGGAGGACGCGGTCGAGGACGACGCCGGGGATGTCCTTGTCGTACTCGTACTTGTTTCGCTCGCCTTTGAGACACTCCACGACGGCGTAGATTTCCTCGGGCGGGTTCGGTCCGGTCTCCAAGTCTTCCCAGAGATTAGCCATGTTGCAGTCCGGAATTCCGTCCGAAGTCCGGAAAATCCTTTCGGCATTGCGCTGGTGAAGCCCCCGAAAGCAAGAGGATAATTCCGCGACAGCTACTGGCAATTTCCGGGAGAGTTCCGAAATTACCTAACAATCGGTGGTACGACGACTGTATAACGGGGGAAACTCGAAGCAAGTGAGGAAGGATTAAATACCATCGTGACAAATCGCAGGGTGTCAGAGTCTATGTCAGAGGCACAGACACTCACAGAGACGAGTACAGCACGCAACCTCACCGCCTTCCAGAAGAATATCCTGACCATCCTCTCCGAAGAGCCGATGTACGGACTCGCCATCAAGCGCGAGTTGGAGGACTACTACGGTGAGGAAGTCAATCACGGTCGCCTGTACCCCAACCTCGACACGCTGGTCGAGAAGGGGTACGTCGAGAAGAGTGAACTCGACAAGCGGACCAACCAGTACGAACTGACCGACGAGGGTCTCGCGGTCGTCGTCGACCTCCTCCAGTGGACGCTCTCGAAGTTCGTCACGGACGAGGACCGGTCCGAGCAGATTCGCGACCTCGTCGCGGACAACGAGTAGGAATCTCGTTCTCCCGACGAGACTATTCGTCGGCGACCTCGAACACGAGGTCGATGGATTCTTCAACTACCGCGCGTTGTTCTTCGGTCGGCCACGCGTTCCGCGGGAAGTACTCCGAGAGGAACTCCTCTACCTCGCCGCCGGTCGCCGACTCGACCGGGCGAGCGTAGTGGTTGCCCATGAAGTCGGCGAACGCGGCGGCGTTGTCGCCGTGAACTTCGCCGTGGGCCGACCGGACGCGCGCGGCGATGTCGCGGTTGTGTTCCTCGACAGACTCCCACTCGTCGGGGTCGCCCGGCCCGGACAGCGACACCTCGACGGCGCGGTCGGTGTCCTCGATGCGCTCGGTCCGAATCATTCCGTCTTCGACCCACTCGTCGGGATGGAGGACCAGCGTCTCGCCGGTGTCCTCCTCGCGGACCCGCGCTCTGAACTCGTGGTCGGCGAGCAGTTCGCTTCGCTCCTCGCGGTAGGCGTCGGCCTCGTCGTCGTCCACGGCCTCGCGCGCGAGTCGCGTCAGGCGCTCGGCGCGCTCGACCGTCTCTCTCGGGAGTTGGCCGTCGTCCGGTTCGTCGCCGTTCTCGGTAGCGTCGTCAGAAGGGTGGGTCTCAGGCATCGTCGAGGGCCTCGTTGGCCAGTTTGTCGGCGCGCTCGTTTATCTCTCTCGGGACGTGGCTCAACTCCCAGTCGTCGAAGTCGGCGAGCAGTTCCCGGACGGTCACGCGGCGCTCGCGGAGTTCCGGGTCGTTGGTGTTCCACGCGCCCGTGACTTGCTTGACGATGAGTTCGGAGTCGCCTTTCACCTCGACCGAGTCGAATCCGTAGTCGCGGGCGGCCCGGAGTACTCGAATCAGCGCCTCGTACTCGGCCTGATTGTTCGTCGCGCGACCGATGGTCTCGCCGCCTTCTGCGGCGATGCCGTCGCTGGTGACGATGACCCACCCGACCGACGCGGGCCCCGGATTCCCCCTGCTCGCGCCGTCGAAGTAGAGGTAGGCGTGGCCACCCTCCTCGCGCAGGAGCGTCTCGATGTCCTGCGGGTTCGCGCCCTGAATTACGACCTTGTCGTCGTAGGCGACCGCGTTGGCGTCGCCGTAATCCGCGCGCCACTCCTCGTGGTCGGAGTTGCCCGCCGAAACCTCGACGCCTGCTTCGACAAGTTTCTCCCGCGCGGCGTCCACGTCGCACTCGATGACGGGCATACACGTTGGTCTTCGATAGCCGCATAAACGCTTTCCGATGGCGGTTCGCGGGTCTCGTTTTAATTACCGGCCGGATTCGTAACGAACGGCGCGCGTGACCAATTCTGACCTTCGAGAAACCAGTCATTACCGGCCAAGGGTTTAAGTGCGTCGACACTACTACTATAAAAGTGCGATGACACGGTCCACTCGCCAGCGGGAGCGCCAAGCCGAGGCGGAGCAAACCGAGGACGAATCAGAGGGTGTACGGGAATGTCCCGAATGCGAATCTGATAACCTCGTCAAGAGTTCCGACAGGGCGGAACTCGTGTGTGAAGACTGCGGCCTCGTCGTCGAGGAGGAGCAGATCGACCCCGGTCCTGAGTGGCGCGCGTTCAACCACCAGGAGCGCCAGGAGAAGTCGCGCGTCGGTGCCCCGACCACGCAGACGATGCACGACAAGGGCCTGACGACGACCATCGACTGGAAGGACAAGGACGCTTACGGTCGGTCCATCTCCTCGAAGAAGCGAAGCCAGATGCACCGCCTGCGCAAGTGGCAGGAGCGCATCCGCACGAAGGACGCGGGTGAACGCAACCTCCAGTTCGCGCTCAGCGAAATCGACCGCATGGCCTCGGCGCTCGGCGTCCCGCGGTCGGTCCGGGAGGTGGCGAGCGTCATCTACCGGCGCGCGTTGAAGGAGGACCTCATCCGAGGGCGTTCCATCGAGGGCGTCGCCACCTCCGCGCTCTACGCTGCCTGTCGAAAGGAGGGCATCCCGCGAAGCCTCGAAGAAATCTCGGAAGTATCGCGCGTCGAACGAAAGGAAATCGGTCGAACCTACCGCTACATCTCTCAAGAACTCGGCTTGGAGATGAAACCGGTCGACCCCAAGAAGTACGTCCCGCGGTTCTGTTCTGAACTCGAACTCAGCGAGGAGGTCCAGACCAAGGCCAACGAAATCATCGAGACGACGGCCGAGGAGGGCCTGCTCTCGGGCAAGTCCCCGACGGGTTACGCGGCCGCGGCCATCTACGCCGCGTCGCTGCTCTGCAACGAGAAGAAGACCCAGCGCGAGGTCGCCGACGTGGCGCAGGTGACGGAAGTCACCATCCGCAACCGGTATCAGGAACAGATCGAGGCGATGGGCATCCACAGCTAACGTCTCGACGGACCGTTTTCGACCGACTCCTCGCGGTTTCGGCGACTGGTGGTGTGCGACGGCAACCATCCCGTCGATTTTTGCGGCGCTCTTGTGCGACAGCAATCGGTTCGTCGTCCAGTATCTGCGAAAGGGAGAGCCGAGCGTCCGGATACTTCCCGACAGTCACCGAAAGAGCGGTCCACTGCTGACCCGACGAAGTCGCCGGGGCTACGCCGCTGTCCGTGGGTTCAAATGCGAGGACGGAACCAACCTCGGCCGTGACCTGAGAACTGACGCGGGCGGCCGAGCGAAATCGGCGGTGCGACCGCTCCGCGAGGGATAGCACCACCTGTACGCCACAGCGCGGGACCGCCGTCTCGCGACGAGCGAGTAAGGTTCAAATCGCTCGGGTCCCAAGGAGCGACGAATGCGTCTCGACGAGTACATCGAGGGACTCGGCCCGGACGAGGCCGACCGCAAGCGCCGACTCGCCGAGGAGAAGTCCTACGAGATTCTCGACTACGTCGAACAGGTCGAGGACCGCTTCTCCGAGGTCACGCAGGGCGACTCGCTGTTCGGTAGCACCTCGCCCTCGGTGTTCGTCGGGCGGTCGAACTACCCCAACGTCTCGACCGGCATCCTCTCGCCGGTCGGCGAGGAGGAGCGCGCGGCCGACTTCGCCACGAGCAGCGAGTGGTACGAGCAGGGCCTCGACATCGACAACGTCCTCCAGTACCGGACAGGCCTGCTGAACTCCAACCACTCGGCCGACGTGGACGACGTGAACGACGCGTGGGACGGGTTCGTCGGCACTCAGCGCGAGGTCGCCATCGCCGACCGACCGGTGGACGTGGAAATCGGCCTCTCGAACTCGCTGGACCTCGATTTGGACGTGGACGACGTGACAACTCCGACCGGCCCCTCGGCGCGGGCGACTTCCGCGGACCTCGCGGAGAACCCCCACGTCCCCCGGCCGGTCAAGAAGACCCTCGAAGACGACGACTGGCAGGCGCAGGGCGCGATGACCTACCTCTACCGCCGGGGCTTCGACGTCTACGACATCAACGACATCCTCTCGGCGGGTGCACTCGGTCGGGGACAGAACCGCCGACTCGTGCCGACCCGGTGGTCCATCACCGCGGTCGACGACACCATCGGCCAGTATCTCCGGGGCCAGATTCGGGACCGCCAGAGCATCGACGAGACTCAGGTCTGGGTCAACGAGTACATGGGCAACCGTTACTGGGTCGTCCTGACGCCCGGCCAGTGGGAGTACGAACTCGTGGAGATGAAGGCGCCGGGCAGCATCTGGAATCAGGACCCCACCGGCGAGACGTGGATGGGGAGCGCCCACGAGGGCTACGAGGGTCGGACCGGGTACGTCGACGAGACCGCCGGGGCCTACTACGCGTCCCGACTCGCGGTCCTCGAACACCTCGAATCGGTCGGTCGGCAGGCCAAGTGCCTCGTCCTCCGGGAGGTCTCGGACGACTACTGGGCGCCGGTCGGCGTCTGGCAGATTCGCGAGAGCGTCCGCAACGCCTTCGAGGGTGAGTTCGGCGAGGCAGAGACGTTCCACGGGGCAGTCCGCGAAATCGCCCCACAGCTACCGGTCTCGCTCGCCGACCTCCGGCGCAAGTCCCACATGCTCTCGGGCCTGCAGGCGAACCTCGCGGACTTCTCCTGACGGTCCGCCGGTCACGTGAGAAGACTTATTCCGCTCCTCGAACCAGTTCCGGACATGGTTCCCCTGTTCGGTCCCGTCCCCGGCGGGATGGAAATCGCGGTGATTCTGCTCGTCGCACTGCTCGTGTTCGGCCTGCCAATCGTCCTCATCGGCGGCGGTCTCGTCCTCTACCGAGAGACGCAGTCGGACGGCCCCGCGAGCGAGGAGGTCGAATCGCTCCGCCGGGAGGTCCGACACCTCCGCGAGGAGATAGACGAGTTGGACGACCGCCAGTAGTCAGGCCGTCTCGAGGTTCGCCCACGCTTCTTCGACCAGTTCGCCCGTCTCGGTCACGATGTCCTCCCACTCCTCGTTGTCGGGGGCCATTCCGACCAACCGAGCGATTCGCATGATGCTGACGTGGTAGACAGTCTGTCTGCCGGGTTCCTCCTGCCAGATAACGACGTTACACGGGAACAGCGCGCCGATGCGGTTGTCGCTGGCGCCGAGCGCCCGGTCGGCCATGTTGGGATTGCACGCGCCGAGCACGTAGTAGTGGTCGTGGTCCGCGTCCTCGACTTTCTCGTTGAGGAGTTCCGATGGCGAGAACTCTTCGGGGACGCCGAACCCGGCGTCGGTGAACGCCTCGCGGACGTGTTCGACCGCTTGCTCGTGGTCCATCTCCAGGGTCGCGCGCTTCTCGCCGATGTCTTCGCCGTCGAGTGCCGTGGGGTCGATTGGAAGAGTCATACAATATCGCTTGGTCGCCGAGCGTGAAAAGTGCGCCCCTCGCGGCCGTCGACGTTCGGAACGTCGAGCGGCGTCGGGGGACTCCGTCGTCAGAGCGGAATCGGGAGCCACTGAAGCCACCGAATTACTCGCTCGGGAGCCAACAGCGGCGGGTGGAGAACCAGCCAGTCCAACAGGGCCAGTCCGACGCCGTGGGCGACGACCGACGGCAGGATGGAGTTGCTCTTGTAGTCCACCGCGCCGAACAACACGTCGGTCGGTCCCGACAGCGCGAGTTCGATGGGCGGCTTGTAGAGGTGATGGAACGCGTACACGACCGGGCTGATGAAGACGCTCTTGAACCCGATTTCGCGCACGCCGACGCAGAGCAGGCCACGGTAGTACGTCTCTGCGGCGAGCGCGATGACGAACTGCATCACCGCGTGCGGGAGGAACTGCGCGAGCGCGGGGCTGGTCTCCCACATCGGATAGTACGCCCGAATCGTCGGGAGCGACGACCCGACGACGTAGAACGGGAGGACGAACAGCGAGAGCAGGACGGTGTTGCGAACCGCGGTGCGGTCCACACGATACCCGAGGTGGCGGCCGTGCCGGACCGCCAGCGCGAGCGGAGCGAGAATGTAGACGACGGTGTCCCGGACGAGTCGCTCGTTCAGTCCGCGCACGTCCCACGCCATCCAGATTGCAGTCAGGACTGCCCCGGCGACGAGCGCGCGCTGGACCCAACTCAGGCGGGCGACGCCCCGGCGGACCGACCGAGCGACCGACACGCTACTCGCTCGCGGTCGGGACCGGGCCGGTGCCGGTCGCGTCGCGGACCAGTTCGAGGAACTCCTGGCGACTCTGGAAGTAGCTCTCGTCGACCCGTTCGAGCAGGTCGGCCAGTTTGCGCGGACCGTCGGGCGTCCGAACGGTCACGCCCTCCTCCTTCCGGAGGATTTCGCTCTTCTGGACCGGCCAGTGGAGGCGCGAGGCGACGCGAGCGAGCGGCGCACCCTCGACGGGTTCGCCGTCGCCGAGTTCGACGGCAGGCTCTGCTTCTTCCTCGTTGTCGTCAGCCATACGCCGAGATTCGAATCCCTCGGGATTAGAGTTTTCGGAACGACCTTTCCGGGAATCTCGGTCCGTGCGCCGGTCGGCCGGGCGGTCGATACTCGACGGCGGGCGTCGAGTGGTCGGTACTGTGCGCCGGGCGTCGAGCAATCTGTACTGTCGCGCTGAATAGCGAACTACTCGCGGACGACGACGTAGCCGTCGCTGTAGACGGTGACTTCGTAGTCGAGGAGCGTGAATACGACGTGACCGCTACCGCGTGGTATCCCGTTATGTCGGTCTCCAAATAGGTTGTCGAGTGCGTCGGGGTCTATCTGGTCGTAGAGAGGTGTTCCGAGTTCGGCGGGTTCGAGGTCCGCGGCGTCTGCGACCGCCTCGATGACCGCGGTGCTCAGGGGTTCGTCGCGGTCGTAGGTCGCGCTCTCGGTGACTTCGTGGGTGTCGTTAGGGTTCTCGATAACGTTTTCACTCATATGTCATCTTCCTCCGTTCGGCAGGCGCTACTCAACCTTGCCGCAGCATAGCATAAAAAATCTCCGCAACGAATTTGAAAAAGTTGTCTCGGTGTCAATACCGTCGCAGGGGTCGTTGAGATTACGGTCGGTCCGCGGCGATGTCTCGGATGGCTCCGGCGAGTACGTCGATGCCGACGGCGAGCGAGTCCTCGTCCACGTCGAAGGTGGCGGTGTGGTGGCCGCCCGGATGGTCGGTGCCGACGCCGACGTAGGCCGCCTTCCCACCGTTCTGCTGGACGGCCCGCATCAGATAGGTCGCGTCCTCGCTCCCGCCGAGTTCGTCGCGGTGGACCACGTTCTCGACGCCGGCGGTCTCGCCCGCCACGTCGCCGACGACCGAGACGAGTTCCTCGTCGCTCTCGGCGCTCGGGGCCTCGCCGTTGGTCGTAATATCGACCTCACAGCCGTGCATCTCGGCCGCGGATTCGAGGACGCGCTCGGCGCGCTCCTTCATGTAATCTTTGAGTTCGGTCGTCTCGCCGCGGACCTCGCCCTCGACGAAGGCCTCCTCGGGAATGATGTTGGTCGCGGTGCCGCCGCCGACCTGCCCCGCGTTCACGCGGGTCGCACCGTCCTCGTGACGCGGAATAGCGTAGAGGTTCTGGACCGCGGTCGCCATCGCCTGCACCGCGTTCTCGCCCTCGTTGGGTTCCCCGCCCGCGTGGGCGGGTTCGCCCGAGAACTCGGCCCGGAAGTGGCTGACCGCGAGGAAGCCGTCGAGACCCGCGACGACTTCGCCGGTCGGGTGGTCGAGACCGACGTGGGCCGCCAGCAGATAGTCCACGTCGGCGAGGTGGTCGCTCTCGGCCATCGACTTCCCGCCGGCTATCATCTCCTCGCCGGGTTGGAAGAACACCTTGAGCGTCCCCTCGAAGTCGCTGTCTTTGATGGCCTCGACGACGCCCAATCCGATGGTCGCGTGGGCGTCGTGGCCGCAGGCGTGCATCGCGCCCTCGTGTTCAGACCGGAACCCCTCGGCGGCGGGTTCGTGGTCGTCGTCGGTCGATTCCTCCCGGAGCAGACCGTCGATGTCCACTCGGAGGCCGACCGTGGGGCCGTCGCCGCGTTCTAGGACCGCGACGGCGCCGGTGTAGCCACCCTCCAGTTGCCGGAGTACGTCCTCGTCCGCGCCCGTCTCGTGGGCCTGCTCGTACCACTCGTCCAGTTCCTCGTCGTCGGGGACGGCCATGCGAGCGTCCTCGGCGATGGCGTCAGGGCCGACGTAGAGGTCGTCCACGCCGATGCGTTCGAGTTCTTCTACGATTCTGGCGGTCGTGTAGAACTCGCGCCACGCGGGTTCGGGGTGTCGGTGGAGGTCGCGTCGAATCTCTACCAGTCGGTCGCGTTCGGCCTGTTGGCTCATGTTCGTGCGGAGGGACGCCGGGGGCTTAAGTGCTTGAGGCCCGGCAACCCCGGACGCTACTGGGCGACTGCACGGAGCCGATTGCCGGGATAATTGACACTAACCGGCCGCCGGAGAACTATCAGAGCGCTGTTGGCGGTGTGTTGACAGTATCTGGCGCCGGAGGAGTGGGTTCTTGTACCCGGCATGAATACACTCCCGCGAGAGTATGGTTGACAAGGGAGACGACCCACCGAAAGAAGAAGACGTCGCAGAGGAATTGGCAGACGCTAGAGAGGCACGCAGCGAGTCTCGCATCGAGTTCTACGGCGGCCCGGCGGCCAGCGCCATCCCCATCGCGCTGTTCATCGCGTGGGCCATCTTCCAGACCGGACTCCTCCGGATCAGTGACACGACCGGACTCGTCGCGGGGATGCTCGTCTCGCTCATCGTCGGCATGTTCTTCGCCAAGGGCGACTGGGCGACCTACGCCAACACCATCTTCGAGGGGATGACCCAGCGCGTGGCCGCGACGGCCATCGTGGCGTGGCTCTGGGCGGGCATGTTCGCCCAGACGATTCAGGACGGCCAGTTCGTCGGCGGTCTCGTGTGGGCCGCCGACGCCCTGTCGGTCGGTCCGACGCTGTTCCCCGCGGTCACCTTCATCCTCGCGGCCCTGCTCGCGACCGGCATCGGGACGGGTTACGGGACGACCATCGCGTTCTCGGGGCTGTTCTTCCCCGCCGGCGTGCTCGTGGGCGCGAACCCGGTCCTGCTGTTCGGAGCCATCCTGTCGGGCGCGGTGTTCGGCGACAACCTCGCGCCGGTCAGCGACACGACCATCGTGAGCGCGGTGACGCAGGACAGCGACATTGGCGGCGTGGTGGCGTCCCGGTTCAAGTACGCCATCGTCGCCGCGGTCCTCGCGTTCGTCAGCTACCTCGTGGCGGGGTCGGTGATGCCCACCGTCGACGTGGCGGGGGCCGCTAACGTGCTGGGCGAGCAGGCCGAACCGCTCGGTCTGGTCCACCTAGTCTCCATCGGCGTCGTCATCTTCACCGCGGTCCGCGGCCGCCACATCGTGGAGGCCATCTCGTGGGGCATCGTCGTCGCGGCGGTCGCCAACGTCGCGTTCGGCCTCGCGTCGGTCTCCAAGATGCTCGTGTTCCGCGCGCCCGAGAACGTCGCCGCGGCCGAGTCGCTCTCGTGGCTCCCCTTCCTGACGACGGTTCCGGCCGGGTCGGATCAGGTCGGCGTCGGCGGGAGCCTCTACGCCGGCGCGGCGGGCTTCTTCCCGCTCATCGTGCTCACGCTACTCATCGTGGCCGGGGCGCGCATCATGATTCGGGGCGGCGGCTTCGAGGCGATTCAGAACTTCCTGCTCGAACGGGTCGCCACCAACGTCCGGCGCGCCGAGACCACGATGGTGCTGGGCACCGCGTCGGTCAACGCGATGATAACCATCAACACCGCCGCCGAAATCGCCATCGCGCCGTACGTCGCGCGCATCGGCGAGCGGTTCAACGTCAACGGGTACCGGCGCGCGAACATCCTCGACGCCAACACCTCGGCGCTCGGCTACATCTTCCCGTGGGCGGGCGGCGTCCTCGTGGGCTACGTCCAGATTCAGTCGCTGGTCGGGTCCGAGAACTTCCAGTGGTTCACCCGCGAATTCGTGGTCAATCCCGCGGAGGTCTGGCCGTTCGTCTTCCACGGCTGGTTCCTGTTCGGGGTGTTCGTCGTCTCGGCGCTGACCGGGTTCGGACTGGAGTACACCACCGACCGCGAGTCCGAGGAGGTGGCGCGCGTATGAGCCTCCGAAAGAAGTACTTCGCCGGTCTAGGCTTCCGGACGAACAAGCCCGAGTTCGAACCGGGCGAGGAGATTTCGGCGTTCGTGACGGGCCACGACGGCGACGCGCCCGTCGCGCGCATCGGCGACACGATTCTCCGAGTCGAAGGCGCGCCCGGAAACGCGCTCGACACCCGCATCAGACTCCGCGTCGAGGAGTTCGACGACAACGACCACCGCGGAACGGCGACGTATCTGGAGACGGTCGGCCAGTCGTCGTTCTGAGCGCGACGCCTATTTTTCCGCTGTGCGACCGGTTGTTCGCCGGCGACACCACTACTCTGGCGGTCAAGTAACGAAAAGTGTAGTCTTCGAGATGCTGCGCGTTCTCTCGGCGCGCCGGCAGAAATCCAGAACTTAGGCCATCTGCTCGACCTGCTTCAGTTCGGCCTCGACGTGGACGCCGTCCGGGAAGTCGAACTCGGTCACTTGTCGCGCCAGTTCGTTGTGGCCGACGATTTCCATCTCGCGAGTGTACACCGTGTAGTCCCACGACCGGAACTGTCGATGTTCGTCGCCAGCGGTCGATTTGTACTGCGGGACGCTGAGTCGTTCCGGCGGGGCGGAGTGGGGCCCGCGGAGTTCCGCGCCCTTTCGTTCTGCTGTCGAGCGAATCTCGTCCACGATGCGGTCCAGAGCCGGGCGGTTCCCGCTCTGAAGCCGGATTTTGGTTACGAAGGTCATGGCTGGGGGTTCGGTGTCGATGTTCTTCAGCATCGAGGTACGTAAAACGTCTGTTCTCGTCGCGGGCCGGGTCGGCCGCGCCGATTTCCGAGTGCGTTCGGCGACCGACCTCGTCCGGCACAGTCCGCTCTAGAACCGAACTCGCTCACGAGTGACGCCGCTCTGCAATCGAACTCACTCTCCAGCGACCTCCATCCGTAAACGACTCCGCCTGTAGCCGACCGTCTCGGGGACTCACCTCACCGCCCGAACGGCGACTCAACGCCTCTACGGACGGATATGGCGACTTTCCGAAGTCAGGTTTCACCGGCTGGCCAGTCAGGGTCGGCGCTCGCGGGTTCTCCGACATTCTCTTAACCGACGGCCGTTTATACTCCGGTAAATGACGGTTGAAGCTACGAGCGCGGGTGCGATCCTCTACCGGGATACCCGCGGTCGCCGGGAATACCTCCTCCTCAAGTCCCGTCCGGGCGACTGGGAGTTCCCCAAGGGCGGCGTAGAGGGGGACGAAGAGTTACAGCAGACAGCTATCCGCGAAGTGAAAGAAGAGGCCGGAATCAAGGACTTCCGTCTCCTCGACGGCTTCCGCGACGACTACGACTACGTCTTCGAGGCCAACGGCAACACCATCCACAAGACGGTCCACCTGTTCATCGCCAAGTCCTACGAGGCGAGCGCGGAACTGTCCCACGAACACCGCGACCACCAGTGGCGCGACTACGACCAGGCCATCAACACCATCACGCAGGACGGCCCGCGCGAAATCCTCGAAGACGCCCACGAGTTCCTCAACGAGAAAGAGGGGGACGACGCGTAGTCCGGCCGTCGGTTATCACCGCACCGAATCGTTCTCGTTCTTTCGGGCGCGTCGAGCGACCGCTTCGCTGCTCGACGACGGTCCGCTCGGGTTCCGAATCACTTAGGCCGCGTCGCTCCGAACGCCGACCGTGAGCGACGCGGACGCCGACCCCGAGTTCGTCTTCGAGTTGCGGACCTGCCGGTGGGCCGAGCGCGAGTGGCCGCCCGGCGCGGACGACGACGCCGACAGCGACCGCTCCGACTCCACGCCCGCCATCGTCGCCCGGCAACTCGGCACCAAGCGCAGGCGGTGGGACACCATCGTCGTGGAGGTGGACCCCGAGGGGTTCCGCCGGCGCGCGAACTTCGGCCGCGAGCGCCTCGACTCGGACCTGCTCGACGTGATACCCCACGCGCCGGCGGAGTGGGAGTACTACCGCGAAGCGCTCCCCGACCCCGGCTACCCGTGGCGCTACGTCCGCGAGGCCATCCACCGCGCCGACGACCGCGGGATTCTGGAGACGCGAAAGCGGAACAACCGCATCGAGATTCGCCGGAAGTGGGCCTACCCCGACTGGGTCGAGCGCATCGTCGCCGTCGAGAACAAACCGGACTTGGACGCCAGCGCGGCCCGCGACCTCGCCGCGCAACTGGAGTACGACGTCGCGCTCTCGCTGGCCGACGAGGTCTGGGTCGCCACTCGCTCGACCGGCGACCGGGTCGAACCCGCCCTGCTGGAGAGCGTGCCCGTCGAGGCGGGCATCCTGACGCTTGACAGCGAGGCGCGGAGCGGCGCGGACCCGCGAGCGAGCGTCGAGTGGTTCCCCCGGAGCCTCGACGTGGACGCGCCGGGGACGCTGATTCGCGAACGCGGCGAGGAGACCGAGTACGGTAGCTCCGCCGCCCAGTTCGAGTACGCCGACCCCGAGTGGAAGGCCCACAAGCGCCTCGAAATCGCCGAACGCGCCTACGAGAAGGGGTGGCGCGCGTACGCCGAGACCATGCGGCCTGACTGCCGGCACTTCCGGTTGCGCAGGGAGGGCCGGACGCTCCTGCCGTTCTGCCCCGCGAAGGACTGCCACCAGACCAGTTCGGAGTGCTCGGGGTCGTGCCCCGAGTTCTCGCCCGAACCGCCTCAGTGGCGCACGCGAGGGTGGCCCATCGAGGGCGGGCCGGGAAAGGGGATTCGGCGGCTGTTGGAGGAGCGGCGCGAGCGCAATCGCCCCGAGTAGTCGGGGAGCGACCCCGACGCCGTCGGGAGCGCGGCGCACACCCGTTTTAGAGGACCCTACCTGTTACGAAATGCACACCAAGGACTTTTGCTCTGAGCGGGGACGGGTAACGTGGGGAGAGTGAATGCCAAGGAAACCGCCGTTCCCCGAGAGCGACCGAGACGGCGACAGAAGCGCGCCCGACATCGGCGACATCATCGGTCGCATCATACGGGAACCGACGACCGGTCCGGGGGAGTGACGCCGTCTCAGGCGACGTTTTCTTTCGTCTCGACCGACTCAGTCCGAGACCGACACGTCGACCTCGTCGCGCTCGACGGTCAGTTTGAACGTCGGCACGGTCCGGTAGACGACTTCCACGACGCCCTTGCGCCGGAGCGCCTGTAGCGCGCTCCGAACGTCCTCGGCCTCGGGGTCCACGTCGAACTCCGCGCGCAACTTCTGGAGGACCGACACCACGCTCTCGGAGTCCTCGTCCGGACCAGCCACGACAGAGAACACCTGCTGCTGGAGTTTCGGCACCCGGATGGCCGAGGGCGCGCCCGACTCCTCGTCGTCCACGACGCCGGGTTCCACGTCCACGAGTTCCGCGGCCTCCCGGTTCGCCCGAATCAGGCTGTTGTCGTCGCGGTAGTAGTACTCCTTGAGTTCGTTTTCGAGGTACTGGTGGACCTCGCTCCCGCTTTCGAGACCCCATCGCTCCTGTAGTTCCGCGTTCTTGGTGGGTTGTAGCTCCACGAGGTCGGCGAGTCGCTCGCGGGCCTCCTCCGAGAGAGTCATCGGTCGGCGCTACGGCGCGGCGATATTTCCACTTTCCGGAAGGAAGAAACGGGTTCGCCGCTCGTCGGGGCTGGGCCGGAACGCTCGACGGGAGGCCCGCGCATCGGCGACGCGTTCGCTCTTCGGTCGCGAATCCGCCGGCGGTGCGGGCGGAGAGGCAGCGAGCGACGCCCCCGAGCGCCACCGCGAGACCGGTCGGTCTCACAAGCATTATTCCCGCGGCCGTCGTCTGCCGAGATATGTCCGATTGGGAGACCATCCGCCTCGACTACGAGGACGACGTGGCGACGCTGACCGTGGACCGACCCGACCGACTCAACGCGCTCAACGTCGACACCCTCGAAGCCATCGAGGAGGCGCTCGACGAGGCCGAGTCCGAAGAAGTCGGCGCGCTCGTCCTCACCGGCGCGGGCGACGACGCCTTCGTCGCCGGCGCGGACATCAGCTACATGCAGGACCTCTCGGTCCCCGAGGCGCAGGCCTACGCCGAACTGGGCCACCGGGTCGCCGACAGAATCGAGCGGTTCCCTGCGCCCGTCGTCGCGGCCATCAACGGCTACGCCTTCGGCGGCGGGTGCGAACTGGCGCTGGCCTGCGACCTCCGGGTCGCTAGCGAGGACGCCGTCGTCGGCCAGACCGAAATCGACCTCGGCATCATCCCCGGGTGGGGCGGCACTCAGCGCCTCCCCCGACTCGTCGGCGACGAGATGGCGCGCCGCCTGATATTCTTCGGCGAGCGCATCGACGCCCAAGACGCCCGCGAACACGGACTCGTCGGCGAAATCGTCGCCGGCGACGAACTCGACGACCACGTCCACGAACTCGCGGCCGACCTCGCGGCCAAGCCGACCTACGCGCTCGCCGCCGCGAAGGAGGCGCTGAACCAGTCCCACGAGACCGGGCAGGAGGCGGGCCTGCGCTACGAGCGTCGCCTCTGGAGCGGCCTGTTCGGCACCCACGACCAGCGCGAGGGGATGGAGGCGTTCCTCGAAGACCGCGCGCCCGACTTCGAGTAGCGCGGAGAGGGGCCGAGCGCCCGATACGCGGCCCATACTTTTTCCGCCGAACGTCATTGACTCAGTGGATGTCCGACGCCCCGGGAAGCCTCTCGTGGTCGGTCGGCCCGGCCGACTCGCGGGCGGTTCGAGTCCTGTTCTACCTCGCCGAGGGGCTGCTCGGCGGTGCGGTCGTCTCGATACTGTTCTCGGTGGCCGCCGAGACGCTTCCGGCGGCGCTCGCCGGCGACCCGTGGGCGCCGGGACTCCTCGCCGTGTTCGCCCTCCTCGCCGTCGGTCGCGTGGTCTGGGGCTACGCTGTCGTCCGGGCCGCGGCCGACCGGTCCCGGAGCGGTCCCGGCGCCACGTTACTGACGTGGACTCGCGACCAGCAGTGGCGGTGGCCGCTACTGGTTACGCTCGTCGTCGGAACGGCGTTGGTCGCGCTCGGGTCCGGCGCGACCGGGGCGTTCTCGGAGGACTCGCGGTGGCTCGGGACGTTGCTCCTCGCCGCGGGTTGCTCGGCGCTCGGCGAGTTCCTGAGTTCCGAGGGCCGACTCGACGCCGACGAACTGACGCTCGCGACGCCGCGGTACCGCGAGTGGCGCGAGGTGGACCTCCGGGCGCTCGCGTCGGTGCGGCGGGTCTCGGTCGGTCCGTTCGCGGTCTGCTGGCTCTCGGTCGCGCCCGGCGTCGAGGACCGGACGACGATACAGGGCTTCTACGCGATTCCGACCGGGGTCGTCGAACGCGGTCGGTCGGCCTTCGAGACGGGACTCGCCGCCGTTCCGCCCGTCGACCCCGAGACCGCCGAGCGCGCCCGGTTCTTCCGGCGGGTGAACCGGGTCGTCGCGGCCGGCGCCTTCCTGTTGGCTGTCGGGGGCCTGCTCGCTCTCGCGTGGGTCGGAACGTCGGCCGGGAACCTGCTTGTGTTCGCGTGGCTACTGGTCGGCGGCGGTCTCGCACTCCTCAGGTTCGTGGCCTGACGCGCCCGTCCGACGCTCGCTCAGTCTTGGGGCGCGGGCGCGGCGATTTCCTCGGCCTCCGGAACCGTCTCCTCGACCTGCGTGTAGACCAGCACCAGTCCCACGGCCGCCAGCGCACTGCCGAACGCGAAGGGCCAGACGAACCCGAAGGTCACGAGAAAGCCCGAGGAGAGCGGGCCGATGGCGGTCCCGAGGCCGAACGCCATCGTCAGAATGGAGAGCTTCGTCCCCGACTCGCCCTCCTTCGCCAAGTCGCCCGCCAGCGCGAGCGACGGCGCGAACACCATCGCCACCGCGACCCCCTGCACGAACCGGGCGGCGACCATCCCGGCGGGCGTCGTCACGAACCCCTGCACCAGCAGGGAGGGCACCAACAGGACGAACCCCGCGACGAGGAAGGGCCGTCGCCCGTAGGTGTCGCTGGCCCGGCCGACCGGCACCTGAAAGACGACGTTGGCGATGACGACCGCGGCGAACTCCAGACCGAAGAGGACCGACCCCTGCCGGAGACGCTCGGAGAGTTGCGGTTCCAAGGTGGCGAACAGGCCGATGCCGATGGCCATGAACAGCGTCGCCAGACCGAGGGTGAAGACGGGGTCGAGGCCCCGGTCCTCGGGGTCGGTGACCGAGACTCCGAGTTCGTCGCCCGCCCGGGCCTTCGTCCGCTCGGGGTCCGAGACGAACGCCGCGACGAGGCCGAAACTCGTCGCCGCGCCGAGGGCCGCTACGCCGAACGCCGCCGTGAAACCGGAGACGGTCCCCGCGGGCGTCGCGTACGGCCCCAACTCGACGAGGAATCCGGCCACCAGCGGGCCGAACCCGAACCCTATCAGCCGGAAGGTGTTGAACACGCCGAAGTTGCCCCCGCGGGTCGCGTCGGTCGCGAGTTCGTTGACCAGCGCGACCGTCGCGGGGATGGCCAGCGCCGCGCCGACGCCCTGTAACATCCGGAGACCGAGGACCGCGGCGTAACTGTCGGCGAAGACGTAGGCCCCGCTCGCGACCCCGAGCAGCGCGAGTCCCACGAGGATGAACGCCTTGCGCTTGCCGGTCCGGTCCGAGAGCCGACCGGCGAACGGCTGACCGAAGCTGTTGAGGAAGCCGAACAGCGAGAGCGCGACCCCGATGAGGACCGACTGAGCGACCGCCACGCCGAGGAGTCGGCCGCCACCGCCCGGCACGTCGAGGACGACTTCGTCCAGGAACTGCGGGAGGACGACGATCAGAAACGAGTTGCCGACCGCGTCTATCATGCGGGCGAACGCGAGGGTCAACACCCGCCGGTCGGTGCCGAGCAGTGCCATTCGTCGGAACGTCGCCCCGTTCGGCCAAGACGGTTGTGGCACCGCGACGGGCCTGCTCGTCGGGGACGGCGGGCGTCTACTGGGCGTTCGCGGGGCCCCGGCGGACAGGCGGTCCGACCGGTCGCCACCGAAACGATTTATCGCCGGTCGCCGAGGTCCCACTATGGAGAAAGCCGCCATCGCCGACGCGGAACCCGAGGACCTCGGCGGCGGGGAGGCCCGAAGGCTCTCGGACCCGCTCGACGCGACCGGTCTCGCACTCAACCGTTACCGCATTCCGCCCGGGCAGGAGTTCCCCAGCGGCCTCCACGCCCACGGCGACCAAGAGGAGGTGTTCGTCGTCCTCGCCGGGACGGCGACCTTCGAGCGACTCGGACCGGACCGCGAGGACGCCGGCGAGGTCGCGGTCCGAGCGGGCGAGGCCGTCCGGTTCGCGCCCGGCGAGTACCAGTCCGGGCGGAACGCCGTCTCCGAGCCACGCTCGGACGACTCGGAGGCCGAGCGGAGCGAGTCTTCCGGTGGCGACGCCGACCTCGTGGCGCTCGCGCTCGGAGCGCCCCGCGACAGCGACGACGTGCGAGTTCCCCTCGACTGTCCCGAATGCGGTCACGGCTACCTGCATCCCGAGGCGGGCCCGGACGGAGTGACTCTCGACTGCCCGGACTGCGAAACCGCGAACGTCCCGCGGGGGTGTCCCGACTGCGGGGCCGAGATGCGGGTCGCGCTCGGGGAGGGGAGCGAGACGGTCGTGCGCTGTCCCGAGTGCAGTGCCGAAGCCGAGACTCCGTTCACGGCGTGACCGCTCGCCGGACCGCTACCGGGAACTCGCGTCCGCGACGACGGTGTAGATGCCGTGGGCGAACTGCTTCACGGCGTAGTAGACGCTCACGCCCCACACCAGCAGCGCCGGGACGGCGCCGAGCCACGGTCCAGCGGCTTCGAAGATGCTCGAGGCGACGAAACTCCCGCCGGCGAGGAGCGCCGCGCCAGCGAGTCCGGAGAAGGCGGCCTCGTCGACGGCTTCGGTTCGGGTCACGTTCTTCGATACAGACGGAGACGTGTTAAATACGTCCTACTATCGGCGCTCTCGGAGACGCCGACGGAGCGCCGTACCGAACCACGGTCACGGGTACCCCGGTATCGAGCGAGTTCCCCGTCTCGCCCGCCGGTTTCGGCGCTCCGGTCGGCCGCGGCGGTGCGTATTCGCGGCCCAGTAGAGAAATCAATACACTAGTTATGGAAATATACTCCATCTTTAAACACAGGTATAGATTGCTCTACTCGATACTTCTCCCCGGTGCGCTACTCGATTTCGGCCAGTCGCTCCCGGACGAACGACCGATAGGCGCGCTCGACGGCCGCCGGGTCGTCGCACGCGTCCCAGTCCACCGCGACGGCCATCCACCGGCACCGCTGGACCAGCAGGTAGTAGTGATACTCCCGAGTCACGATTTCGCTCGGGTCGATGCCTCGCTCGCGGGCGTAACTCCGCCGGAGCAGTCCCGCGAGGTCGGCCGCCCGGTCGGCGGTGGGCAACTGGACCCGAACCACGGCGTCTTCCGCGAACGCGAGGTCCAATCGGTAGTCGCCGACGTAGGGGTCGCCGAAGTCCAGTACCGAACGGATACCGACCCCACCGTCGGCGTCCGCCTCCGGGGCGAGGACGAGGTTGTCGAGGTGGAAGTCGCGGTGGAGGACCGTCGGCGACGCCGGGTCCCGAACGTCGTCGGCCACGCCGTCGAACGCCGCGACGATTTCGGGCACGAGGTCGGCGAACCGGCCGGGGTCGTCGCCGCACTGGACTTGCTCGACCAGCGAGACGGGGTGGTCGGCCAGCGACGCGAACACCTCGCCCCACGAATCGACGCCGTCCCCGGTCGTGAAGGTGGGAGTCGCCCCGTCTCCGGGGTCGGTCATCCGGAGCGGACCGCAGTCGTCGGCGCCGAGGTCGGCCGCTACCGGCGCCCCGGTCTCGGCGAGTCGGAACTCGTGGAGTCGCGCGAGGTGGCGACCGACCGCGCGGACCAGACGCTCTCGCTCGGACCACGAGAGTCCGTCGAGGTCCCGAATCTGGCGACCCTCTCGGTAGTCGAGCAGAAAGTGGAAGACGCCCAGCGGTCCGCCGTCCTCGGCTATCGCCAGCACCTCGGGGAGGGGAAGCGCGGTCTCGTCGCGGAGCGTTTCGAGGAGGTACGGTTCCGGTCGGAGTTCGGCGGTGGTGTTGAACGTCGCGGCCTTGAGGACGGCCGCGTCGCCGTCGGCGAAGTCGATTCGGTAGATGGCGTTGATGCCCTTCGAGACCGGTGTCACCTCGGCGACGGCGCGCCCGCAGGCGGCCCGCGCGGCCCCAGCGACCGCCTCGGCGTCGGGTTCGGGCAACCGCTCGTCTCGTACCATACTCGTCGATGTCGGACGGATTGCAAATCTCTTCCGACTGTTTGACACGAGGTGACAACCGACTCCGGACCCGAATCGCCTACCGCGAAGGGGCAGGGATTTGTCGCTCGACTCCGAACGGCCGACCATGGAGACCACCGACGCGTTCGTCGGCCTGACGTGTGTCGACTGCGGCGAGACGTTCGACGCCGAGGAGACGACCCACCGCTGTCCCGAGTGCGGCGGGATTCTGGACCCCGAGTACGACTACGAGGACGTCGACCTGACGCGCGAGGACCTCGAATCCCGCCGGTTCGACTCGATGTGGCGCTACGAGGAACTCCTGCCGTTCCCCCGGGAGGCCGCCGTCTCGATGGACGAGGGCGCGACCCAGTTGGTCGAGTGCCCGAAACTCGCCGACGAGATGGGCGTCGGCCGCGTCCTGTTCAAGGACGAGGGCCGGAACCCGACCGGGACGTTCAAGGACCGCGGCCAGACCGCCGCGATTACGGCGGCCGTCCAGCACGGCGCGACCGACGTGGCGCTCAACTCCGCGGGCAACGCCGGGCAGTCCGCCGCGGCCTACGCCGCCCGCGCCGACCTCCAGTCGCACGTCTTCCTGCCCTCGCGGGCCGGGTTCACCAACAAGGCGATGGTCAACGTCCACGGCGGCGACATGACCGTGGTAGAGGGGCGCATCGGCGACGCGGGCGCGGCCTACGCCGACGCGATGGAGGAACACGACGACTGGTACTCGGTCAAGACGTTCGTGACGCCCTACCGCCACGAGGGCAAGAAGACGATGCTCTACGAACTGGTCGAGCAGAACGACTGGGAGGTGCCCGACGCCGTGGTCTACCCGACCGGCGGCGGCGTGGGTCTCGTCGGGATGCACAAGGGCGCCAAGGAGTTGCGGGAACTGGGCCTGACCGACGAGATTCCCTCGATGTACGCGGCCCAGTCGTCGGGGTGTGCGCCCGTCGTGGAGGCGTTCGAGGAAGGGAAAGACGTCCACGAGGTCTGGGAGACCCCCGACACCATCTGCGGCGGCATCGAGATTCCCGACCCCGGCGCGAGTCCCCTGATTCTGGACGCCCTCCGCGAGAGCGACGGCGGCGCGGTCGCGACCAGCGACGAGGACATCCTCGACAGCGCGGTCGCGGTCGCCCAGCAGGAGGGACTGGAGATGGGCGCGACCTGCGCGGCGGCCGCCAGCGGAGCGTGGGAACTCGCGCGCCGCGGCGAGTTCGACGACGACGACACTGTCGTCCTTCTCAACACCGGCGCGGGCAACAAGGACGACGACGTCCTCCGCAGTCACCTGATGAGCAAGGGCGTTTAGCTACTGTTCGACGCTCACGGGGTCCTCGGCGATTATCCACGCGTCCGGCGACTCCTTCGACCGGAGTTCGAGGCTCCCCTCGTGGAAGTGAGCGGTGATACGTTCGCTCGTCTCGGACTCAGACATCCTGTCGGTCGCTACGCCGGACCCGGACATTACTATTCGGCGTCTACGAGGGAGTACAGCCGGTCTACGTGCGAATACGTCTCGACTACTCGGAGATAAGCCCGCCCGGACGCGAGAGAATCGGGCGCATGGGAAGTGGAACGTCCGGGCCGAAGGAACGGGGACCGTGAGCCGAGGAACGTAGAGATTGAGGGCTGCGAGGCCGAGGAACGTAGAGACCGAAGCACTGGAAAACCGGGGAACGCGGAGACCAGAAACCGGAGAAAACGGGGAACCGTCGTCAGTAGAAGTACACTTCGAACTCGTCGCCGCAACTGCTACAGTCCGTCGTCGTTCCGGTGAGGCGGTCGGCGTCCCGAAACTGGGGGTCGGAGTCGCCGCCGTCCGCGACCAACTCGACGGCCCCGTCGTCGCAGTTCGGACACTCGATACTCGTTGCTGCTCGCGACATATCCCCTCCGACGTGTCCCGGTTAGTTAGTTATAAACCGTCTAAACGGCCCGTGAACCGAGCGTTGGTCTCGCGCTAACGCACGGTAGCCTCGGGGTACGGCCGGCGCGAGACGCCGTTTTCGGTGCCTGTCGGCCGACACGGACTCCGTAATCGCGAGGGCGACATCGTCCCCGAACCGAGTTTCGCGCGCGGGATTCGACTCGCCGCCGACGCGTACGGGGCCCGCCTGAGACAAATATAAGTTTTAGACGAATCTAATCGGTGTAAGTGATGTTGAGCGACGTGATGGAAGACTACCTCAAAGCGATATACGCCCTCCAGCAGGACGAGGAGGGTCCCGTCGCCACCTCCGCCATCGCCGAGTATCTGGACGTGACGCCCCCGACCGTGACCAGCATGGTCGAGAAACTCGAAGAGAGAGGGCTGGTCGAGCGCGAGAAGTACAAGGGGGTCGAACTCTCCGCCGAGGGCGAGACCGTGGCGCTCGAAGTGCTGCGCCACCACCGCCTGCTCGAATCCTACCTGACCGAACACCTCGACTACTCGTGGAGCGAAGTCCACGAGGAGGCCGACACGCTCGAACACCACATCAGCGAGGAGTTCGAACAGCGCGTCGCCGAGGCGCTGGGCGACCCCGAGGTGGACCCCCACGGCGACCCCATTCCGAGCGCCGACCTCACGCCGCCCGAGGCCGACGACACCGCCCCGCTCTCGGACCACGGCCCCGGCGACAGACTCGTCGTCGCGCGGGTGAGCGACCGCGACGAGGAGGAACTGCGCTACCTCGCGGACGCCGGCATCGCGCCCGAGACCGAACTCGTCGTCGTGGACGTGGCCCCGTTCGGGATGGTGACGGTCCGGTTCGACGCCGACGGCGACCGCGAGCAGAGTCTCCCCGAGAACGTCGCGCGCTCCATCCGGGTCCGGCCCGCGGACGGCAGCGGCGGGACCGAGAACGGCGACAACGGCGAAGGCGTCGAGGCCTGACGGAGAGACAGTTTTTTCTCGTCCGCGACGAACCTCCCTATCGAATGTCGAACGCCGTCGTCTCCGGACTCGCGGGCGTCGCCCTCGGCCTCTCGCTGGCGGCCCCACCGGGTCCGATGAACGCCATCATCGCCGAGGAGAGCGTCCTCCGCGGGTGGGGGTCGGGGTTGCGCGCGGGCCTCGGCGCGATGTCGGCCGACGCCTGCTTCTTCGTGCTGGCGCTGTTCGGCGTCGTCGCCGTGGTCCGCGACGTGCCGGTCGTCCAGCGGGTGCTGTTCGCCGTCGGCGGCCTCCTGATGCTCTACTTCGCCTACGGCGCGGCGAGCGACGCCAACGCCGCGTTCGGCGGCGACGCCGCGACCGACGGGCGCGGACTCGCGGAGGACGAGGACAGCAAGGGCTTCCGGAAGGCGTTCGTGCTGGCGCTGACCAACCCCTACCAGATTCTCTGGTGGCTCACGGCGGGCGTCGGCCTGCTCGACCCCGGAACGTTCGCGCCCGACGCGCTCGGCGGCCTGACCGTCTCGACCGGGAGTCCGATAATCGTGGTCGGGTTCTTCGGCGGTATCGCGCTCTGGATAACCGGCTTCCCGGCCGCGCTGGTCACGGTCGGGCGGCGCGTGGACGCCTTCGCGCCGGTCGTCGCCTACCTGAGCGCGGCGGTGCTCGCGCTGGCCGGCCTCTCGTTTCTCTCGAAGGCGGCCGGGGTTCTGGCGTGACCGCGAGGGTCAGTTCCACGGGGCCGCCTCGAAGTCGACCTGCCGCGCCTCTCGTTCGATGGCGTCGATTCGCGCCACCTCGTCGTCGGTGAGGTCCAGTTTCCGGGCCTCGAAGTTCTCCCGAACGTGGGCTTCCGACGAGGCCTTCGGGATGACGGCGACGTTCTCCTTCGACAGAAGCCACGCGAGACTGACTTGCGCGGGCGTCGCGTCCCTCTCGTCGGCGACGGCGACGAGTTCGGGCACTTCGGTCACGGTTCCCTTGGCCAGCGGCGAGTACGCGACCAGCGTGTGGCCGCGTTCCCGCGCGAGCGACCGGAGTTCCGCCTGCTGGAGCAGGGGGTGGCACTCGACTTGGTGAGCGAACAGCGGCGCGTCGAGGCGGTCGAGCGCGTCTTCGAGGAGGTCCGGCGTGAAGTTCGAGAGGCCGACGTGGCGAATCACGCCCTCGTCGTGGAGTCGGTCGAACGCCGCGAGCGTTTCGTCGGGGTCGTAGGTTCGAATCGGCCAGTGGACGTAGAGGAGATCGAGCGAGTCGACGCCGAGTCGGTCACAGCACCCGCGGGCGTGTTCGAGCACGTCGTCGTAGCCGAGGTTTCGCGAGTGAATCTTCGTCGAGACGAACACGTCGTCGCGGTCCGCGTCGGCCGCGGCGATGCCCTCGCCGACCGCGACCTCGTTGTCGTACATCTCGGCGGTGTCGACGTGGCGGTACCCGCAGTTCAGCGCGGTCTCGACGCTCGCGGCGCACGTCTCGGGGTCGGTGATCTCGTAGGTCCCGATGCCGATGTCGGGGAGCGTCTCGGTCATCGGTCGTTCCGTCGAGCGCCGGACTCAAGGCTGTTTCCGGTCGCTCGTTTCTGTAAGCGATAGAACTATTATCTCGGTACCGGTTTCAGCGATAGCTCCGACCGGAAGACCGGCCGCACTCGTCCACGAACGCCGCTATGGCCGTCGTTGTGTCCGACGGTCCGTGGACTCCTCGTGGTCCATCTCCGGGACCTCGCCCTCGAGCCACTCGCGGAACCACTTGACGCGCTTGAGGCGCTTGTGAGCGATGCCCTCCGCGGCGTCACTCTGGACGCGATTGGCGGCGTCCTTGCCACGCTCCATCACCCGGTCGACCATCTCGGCGGCGTCCATGTGGGTCCGGGCCTCGTAGCCCATCCGCAGGAGCATGAGGGCGGTGCCGTTCGCGCCCACCTTGTCGAGCAGGTCGGCCTCGATGAGACACTGAGTCTCCTTGGGCAGGTCTGTCAGGTCGCCCTGATACGAGTGGTTCTCGACGGCTTTGCACACCTCTTCGATGAACGATTCCGGGAAGTCGCCGTGAGTTTCGAGGTACTTCCGGGCGATGCGCGCGCCCTCCTCGGCGTGGACCTCTTGGTCGGCGTCGAGTTTGGCGATGTCGTGGAACAGCGCCGCGACGCGGGCCACGTCGACGTTCGCGCCCTCCTTCTCGGCGATGGTGCCCGCGAGGTCCACCACGTTGAGGATGTGGTTGAACCGGTACTCGGCGGAGTGCCACGGGTACCAGCGCATCCGACCGCCGCCGTCCTCGTTCTCGACGCTGGCGGCGAGATACTCGTAGACGAAGTCCTTCATCTCCTCGAACTCGGCCTCCGTGACGGGCGACTCCTTAATTTCGACTCCCACAGAACCACCTCGATTCGCAGATGTCCGTACTCATTCTTACTCGTATAAACGAATGATTGACTCTTTAGACTTACGACGACGACACTCAGAACTGTTCGGCCGTTTCTGCGCGTTCGTCCGGAACGCCCGTCGCTCGATTCGGGCGACCGAACGACCGACTTCGGCAGGTCGCTGACACCTCGCGCGGACGCCTCGAACCGCTCGCCTCGGCGTCGGCGCGCGTCTGTGACGCGCGGTAGTTAATCCCTCAGGACGAACTCGATGCGCTCGGTCGCCTCGCCCTTCGACTCACGGTTCGTTATCTCCACGCGCCCGACGTCGCCGAGGCTATCGACGTGCGTGCCGCCGCAGGGGCAGTAGTCGAAGCCCTCGATTTCGACCACGCGGAGCGGGTCGACGTGGTCGGGGATGAGGTTCAGCAGGGCCCGGCCCTCCTCGGTGCGCTCCTCGACCTCCTCTCGCGGGCGCTCGGCCTTGCTGACCCGGAGGTCGCGCTCGATGGCCTCGTTCGACAGGCGCTCGATTTCGGCCACGTCCGCCTCGGAGAAGTCGGCGGGTTCGAAGTCGATGCGCGAGCGGTCGGCGTGAATCTGGTTGCCCGCGGTCTCCGCGCCGTACTCGTCCAAGACCACGCGCGAGACGACGTGCTGGGCGGTGTGCATCCGGCGGTGGGCCTCGCGGCGTTCGGCGTCGATTCGTCCCTCTACCGCGTCGCCGACTTCGGGGCGGTCGCCCTCGATTTCCTCGACGTAGTGGCGCACGTCGCCGTGGTTCTTCCGGACCGTCGTCACCGTGGCCGACCCGCCGTCCCACGCGAGTTCGCCGCGGTCGGCCGGTTGCCCGCCGCCCTCGGGGTAGAAGTAGGTCCCGTCGAGGACGAGGAAGTCGTCGGCCACCTCGCTCGCGGTCGCCTCGAACTCGGTCACGCCGTCGGCGTCGGGAAGGTAGCGTTGCTCGGTCACGTCCGGCCAGAGGCGACCCAGCGGCTTAATCGATTGGCTGGCGGAAACGCGCGGCTACTTGTCTCGTATCGGAGCGGGAGCGAGCAGAGCGCCAATGCGGGCGGAACGAGGCCGGTCGAACGTCGTCAGTTGAGCCAACCGGCGACCCGCCGCCGGAGTCGCACGAACAGCGGCGTCCGCTGGGGGTCGTCGTCGCGGTCCGGTCGCCTGTTCGCAGGCCGCCGGTTCGCGGGTTGTCGAGTCGCCGACTGGCGGTTCGCGGTCTCGGTCGCCGACTCTCGCGCGGCGGGTGCGGACTGACCCCGCTCGCGGGACCGGAACAGGTCGCGGGTGGCGAGCGCGAACAGCGACGCGCCGAGCAGGGTCCAGTTGACGAACCGCGGCCGCGGGGCGCGGCGGACGGTGACGTACCCGACGCCGACGAGGAGTACCGATGCCGGTATCAGCCACGTCAGTTCCATCGCTCTCCGACGTCGGGGCGGACTGGCTCTCGATACGTGCCGGTGGGGACCATCGAGTGGTCCGTCGACTCATAGCGAGTTTGTTATACACCGTCTGACGAAGTTATCTGTTCTGTTACTTCCGGAGTGGAAACACCCGGCGGAGGTAAAGAGTCTTTGTAGTCGAGTAAGGGCCGTCAGTCCGCGGTCAGGACGAGCGTGACGATTCCGGCGAGGATGCAGACGAGTCCGACCCGGCGCTTGTGGTCGGCGAAGTCGTCGTTCGGTTCCGACGGGACGTTCAGGAGGCCCGACTGGACCCGAAGGACCGTCTGCGGAAAGAGGTAGTCCGCGAACCCCCACGCGACCAACAGGAGTCCGACGGAGAGGGTTACGGGGCTGGACATGGGTTGTGCCTAGTCAACGTTAAACAGGAAATAGATTACTGCGACTCCCGAGACTTGTTCGCCACCGGAGGAGTCTGGCCGGGAGTACCATCGCTACGGCGGGGAGTAGTCCCGGATGGGTCTCGTCCCCGACTCAGGCGTCACCGTCTCGCGGCGCGATGTTCTGGTTGACGTGGAACAGGTTCTCCGGGTCGTACTCCGTCTTCACCTCGACCAAGCGTTCGTAGTTGTCACCGAACAGCAATGTCGCCGGGTCCTCGGAGAGACCCGGGAAGTTGCCGTACCGGCCCGACGCGATCGACAGCGACTCCGCCTCGCTGATTCCCTCGCGCGCCCACTCGACGTTCGCGTCGTCGTCTTCCGCGTTCTCCCAGTTAGCCTCGAACGCCATCATGTACGGTTTGTCCCGGTGCCAGAACGCGGTCGAGTCCTGCGGAACGTCGCTGACGGCGTCGCCGAGGTGCCAGATGTCGACCGTCGATAACTTCGAGGGGGCCGACTCGTTGTAGCGAACCACGAGGTCGACGACCTCGTCGGTCAGTTCCGAGAGGTATATCGACTTCCAGTAGTACCGTAGCCCGTCCGGGTAGTCTTCGTCCAACATCGACTGCAACTCGACGAACGCCGTCGGACCGCTGAAGTCGGCTATCGGCGTCGCGCTCTCGATCAGCGGTTCGAAGACCGCCTCGGCCTTCGAGAGGTCGCCGCGGACCGAACTCTTCTCAACTTTGTCCTATTGCTTGTGTATACTCCGGAAAATCGTGGACGAATATTTCGGATTATGCCTGGGGTGTCCCTATTCAACGCTCACGGTTTGTGGGTCTCCACCCTATATTGACACTTTCGCCGTCGCATACGCTTCATCTTTTGGCCGAATGAGAGTTCCATCAATTCCCGACCCATAAGGATGGTTCAATAATGTATTTTGTATGTCCTGTTGTCGATTCGACGGAACATGAAACGGAGAAAATTCCTCGGCACACTCCCAACTATTGGTGGATCGGCCCTTTTACAGAACTCGTCAGCCGCTGGTCGCGTACAATCGTCTCCCAACCCCGCACAAAAACCTTCGATGTTCTACACAACCGGCAGATGGATTACACATGAATTTCCATCGTTCAAACAAGAGCTCACGTCACTGATTACTACCATCGGAGACAACTACTATGCACTTCAAACGGCATCCGAAGTCTCTCCAAGCAAATTTGAGAAACTTGAGCAGACTGTCCGCAAAGCAGAACAGCTCATCCTTCGTACCGTTCCAAAATACTACAGTGTAGACCGTAGTCGATTGCAATCAGCGTTCAAGAAACGACGCCAACGTAGACAAGGCGTGTTGAAAAAGTTGAAGCAATATGCCAAATATAATGAGACCGACAGAATCGCCACACTCCTCAAAAAATATGCAGTGAAGAAGAGTCGCTATGGCTTCAAACCAAACATTCCGAGTAACAAGATAACGTGGCGGCAATACACCATGGCGGCTGAACACCCAGACATCGACATGGGAGCATGCTGTCAAGAAAAGCCACGTATGACGAAATTCACCCCATACGTCTACCTTTCGTTTGTCTCTTCACCGTCAACGGGAGCGACACTCTACAGAAAAGAAAAAATGATAGAGGCCGAAAAGAAAGTCGCCAATGGAAAAGAGATGGTTCAACCACTCCCAGTAGATACTGCTAACACAATTCTTGCCGGCTCATTGACGGACAAAAACGAAGATTTGATGCAAGAATGGGGAGTCGGGTCAATTGAAGTCTTCAAACAGTACGACTCCTCCTCGGCAGCACGCAAAGCACGGGACAAACTTTTGAACCAGAGTAATGTCAACCACGAAGGAACACGCTCAAACGGCATGACTGTCGAAAGTGCCGAAAAGATCGCGTGGAAGAACCAAAGTGGTGAATGGGTGTACGCATTCTTAATTCAGTCAGAAAAATACCTTGCTCTCTCCCATGCATCTAACGTGTTCTGGGGTGATAAGACACTACAAGGCTGGCTGTCCACAGACTAACAACTTCTAACCACTATAGGAGCTTATGTACTTGTGTACAGAAGGGTCACCCATGCTTGTAAATTGGTCTCGCGGTGGGTCAGAAAGTTACTGAACAAATGGCTTCGACTGGTACTCTGGAGCGCCGGCTCGCTGCAAATGTTGCCACGAAAAAGAGGATTCGTACCGTTTTGGGTATAGTCCCGGGCGGATTCGAACCGCCGTCATAGGCTGTCTTCCGTAACGACCCGTAACTCGCTACGTCCAAAGGCCCATATGATTGGCCACTACACCACGGGACTTCGCGCTCGTAAGAGCGCATCGAGTCGTAGTCTTTCCTCGTACAATAGTGTTACTTTTCGGCCGACGTTGCTGGCACGCTAACGTTTCCCGCTTCCACGTTCCGATGACAGCTTCGACAGAGCGTAACCACGTTTTCTAACGCGTGTGCCTCCTGTGGACAATCGAAATTACGAACCCGTTTGATGTGATGGACGTCCGGATTCCGGCCGATTTCTTCGGCGGTTTCTCCGCAGTTTTGACAGGAGTAGTCGTCTCTGTCTAACGCTTCACGTCGAACGCGCCACCACTTCTCGCCGTAATCGAGTTCACCACCCTCCCACTGATGGTGGTCTTCGCTGACGACGTTTTCCGAGAGCCACGACCCGTAGCAGTCGAGGTTACAGAAAACACCGCGTTTTCTGTTTTCGACGCGAGCAGGTCGTGCTTCGATGTCCGCATCGCACTGCGTACACGAGACAGAGACTCGACTTTTGGTCGCTGGGTTTTCTGGGAGTAAGCCGGTGGCATCCTCCATACAACCTGAACAGTACGTGCCGTCTTTGTCGGACGGATAGTACCGAAACTCGGCGCCACAACACCGGCACGCTCCGGTTTCTCTCGCGTCCCTCCAGTTTCCGTTGTTCTCCCCGGCGTTCGGGTCGCAGTCGCCGCAGTACTCCAGTCGGGATTTCGGGTCGTAGAAGTCGGTACCACAACCGTTACACGTCCGGTTCGGGAGTTTCTCGCCGTGCGCATGGCTATGGTGGATTCGGGTTCCTTGCCGGGAATCGAACGAATCTTCACACGTCGGACAGTCCATTCTCGGGATTTGTGACTATATCGACTTTAACGTTCGTACTCCGAAAGAACAATAAAATCGAAAAGCCCCGGCAAGCCCCCGCAAATTCAGTCGGCTTCGCCTTCGCCGACCAGTTCGGCGCACATGTCGGCCTCGGCGTCGAAGCAGTCGGGACACTGCGGTTCGCGGTCGATGATGGTGTCGAGTCGCTCCGCGACGGTCTCGTCGATGACGCTCTCTAAGGCCTTCGCTTCGCTCGGGAACTCCTCGACTTCGAGGACGTTGTGGAGGAAGCGCTCGATGATGCAGTAGGTCTGGAGCGCCTCGCGGGCCTGCTCGATGCCTTCGTCGGTCAGCGAGACGCCCTTGTACTTCTCGTGGTCGGCGAGGCCCTTGTCCTGAAGCTTTCCGATCATCTCGTTGACGCTCGCGGGACTCACGTCGAGGCGGTCGGCGAGGGCGCCGGTCGACGCCGGCCCGTTCTCCATCCGTTGCACGAGATATATCGCCTTCAGATACTGGTCTGCCGTGTTCATTCTCGGGCCTCCATGATTTTTGTCACTTCCTCGACTCCTTCGGCCTCTTCCTCGCGTATCGCCTTCAGGGTAGCGAGCAGTTCCTCGCGGTCGAGCGCGTAGTCGGTGTCGCTGGCCTCGACGGCTTCGATGAGGTCGTCGTAGAACTTGTACGCGGTCTCCTCGCCGTGGAGTTGGTCGTAGAGGACGCCGTCGAAGCCCTCGGGACCGGTCTGGGCGTAGCGGGCTTCCACCAGCGTCTGAACCTCTTCGAGCGGCACCGCTTCGGCGTTCAACTGATCGATGAGACCCTCCAGTCGGTGACGGTGGTCCGCCGACTCCTCGCGGGCCTCCTCCAGCAGTTCCTCGACGTCCGCGTCGCGCTCGTCGGGCGAGAGCGTCTCGTAGTGACGCGCCGCGCGGACCTCGACGACCTCCTCCAATACGATGCCGATCTGGAGCAGGCGGGCGAGTTGGTTGTCGGTCGAGACCCGGTCGTTGACCGTCATCCCGACCACCCGTAACTGTGCTTCGATACCGCTATCATTGATACACAGTCGGGAGTTGGGCGACTTAACACATTTGGTCCGGAAACCTACTCGTGCGGTGGCGTCGGACCGAATCACCGAACGTCGGAAAACGCAGAAACGGAGAGAGACCGTAGAAACCGGAACCGAGCGGCTACTCGTGGAGTCGTTCCCGCACGCGGGTTTCGAGGTCTCCGCGAAGCTCCTCGACCTCGACTTCCTCGAGCACCGGGACGAAGAAGCCTTCGACCAGCATGTTGCGGGCCGACTCGTCGTCGAGTCCGCGGGAGGTCATGTAGAACATGTCCTCCTCGTCGATCTGGCCGACGGTGGCCGAGTGGCTCGCCTCGGTGTCGTGGTTGTTGATGATGAGTTTCGGCGACGCGTCGGCCTCGCTCTCGTCGCTCAGCATCAGGGTGTTCTCGCGCTGGTAGGAGTTGGTGTCCCACGCGTCACGGCCGACGTCTTGGACGCCCTCGTAGACCGAGCGCGCGTCGTCGTCGAGCACGCCGCGAGTCACGAGGTCCGCGGTCGTGTGGGCCGTGTTGTGCCAGACTCGGGCCGCGATGTCGAAGTGCTGGTCGTCGTGACCGAAGAACGCGCCGACCGTCTTGGTCTCGGACCCCTCGCCGTCGAGGTTCGTCTCGACGGAGGACTTCGTGAGGCGCGAACCGATGTTGCCCTCGACCCAGTTGACCGTGGCGTAGTCGTCGGCCTCGCCGCGCTTGAGCGTGTAGTTGTACGTCTCCTCGTCGAGGTCCTGTAGCGACCCGTACTGGACGTGGCTGTTCTCGCCCGCGGCGACCTCCACGATGCCGCTGTAGTAGCGGTCGCCGTCGACGTCTTCGCCGGTGTCCTGTCGCTCCAGAATCGTCACCGAACTCGACTGCTCGGTGACGACCAGCGTGTAGTTGAACAGCGACTGGGAGTGCTGGGTCGTCCGGATGGTCACGTCTTCGGCGTCGACGTTCTTCGGGACGTAGACCAGCGTGCCGGTGCTGAACAGCGCCGTCGAGAGCGCCGTGAGGTAGTTCTCCTCGGGGTCGATGACCGACCCGAAGTGTTCCTTCAGGAGGTCCTCGCGCTCGGAGACGGCCTCCGAGAGCGGCAGGACCTCGGCGTCCTCGGGACCGACTTGGTCCTTCTCCTCGGCGGCGTTCAGCGGGTCGACGAAGCTCTCGTAGTCGAGCGCGTCGAGGTTGGTCCAGTCGCGGCCCGGCGTCCGAATCACGTCGGGCATCTCCAACTCCTCGAGCGCCGCGAGGGCGTCGAGGCGAGTTTCGAGGAGCCAATCGGGTTCCCCGAGTTCGTCGGAAATCTCGCGGACCGTCTCCTCCGAGATGGTCTCGTGTACCTGCGTCGCAGTCATCCGAGACTCCCCTCCATTTCGAGTTCGATGAGTCGGTTGAGTTCGACGGCGTACTCGATGGGCAGTTCCTCCGTAATCGGCTCGATGAAGCCGGAGACGATCATCTGCTTGGCGTCGTCGTCGTCCAGTCCGCGCGACTGGAGGTAGAAGACGTCTTCGTCCCCGATTTTACCGACGGTCGCCTCGTGGGCCACGTCGACCTTCGACTCGTCGATTTCCATGTACGGCATCGTGTCCGACGTACTCTCGTTGTCGAACATCAGCGCGTCACACTCCACCGACGTCGAGGAGTGTTCGGCACCCTCCGAGATGTGGACGAGACCGCGGTAGTTGGTGCGGCCGCCGTCTTTGCTGATGGACTTCGACTCGATGGTCGACTTTGTGTGGGGCGCGTTGTGGTAGACCTTCGCGCCGGTGTCGATGTTCTGGCCTTCGCCCGCGAACGCGATGGTGATGTTGTTCGCGCTCGCGCCGCGACCCTTCAGGATGGTGCAGGGGTAGAGCATGGTGGCCTTCGACCCCATGCTGCCCGATACCCACTCCATGCGGCCGCCCTTCTCGACGATAGCGCGCTTGGTGTTGAGGTTGAACGTGTTCTTCGACCAGTTCTGCACGGTCGAGTACTGAACGTGGGCGTCCTCGCCGACGAACACCTCGACGCCACCGGAGTGGAGGTTGTGACTGCCGTACTTGGGCGCACTGCAGCCTTCGATGTAGTGAACCTCCGAACCCTTCTCGGCGATGATGAGGGTGTGCTCGAACTGGCCCATGCCTTCCGAGTTCATGCGGAAGTAAGCCTGCACCGGCATCTCGACGGTCACGTCCTCGGGCACGTAGACGAAGCTCCCGCCACTCCAGACTGCGCCGTGGAGAGCGGCGAACTTGTTGTCGCTCGGGGGCACGCAGGAGGTCATGAAGTGTTCCTTCACGAGGTCCTCGTGTTCGCGGACGGCCTCGTCCATGTTGCAGAACACGACGCCCTTCTCCTCCCACTGCTCCTGCATGTTCTGGTAGACGACTTCGGACTCGTATTGGGCACCCACGCCCGACAGCGCCTTTCGCTCGGCTTCCGGAATGCCGAGTTTCTCGAAGGTGTCCTGAATGTCTTCCGGCAGGTCGTCCCAGCTATCGGCGCCCTCGCGCTTATCCACGTCGGGTCGGATGTAGGGGACGATTTCCTCGACGTCGAGTTCCGTGAGGTCCGGTTGGCCGGGCCAGTCGGTCGGCATCGGCATGTTCTGCCAGTGTTCGAGCGCCCGGAGGCGCCGGTCGAGCATCCACTCGGGTTCGTCCTTGTCCTCGCTGATGAGGCGGACGACCTCCTCGGTCAGTCCCTTGTCCGAGCGGACCGCCGCGCTCTCCTCTTTCTTGAACGCGAAACGTTCCTCGGTGTTGGTCTCTTTCAGTTGGTCTTGTTCCGAACTCATGCTATCACCTTACGCAGCCTCGTAGACTTCTTCTCGGACCCAGTCGTACCCCTTGTCTTCCAGCTTCTCGGCGAGTTCCGCGCCGCCGCTCATGGCGATTTCGCCGTCGAGCATGACGTGAACGTGGTCGGGCTCGACGTAGTCGAGAATCCGCTGGTAGTGGGTGATCTGGAGGATACCGGTTCCCTGCTCGTCGCGCAGGGCGTTGATGCCGTTCGATACGTCCTGCAGGCGGTCGATGTCGAGACCGGAGTCGATCTCGTCGAGGACCGCGATGGACGGTTCGAGGATGGCGGCCTGAAGCACTTCGTTTTGCTTCTTCTCGCCGCCGGAGAAGCCCGCGTTGAGGTAGCGCTGGGCGAACTTCTCGTCCATGTCGAGCAGTTCCATCTTCTCGGAGAGTATCTGCTGGAACTCCGCGACGTCGACCTCGCCCTCGTCGGCGGGGCCTTCCATGGGGCTGGTGTCGTAGCCCGCGTCCTCCTCGTCGGCCTCGGCTTCCTCCTCGTCTTCGTCCTCGAAGAGTTCCTCGCGCTCGTCGAGTTTGGCGTTGAGCGCCTGTCGGAGGAAGTTGACCATCGTGACGCCCTCGATTTCGGCCGGATACTGGAAGCCGAGGAAGACGCCGAGCGCCGCGCGCTCGTTCGGTTCGAGGTCGAGCAAGTTCCACGAGAGTTTGTCCTCGGGAATCTCCTCGCCGTACTCCTCGTCGTCGAGGGTGAGGATGACCTCGCCCTCGGTGACTTCGTAGGCCGGGTGTCCGGCGATTACTTTCGCTGTGGTGGACTTGCCGCTCCCGTTCGGTCCCATCAGCGCGTGAATTTCTCCCGAGTTGACTTGGAGGTCGACGCCGTCGAGAATCTTCTCGTCGGCTTCGACGACCTCTGCGTGTAGATTTTTGAGTTCGAGCGTTGCCATTGTTAGGTTCACCTAAGTCGTTCGGAGAAAGGGTTGTGCGACCCATAATGCTTTCGCATTCACACGTAAATGGTTTCGCGCCGCCGAAAAATATCTTTCCGGAATGGGAAAAGCTATCACGTGAGAGGACGAGTCGCGTCGGAGTCGCGACTCAGACGAAACTGCCGAGTCCGGTCTGCTCCTGCCCGGATTTCACCTCGTCCCACGAGATGTCGAGGGCCTCGAGGACGCGTTCGATGGGTCCTTGGAGGGTCTTGTCGAGCATCTTGTCCCAATCGACCTCGAACTCGTCGGGCACTTGGTCGGCGAACTCGAAGCAGACCACGTCGGGGTCCTTCTTGAATTCCCTGTAGAGGCGGTCTTCCTTCGAGTTTCCGCTCGGGTCGAAGCCTTGTTCGCTCTCCATCCGCTGCCAGAAGTCCGGATGCACGCCCTCCAAGTAGAGTCGCTTGGGTTTGCTCCCCCGTTGGAAGTTCGTCCCGAGCATCAGGTTGGCGTACTTCGCGCCCCGGACCTGCGCGGTGTCGGTGTCGTAGGCGTCGAGTCGCTTGCCGATGCCGCCGGGGATGCCGACGTCGTCCAGATTCACGTTGCCGCTCTGGTAGTCCTCGATGACGCCGTGGACGTACTCCTTCACGTCGTCGAGGTCCTCGCCGTGGACGATCATGTCGATGACGCGCTTCTGGACCTCCTTCGTGATGGGCGCGATGTCCGACCGCTTGTACTCGAAGCCCGTGATGTCGATGTCGTCGACGTCCTTGCCCTCCTTCCAGACGATGTGGCCCGCGTAGCGTTTCTTCGTGCCCGCTTGGAAGAACCGCCGATAGAGCTTCTCGAACTCGATTTGGAAGCGGTGTTCCTCGGCGTCGAGGTTCTCGCGCGCGAAGTCGTCGTACGACTCGTTGATTCGCTCTTCGAGTTCGAAGGAGTTCTCTATCGCCTCCTCTTTCTCGACGTCGCGGCCGATTTCCAGCATCACCGAGTCGGTGTCGCCGTAGATGACCTCGTAGTCGAAGTCGTTGACCGTCTCCTCGGTGTAGTTGATGACCTCGCGTCCGGTCGCCGTGACCGCCGCGGCGTTGTCCTTGTCGTACAGGCGGAACCGGTCCCACCCCGAGACGCCGTACAGCGAGTTCATGACCACCTTGACGGAGGCCTGCTGGTTGTCGTAGCGCTCGTAGGCCTCGGTTCCGGGGTCGTGCTGGTCGCGCAGTTGCTTCTTCTCCTCGCGTTCGGCCAGCAACTCCTCTATCATCTCCCGCATCATCCCGGCGGGTTCCTTCCGGAAGTGCTGGCCCGTCGGCGTGCGGTAGGTCTCGCCGTCGAACTCGTCGGGGTCGACCTTGGTCTCGGGCGAGGCGTTGACCGTCCACATGCACATCGGGTACAGCGACTTCAGGTCCAGCACCGAGACGTTCTCGCGGACGCCCGTGATGGGTTCGAAGACGGCACCGCCCTCGAACTCCTCGCCGGACTCGACGGTCCCCTTGGACGGGAGCGCGAACTCCCCGTGGGCCTTGTGGAGGACGTACATGTCGACGGCGTCGCCGGCCGTCGGCGCGTCCTCTAGCTTGCACCCGACGAACGACGCGACCTCCTCGAAGAACGCGACGATGTCCTGCTTGCGGTCGAGTTCCACGCAGAGTTCGACGTCCCGAAGGTTGTACTCCAGCAGGCGCTCGGGGTCGTCCTCCCAGAGGTCGCCGATGTCGCCGCTGTAGCGCTCCTTGCCGACGCCGAGTTCGACCTCGCCGACCGCGTCGAGTCGGTAGGATTCGAGTTCTGTCCGCTGGTTGCTCTTGTACGCCCGCAGCAGGTCGAAGACGACTCGGCCCTTGACGTCGGGGCCGTTCCAGTCCGAGCGCCAGACCTCGTTCACCCGTGAGAGTCGGTCGATGTCGAGGTCGTAGTCGTGGTTGGGACTCTGGAGTCGCTCCATCCGGTCGAGGAGGTACGGCGCGTCGAAGTCGGCGAAGTTCCACCCCGTGAGGATGTCGGGGTTCGTCTCCTCGACGTAGTCGACGAACGCCTCCAGCATCGCCTCCTCCTCCTCGAACACTCGAACGTCGGCCTCGAAGTCGTCCTCGATGGGGTCGTACTCCGCCAGGGCCGCGGGACCGTCGACGCCGGCCGGCGACTGGTAGAGCCAGTTGACGTACTCGTCGCGGTAGGAGTCGTGGGAGGTGAGACAGATGATGGTCTCCTCGCCGTCCTCGGGGAACCCCTGCCTGTCGTCGACTTCGATGTCGAAGGTGTTCACCCGCGGCGTGACGTTCGCGTCGACGGGTTCGATCTCCTCGTGGGAGATGCGGATGTTCCCGTCGTCAGCGCGGCGCTCGGGCACCCTGACGCCGCTCTTGATGTCCTTGTCGATGAGCAGGCGGTTCGGGAACAGGATGTCCGCCTCGTAGTGGTCGAACTCGTCGCGGACCTGTCCGACGTCTCGGGGCGTTCGCCCGATTATCTTGACGAGGCGATTGCCACGGATGGACTCGAACGGGTCGCCGTTCTCGTCGGTCTCGTGGTAGGTGAGTAGCCCGTCGTACTGCGCTATCCGCGCGTCGTCGACGTTCTCGGCCGGCGCGTAGAAGTACGGCTCGAAATCGTAGACTTCGACGTGTTCTAGCTGCTGGTCGTCCGTGCGCCCGAACACGTGGACGACCGGTTCCTTGTCGTCGCCCGACCCTTCGACGGTGTAATCGACCTGCACGACGGAGAGTTCGACCTCGCCGTCGGCGTCGGGAAGCCAGTCGTCGTCGCCGACGACCGAGGCGGCGGGTTGGTGGTCGCTACCGGCGACCGCGCGGGCCTCCGCCTCGACGTCGCGGTCGTCGCCGCCGCCGTCGGAGAAGTCGGTAAGTGTCGTAGACCCCGAATCGCTCATGTGAATCGACTTTGGCGCATTCGGCTAAAAACCCTCCCTTCTGCGACCCCGACGAGGTGTCTAAGGGAAAGCTATATAATGTGTTAACACTTACCACGGGACGAGGTGACGCCTATGTCCGACCACGTCAACCCTGGCGACGAGCTGGACCGTGCGGAAGCGGCGCTTCCCGAGGCCGCGGAGACGGAAGCACCCATCGAGGCCTACGAGACGGAGGACGGCGTCGTATTCTATGACGCGGACAATCCGTTGGCGTGGTTGAAGGCGGGACGACCGCTCACGCTCGAAGAGCAGATCTGACGACCGGCGACCGACCGTCGCCGACTTCTCCGACTCCCCGACGGCCGCGTTCGGCGACCGGGAAGCCGGTATCCAACGACCGGGACGACCGCTTCGACGACCGACGAGGACGAAGCGTTTTTCCTCGTTCCCTTTCGACTTTCGAACAGTGGCTCCCGACGATTCGACGCCGGACGACAGCGAGGACCCGGTAGCCGAACTGCTCCCCGAGGACCCGCCGCAGGCCGAGGCCGACCTGCTCCCGGACGACCCGGCCGAGAACCTCGGACCCGACCCGCCGCGAGTCCCCGACACGTCGAGCAACGACGCCGACCCGGAGGTCAAACGGAAGTTCTGGTCGCTGGTCATCGTCTTCAACGTCGCGCTGTTCGGTATGAGCCTCGGCCTGATGCTCGCCGGGTTCGAGGGGCGCTGGCGAGTCGGCGGCGCGATGTTCGCCGTGGGCGCGTTCGCGTTCCTCCGCGGTTGGCACGGCTACCGGAACGTCCGAGACGAATCTGACGACGACGGAGGAGACGACTCCGGCGACGCCGACGACTCCGACGCGTCCGTCGCCGACGATGCGGAACTCCAGAAGGACTAACCGCGCGCCGGACCTACGGACGGTCATGCGAACCGTCCGGGACGAGTCGGGAGACCTACTCTTGTTACTCGCGGAGTCGAGCGACGCCTGCAGGGTCCGGGACCCCGAGACCGGCGAGGAGAGCTACCGCGACGGCGACGACCTCGAACTCGTCTCCGGGGAGTCGCCGCTGACCGCGGCGGCCCGCGCGGTTCCGGAACCCGCCCGCGCTGTCCTGACCGCGACGCCCGACGAGCGCGCGCTCGGCCTGCTGGTGGACCTCGCCCGGCGTGGTCCCCACTCGGTCAGACACCTGCTCTCGGCGACCGACCTCTGCGAGAGCGACCTGCTCGGTCTGCTCACGGAGTTCCGCGCCGCCGGTCTGGTCGAGGAGACCGACGTAATGGGCGAGCGCGGTTACGCGACCACCGACCGGGCGGACGAGGGACTCGCACTGCTGACCGGCGAGTAACCAATCTCTACCGACCGCAGAGAAACATTTTCGTTGCTAAAAGGAACCTATATCAACGTCAGTCGGCCGCTTTCAGCACCGCTTCGCGGCGCTCGACCGTCGAGCGGTTCGACACCGAGTCCTTCTCGACCCACACCACGTCGTCGGCCGCCGCGACGAGTTCGTCGTCGTGGCTCACCACGACTATCTGCTCGACGCCCAACTCGCGCATCGACGCGACGAGTTCGGCGAGTTGCGAGACGTGGCCCGAATCGAGGAAGACCGTCGGTTCGTCCAGAATCAGCGGCGGCATCGGCGCGGTTCCCTCGATGCCCTCCGAGAGCAACCGGTAGATGGCACACCGCAGGCTCAGGTTGAACAGCGCGCGCTCGCCGCCCGATAGCTGTTCGGGGTCGAGCGTCTCGCCGTCCTTCTGGTAGACCGTGAGTTCGTACTCGCCGTCGAGTTCGATGCGCGCGTACGAGTCGTTCTGGTAGACGAGGTCGAACACCTCGTTGAGCATCTCCTCCAACTGCTCGACGTTGCGCTGGCGGAGTTCGGCCCGGAGGTCGCCGTACATCTCCTGCAGTTCGGCGGCCTCGTCGCGCAGCGACTCCAGCGACTCGACGCGCTCGGCGAGGTCGTCGCGCCGGTCGCGCAGGCGTTCCAACTCCTCGATTTCGCTCTCGACGCCGCCGATGGCGCTCTGGAGGTCGTCGCGCTTCTCCCGAAGCGTCTCCAACTTCACCTCGACCTTCTCCAAGTAGTCCTCGGCCTCTCGCTTGTCTTCGCGGGCGGTCTCGACCTTCTGCTCGTCGTAGCTCTCCCGGAGGTCGCTCCGGCGCTCGCGCTTGTCGGCGAGTCGGTCCCTGCGCAGGTCGTTCTGGTCTTCGAGGCTCGCGCGCTTCTCGCGGTGGCGCTCGATGTCGTCCTCGGCGTCCGCGATGTCCTCGCGGACCGACCGAATCTCCTCCAGACGCTCCTGCTGTTCGGCGACTGCCTCGCGCTCGGCCTCCAACTCCTCGACGCGGGCCTCGCGGTCGGCGGCCTTCTCGCGGAGGGCCTCGGCGTCCTCGCGCTTGTCGGCGGCGTCGGCTTCGAGTTCGTCGGCCGCCTCGCGGAGTTCGGCGGCCTCCTCGCGCTTCTCGGCGACCGACGACTCCTTGTTCTCGACCAACTGCTCGACGTTCCGGCGGTTCTCGCGCTTGCTCTCGACGGCCTGTTCCGCGTCGCGGAGTCGCTGGGCGGTCTCGATGTCGCTCTCGACCGCCTCCCGCCGCTCCCGAACGTCGCTCAACTCGGCGTCGAGTTCGTCGGCGCGCTCGCGGTCGGCGTCCAGCGAATCGACGTGGGGTGAGTCCTCGACGGGTTGGCCGCACTCGGGACACTTGCCCTCCTCGAGGAGTTCCTCGGCCTCCTCGATGCTGTCGCGGAGGCTGGTGAGTTCGGCGGTCAGTTCCTGTTCGCGCTCCCGGAGGTCGGTCAGTTCCTCGCGCCGATTTTCGAGGTACGACTCGGCCTCGCCGAACTCGACGGGCGCGTCCTCGAACGCCGCCTTCTCGGCCTCGACCTGCTCGCCGAGGGCCTCTAGTTTCTCGCGGTAGGATTCGAGGTCGGCCTCGGCGTCGTCGGCCTCGGCGTCGAGTTCGTCGGCGCGCTCGCGCTTCTCGCTCGCGCGCTCTCGGAGTTCTTCGACCCGCTGGCTCAGGTTCTCGGTCTGCGTGTCGAACCGCTGTGCCTGCGTCTGTGCGTCGCTCAGTTCGGACTGCAACTCGTCGTCCTCGGCGTCGAGTTCGTCGAGTCGGGCCGCGATGGCCTCGTCGTCCGCCGCGTCGAGGTCGGTGTCGGCCAGCAGGTCGGCGACCGTCGATTCGAGGTCCTCGACGCGCTCGCGGAGTTCCCGGACGCGCTCGCCGTGTTCGGTCCGCTCTCGTTCGGTCTGGCTGATTTCGGACTCCAACTCCTCGATGTCCTCGTCCAGCGACTCCAGTTCGTCGCGCTTCTCCTCGTACGTGTCGAGTATCTCGACCGCCCGCTCGCGGGTCTCTCTGGCGGTCTCCTCGTTGTCCTCGAACCGCTCGATTTCGCTCTGGGTCTCCTTGAGGTCGGACTTGTGGTCGTTCAGACGCGCGTGGAGGTCCTTCTCCTCCTTCTGCTCTATCTGGCTCTCCAACTCCGAGAGACTGCCCCGCTTGTCGTCCAGCACCGACTTGACTCCGAGTCGGGCGTCGCTGGCCCGCTCGCGGTACTCCTCCAACTTCCCGAGTTGGAGCAGGTCGTCTATCATGTCTTGGCGCTGGCCCGGCGAGGCGTTGATGAGTTTGTTGACCTCGCCCTGCCGGACGTACGCGCAGTTGACGAACGCCTCCGAGTCCATACGAAAGAGGCTCGTCACTTCCCGGCGCACGTCTCGCGCTCCCTCTATCGTGTCCTCGGGCGTTTCGAGGACGCACTCGGCGGTGGTCGCGCGCTCGCCGGTCGCCCGGATGCGCCGACGGACGTGGTAGGCGCCCCCGTCGTGAGTGAACCAGAGTTCGATGATTGCCTCCTCCTCGCCGATGGTCACCACGTCGTCGAGCGTGCGGTCGAGCGCGTTCGCGCCGTAGAGCGCGAAGAAACAGGCCTCCAGCAGCGACGACTTGCCGCTCCCGTTCAGGCCGTGGATGACGGTCACGCCCCGGTCGAGTTCGAGGTCGGCGTCGGCGTAGCACTTGAAGTTCCGGAGACGCACGCGGTCGAACTTCACAGGTACTCCTCCAGCGTTCCGTCGGCGTCGGTCTCTCCCGAGGGGGAGTCACCGGCCGCACTCGCGGTCCCCTCTTCGGTTTCGGCGTTCGCTGCGGCCTCGGCGTCGGCGTTCGCTGCGGCCTCGGCGTCGGCGTCCGCTGCGGCCTCGGCGACCGCTTCTACGGCCTCCGGGTCGTCCGGGTCGGGCGCTTTCTCCGCGTCGGTGGCGTTGTCGGCGTCTGCGGCCGACTCGCCGACCTCGCTCTCGCCAGCGGGGGCGTCGTCGCTTCCACCCTCCGACGAACCGTCGTCGTCCGGCGCGGACTCGAAGGCGTCGAGGTCGCCGTCGGCCACGAGTTCGCTCACGCGATTCTGGACCGACTCGCGGACGTTCGAGTCGGCGACCTTGCTCGCGCGGACGGTCTCGTCGATGCCGCGGGCGGCCTCGCTCAGGCCGAGGTCGCGGACTCGCTCGCGCACCGCGTCGTCGGGGTCGGCGAACGACACGTCGAGGTCGCCCTCGTCTTCGTCGACCTCCCGGCGGTCCTTGACGCGGGCGACCAGCGCCCCGGCGTCGAGCGCGAACTCCTCGACGCGGGCGGGCGTCACGTCCTCGCCCTCGCCGTCGATTTCAACCACGACGACGGCATCGTCGAGGTCCCGCTCTCGGAGTTTCTCGCGGACTCGCTCGACGCCCTCGCCCTCGGCGAGGTCCGCCTCGACGAACTCGAAGTCCCGCGTCGCGTCGAGGCCCCGGCGGGCGATGGTCGTCTCGCCGTCGAACGCCACGATGTTGTAGCCCCGGTCCTCGCGCTCGTCGGTGCTACAGCGTTCGGTCGACCCGCAGTACGTGACCCACGTGTCGGCGACCTCCTTCTTGCCGGGCTTGTGGTTGTCGCCCAGCAGCATCGCGTCGAAGTCCACGTTCGCCTCGGTCAGCACCTCCTCGGCGTCCCAGTCGCCGAGGTCGAAGGGCTGGAACAGGCCGTGGCTCACCAGCGCGGCGTGTGGTTGGTCGTGGTCGGCGAACTGGTAGTCGAGGTCGTCGCGCTTGGACTTGGGCACGTGGTCGAGTCCGTAGAAGGCCGTCTGGCCGACGATTTCGGGGTCGTCGCCGAGTCGGGTGGCCAGCCCCAGCATCTCGAAGAGGTCGAGCCACTGGCGGCCACGCGTCCCCTCGTGGTTGCCGACGACGGCGAGAAACGGGATGTCGGCGTCCCGAAGGCGGCGCAGGACCGAGATGGTCCCGTGGAGGGCGTTCAGGTCGGGGCGACGGTCGTGGAACAGGTCGCCCGCGTGAACTACGGCGTCTACGTCCTCCTCGATGGCGTCCGTTACGACCTGCTCGAAGGCCCGGAGGAAGTCCTCCCGGCGCTCGGGGGAGTGGTACTGTCGGTACCCGAGGTGGGTGTCCCCCGTGTGTATCACCCGTGTCATTGGGTCGTGGTTGGCGTCCGGGGCCTAAAGGCGTTCCGTGACGGTCTACCGCTCCCCGCGGTCGGTTCCGACCGGGACTGCTCGGCGTCGGTCATGCCCCCGACTGCTTCGCTCTGCGGTATAAACTTTGTCCGGCGGCGAGCGCGATTTTCGGCCTCAGCGAGACCCTCACTTCACGACCCGGTGCGTGCGGGCGTCGTCGCCAAGCGTCTCGGTCTCAGCGGCGCCGACGGCGACGGTCGCGAATCGATTCCTGTTGGACTGGTCGTCGTTTCGTGCCATCGGTAACACACCGTAAGACCCACTCGGGAGGTCGTACACCCCCGATACGGCCGGGTTGTTCGTAGGAGTATTCTTTCCAGCGATGGATAGCTATGGAGTTTCAGGCGAGATTCAGGCGAGACTGGCCAGCGACAAAAACCGGATTGGCGCAGGTCAGCGAGTGGTCTGTAGCGAAACCCTCTGTCTCCGGAGGAGAAGCGTTTTATTCGCGCCAGCGAGTGAACCGTAACGATGTATCTCGTCACGTTCCGCCTCGACCCGGCGGAGTACGACGCGGAGTTCCACGAGTTGAACGACGCGATTCAAGCGGCCGCCGAGGACACGGAGGGGTATCTGGGTAAGCGGACGTGGCACGCCCCGGAGAGCGAGGAGGTACTCGTCGTGTACTACTGGGAGTCGTTGGACGCGCTCGAGTCGTTCGGAGCAGATTCTGACCACGAGCGGGCGAAACAGCGGTGGACGGAGTGGTACGATGCGTACGAAGTCACCGTTACAGAAGTCGTCGAGGCGTACGGGAGCGGATTCGGTGACGACGCAGACCCGCCCGCGTAGGATGTCACGGCCTCGTTCGATTGGTGAAATCCGCAAGCGGTGTAATAGACTCCCTTTCTCCACTTACCGTGGTTTCAGACGTAGTTCGAGGTAAGGAATTGTGCTACTATCTACTGCTGAGTTCTCGCCAGAGTCCGGCGAGAGTGCGCCCGGAATCTCGAAGCGGTCACCGACCGGGACGGAGTAAAAGCGCCGCTACGTCCACTTGTCGAGACCGGTCTGCACGACCGACTCCTCGATTCGCTCGAAGCCCCGTTCCACCTCGTCCTCTGCAACACCCCACTCAGACACGACGTACTCGCGGGCCGCCTCCATGTCCGGGTCCATCTCGGCGTCGAACTCGTAGTCGTCCGAGACGGTCGGGTTCAGGAACAGTTCCCGAATCACGTCCACGTCCTTCTCGATGCTCTCGCCGCGGGCCTCCAGCACGCCCCAGATGTCGCCGTACTCCTTGACCTCCTTCAGAGCCGTCTTCGGACCGACGCCCGAGACGCCCTCGTTGAAGTCCGTGCCACAGAGGATGCCGATGTCCACCAACTGCTCCCACGTCACGTCGTGTTTCTCCAGCGTAGCCTCGAAGTCCATCAGTTCGGGGTCGCCCTTGCTGGTCAACTGGCGGAGCGTGAACGGCGCACCGAGCAGGAGCGAATCGTAGTCCTCGGTTCCGCAGTAATCGACCGCACCCGTGCGGGCCATGTGCGCGGCTTGGGCCTCTCCCTCTGCGGGGGCCTCGATGTAGGGCACGTCGAGGCGGTCGAACAGTTCGCGGGTCGTGCGCTGAATCGTGTCGGTCAGTCGCTGGGTGTGTGCGTCGAGTCGGGCGACTTCGACCGCGTCGCCCTCCTCGCGGGCCTCCTCCAACTTCTCCTCACGCTTCTGGCGCTCCTCGCGGCGCTGTTCGATTTCGGCCGACTTGTGGTCGGTGACCGCGCCGTCGAAGACGAACACCGGCGTGAGGTCGTTCTCGAAGAACTTCGGAAGCCCCTGCACGACGCCGACGAGGTTGGCGACTTCGGTGCCGTCGTCGGTGGTGTACACCTCGTCGCGCGTCCACTTGACCGTCGTCGTGAGGTACTTGTAGAGCCAGTTGTGGGCGTCCACCGCGACGACGCTCCCGTCGAGTTCGTCGAAGGGGACCGCCGAGAGGACCGCCAGTTGGCGCATGTCCGTGTTTCCCATCGTTGGTCGAGGTAGGGAGCGCGAGGGTTTGAAAGCTACTACTGCTCGGCTTCGCGCCCGAAAGTCTATCGCTCCGTTTCACGCCCTGCAGTTCCGACCGGAGTTTTATATCCGAAAGCGGACAAGAGTCGAGTATGTCCCTCCGACGAAGCTACCTCGCCGGTGCCTTCCTCGTGGCGCTCTCGGCCGCGATGAGCGCACTGGCCTACCCCGAGATGCCGGCCGAGATGGCGACCCACTGGAACGGGGCGGGCGAAATCGACGGCCGAACGCCCAAGCTAGTCGCGCTCGCGCTGTTCCCGGCGCTGTCGGCCGGGATGCTCGCGCTGTTTGCCGCTCTCCCGCGTGTCGATCCTCTCGGCGAGAACGTCGCGCAGTTCCGCGAGCAGTACGACACCTTCGTCGTCCTCCTGCTCGCCTTCCTGACTTACGTCCACGGACTCGTCCTCGCGGCCAACGCGGGCTACGAGTTCGCCGTGATGCAGGCGCTCGCGCCCGCCATCGGCGGACTGTACTACTACGTCGGCGTCCTCTCGGCCCACGCCGAGCGCAACTGGTTCGTCGGCATCCGGACTCCGTGGACAATCTCGAACGACGAAGTCTGGCGACAGACCCACGAGCGCGCCGCCCCGCTGTTCAAAGTCGCGGGCGTCGTGGCCGCGCTCGGCGCATTGGTTCCGGCCTACGCCGAACTCCTCGTCGCGGCCCCGGTGTTCGCGGTGGCGCTCTACAGCACGGTCTACTCCTACGTCGCGTACCGACGCGTCGGCGCGTAGCGCCGACGGGGAGACTCCGCCCGGAACCGGGTCTCGGTCGGCCGTCCCCTCGCCGCTCGACCGAACGCTACGGCGGTGACTCCTCGGTCACCAGCACGGCGTCGGTACCGGCGACCGTCACCGTACATCCGGCGTAGGGAAACGTCACACGAACCTCGGTGGCGGCCGAGGAGAGGCGGGCGAGCGCCTCGGGGTCGACCACGTCGTGAAGCGGCCGAACCCGCTCGCGTCCGGCGGTCGCACCCGGTTTACGGGAACTCGGCAGGAGGCGAGTGTCGGTGGCCGCTTCGACGGCGTGAAGCACCGATTCGATGACGGTTTCGTCCTCGTCGGGGTTGTACTCGTAGGTGGGAGAGTCCTCGCCGGTCGACCGGCCGGTGTCGGGGGTGGCTTCGTCAGGCATGTCCGCGGAAGTTGTCGCGGGACGGCATTGGCGCTTGGTATTAATTATGGAATCCGTTTAATAGTCCGTCGGACTCATTCGGCCGCGTCGTCCGACGAGTCGTGCTGGGCGATGGTGCTCCCGAGGACGTTCCGAATCCCCCGACGGAGGCGATTCGCGAACGCCGGCCGCGAGATGCCGACTCGGGACGCGAGCGTCTCGAGGTCGGTCTCGCGCGGGTCGTCGTAGTACCCTTCCTCGAAGGCGAGGAGCAACGCCTCGTGCTGGTTGGTCGTGAGATTGTACTCGTCGCCAACCTGCATCTCCGCCAGCGATTTCAGCCGTGTCAGCGTCACGTTGATGCCGTGGTCGGTGCAGTACTGCTGGAACGTCGAAATCTGGTCCGTGTCCGCGGCGCGGAACTCGAACGTCCAGTTCCCCTGCACGCCGAACGCCGACAGCAGCGTCAGACCGCTCTCCAAGATGGCTGTCAGGACGCCTTCGACGTCAGGATTCCACTCGGCGCGAAACAGACCCTCGTCGTCGAGGTCGTCCATGAGCGTCACCGACAGGAACGAGGGCTCGTCCGCGAGAATCTCTCGGACGTCGTCGGCGTCGCCGTCGCGAACCCAGAAGTACGGCAGGATGTGGTCGTCGGTGGGAACGACGCGTTCGAGTTCGATAGCCGCCTCCGGAAGGCGCTCGAAGACGCGGCCGAGAGCGAAGTCGTTGGCCGGGATAGTGAACTCCGCGATGGTCGCCATGCTGGTACGAGTCGATTCGCAGGCGGATAAGATTCACCCGTATTCTCAGAACACCGTCAACACCGAACCCGTTCGCCGTGAAATCTTCCGACCATCTCACCGCGCGAACGTCACCAGAGGTACGCCGCGAACGCTCGCCACGCCGAGAAGCAGACGATTCCGACGACGGTCACGACGAGGATGAACGTCACCGGCGAGTCGCCGTGGAAGAATCCGGTCGAGCGGAGCGTCAGTCCGATGGCCGCCGCGGGAACCCACGCCGAGACGGCGCGCAGGACAGCGGTGCCGACCGTGCGCGTCGCGTCGGGTGCGTACGCCCCCGCGACCAGCGAGGCGACGACCCATCCGACGAGAAACGGGGCGATCGTCCCCGCGACGTGTCCCGGCATCGAGACGGGGTCGACCCCGTGGTTGAGCGACCCGGCCGTGAGAAACCCCGCGAGTACCAACAGGTCGCCGAGCGCGAGTCCCGCGGTGGCGCGCGAGCGGTCGAACCGCGAGCCCAGAAGTCCTTCGGCGTTGCTCATGCCGACGCCTTCGGACCGGCAGGTAATGTTTCCCTCGGTGTTCGCCCGCCGACACCGCTCTCCGGACGTCCGACCGGTCTACTCGCCGCGCCTGCCGACGACGGTGTACTCGAACCCTCCCGACCGGTATCTGGCGTCGAGGCCCGCGTCGGCGACGATTCGGCCGAGGTCGTCGGGCGCGAAAAAGGTCGATTCGAAGCCGTAGAGGTGTTCGCCGGCCTCGGTGAGTCGGCCGACCAGCGTCGTCGGGTCGATTTCGCGGACGACGAGGACGCCGCCGGGACGGAGGACGCGGGCGGCCGCTCCGACCGCGCTCTCGGGGTCGCCGAAGTGGTGGAGCGCGTCGACCACGAGGACGGCGTCGACGCTCTCGTCCGCGAACGGCAGGCGGGCGGCGTCGGCCCGGACGGCCTCGAAGCCGTTCCGACGGGCCTGCCGGGTCATCCCCGCCGCGGCGTCGGCGACGATACGCTCGCGCGCGCCGAGCGCCGACGCGCCGCGTCCGGTGCCGCCGCCGACGTCGAGGACGCGCTCGATTTCGCGGTCGGCGAAGGCCAGCGCGTCCCGGAACTCCTCGGCGTCGGGCGTCGGCGCGAACCAGTCGTAGAAGCGGGCCGTGCGGTCGAACGTGGCGGTGTCGCCGAGCGCGCTGCTCATACCCGAGGTGACGTGGTCGAGCGGGAAAAACCGAAGGGGCGTGCCGCTCAGAGCGATTCCCAGTAGTCGAGGTCCATCTCCTCGTTCGAGAGGTCGGTGTCGGCCTCGGGTCGGGCGTCGGCGACGCGGCCCATGTCGAACGCGCCGAGCGCTTCGCGCAGGTCCTCCTCGTCGGGAATCACGTAGATGTCGAGGTCGACCTCCGTGTCGACGGCCTCGATGCGCGTGTCGAAGACGAAGGCGAACTCCTGCGATTCGCCGAGACCGACCACGAGCGGGTCCACGACCGCCGCGCCCATGTCGTGGGCGTAGGCCGGCGTCGAGTGGTCGATGGTCGTGTCCAGCAGGTTCGCCCACCCGTCGAGCATCCCGCTGGCCATCACGTTCGAGAGCTCCTGAATCGCGTCGCGCTCGAACTCGCCGAGGCCCGCCGCGGTCTCGGTCTCGGCGCTCCGACTGACCAGTTTCCGGGCCGACTCCTCGCTGAACAGGAACAGGAGGTAGCCGCTGGGCATCCCGGCGAAACTGAACGCGACGCCTATCATGCGCTCGGTCGAGACCTCGCTCGGAATCGCGTCGAGCGAGATGAAGTTGATGCGCCGGATGTCCACGTCCATCTCGATGTCGGTCATCTGGGTCAGGTTGCTCGCCACCTGCGTCGCGCCCCGTTGGGCGATGCGGTCGAACCCGACCAGTTTCTCGAACTCGATTGCCCGCTCCTCGGTCCGCGCTCGGAAGAGGCGCTGGACCGTCTCGGTGTCGGGCACGAGGTAGTGGCGGAACGTCAACTCCTCGCCGACGGCTTCGAGGTTGTTCCGGAACAGGACCGCGAGGTCGTCGTCCGCGCTCTTCCCCTCGTCGCCTCCCGACGCTCCCGTCTCGCCGCCGAGCGCCAGCGTCTCGTCGTCCAGAAACTCGTCGGGGTGGTCGGCCGCGACGTACGTCGGGGCCGACACGTCGATGTTGGTGTCCAGCACGTTCGCCCACCCGTCCACGAACCCGTTGTTCATGATTTGGGCGATTTCGGTCACGGTGCTGTCCTGTAGCGTCCCGTCCTCGACTGTCGGGATGTCCTCGACGACGGCCGACGCGATGGTCGCCGCGCTCTCCCGGTCGAACAGCAGGAGCGAGGTCCCGCCGAACCCGTCCGAGAGGCCCACCCGGATGCCGACCCACCCGGTGTCGGTCAGGTCGCGGGCGATGGAGGCGTCCCGCGTGAAGTTGAGGTGGGTGACGTTGACCCGGGCCGGGATGTCGGTCATCGAACTCAGTCGATTCGCCGCGAGTCCGGCCCCTTCGCGGGCCATCTCGTAGAACGTCCCGAGGGTGTCCACGTCGAGTTTCATAGGCTTGCCACGTCCAGTACGTTCACCGCTTCGCCGTCGCCGAGCGTCGTCGCGCCGCTGACGCCGGGCACGTCCCTGAGCAGGTCGCCGTAGGGCCGGACCACGACCTCTTGGGAGGCGACCACGCGGTCACACCGGAGCGCGAGTCGCCCGGTCTCGCTCCGAATCCAGACGATTTGTGGGTCCGGGGCCTCGGAGTCGGTCGCCTCGGCGCTCTCGCCGTCGCCTTCGGACAGGTCGAGCGCAGTCCCCAACCGCCGGAACGGGTAGGCATCGTCGGCCTCCACGCCCTCGGGGAGTCCGCCAACGAGGTCGAGATCCGACCGGCGCACCACCTCCCGGCCGCCGACCTCCTCGACCGGCGGCGCGGCGGTAATCTGCTCGACCGAGGCCATGGGAATCCCGAACGTCCGGCCCTCGGCCTCCACGAACAGGACCTCGGTGAGCGCGATGGACACCGGAACCCGGAGTCGGACCGTCGTCCCGTAGCCGGGTTCGCTGTCCACCGAGACCGACCCGTTGAGGTCCGCGACCGTCCGGTTGACCACGTCCATCCCGACGCCGCGGCCGCTCACGTCGGTCACTTCCTCGGCCGTCGTGAAGCCGGGTTCGAAGAGCAGGTCGCGGACCTCGTCGTCCGAGAGTCGGTCTGCCTCGGCGGCCGTCACGACGCCGTTCTCGACGGCCTGCTCGCGGACCGCCTCGGGGTCCACGCCCCGACCGTCGTCCGTGAGTTCCACGACCACCTCGTCGCCGACGCGCTCGGCCGAGATTTCGACCGTGCCCGCCCGCGGTTTCCCGGCCGCCTCTCGCTCGTCGGGCGACTCGATGCCGTGGTCGACCGCGTTTCGCGCGAGGTGGACCAGCGGGTCGCGGAGTCGGTCCACGATGGAGCGGTCGAGTTCCACGTCGGCGTCCGCGACTTCCAACTCGACCTCCTTGCCCTGCGAGCGCGCCACGTCCCGGACCGTCCGCGGAATCGTCTCGATAGCGGTCTCCAGCGGCATGAGTCGCACGTCCATCACGGTCCGGCGGTACTTCGTCAGCACCCGGAGCAGGTTCGAGACCTCCTCGCGGATGGCGTCGTCGGTCTCCGGACTCACCGCCTCGTCCAGTCGGAGGTGGGTCAGCGACAGTTCCTCGGCGACGTTCAGGAGTTCGTCGGCGGTCTCCACGTCCACGGTCATCGCCTGCAGGCGGTCGAACTCGTCGGCGTCGTCGCGCCGGTCGGCCCGGTCGCCGGTCGGGAATCGGTCGGCGTCGAGTCGGCTCTCCTCGATGGTCGCCACCGCGGACCGGAACACCGCGCCCTCGTCGGCCTCGTCGTCGCCCGGCCCCTCGCCGAGCAAGTCGCCGAAGCGCGACTCGAACTCCGCCATCTCGTCGTCCACCGACACGTCCATCTCGGTCTCGGCCGCGTCGTCGGTCGCGGCGGGGTCGGCGCCGATGTCGGCGTCGAAGTCTGTCGAGAGGTCCACGCCGAGGTCGGTCTCGGGCACGGAGTCGGCCTCCGGCATCGAATCGGCGTCCGGAAGCGAGTCGGCGTCTGGCATCGAGTCCGAGTCGGGAAGTGAATCGGCGTCGGGGAGGGAACCGGCGTCCGGCAGCGAGTCCGCACCAGCGACCGAATCGCTGTCCGGCACCGAATCGCTGTCCGGCACCGAATCGCTGTCCGGCACCGAATCCGCGTCCGGCACGTCCTCGCGCTCCGAATCGGTCTCAGCCGCTTCCGCGTGGTCGCTCTGCTCGACTGAGGTCTCGCTCGGCCCGTCCGCCGACGGAGCGTCGGCGTCTGCCGCTGGCGCGGCGGACGCCTCGCTCGATTCGGTCTCCGGCGCGACGGACTCGTCGGATGACGCGGGTTCGGCATCGCCCTGCGCGGATTCGTCTTCCGAGTCGTTACCGAAGACGAAGGTGTTGGTCGCGTCGGCTTCGTCGGCCCGTCCGTCGGAGTCTCGTTCCGGCGTTTCGGCCGCTCCTGTGGCCGGTTGGTCGTCCGGAATCGAATCGCCGGCGTCGCTCTCGGCAACGTCGTCCGCATCGTCCGAAACCGAGTCGCCCGCGTCGCCGGCCTCGTCCGAATCGCCGACCTCGCCCGAACCGAGGTCCGCGTCGCCGAGTCCGAGCGGGTCGCCGATTTCCTCCGATGCGCCGGCGTCCGGCGCTTCGCCGGCGGACCGTTCGGCGTCAGCGGTCGATTCGGCGTCCGGCGCGGAATCGACGCCGCGCTCCGCGTCCGCCGCGTCGTCGCCGACACCGAGGAGGTCCGGCGGCAGGTCCACTCCGTCGGCGTCGCTCGGTGAGTCGCTTTCTGTCGTCGCGTCGGTCTCTGCCGGCAAGCCGTCCTCCGCCAGCGAGTCCTCGGTCGTCGACTCGTCGGCGTCCGGCGCTGGTACGCCGGACGCTTCGCCGGAGTTCTGGGATCCCCCGCCGGAGGGTTCGTCGGGGTCGAGTTCGACCAGTTCCTCGATGGTGTAGTTGTCCTCGTCGTCGAACTCGCCGAACTCCACCGCGTCGATGTCCTCCTGAAGCGCGTCGATGTCCGCGTCGTCTTCGACTTCGGCCTTGGTCTGCTCGAAGAACGTCGCGGGTTCGTCGGGGGTCTCGGCCGCCTTCGGCTTCCCGCCTGACCGCCCGGTCTCGGCGTCGTCGGCGCCTTCTGCCGTCTCGGCTATCTCGTCCGTCTCGGCCGTGTCGGCCGTTTCGCCCGCCTCGCCCGCCTCGTCGGACGCGTCGCCGTCCAGCATGCCCCAGCCGTCGAGTTCCTCGCCGCCCTCGGAGCCGTCCATCCCGTCGAGGAGGGCGTCGAGGTCGTCGAACTCGGTGGTCTCTTCGAGCGCTTCGACCACGTCGTCGCTCAGGTCGTCGTCCGCGGGGTCCCACTCGTCGTCCGGCGCGCCGGTCGTCTCGGCCGCGATTCCGCCGGTCGTCCCCGACGGTGAGTCGCCCGCCGTCTCGGCGCGCGCCTCGTCCAGCGTCGCCCGGAGCGCGGCCTGCGTGGCCTCGGCGTCGCCCTTCACCGGACCGCCGACCGCGGCGGCCCGGACCGTCGCCTCCAGCAGGTCCACGGTGTCGAGGGCGGCGTCGACCAGCGCGGGCGTCGGTGCGACCTCGTCGGCCCGAACCGCGTCCAGCACGTCCTCGATGGCGTGGGCGAGGTCGCCCGCGTCGTCGAGTCCGCGGGTGCGACACGACCCCTTGAGCGAGTGGGCGACCCGGAAGAGTTCGGCGACCGCGACGCTCTCGCCGTCGCGTTCGACCGCGAGCAGACCGTCGTTGAGCGCTCGAATCTGGGACTTGGCCTCCCGAAAGAAGGCGTCGTCAGTCGGGGCCATACCGGCACCTCCGCGAGGTTCCGCGCCGGAGGCGTCGGCCGGCCGGGGCCCGACCCGCGGTCATCCGGTCACCACCCCGTCGATGGCGTCGGTGAGTTCCTCGTCCTCGAACGGTTTGGTGATGTAGGCGTCGGCCCCGGCCCGCGCCGCCAACTGTATCTTCTGGCGCTGGCCGACGCTGGTGCACATGATGACTCGCACGTCGTCGTCGAGTTTCTTGATGGCCGCCGTCGCCTTCAGGCCGTTCGCCTTCCGCATCACGATGTCCATCAGGACGAGGTCCACCTCGTCGGCGTTCTCCTTGTACTTCTGGATGGCCCACGCGCCGTTCGGCGCTTCGGCGACGATTCGGTAGTCGTCGTCGGCCAGCGCGCTCTTTACTCGCTGTCGCATGAACTCCGAATCGTCCACGATGAGAATCCCGGTCTTCATGGCGTCTTACTCATTAGTTAGCCGATACCGTGCATAGCATAAAACATTATTCCTCGGACCCGAATTTCGCCCGCAGGCGGTCGGTTAGGAAGCTCCGAGGCCGAAAATGTGACAATTTCCGGCCAATAAATTAAAGACACCAGCATATCTGGCTACGGACAGGATGTCCGAGACCCTCTACGACCGCCTCGGCGGAAGAGACGCCATCGCGGCCGTCGTCGAATCGTTCTACGACCGCGTCCTCGACGACGACCGCATCGCCCACTTCTTCGAGGACACCGACATGTCGGCGCTCCGCGCCCACCAGACGACGTTTCTCGCCTCGGTCACGGGCGGACCGGTCGAGTACGACGGCGCGGACCTCTCCTCGGCCCACGCCGACCTCGACATCGACGGACGGGACTTCGAAATCGTCGCCCGCCACCTCGACGAGGCGCTGGCGGAGTTCGACGTGTCGGCGGACGACCGCGAGGAGGTCGTCGCCGCGATCGCCGAACTCGAATCGGCCATCGTCACCGCGGAGTAGAGCGACGAAACGGGGTCGGTCGAACGGGTCTCTGGGGAACCGGCGTACGACGACCGTCGTCCGGTGAAAATCCAACGACTACTGTCTGTAGCCGAGGGTCCGTGGCGGACTGCGACGCGGGTCGCCACCGCGGCGGGGTTGTGCTGGCATATGCCGTAGGGAAATGAATATCTGTCCTAAACATCTCTTCTCCAACGTCTAAGATTCGTAGATGTTTTTCGTGGCGACAAATTTCGGGAGGCCACTCCCGGGTAGGTACGAGTGACGGTCGATTCGTCGTCAGGGGGCGTCGCGGTGTGGAGGAGTCAACAGACGGCAGTTGTCATCGGTTACGTGCGAACAGTCGCGGAACTAAATCGTGTCGGCCTGGAAATAGCCGAGAACGGTGTTTGGATTCGACGTCGCTTACGCCTCGTCGAACAGCGTCTCGCCTTCGACCATATTCTCCTCGACCACGTCCATGTCGATGGTCACGCCGAGGCCCGGTTCCTCCGGAATCTCGATGTAACCGTCCTCGATGACGTCCTCCTCCACGAGGTCCTCCCACCAGCCGAGTTGGTAGCTGTGGTACTCGACCGCCAGCGAGTTCGGGATGGCCGCGCCGACGTGTGCGGAGGCCATCGTGGCGACGGGCGAGGAGACGTTGTGCATGGCGACCGGCATGTAGTACATGTCCGCGAGGTCCGCTATCTTCCGGGTCTCGCGCATCCCGCCGGTCTTGGGCATGTCGGGTGCAATCATGTCCACGGCCTGCTCCTCGATGAGGCGGCGCTGGCCGTGCTTGCGGTAGACGTTCTCGCCCGCCGCGATGGGCGTGGTGGTCGAGTGGGTGACGTTCTTCTGCACGTCGTGGTTCTCCGGCGGCACGGGGTCTTCGAGCCACCAGATGTCGTACTCTTCGAGCGCACTGGCGAGGCGCTTGGCGCTCCCCGCCGAGAACGTCCAGTGGCAGTCGAACGCCACGTCGGCCCGGTCGCCGACGCGCTCGGTGACCGCCTCCACGATGTCGACCTTGTGGCCGATTTCGGGGTTCCGGAGGTGGCGGTTCGCGCGGTCCTTCTCGTGGCCCGAGGGCACGTCGAGGTCGAACTTCAGGGCGTCGTAGCCCAGTTCCTCGACCACGCGCTCGGCCTCGTCGGCGTTCGATTCGGGGTCGGCCTCCTCGCCGGCGTGGCAGTCGCAGTAGACCCGGACCTTGTCGCGGTACTTGCCGCCCAGAAGCTGGTAGGCGGGCACGTCGAGAATCTTGCCCGCGAGGTCGTGGAGCGCGACTTCGATGCCCGAGATGGCGGTGACGGTGACGCCCTCGATGGACCCCTCGCCCGACATCTTCTGGATGAGGTGTTCGAAGAGGCGGTCGATGTCCAGCGGGTTCTCGCCCACGACGAACGGCTTCATGCGCTCGATGAGTTCGGGCACGCCCGCACCCCAGTAGGCCTCGCCGGTACCCACGACCCCGGCGTCGGTGTAGATTCGGACGAGCGTCCACGGGAAGTTGCCGTCGACCATCGTCGTCTGCACGTCGGTAATCTCTACGTCTCGTCCTTCGCCGCGCTGGCCGCCACAACCCATCGTCTCCGCCGAGAGGTCCCGCATGGTGTACTCGGCGTTCGGGTCGTGGAGCGACTCGTAGTCTCGAACCATGCCACCCGATTACTCCGCCCAGAGTAAAAATCTGGAGGTTCCGGCCACGTTGGCTCGCGCGAGCGCGGGCGCGAAAACGAGGTACGTACCGAGCGCGACCAGCGGTGCCGCCAAGAGCGCACCGGCGGGCGTCAGCGCGCCGAACACACCGAGTGCGCCGATTATCCAGCACTGCACGCCGAGCAGCGTCCGCTTGTTCAGAGACGGACGGTCGGAGTTCGTGGCCGCGGACTCGGAGGGTCCGCGACTGAGGAGGTCGGAGGTCATGACTGAGGCGGTCGGAGAGTCGCGACTGGGACGCTTCGAGCAGTCCCATTCCCGTCGGCGTCCCGTCGTGCGCCACGCCCCGACCGGCGTGTTGAATTCAATGACGCTCCACAGATATTAAAGCCTCCGAACGTTCACGAGAGCGGAACGAAACGGAACGGAACCGGCGCATCGTTCGGCCGGCCGATTGGTCCGTTCGCCGGTCGGCCCGCTCTGTCGGTCGGCCGTTCGACCGGTCCGTCGCGGGTCGCTCGACCGCTCAGAGCAGGTCGAGGTCCGAGAGGTCCGCGCGGAGCGCCTCCCGGTCGTCGTCGTCCATCGTCCGGAGCGGACTCCGGAGTGGGCCGGGGTCGAACCCGGTTTCGCGCAGGCCGAGCGCCGTCTTGACGCCCGCCATGTAGGGACCGCGCTTGAGCGCCGAGCGCACGTCGTACACCTCGCTCTGGAGTTCGCGGGCGCGCTCCTCGTCGCCCTCGTCGTAGGACTCGTAGAGGTCCACGACGAGTTCGGGGAACGCGTTCGCCACCGCGCTGACCACGCCCGCGCACCCGACCTCCAGTCCGGGGAACAAGAGCGAGTCCGACCCCGCGAGGAAGGTCAGTTCGGGATGGGCGTCGATGGCCTGTCCGAGCCACGGCACGTCCTTGCTGGAGTCTTTCAGGCCGACCAAGTTCTCGATGTCGGCGAGCGCGTCGAGCGTCTCCAGCGACAGCGAGTTGCCGGTCTTGCTCGGGATGTGGTAGACGTACACCGGGAGGTCCACCGCCTCGGCGACTCGCCGGTAGTGGGTCACCGCGGCGTCGTGGTCCACCGGGTAGTAGTAGGGCGTCACGACGACCACGCCGTCCGCGCCCACGCGCTCGGCGTGTTCGGCGTGCGCGACGGTCTGGCGCGTGCTCGGCGCGCCGACGCCCGCGATGACCGGCGCGTCGTCGCCGATTTCCTCGACCACGGCCTCGACCACGCCGTCGCGCTCGTCGGGGGTCAACAGCGGGAACTCGCCGTTGGTCCCCAGCGGGAAGACGCCGTGGGCGCCGCGGTCCACGACGAACCGCGCGTGGGCGGCAGTCGCCTCGTAATCGACCGATTCGTCCTCGTCGAACGCCGTAACGGTCGGCGGGACGACGCCGCGGACCGAGAGCGGGTCGTCCGTACCGGGGTCGGGCGCGTTGTTCGCCATGTCCGAAGCGTGGAGGGCCGCGTCCTTAAGCGGTCGCATCTCGGCAGGACTTTTTCGGGTGTGAGTAAACTTTTAGTCGATGGCGCTTCACGGTGTGTGTATGAACGTCACTGTGAAACTTACCGGAACCCTCGTCGCCCGGACCGGCACCCACGAGGCCCGCGTGGCGGTGCCCGACGACGCGACGGTCGCAGACGTAGTGGACGAACTCGCCGAGCAGTACGGCCCGCAGGTCCGCGCGGGCGTCCTCGACGGCCAACGACTCCGCTCGGACACCGTCGTCGTCCGGGAGACGTTCGACTCGACCGAGACGCTCTCGACCCACAGTTCGCTGGAGAGCGGCGACACGGTGCGGTTCCAGTTGAACGTCTGAGCGCGAATCGGTCGGCGCAGAATCGAGTGCGCGGCGATTTCTGGCTGACGTCTCTCGACTCGTTCTCCGTTCCGCGCTCCGAGGAAATCGTCCGGATCGGAGACTACGAAATATCTGCGTCGAAGGCCCGATAGAGCAGTCGAACGACTACTTCTGCGACTCGCCAGACGAGCGTCGCGCAGACGACGACGGTCGCAAGCGCCACGAGGCCCAGCCAGAGGACGATTCCTAGCTGGAGTTGGGTCACGAAGCCGAACGCCAGTCCGACGACGATTCCGCCGCCTATCAGGACCCCCGCGCCCTTCAGCGCGAGACGCTGCCACCGATTGAAGCCGAGTCGGTCGTCCCGGCCCAGTAGCGCGGGCAGACTGACGCCGACCGCGGCGAGTCCAAGCGCCAGGACGATGATAATCCCGCCGACAATCGCCGCCATCCCGTGCGCGAACCCGTCGCTCTCGGGCGGCGGTGGTGGCATCGACGCCAGTTCGAGAACTATTGCGGCCGCGACTCCGACGCCGACGCAGACGAAAACGACGCGAACGGCCGCGAAGAGGGCCGATTTCACGTTGGAGGGCATCAGCGTGCCTGTTGTGCGAACGACGGGATAAGCTTTCGGCACAGCGACCAGTCAGCTTCGTGTCGCTGCTGAACTCACCCCAGATTCGCCAGTCGGTTCAGCGCGTAAATCGTCCGCAGCACGTCGCCGGCCTTCCCGCGGTCGAAAATCAACTCGTCGGTCCGGACCACGTGGTCCAGCACGTCCCGCGAGGCGTGTTCCGGCGCGGCCGCGATGCCCGCGTCGTTCTCGGCGACCCACTTCATCACCCGCAAATCGCTCTTGCTGTCGCCCATGACCGCGGCGAAGGGGTCGTCGATGCCCAGCACGTCGAAGGCCGACTCGACGCCCGCGACCTTGTTGAGTTCGAGGCTCCCGATTTCGGCCGCGTCGGCCTCGTAGTAGGCCACGTCGATGCGCTCGAAGGCCGCCCGGACGGGGTCGGGCAGGTCCTCGGGGTCCGCGTCGGGCGTCTCGCCCTCGCTCTCGAGGACGCCCCGAATCTCGGGGTCCCGAGACGCGTAGTAGGCCCGCGCCCAGTCGCTCGCCGTTTCGGCGTCCGCCTCGACTCCCTCGCCGACTTCCGCTGCGACCGCGGAACCGAGCAGGTCGAGTTCGTAGACCAGCGCGCGGTCGATGACCTCGCGTGCGTCGTCGCTCCCGGTCTCGAAGTTCGGCTTGAGCGTGACGTTGAACTCGTTGCCCTGCAGGTGACACCCCCGACGGAGGCGCTCGGGCGCTTCCGAGAGGACCCGCGAGCGCACCGCGTCGAAGATGGCCCGCACGTCGCGGTCGAGGTCGTCGTAGAGCAGTCGCTTGGTGTCGGCGCCGTGGCCCGGCGTGAACACGCCGGTCCCGGCCTCGTAGACCACCGACAGGTTTCCGGAGTGGACGATTTCGTTGCCGAGGCCCTGAATCAGGAAGCCCTTGACGTTCTCGAGCGTCTGGCCGGTACAGACCACGATGGGCAACCCCGACTCGTGGAACTCGGTCAGGAGGTGGAGCGTCTCGCGCGGAATCTCGTTGTCGGTGCCGCCCGCCGAGCGTAGCGTCTCGTCCACGTCGAGGACGAGGACGTTCACCCCGCGGTCGTACTTGGCGTAGAGGTCCAGCGCGGTGAACGCTTGGTCGCGGGTGGCCCGCGCCGCGAGTTCGCAGAACGTCTCGCCGGTCGCGGGGAACGCGTCGCGCACCTCGGCTTTCAGACCGTCCAATTCGTCGCTGGCCTCCTGCCAGTGTTCGAGCGCGACCCGCGAGTCCACCGGGGGAAAGAGGTCCACGAAGTTCTGGAGTGCCCGGAGGGTCGCGGCGTCGAACTCGTCGTAGAGTCGATAGAGTTGGTCGTACCGCTCCATGCCCGAACTGGGTCGCAATCCCGGATAAAGGTCGGGGTCGGCGCGAAAGACGGTCGTTCGGCCGACCGCGCTCAGGCGTTCTCCGGCCGCGCGGACGCCTCGCTCGTCTCGAGTCGCTCCGTCTCGTCCCGAAGTTCGGCGTAGTACTCCCCCCGATATCGCCACATGTAGCCGACAGCGACACCGAGCGCGACGGCGACCAGCGGTCTGTCGAGGACCAGCGCGGTCAGTATCGTCACGGCGACCCCCGCGCTCCACTCGAGCGCCTTTCCGACGGGACTCAGCCGAAATCGGAGCAGTCGAACTTCGAGGTCCGGCGACGAGAGGCCCTGCACGACGACGACGGACCCCGCGAGGAGGACGACCGAGAACAGCAGCAGGTGAATCAGATTCCCTAGGTCGGCACGCAGTCGGAGCAGCGCGAGGGCGTAGGCGAGGCCGAACGCTCCGGCCAGCGTGTCCCACTCCGAGAGACTCGACATCGAATCGTGTCCGCGAAACGGTACGATACCTGTTAAATCTTCGTCCGTCGCATCTTAGGCCCCCGGCCTCCGAGAGACGAGTATGATAGGCAAACTCGACCCCGAGGTCCTCGCGCGCGTCCTCTCGCGGACGGGCGCGCACGACGACTCGGTAGTGATGGGACCGCAGTACGGCGAGGACGCCGCGGCGATGCGGGTCGGCGACCAGTTGCTCGTCGCCAGTTCCGACCCGCTCTCGTTAGCGAAGGAGCGTCTGGGAACTCTCGCGGTCCACGTCGCGTGCAACGACGTGGCCGCGTCGGGGGCCGACCCCCGGTGGCTCACGAACGTCTTGTTCCTGCCCGACGACGACGAGGAGACGCTGGACGCGCTGACGACCCAGATGGACGACGCGGCCCGCGAGTCGGGCGTCGCCATCGTCGGCGGTCACTCCGAGTACACCCCGGCGCTGGAGCGTCCGATGGTGTCGATGACCGCGATGGGACTCGCCGACGAGTTCGTGCCGACCGGCGGGGCCGAACCGGGCGACCGCGTCGTCCTCACGAAGGGCGCGGGCGTCGAGGGGACCGCGGTGCTGGCGACCGACTTCCGCGACGACATCGACCTGCCCGACGACCTGCTGGCGCGCGCCGAGACGTTCTTCGACGACATCAGCGTCCTCCCGGAGTCGCGCGTCCTCCGCGAGTCGGCCACCGCGATGCACGACCCGACCGAGGGCGGACTCGTCAACGGGATGGTCGAACTGGCGACCGCCTCCGGCGTCCGCCTCGACATCGACCGGCGCGCGGTCCCCGTCCGCGAGGAGACCGCGGCAATCTGCGACGCGATGGGCGTGGACCCGCTCCGCATCTTCGGGTCGGGCGCGCTACTGGCGACCGTGCCCGAAGGAGAACTCGACGGCGTCCTCGATGCGCTCGACGCGGAGGACATCCGCGCGAGCGAAATCGGCGCCGTGGAGGACGTGAGCGACGCCGAGGAAGCGGGGGTCGAACTCGACGGCGAACTGATTCGGGACGCCGTCCGCGACGACCTCTACGACCTCTGGGAGTAGACCGCCGACCGATTTCCGGAGTCGCGTCCGGACGGGCGCGACGACTTGACGGGAGCGACGAGGACGTGAACGACGACTTGAGGGGAACGACGCCGGACCAACGTGACGCCCGAGCGAGCGCGAAACGCGCGACTGTCGAGTCGTGTAGCGGAGCGCCAGAATGTGCGCGGTGGGCAGGGCGACAGACGTTGGGTTCGACCAGCCCGCCCACCTCAGATGTTTACTCGGGATAGAATAAATCTTTTGTCCCCCGCGGTCATACGACCTGTCATGGAAGCAATCGTCGTCCGGCGGGGCGAGACCTCGCCGACAGTCGCCGAAGTGCCGCGGCCGGACCCCGAACCGGGCGAGGCGCTGGTTCGGACGCTCCGCGTCGGCGTGGACGGGACCGACCACGAAGTCATCGCCGGGAGCCACGGCGGGTTCCCCGAGGGCGAAGACCACCTCGTGTTAGGTCACGAGGCGGTCGGCGTCGTCGTCGAGGCCGACGGCACTCCCTTCGCGGAGGGCGACGTGGTGGTTCCGACCGTCCGACGCCCGCCCGTCGAGGGGACGAACGAGTACTTCGAGCGCGGCGAACCCGACATGGCTCCGCCCGAGGCCTGCCGGGAGTGCGGCATCGACGGCGCGCACGGGTTCATGTCCGAGTACTTCGCCGCGCCGGCCGAGTACCTCGTGCCCGTGCCCGAGGACCTCGCGGAGTGGGGGTTCCTCGTGGAACCGGTCAGCATCTCGGAGAAGGCGCTCGAACACGCCGCGGCCTCCCGGTCGGCGTTCGAGTGGGACCCCGAGTCGGGTCTCGTACTCGGCAACGGGAGCCTCGGCCTGCTCACGCTCGCCATGCTCGACCAACGGGGCTACGACCGGACCTACTGTCTCGGGCGGCGCGACCGGCCCGACCCCACCATCGACATCATCGAGGAGTTGGGCGCGACATATGTGGACTCCCGTCGGACGCCCGTGACCGAGATTCCGGAGGCCCACGAGTCGATGGATTTCGTCTACGAGGCCACCGGCTACGCCCGCCACGCGTTCGAGTGCATCGAGGCGCTCGCGCCCGGCGGGGTGGGTGCGCTGCTCGGCGTGCCCGAACCGTGGGACTTCGAAATCGACGGCGGGCGACTCCACAAGGAGTTCGTGATGAACAACAAGGCGCTGGTCGGAAGCGTCAACTCCAACGTCTCGCACTTCGAGGCGGCCGTCGAGACGCTCGCGGACTTCCCCTCGTGGTTCCTCGACGACCTCGTGACGGGCGTCCACGACCTCGGCGACTACGAGGCCGCGTTCGGGGACACCGCCGACGGCGATTCGGCGAGCGGCGAGAGTGCGCCTCGCCATGACGAAACGACAATAAAGACCGCGCTACAATTTAGCCAGATATGAAGAACGTCGACGACCTCATCGAGAGCGCGGCAGAACTCGCCCAGCAGGGGCTATCGAAGGGCGAAATCGCCGACGAACTCAACGTCTCGCGAGAGACCGCGAGTTGGCTGGTCGAACGGAGCGGAACCGGCGCGCCGGCGACGACGACGCCGACCGAACCCGCGGGCGGTCCCCACGACATCCACGTCGACTGGTCGGCGCTCGGCCGGGACAGCAACCGCCTCTACCACGCCGGGGCCGCGATGGCCGACCTCCTCGAAAAGCAGGGCGAAGAGGTGGACCTGACCATCGGCATCGAGAAGGCGGGCGCGCCCCTCGCCACCGCCGTCGCGCGGGAACTCGACACCGACCTCGGGACCTACGCGCCGAGCAAGCACCAGTGGGAGGAGGGCGACATCGAGGACCTCGGCGGGACCTTCTCGCGGAACTTCGCCCAGATTCGGGACCGCGAGTGCTACGTCGTGGACGACACCATCACCAGCGGGACGACCATGGGCGAGACTGTCGAGGCCATCCGCGAGCAGGGCGGCGAACCGGTCGCCTGCGTTGTCCTCGTGGACAAACAAGGCGTCGAGGACGTGGAGGGCGTCCCGGTCCACTCGCTCATCAACGTGGTCCGCGTCGGAAACGACGAGTAACGCAACTTCTTTGCGAGAGGGTCGCGTATCAGGGAGTATGACTTTCCAGCCGGAAAGCGAACTGACCGAAGAAGAGGTTCGGGACCGCGTGGACTCGGCCATCGAGGACAACGACGTGGTCCTCTTCATGAAGGGCAACGAGTTGATGCCCCAGTGTGGCTACTCCCAGAAGGCGCTCGAACTCGTTCAGCAGCACCGCGACGACTACGAGACGGTCGACGTGCTGGACGCGCTCGCGGAGTTTCGGACCGCGCTGGAAGACCACAGCGGTTGGGAGACGATTCCCCAGACGTTCGTGAACGGGGAGTTCGTCGGCGGAAGCGACGTTCTCGCGGAACTCGAGGAGCGCGGCGAACTCGCCGACGAGCTGTCAGATTGAATAGTAGTTTCGACCGAGACACCGAGGACCAAAAGAGCAGGCCATATATGTTCGGACAACTTAGACACCCGTGTACCGTGTCGTCAGCCGGGAACCTGCATGTAAATCACAAATGACGGGGCAAGTATATCGACTTCACTCGACGCTCGAACTGCCGCTGGAAAACGTTTACGACCACTTCGAGGAGGACCCCGACCTCCCCCCGAGCATAGCCAGCGTCGACATCACCCGGCGCAAGAACACGCTCATCATCAGTGCGGTCGCGGACGACGACAGCATCAGCAAGTACACGCCGACCGCTCAACTGAAGGCGTCCATCTCGGAGACCCGCGTCTACACCGAAGAAGAGCAGAAGCGCCGCGAGGGGCCGCGGTGGGGCGACGACGCCGAGGAACTCGACGAGGAGGAAGACGACGAACCGATGGGCGAACTCATCGAGGTCGCCGCGTTCAAGGGCGACCGCGAGACCGTGCTTCAGAACACGGCGCTCCAGTACCCGATGTTCCTCGTCCTCTGTGACATCGCGCGACTCGCCGAGAAGGGGACGCTGACCGCGATTACCGAGAAGGACGGCGACCTGCAGGCGACCCGCATCGTGGACGGCGAGGACCGACCCGCCTCCATCGAAGTGGTCGAAGGGCCCGACTCCTCGAACTCCGGGTCGAGCGGAGTCGACTGGCGGGACAACGAGTTTATCTGAACCCACCTCTTTCTTCGTCGGGTGTCCTCGGGAGGACGGCGCGTTGCGCCGCTCTCCCTACGGGCACCGCTCCTCGAAAAATGTGGACCAAAAAAGACCTGCTCGCGTCTGGAGTTCGATTCCATCATTCGTGGTCCATTTTACCACGCCACTCCGACACACCAATTCGGGCCTGAGACACCGGTAGACGGCGCTTTCGAGTCCGTTGACGTGGCCTGCGAGCGTGGAGAGCCGAAAAGCACTTTAGGGTCGTAATTAGATGTAATTACGAACGATGCCCGAAGACTTCCCGAACTACGTCGACGTTGACTACACCGACGGCGAAGGCGAAGACCCCGAGGACTACGCCTCGATGGAGCACAAGATAGAGAAGGCCATCGACGTGACCCGACAGGGTCTCGAAGAGTACGAGAACCCCGCCGTAATGTGGACCGGCGGCAAGGACTCGACGCTGACCCTCTACTTCATCAAGGAAGTCGCCGAGAAGTTCGACCTCGAAACCCCGACCGCGGTCTTCATCGACCACTTCCAGCACTTCGACGAGATTCACGACTTCGTCGCCAAGTGGGAGGACGAGTGGGACCTCGACGTCGTCTACGCGAGCAACGACGACGTGGGCGACTACGCCGAGGAGAACGACCTCGAACCGGGCGACGACATCCCCATCGACGCCCTCAACGAGCACAACCAGCACCACGTCCGCGACATCCTCGAATACGAGGAAGACGAGTTCCCGTTCCTGCTCGACACCTACGTCGGCAACCACCTGCTGAAGACGGTCGCGCTCAACGACACCATCGAGGAACTCGACATCGACGGTATCATCTCCGGCGTCCGCTGGGACGAGCAGGAGGCCCGCGCGGACGAGACGTTCTTCTCGCCCCGCCACGACCCCGACATCTACCCGCCCCACGACCGCGTTCAGCCGATTCTCCAGTTCGACGAGCGCGCGGTCTGGGACACCTTCTGGCACTACGTCGTGCCCGACACCGTCGAGGACTACCCCGACGACGGCTACGTCCCCGAGTCCGCCGACGACCTGCCGAACGGACTCACGCAGGACGACATCCCGGTCAGCCCCAAGTACTTCGCCGGATTCCGCTCGCTCGGTAGCGAGGTCAGCACCGAGAAGACCACCGAGGACCCGGCGTGGCTACAGGACCTCGACGACACGACCGAGCGCGCGGGCCGCGCACAGGACAAAGAGGACCTGATGGAGCGCCTGCGCGACCTCGGCTACATGTAGGAACGACCGTTTACTGCGCTCGAAACCGCGGCTCCGCCGCGATTTCTCGCTGGTAAAAGCTCGACCAAGAACACCGGAAGACGAACCGCGTCTTCCGAGCAGTCGGTCACTCCGTTCGCTTCGCGGTCGTCCGTCGGTACTCTCCGGGTAGGGTCGGGACGACCGCAGGAGGGAGTCGGACCGACGGTTCGTCGTTCCTTTCTTCGAAGCTTACCGCGTCGCCCGGTACTCGCCGTGCTTGACCCCCACGGCGAGTGCTATCGCGCCGAACACCAGCATCGAGGGCGCGACCATCATCAACACCGTACTCGTAGCCATGACTTCCATTCCGATGAGCGCGGCGGTTCCGAGCGCGACAATGCCGACTAGTATTGCGGCAGTCACGGGCAGATTGAACTCCATGCGCGATTTTCAGGACGAGAAGGGCAAAAGCGTTGCTCTACTCCCCTTTCGGTCGCACCACGTCGGCCAACGTCACCAGCAGGCCGAGGAACCACCCGGTCGGCACCGAGAGGCCGAACCACATCGCCGCGTAGTTCGCGCCTTCGAGCGTGAACTGCTCGCGCAGGAACGTATTGATTCCCCAGAGGTCGAGCGGGTTGTCGAGTAGCCAGACCGCGAGGGTGTAGCTCTTGGGGAAGATGACCTCCGAGAGCGTCGGCGAGTAGAGCGCGGCCACGACCGGCGGGAGAAAGAGCGCGGTCATGGCGAACGGGTAGGCCAGCAGGACGGTGCTGAAGCGCCCGCCGCGGGTCCCCGAGAGGTACGCCAGCACGGCCGCCACGGTGGCGACCCCGCCGGCGGCCCCGACCGCCAGAAAGCCGTCCGTCGAGAATCGGAGTCGAGCGAGCGCGGTCAGGCCGCCCCAGACCAACAGCGACAGCAGGACCACGCCGACGACGCCGAGTCGGGTCGCCGTGCCGTCTATCTTCCGGGTGTAGTACCGGGCCGCGAACCCGAACAGCGTCAGGGGGTAGAGCAGCGCGACGACCGCCGTGCCGACCGCGCTCCACCCGCGGTAGGCGACCCGCCCGGAGGTGGTCGAGGGTTCCCACTTCCCGAGGACGCCGCCCTGATTGCTCCGCTGGCGGGGGAAGAACAGGGCCATCCAACTCTCGTGCAGTCGCTTCAAGTCGTACCGAATCGCCCCGACGAGACCGGTGCTGCTTGTTCCGCCGTGCATCTGCGTTTTAATACGTTACGGCCATTATGAAGTTTCGGGGTCGTTCCGAGAGGTGAAACTCGGCTGGCACGTTTTCGGGACATATGGGGATCCTTCCGGAGTACCGTGAAAGAGTGGTAGGAGACAGAAGAGGAGGGGAAGATAGGAGAGGAAGTGGAAGGCTGGAGAGGAGAGTAGAAAGAAAGAGAGAGGAGGAAACTCCCAGTCGTCACGCCGAAGAATTGGCGGGTCAAGCGGACTCGGCTACCGACTTCGAGTCCGCTCGCGGCGGTCCGCGCTTCGCTTCTCCTCGCCGGTTCGTCGCTCCTCGCCGGTCGGCCTCGTCCCGCGGTCGCTACGGGAGTCTCCCATCACCGCGTCGAGTTGGCGTTCGAACTCCTCGCGGGAGAGTTCCCCGGCGGCGTACCGGCGCTTCAGGATGGCCTCGGCGCTCTCGCGGTCCTCGCTGGCCGCCGGTTCGCTCGCGCCGTCGGGATAGAGTTCGGGGGACTCGACGTTTCCGATGAGCGAGAGGTACACCGGCCAGAGCGTCAGTAACCCTACGAAGAACGCCGGGACGCCGAGGACGGACGCGAACAGGGCCATCCCGAAGGCGGCGAAGTTCGCGGCGGTTTCCAGTCCCATCACGCCGCCGAAGAACAGGAACGGCGAGCAGACGAGCGCCGTTACGCCCAGCAGGGACCGGCCGAGGGTGCCGTCGGGCGTGTAGTGTTCGACCAGTCGGTGGAGGGCGCGGAACGTAGAGGTGTCGGCGGACTGGTTCATCGTGCGTCGAATCGGATACCTATCAGTAAAGCATTTTGTTTTATCGAGTGGAACGAAAGTGTCGGAGAAATCGGCGAGGCTACCGGCTCAGTTCCACGGGCCGAAGTCGGGGTCGACTCGCCGCTCGCGCCGGTCGATGCTCTCTATCTTCTCGACGTCCTCGTCGTCGAGTTCGAGGTCCAGTGCGCCCCAGTTGTCCCGGATGTGGTCCTCGCTGGAGGCCTTCGGAATCGCGGCCACGCCGTCGCGCTGGAGGAGCCACGCGAGGCTGACCTGCGCCGCGGAGGCGTCGTGCTTCTCGGCGACTTCCTGAATCTCGGGCACGTCGAACACCTCGCCGCGGGCGAGCGGCGAGTAGGCCACGAGGTTCACGTCGTTCTCCCGGCCGTACTCGACCAGTTCGTCCTGCGGGAGCATCGGGTGCATCTCGACCTGATTGGCGAACACCGGCGCGTCGAGGATTTCTCGGGCCTCGTCCAGATGTCGGGGCTCGAAGTTCGAGACGCCGACGTTCTCGATGAGTCCGTCGTCGTGGAGTTGGTCGAACGCCGGGAGCGTGTCCTCGGGGTCGTACTCGTTGGCGGGCCAGTGGACGTACAGCAGGTCGACGTAGTCGACGCCGAGTTTGTCGAGGCTCTCCTTCGCGGTGTGAATCACGTCGTCGTACGAGAGGTTGCTCGTCCAGATTTTCGTCGCGAGGAAGACGTCCTCGCGGTCCACGTCGGCGTCGGCGATGCCCTGTCCGACGTACTCCTCGTTGTCGTAGGCCTGTGCGGTGTCGATGTGACGATACCCCATCTCGAGCGCCTGTCGGACGCTCTCGGCGCACGTCTCGCCGTCGGTGTTCTCCCACGTTCCGAGTCCGAGTCGCGGCATGCCGTCGAGCGACTGCGCGTCGCTGTGTTCCTCGCGTTGAGCCATAACGTCTCTCCCTTGGGCGAGCGCGAGGAAAGTGGTTACGGCGTCGGAAATCTCTGAATACGGCGCGCCGCCGGAGCCAATCAGAAATCCCTGAACGCCAGCCCGAGCCGATTCGTCGAGTTTCGTGCGAGAGCCGACCCGCTACAGTTTCGGGGGGTCGCCGAACTTCGTCGTCCTCGCGTCGAACGGGAAGATACCGTTCGTCGGCGTCGGAACGCCGTTCGTCTACCTGCTCGTGCTGGCGGGACTGGTCGCGGTGGTCCTCGCGTTGCTCATCGGCGCAGTGTCGTTCCGACTCTCGGGCGTCTACTTCGACATGATTACGCTGGGCTTCTCGCAGGTGCTGTACGTGTTCGTCCGCGGGTGGGACTACGCCGCGTCGAACCCCCGGGACGGTCCCGCGGTGCTCGAACGCACCGACCCGTTCAGCGTCGGCGTCCCCGGCGTGGACTCGCTCAACCTCGCCATCGGCCAACTCGCGGGCGACAGCGTCGAGGGGTTCCTCGGATTCGTCACCCTCGGCACGACCGAGGTGTCGTACTACATGGTCGGCCTCGTGGTGCTGGTCTGTTACTTCGCCATGCAGCGCATCGTCCACTCGCCGTTCGGTCGCGTCCTCGTCGCCATCCGCGAGAACGAGGAGCGCGCCGAGGCGGTCGGCTACGACACCTTCCGGTACAAACTCGGCGCGTTCGCGGTCAGCGCCTTCTTCGCCGCGGTCGCCGGCGGCCTGTTCGCGGGGTTCCAGCGGTCGGCCTCGCCCGAGAGCACCTTCTACTTCCTCGTGACCGGCGACGGCCCTGCTGGCGTCAATCATCGGCGGGTTCGGCACGCTCGCCGGCCCGCTGTACGGGTGGCTGTTCGACGAGAGCGTCACCGAGTTCCTCTCGAAGACCGGGGAGGGCGGCGGACTGCTCCCCTACCTCCGGGACCACCTCGGCGAGGCCACGATGACGACCGAACTCTACGACGGACTGACGGTGTCGGGCGACCTGCTCTGCCTGCTCGCTGCCGGAACGGGCTACACGTGGGCCGCGACGGTACTGGAGTGGCGGGGCTGAGACCCGGCGACCGTACGTCGCTCCCTTCGTCGGTACGCTCGTCCACCGTCGCCGACGACGGACTCCGATTACGCCCGGGTCGCCCCGCCGTTCTTGATGGCGGTCTTCTGTTTGCACTCGAAACAGCCGTGGACTTCGCCGTCGCGCCCGGCGAAGACTCGCTCGAACTCCCGCGTGACGAACGCGCCGCAGTTCTGACACTCTGGCATGGGTTGGATTCGGCGCGTCGGACAGTTGGCCTTTGGGGCCTTCAGTCGCCTCGCGGGAACTACGGCGCGCGGGCGCTGACCGAGTGGTGAAGTCGGGCCGCCCCCGACAGGTCGTCCCACACCACCGCAACTTCCTTTTCGGACGCCCGCGACCGCTCGCTATGGACGAGCAGATTCGGTCGGTCCTCGACGCCGCGTTTCCCGACCGCGAGTTCGAGAGCGTCGACGCCGCGGAACCGTCGTGGAACGACAAGAACGAGACCGTCGCCGTCGCGTTCGCCGACGTCGAGGAGGCGTATCTCAAGGTCGCGGCCGACGGCGACGCCTCCCGAGTCGCCCGCGAGCGGGCGGTGATGGAGTACGTGGGAACTCACTCGTCGGTGCCGGTGCCGACCGTCTTGGCGAGCGAGACGGCCGGCGAGGTCCCCTACCTCGCCACCGCCGCGATGGACGGCCAGCGCCGCTTGGAACTGTGGTACGACGACGGTGCCGACGACGAGTACCGCGCCGCCCTCGCTCGGCAGGTCGGCCGGGCGCTGGCGCGCCTCCACGAACTCCGGTTCGAGAGCCACGGTCACGTCGTCGGCGGGGACGCCGACGGCCTCGAACTCGAAAACGGCCCGTGGACCGACGTCCTCGTGGAGCGAATCGAGCGGATGCGCGACATCGCGGGCGACGGCCGGTTCGACCACCACTTCGAGGAGGTCATCGCCGCGGTGGAGGCGAACCGCGACCTGCTGGACGACGCGCCCGCCGCGCTGGTCCACGGCGACCCGGCGCACCCGAACTGCGTCCACACCGGGGCGGCGGTCGGCCGCGCCGACGCGGACGCTCGCGGCGACGCGGCCGCGCCCGACGACGGGCAGGTCGGCTTCCTCGACTGGGAGATTTCGCACGTCGGCGACCCGGCCAGAGAACTCCGGCGGACCTGTCGCCTCCAGTTCGGGCCGCTGGTGTCCGACGGTCCGGAGCGACTCGTCTCGGCGTTCCGCGAGGGGTACCGCGAGACGGCGGGGTCGCTCCCGGACGGGTTCGCGGACAGGCGACCGATTTACGACGCCGTCACCTTCCTCGGCGCGTCGGGGTTCTTCGAGAAGTGGGAACACCGCGCCGACGAACCGACCGAGGAGTTGGCCGAGCGTGTACAGGCCGACATGGAGGAGCGACTCGCCGAGATACGGCGCTGACTTGTCTACTGCGGGAGCAACGCAGAACGTCCGCCGAGACCGAGACCCGCGGACGAGGGGGACGCTCCGACCGCTCTCCTCGGCGGCGGGCGGCGTTCGAATCCATATAAGGCCCCTATTTTGGCATTAACATCCCCTTAGCCATTCAGGGGTAGCCTCTTGTAGCGGTTCGGGCTTGGTTTCGCACATGACCGAGTACCCACCTTCTGCGTCCGATGGCCGACCCCAACCGGGTGACCGTCCCCAATCTGGTGAGCGAGTCCGCGGCCGCGACGATGCGGACCGCCTCGCCGACCCCGAGGACTACCGCGCGAACTGCGGCGTCGGCGTCGTGATGGACCTCGCGGGCGAGGGCGGTCACGACGTTCTCGCCGACGGTCTCGACCTGCTGGAGAACCTCGAACACCGCGGCACGACCGGCGCGGAGGAGAACACCGGCGACGGCGCCGGCGTCCTGCTCCGGAAGCCCCACGACTTCTTCGCCGACGAACTGGACGCCGACCTCCCGGACCCCGACGAGTACGCGGTCGGGTCGCTGTTCCTCCCGACCGACGAGACGGCCCGCGACCGACTCCAATCGCTCGCCGAGTCCGTCCTCGAAGACGAGGGGTTGGACCTGTTCGCGTGGCGTGAGGTCCCGACCGAGAACGCCGACCTCGGCCGGACCGCGCTCGACGCCGAACCCGAAATCTGGCAGTGTTTCGTCCGGGCCGAGAGCGAGGACGGCGAGGGTCACGACGCCGAGGGCGGCGACGAGTTCGACCCCCAGAGCTTCGACCGGGACCTCTACGTCGCCCGGCGCGTCCTCGAACGCTCCGTCGAGGGCGTGGACCTCGCGGGGGCCGACCGCTTCTACGTCTGCTCGCTCGACCGACAGACGGTCGTCTACAAGGGCCTGCTGAAGGGCGAGCAACTGCCCGACTACTTCCCGGACCTTCGCGACGACCGGTTCGAGACCACGTTCGCGATGGTCCACGCACGGTTCTCGACCAACACGCTCGGCGCGTGGCACCTCGCGCACCCGTACCGCAACGTCGTCCACAACGGCGAGTTCAACACCATCCGGGGCAACGTCAACTGGATGCGCGCCCGGGAGAACGACCTCGAATCCGAGGCGTTCGACCCCGACAGCGTGACCCCGGTCGTCGCCGACCCCGAGGGCAGCGACACCGCCGCGGTGGACAACGCCCTCGAACTGCTGATGCAGGGCGGCCGCGAACTCCCCCACGCGCTCAGGCTGATGGTCCCCGAGGCGTGGCGGAAGGACGACCAGATGACCGACGAGCGAAAGGAGTTCTACGACTTCCACGCCTCGCTACTCGAACCATGGGACGGTCCCGCACTGGTCGCGGCGACCGACGGCGAACGCGTCGGCGCGGTGCTGGACAGGAACGGCCTCCGGCCCTGCCGGTACGACGTGACGACCGACGACCGCCTCGTGATGGCCAGCGAGGCCGGAGCGCTCGACACCGACGAGAGCGAGATTCGCGAACGGGGCCGCCTCGAACCCGGCCAGTTGTTCCTCGCGGACCCCGAGGAGGGCCGCGTGGTCCCGGACGCCGAGGTGTTCGACGACCTGACCGACGAGAAGTACGGCGAGTGGGTCGAGGACCAGCAGGTCGAACTCGACGTGCCCGAGGACGCCGACCCGCGCGCCGGCGCCACCGCCGACGCGCGCATCGACGCCGCCCTCCGCGAGCGCCAGACCGCCTTCGGCTACACCCGCGACGAGTTGGACGAACTGCTCGAACCGATGGCCGAGGACGGCAAGGACCCCGTGGGGTCGATGGGCGACGACACGCCGCTGTCGGTCCTTTCGGAGTTCGACCGGCCGCTGTTCTCGTACTTCAAGCAACTGTTCGCGCAGGTGTCGAACCCACCCATCGACTACCTCCGCGAGGACTGCGTGACCAGTCTCGAAAGCCGGTTGGGCAACCAGCGCAACCTCCTGTCGGAGACCCCCGCCCACGCCCGCCAACTCGTCCTCGACTCGCCGGTGCTGACCGACGCCGAGACGGCCGAGGTCCGCGAGCAGGACGAGATTCCGACCGCGACCGTGGACGCGACCTACGACCCCGAAACCGACCTCGAAACCGCGGTCCGGCGCGTCCGCCGCGAGGCCAGCGAGGCGGTCGAGGACGGCGCGGAGATTCTGGTCCTCTCGGACCGCGAGGTGGGTCCCGACAGACTCGCGGTTCCGAGTCTGCTGGCGACCGCCGCGGTCCACCACCACCTCGTCCGGAACGGCCTCCGGAACCGCACCGGTCTGGTCGTGGAGTCGGGCGACCCCCGGACGGTCCACCACCTCGCGTGTCTGGTGGGCTACGGCGCGGGCGCGGTCAACCCCACGCTCGCGTTCGAGTCCATCGCGGACCTCGTGGCCGGACCCGACGGCGTCTCCGAGGCCGAAGCTATCGAGGCCTACGTCGCGGCGCTAGAGGACGGCCTCCAGAAGACGATGTCGAAGATGGGAATCTCGACCGTCGAGAGCTATCGGGGCGCCCAGATTTTCGAGGCCGTGGGCCTCGATTCGGACTTCGTCGAGGAGTACTTCGAGGGGACCCCCGCGCGCACCGAGGGCGTCGGCATCGAGGGCGTCGAGGCGGACCTGCGCGAACGCCACGCGAAGGCGTTCGGCGGCGACGGAGAGGACGCCCCCGAACCGGAGCGTCAGGGGGAGTTCGAGCATCGCTCGAACGGCCGTCGTCACCAGTGGAACCCCGAGACCGTGGGCAGCCTTCAGCGCGCGGTCCGGCAGGACGACCCCGACACCTACGCCGAGTTCGCCGAGGCGGTCAACGACCAGAACGGCGACCTCCAGACCCTTCGGGGCCTGTTAGAGTTCGACTCGGCGGGACGCGACCCGATTCCGGTCGAGGCGGTCGAACCGGTCGAGTCCATCGTGGAGCGGTTCTCGACCGCGGCGATGAGTCTCGGGTCGCTGTCGCCCGAGGCCCACGAGAACAACGCCGTCGCGATGAACCGCCTCGGCGCGAAGTCCAACACCGGCGAGGGCGGCGAACCGCCCGAGCGGTTCGGCACCGAACGGGAGTGCAACGTCAAGCAGGTCGCCTCCGGCCGGTTCGGCGTCACGAGCGCCTACCTCGCCAACGCCGAGGAGATTCAGATAAAGATGGCCCAAGGCTCTAAGCCCGGGGAGGGCGGCCACCTCCCGGGGAGCAAGGTCGACGAGATGATAGCCCACGTCCGGTACGCCACGCCCGGCGTCGGTCTCATCTCGCCGCCGCCCCAGCACGACATCTACTCCATCGAGGACCTCAAGCAGTTGGTCTACGACCTCAAGTCGGCGAACCCCGACGCCGACGTGAACGTGAAACTGGTCTCGGAGGACGGCATCGGCACCATCGCCGCCGGCGTCGCGAAGGCCAACGCCGACGTGGTCCACGTCTCGGGCCACTCGGGCGGCACCGGCGCGAGTCCCCGGACCTCCATCAAGCACGCGGGCCTGCCGTGGGAACTCGGTCTGGCGGAGGCCAACCAGATGCTCCGGGAGACGGGCCTGCGCTCGCGGATTCGCGTGAGCGTGGACGGCGGACTGAAGACCGGCCGCGACGTGGCCGTCGCGGCCCTGCTCGGCGCGGAGGAGTACGTCTTCGGCACCGCCAGCCTCGTGACTTCGGGGTGCGTGATGGCCCGCCAGTGCCACGAGAACACCTGCCCGGTCGGCGTCGCCACTCAGCGCGAGGACCTCCGCCGGCGGTTCCCCGGCGAACCCGACCACGTCGTCAACTACATGCTGTTCATCGCGCAGGAACTCCGGGAAATCATGGCCGAACTCGGCTTCGAGACGGTTGAGGAGATGGTCGGGCGCGTCGAGTGCCTCGAACAGCGCGCGACCGACCACCCGAGGGCCCGCGGTCTCGACCTCGCGTCGGTCGTCGCGGACCCCGCCGACTACGACGCCGCCGACCCCCAGCGGACCAAGACCCGCGAACAGCGCCACGGACTCGACGACCACCTCGACCGCGACCTGCTCGCGGCCGCCGAGTCGGCGGTCGAGGACGCCGACCCCGCGCACGTCGAGGCCGCCGTCGGCAACGAGGACCGCGCGGTCGGCGCGATGCTCTCGGGTCGCATCTCCCAACTTCACGGCGAGTCGGGCCTGCCGACCGGGACCCTCTCCTGTGACTTCCGCGGCACCGCGGGCCAGAGCTTCGGGGCCTTCCTCCAGTCTGGCGTGGACTTCCACCTCACGGGCGCGGCCAACGACTACCTCGGCAAGGGACTGTCGGGCGGCCGCATCGCCGTCTCGACCCCGGAGTCGGCGGCCTACGACCCGGCGGAGAACGTCGTGGTCGGCAACGTCGCGCTCTACGGCGCGACCGACGGCGAAGCCTACGTCAACGGCGTCGCGGGCGAGCGATTCGGCGTCCGAAACTCCGGCGTCAAGGCGGTCGTGGAGGGCGTCGGCGACCACGGGTGCGAGTACATGACCGGCGGCGTCGTCGCGGTGCTGGGCGAGACCGGCCGGAACTTCGCGGCGGGGATGTCGGGCGGCGTGGCGTACGTCCTCGACGAGTCGGGCGACTTCGCGGAGAAGGTGAACCGTGGCATGGTGAGCGTCGAAGACTCGCTGTCGGAGCGCGACGAGAACGTCCTCCGGCGACTCGTGGAGAACCACGCGGCCTACACCGACAGCGAGCGCGCGGCGGAACTGCTCGCCGACTGGGACGACGCGCTGGCGGCGTTCGTGAAGGTGATGCCCGAGGCCTACGAGCGCGCCGTGACCGAGGAGGGCCGCGAGGACGTGCGCAACTCGCCGCCGCCGCGTGCGAGTGGAAAACCACGTCTCGCCGGAAGTCGGGCCGATTAATCCCTTAGTCGTTTCCTCAACTGCTTGACCTGCGAGCTATTTCCTGCAGATAGTAGAGGACAGCACCGACGATGAGTACGGTTAGAATCACGAAACCCCAGAACAGCATCATTGTACTTGATGTGAACATTGGAGGCTACAACTTACATTTCTGATAAAGATATTTAAAGTTTGTACTATATCGGAGACTAACTTGTTTTAACTATTTGTAGCGCTCGAAGGCCCCAATAGGTGTATCGCATTTCGGGACTCAACTGATCAGTTCTCTTCGAAAGGATTGGGCTGAATCCTCCGTCAGGATGCTGGGCCGATCGAATACTCGATTTGAGCCCCGACTTGTTCTCAATATTAGTTCCGAGGGTCTGGAGTACACCGACACTCAGATACGTTGCGTACAAGTTTGAATGATTACTTTGGTTGTTTCCGACACGGTAATTGTAACCATTTTCTGTCCGTGTGGAACGAATCCACTCTACTGTTGCCGATTGGTTAGCAACCGGGTGACCGAGACAGTCTAGTGTCTTTATCGCGTAGTAAGTCCCCTCGGTGGTGGGAGAAGTACCGGCTCCATAACCGCCAGTTTCGTGACGTTGTGCGGCCACGTGGTTACTAACTCGCGACTCATTCAGCCCGTACGACGACTTATTTGAGAGGTAAGCTATGTAGTATACGTGTTTTAGCCTCGTAGTGCTATTCTGGAGATATGTTTCCGAATATCTACTAAGTTGTTTTCGGATTGCTTGATCAGATGGTGTCGGAACGCCTAAGAGTGTAGCAGTTCGGTACACTCGGTACAGTTCCTTCGGACTCGCAGCTTTACCACGTTCGATTTTCTGCACTTCACGTTGGATGATAGAAGCAGTCTTCTCGGAGTGATGCTGTTCAGTACGGAGTGCGTTTAAAATCGAAACTCCGTAGTAAGTATCGTCAAGTGACGCGGACGGCCGGAATGCAAAGGAGAATCCTCCAGAACGTAGTCCATATGATTTAACCAACTCCTCCAGTTTCGACTGATCGAGTTCGTCGTACTGGTTCGCAGATAGCGTCCGTATCGCTAAATACGTCCCCTTCGATTCAGAGAACCCTTGATTGAACGCGTGATAGCCACCATCGGGGAGCTGATTCCTTACGATGTATTCGTCGATCTCGTTTTGGGATACTTCACCTTTCACATCTAACGTCTGGGTCAGGTAATCGTAAGCGCTAATTCCGAACATGTCTGCCTTTTTATTTTCTATTCGGCGGTCAACGTTTTCCCCTTGGCCTTCTACCCACGCTTTCCGCTGGTCATATCTCGGGAGACTTTTCGGCTCTATACCCAGGATTTTTAGCGACATCACTATCCGTTCCGCACGAGGTAAATCTTGGTACCGTTGGAACTGAGTATCGTTTTTCCAGCGTGAGAGTAACCACTCACGGGTTCGGGTCAAGTTTTTACTTTCGAGTGCGCTCACCGTCTCTAATGTCGCCAGCGCACGGTAGGTCGATAACAATCGGTTTTCACCATTAACGCACGTACCGTTAGCATATACTGCAGCGCAATATGAGCCATCGGACTTCCGGAATTGGCTTATTTGTTTAATCGTTCCTTTGCGGTTGAGCGGCTTCGCTCCTAATTCTTCCAAGCTACCGACTACGTAGAAGATGTCCGCTATCTTCGTGGTATTGGCTTCTGCATGTCTGTATCTCTTAGATTCTATCCCTCGAAGCCATTCTGTTGTTTCGTCCGTGTTCGTTTTCTTGAAATCCATCTCCGACGATACCTGAAGGTAATAATAGGTTGGGTACAGTTTAGCTTCCCCGTTTGGAATTTCCCCGAATCCACCTCGGGGACTCTCTGCCTGTTGCACCACTTGTTGAGTTTCTTGGTACTTGGAAGCGTTGAGAGAGGGCGATTTGTGTGTCACAGATGTTTCTTGCCGCGACTTCCCCAGTGGTTCATGAAGGGTAACAGTCACTACTGAGGAGACTATCAAAACAGCCACTACGACTTTTGGTATCGTTGCTCGTTTCATTGTACAAAAATATGCTCCGAAACGGGAGTGTTTAGACCCAGTCCTTCCCTTGCGAGTCCGGATTCAGGTCGACGTGCGTACTTGGAGTGTAAGCCGTTCCGCTAAACTTGAAGGTGAAGTAGTCGTTCTGGTCCGCGTCTTTGAACTTACCGCCCGTTTCAAAGACAATGCCACTGTACTGCTTACTAACGTCCCACTTGTCTTGCCACGAAGTCGTAAGACTTGCCTTTTTGTTACCGTTAGACACGGTCCAGGACGGTGGAATGCTCAGAGAGACACTCGAAGTGCCCTCAACTCCGATAGTAATCACTTGTTCGATTTTGATCGTGTCTGCAGTGTACGGGTCACTGCCGTACCACGTGGCTTCCGACGTACCGTTGACCGTCATTTTGTTTTCCGACTCGCTGTAGTCTGTCTGCTCCGCGAAGCGAGTCTGACCTTTCATATCGGCTCCGTTGTGAGTCGACGAAGCTTGATCGGTACCTTCCTTCGTATCGTAGACGGCCTGTGTTCCGACCTGTCCCGAGGAGGAACTGCTTCCTTCACAGTTCTGTTCTTCTAGTTGCTCAGCGTACGCTCGTTTATCTTCGACTGTCTTCCCGGTCGCGTACGTACAATCCGAATCTCCAGACTGTGCCATTGCACCGGGCGCGAAGACACTACTGAGGAGAGCAATAGTGACTATCGCCACGGATAGCTTCTTAGCTTTCTTTCTCATTGGGTACAACCCAATATTATAACTATACTGGGTTGTTAAAAACTTTTCTGAACACTTCATCTACGGTGAAAGATAAGGCTAACGGGCAAAGAAGGTCACAGATACGACGCGTCCCACCGAGTCGGCTTCTTCTGGTTGCCGCAGTCGTTACACTCCAACCGCTCCATCGAGTCCATCGCGGTGTCGAAGCTCTGGCAGTTCGAACAGAACCAGCCGTAGAGGTCCTCTCCCTCCTCGTCGGTGTAGGCGGCGTAGAACGGGGCGTCGGACCCGCGCTCGCTCTCCGCCCAGTTGACGTAGAGGGTCTGGCCCTCGAACTCGCGGGTCTCGTACTTGGCCCTGCCCTCGTGGACGTAGACGTTCTCGACGAAGCTCTCGTCGCCGATTTCACGCTCCCGTTCGCTGACCTTCTCGAAGCCGTTGGCCTCGTAGAAGGTGCATCCGGCCTCGTTCTCCGCGAGGACCTCCCCGGCGATGCGCTCGACGCCTCGCTCCGAGAGCGTGGCCAGCGTGTGGTTCAGCAGGGTGGTCCCGACGTTCTTGTCGCGGTTGTCGGGGTCGACGTGCAACCAGAGGATGGTGCCGTCCTCCCCGGCCACGAGGTTCTGCGAGAAGCCGACGACCTCGTCGCCCGCGACCGCGACGAGGTAGAGCATCCCCTCCTCGTCGAGTTCGGCGTCCATCGCGTCGTCGGCGTACCACTTCTCGACCGCGGTCTCGACGACTTCCCCGCCGAGCACGTCGGCGTAGGATTCGTGGAGCGACTCCAGCGCGACGTTCCGAATCCCTTCCACGTCGCTCGATTCGGCTTCGCGGATTTCGATTCCGTCGGAGTCGGCCTCTCTCTGTCCCATGCCCCATGTATTCGACGTTCTCACTGATAAACGTTCTACCCGATTCGACCAAATCAGACGAAAAGCGAACGAATAGCCCGGATTAATTCGTACTTTGATACGCACGTTCGGTAACTGTCTCAGAATCGGTCGAACGTCGTATTTCCGACTCCAGTAGGTCTTTGAGACTGGTCGTCCAAGCGCGGGGCATGGACACCGCACTCGTCGTCGGCGGCACGCGGTTCATCGGCCGCCACCTCGTCTCGGAACTGCGCGACCACGACTACGACGTGACCATCTTCAACCGCGGGAACCACGACAACCCCTTCGCGGAGACCGAGGGCGTCACCCACTACGAGGGCGACCGGAGCAACGAGACCGCGCTCGAACGGGCGAAGCAGGAAGTCGAACCCGACGCCGTCTTCGACTGCGTGGCGTACAAACCCCGAGAGGTCCGGGCCGCCACCGAGATTTTCTCCGACGCGGACGCCTACGTCTACATCTCCAGCGGCGACGCCTACGGCAACGAGGAGATTCCCAAGCGCGAGGGCGAGACCGAACTCCGGCCCTGCACGATGGAGCAGGCGACCGACGACTCGGGCGACACCTACGGCAACCGGAAGGCCGAGGGCGACCGTGCGATTCGGGCCGCCGCCGACCGCGGCGTGAACGCCTACAGCGTCCGGCCCTGCATCGTCTACGGTCCCCACGACTACACCGAGCGACTCGACTACTGGATAGACCGGGTGGCGAACTACGACCGCGTCGTCGTGCCCGGCGATGGCGACAACGTCTGGCACCGCGCCTACGTCGAGGACGTGGCGAGCGCGCTCCGGGTAGTCGCCGAGGAGGGGACGCCCGGCGAGGCCTACAACGTCGGGGACCGCCGCGTCGTGACGATAGACGAGATGTTGGAACTGATTGCGGACGCGATGGACACCGACCTCGAAATCGTCCACGCGGGCGAGCGCGAACTCGCGGCCGCGGACCTCTCGCCCGACGACTACGTCCTCTACCGGGACTACCCGCACGTGCTGGACACCGACAAACTGGCGGCGCTCGGGTGGGACTCGACGCCGCTCTCGGAGGCGATGGCGGCCACCGTCGAGGAACACCTCGACAGCGACCGCGACGGGAGCGAGTACGACCCCGGCCGCGAGGCCGAGGAGCGCGTCCTCGGCGTGCTGGACACGCTCTGAGGGTCGCCCCGAACTCGATTCCGGTCCCGTGACGTCCCGCCAGTGACAGGCTGATTTTACTTCGCTCCACCGCGAGCTCCGAAGCCTCCGCCTACGCCGTTAACCGCGACTTTCGACCGTTCGCAGGACCACGCTACCCGTCTCAGGTGGCTGATAACAAACACCCGCGAGGTGGAATGTCAAGCCATGCCACCGCATCGCTGTCACCGAACGTCTCTCCCACTCCCCCGACGATGATACGCGAGGCGATTCGGACGACCGTCAGGGCCGTCGGCGTCGTCTGCCTGACCGTCGTCGAAGTCACCGCGCTGTCGGTCTGGCTCGGACTCGTCGTCGACGCCGAGGCGGTCTCGGTGTCGGCGCTGGTCGGGGTCGTCGGTCTCACGGCCGGGATGCTCGTGGAGGCGCTGCTCGCCCACGTCACGGTCAACGGGTGGAGTCGAGCGATTCCGGCGCGGGCGCTCGCGGGACTCGCGCTGGCCGAGACCGCGCTCTGGGTCGGATGGTTCGGGACGGCCGAGGTCACGGACGGACTCGTCGGCGTCGTCGGTGCCGGACTCGCCTTTGCGGTCGCGCTCGTGGCCCGCCACACCGTCGCGGACAACGTCGTCAGGGGCCGGAACGCGCTCGCCACGCTGGTCCAGCGCACGACTATCGGACTCGCGGTCCTACAGGCCGCGGGCGCGACGGCGTGGTTCCTCGTCGTGACCGGCGCTGTCGCGGTCCCCGAGTGGTTCGTCTCGGTCCCGGTCGCCGGCTTCTCGGCGAACGCGGTGGTCGGGGCGGTCCTGCTCGCCGCCGCGGTGTTCGTCCGCCACCTGCTGGCGGTCCGCCACGCGCTCCGCCGACCGCCGCGGGCCTCGCAGTCGTCGTGGCGCTCGTCCCGGAGTACACTCCGGAAGTAGTCGGCGGCGGAGGTCAGCGGCCCCGCCAGCCCCGACCCGACCGGAGAGGTAAACTGTTTTGCCCGCCCGCGAGAGAGTAGCAGGTATGTTCGACAAAACGACGTGGATTCGCCTGCCGCGCAACGTGGTAGTCGGCCACGGCGTCCTCGACCAGACGGTCGAGGCCGTCTCCGAACTCCACCTCCACGGGCGTCCGCTGGTCGTGACCAGCCCCACACCCCGGCGGGTGGCGGCCGACAGAGTGGCCGCCGACTTCGAGGACGCGGGCGAGGACCCCGCGGTAGTCGAAATCGAGACGGCCAGCTTCGAGGCGGTCCAAGAGGTCATCGCGGCCGCCGAGGAGATAGACGCCGGCTACCTCGTGGGCGTCGGCGGCGGGAAGGCCATCGACATCGCCAAGATGGCGAGCCACGACATCGGTCGCGGGTTCGTCTCGGTCCCCACGGCGGCGAGCCACGACGGCATCGTCTCGGGCCGGGGGTCGGTCCCCGAGGGCGACACCCGCCACAGCGTCGCGGCCGAACCGCCGCTCGCCGTAATCGCCGACACCGAGATTCTGGCCGACGCGCCGTGGGAACTCACCACGGCTGGCTGTGCCGACATCATCAGCAACTACACCGCCATCAAGGACTGGCGGCTGGCCAACCGACTCCAGAACGTCGAGTACCACCACTACGCCGCGGCGCTCGCCGAGATGACCGCCGAGATGCTGGTCGAGGAGGCCGACTCGATAAAGCAGGGACTGGAGGAGTCGGCGTGGGCTGTCGTCAAGGCGCTGGTCTCCTCTGGCGTGGCGATGTCCATCGCCGACTCCTCGCGGCCCGCCTCGGGCGCGGAACACCTCTTCAGCCACCAGTTAGACCGCATGGTCCCCGACGCCGCGCTTCACGGCCATCAGGTCGGCGTCGGCACCATCGTCGCCGAGTACCTCCACGGCGGCAACTGGCGGGGCGTCCGCGACGCGCTCTCGACCATCGGCGCGCCGACCACCGCCGAGGAGTTGGGCATCGACGAGGAGACGGTCGTCGCCGCGCTGACCTCGGCCCACGAGATTCGGGACCGCTACACGATTCTGGGCAACGGGATGAGCGAAGCGGCCGCCTACGAGGCCGTCGAGACGACCGGCGTCATCTGAAAAAACGGAGTCTCGCCTGCGCCGCCCGCTGTCGCTCTCCGCCGTTCAGTCGTCCTGCGCGACTCGGAGGAACGCCAGCGCGCCGCCCAGAAGCGCGGTGTTCTTCAGGAAGTGGACCATCTGCTGTTCTCTCTCTTGGCCGTCGTCCATCGACCAGAAGTCGTGCATGACCGGCGTGGTGGACACGAGGAACGTGGCGATGGCTCCGGCGGCGAGTCGGGGAAGCTTCCACGCCGCGACGCCCAGACCGCCGAACAGCAGGCTTCCGCTGATGGCGGGGACCGACCGGTCGGCCATCGGCGCGCCCTTGCTCTCGGCGTAGCCTATCATACTCTCCAAGTCACGGAAGTTGTCCACCGCCGTGAACGCCAGCACGCCCCCGAACAGCGCGCGGGCGAGTTTGAACGACGTGGAGTGTGTCTTGGGCGCGTCCTCACCCGTCACGCTCTCCGTGGCTTCCTGTGCGGTTTCTGCGACGCTGTCGGTCGATTCACTGCCGAGTGACCACATGGGCGAACGTAGTGGAGTCCGCGACTTACGTCTGTTCGCCGCGCCCGGACTCGCCGGTATCGCCTCGGTCGGTATCACCCCGGTCGGCGGCGGCCGACCTGTCACTCCGCGGCCGGAACGGGAAACCCGGCCAGTTCCGGATACAGCAGGTCGTCGGGGCGCTCGCGCCACCAGCGAACCTCCGCAATCTCGCCCTCCCGCGGTCGAGTCTCCCCCGAGACTCGCTCGCCGTCGAAGATGACGATGAGTCGATGAATCGGCGGCTCACCCCCGTCTTCGTCCCGAATCTCGACCCGGTGGACCTGCCGGACTCCGGTCAGTTCGACCTCGACGCCGGTCTCCTCGCGCGTCTCGCGGCGGGCCGTCTCGGCCAGGTTCTCGCCGGGTTCCTGCTTGCCGCCGGGGTCGCTCCACGCCGTCTCGTCCTCGTGGCGGACCAGCAGGACCCGGCCCTCGTCGTCGGTGGTCCAGACGCCAGCGCCGCCGACGGTTCCGGCCTCGAATCGGTCGCGGACGGTCTCGTAGGCCTCCGGGGAGTGGTGCCACGTCTTCTCGACTGCCCCGAACTCGGCGTACTCGCGTTCGAGGCGGTCGAGGGTCGCGCGGACCCGGCGGCGCGACCGCTGTTCGATGGTCATGCCACGCAGTCGAACCGGAGCGAAGAAGACGGTTTCGCTACCCGAGGTCGGTCCGCTCGAAGCGCAGGTAGCCCACGAGCAGGGGCAGCAGAATCCACGCGCCCAGAATCGCGAGCGAGAACTCGGGCGTCAGGTAGAACGGCGTCGAGGGGTCGGCGGGCGGGATGTCCCGGTAGCCCTCGGGGAACGCGAGTCGGAGCGACTGGAGGTACGCCGCCGCGGGACTCAGCGACTGGACGAACGCCTCGGTGTTCTGCGAGAGCGAGACCCCGAGCGTGTCCTCGAAGACGAACCGGAGCGCGCCGACGACAGAGAACGCCGACCCCTGAATCCAGAGGACGTTGAACACGAAGAAGTAGCCGACCGACCCGGCCATCGCCCGCGACCGGGAGGCGGTCAGCGCCGAGATGCCGATGGCGACGGCGACGTAGGCCAGCGCGAAGTAGAGCACCAGCGCGACGACCCGCGCGAAGGTGCCGAGTTCGACCGCGGGGTAGAGCGCCGCGGTCAGCGCCGCGCCGACCGCGAACGCCGCGACGATGGCGCCACAGACCAGTCCGGCCCGCGAGAGGAACTTCCCGAACACCACGTCCCGGCGGCGGTTCGGAATCGAGAGCAGGAACTTGATGCTCCCCGACTCGCGTTCGCCCGCGACCGCGAGGTAGGCGGCCACGAGCGCCACCAGCGGGATGAACAGGATGGCCAGCCCCGACATGTTCCAGAGCTGTCGCAGGACCGATGGACTCTGGCCGGTACTGCCGGTGTAGAAGAACAGCGCGGCGAACAGCGTGTAGATGCCGCCGACGAACCAGAGGAGTTTCGCGCGCCGAACGTCCTTGAAGTCCTTGGCGGCGACGGCGCGGAGGCTCATGCCGTCACCCCCGCGGACTCCTCGGCGGGTTCGTCGTCGGACCCGTCGCTTCCGCTCGCTTCTGTGGTCCTGCCCGCTTCGGCGCTCCCGGTCGGACCGGTCCCGTCGCCGGGGTCGGCGGCGGTGTACCGGTTGAACAGTTCTTCGAGCGACGCCTCCTCGGAGCGGATGTCGCGGACCGTCGCCACCTCGTCGATGCGTTTCAGCACGTCCATCTTCGCGCCGGGGTCCGAGCAGACCGCGGTCACGGCGTTGCCGTCCGAACTCGCGCGCTCGACGCCAGCGAGTGTCCCGAGTTCCGTCGGGTCGAAGCCGTCGGGGATGCGGTCCACGGTAGCGGTTATCTGACTGCTCCCGCCGGTCGATTCCCGGAGGCCCTCGATGGTGTCCTCGGCGACGAGGCGACCGCCGCTCATGATTCCCACGCGGTCGCAGACCGCCTCGACCTGCGGCAGGATGTGGCTGGAGAAGAAGACGGTCGTGCCGCGCTCGGCCTCCTCGCGGAGCAGGTCGCGCATCTCCTGAATCCCGTTGGGGTCGAGGCCGGACGACGGTTCGTCCAGAATCAGCAGGTCGGGGTCGCCGACCAGCGCCATCCCGAGCGCGAGGCGCTGGCTCATCCCCTTCGAGTACCCGCCGGCGCGCCGCTGGCGGTCCTCGCGCCCGAGGCCCACGCGGTCGAGAATCTCGTCGGGGTCGTCGTCGGCGCGCTTGGTGTCGGCGACCCACTCGACGTGTTCGCGGCCGGTGAGTCGGTCGTAGAGCGTCGCGCCCTCGGGCAGGACGCCGACGCGCTCGCGGATGGCCTGCGTCTCGCGCTGGGCGTCGTGGCCCAGCACCTCCGCGGACCCCTCGGTCGGCCGGATGAAGTCGAGCAGGACGTTGATGGTCGTGGACTTGCCCGCGCCGTTCGGCCCGAGAAAGCCGAATATCTCGCCGGACTCGACGGTGAGGTTGAGCGAATCGACGGCGACCACGTCCTCACCGAACCGCTTGGTCAGACCGCGCGTTTCGATTGCTGGCATGGGTCTCCCGTGGGAGTCGCGCCGTCGCAGTCGTCTCGAACGCGTCCTGTTCTCGGAGGTCGCGTACCGACGCGCGGAACGCCGGTTCGCTGGTGTCTCGTCGGTTTCACGGGTAGACCGAGGACGAGTAGGACTATAAAAACCCTCGCACGATTTCCGAGTCGGAAACTGTGCCCACAGGTAGCAGTGGTGGAAGTCTCGCTCCGAGAGTGGTCCGACAGTGGTCCGGCGCTGGTCCGGTAGAGGCGCGACGCGGCGGTTAAGGTGTGCCTGTTGCGCCTCGTCGGCCGGCCGAATCGCTCGACCGCGGCGAGTCACCCGTGACGAGGGCGGGTCCGACGTTCGCGCCCGCACTCCGGCGGTAAGTGAACCATAACCGGGCGTCGCGGCGATTCAGACGTGTTCGTCGAGGAAGTCCGCGACCGTGGTGTACGCCTCGATTCGGTTCTCCAGTTTCGAGAAGCCGTGGCCCTCGTCCTCGAAGACCAACTTCTCGACCGGAACGCCCTGATCGGCCGCGGTCTCGGCTATCTGCTCGGCCTCGCCGACCGGGACGCGGGGGTCGTTCGCGCCGTGGAGGACCAGCAGGGGCGCTTGGATGTTCTCGATGTTGTTCGTGGGGCTGATGGATTCGAGGAACTCGCGGTCGTCGGCGAGCGACCCGTACTCGGCCTCGCGGTGTTCGCGCCGCCAGTCGCCCGTGTTTTCGAGGAACGTGACGAAGTTCGCGATGCCGACCACGTCCACGCCCGCGGCCCAGAGGTCGGGGTACTCGGTCAGCGCCGCCAGCACCATGAACCCGCCGTACGACCCGCCGAAGGCGACGACTCGCTCGGGGTCGATTTCGGGTTGGTCGCGGAGCCACTCGACCGCCTCGGCGATATCGCGCACCGAGTCCATGCGCTTCTCCACGTCGTCGAGGTGGGTGTACGCCTTGCCGTACCCCGTCGAACCGCGGACGTTCGGTTCGAGGTAGGCGTACCCCCGGTTCAGGAAGTACTGCTTGACCGAGTGGAACGTGGGCCGGCGCTGGCTCTCGGGGCCGCCGTGGATGTCCACGATGACCGGCGTCTCGCCCTCGGCCGCGCCCTCGGGCACCGAGAAGAAGGCCGGAATCTCGCGGCCGTCGAACGTCTCGTACCGGACCAGTCGCGGTTCCACGAACGAGTCCTTCGGGAGTCCGGCCGTGGCGGCGTCGGTCCACCGCTCGGACTCGCCCGATTCGACGTCCACGACGTAGACGTTGGTGTTCTCGGTGCTTCCCGTGACGGTCAGCGCGAACCGCTCGGCCCCGTCGTCGAAGACGCCGCCGCCGGTGACTGCCTTCGGAACGTCGGGCGCGGGCAACTCCTCGAACTCGGTCTCGCCCGTGAGTTCCCCGACCGTGAGTTCGGTGTAGCCGTCTACGTTCGTTCCGAAGACGAACCGGCCGGTGTCCTCGTCCACGGTGAGACTCTCGACGTTCCACTGCCCGCCGGTCGCGACCGTCTCCAGTTCCCGAGTTTCGAGGTCGAGTCGGGCGACGTAGGTGGTGTCCTCCCCCTCGTCGGTAATCAGGTAGAGCGCGTCGCCGTCGGGACCCCAGTTGACCGACTGGTAGCGCACGTCTCCCTCGTGGGGCGTCACGTGGTCGAGGTCGCCGGTTTCGAGGTCGAGGACCGACACGTCGTAGTCGAAACTGGAGTGCATCTCTGTCACGACGAGGCGGTCGTCGCTCGGACTCCACCCCGACACCGAGAGCCAACCGTCGCCCTCGTGGACCATCTCGGCGTCGTCGCCTCGCTCGTCGCGGCCCTGCACGTACACGTCGAACACCGACTCGTCGCGCCGGTTCGACGCGAACGCGAACGCCGACCCGTCAGAGTTCCACCCGCCCCAGTAGTGGATGGCCTCGGGCTTGTCGGTCAGCGGCGTGACGGTCTCGCCGTCGCCGTCGAGTCGGAACAGTTGGGTGCGCTCGTCGCCGCCTTGGTCCATCCCGAAGGCGAGTTCGTCGCGCTCGGGCGACCAGTCGGCGAAACTCACCGCCTCCTCCTCGAAGGTGAGTTGCTGGGGCCACTCGCGGGGTTCGTCGAGTCGCCAGACCTGCGAGACGCCAGTCGTGTCCATCAGAAACGAGAGTTCGCCGTCGGGACCGAACGACGGAGCCTTCGCGCTCCGGACGTTGAGGTAGCGCTCGAAGTCGTACGTTGTCATGGCTCGTGATTGCAAGCCGACGGGCAAATCGCTTTGGTCTCCGGAAGTCGGCGGGTGCGCCGACCGCGAGATACGCCTCCCGAGTCCGGAGACGCTCGTCGAAACAGCCGGTTACGCCAGTTCATCGGCCGAATAACAAAACTCGGACCGTGCAAACCCCGACGAGAGAAATGACGGACGCTCCCCGAACCCTCCCGTTGACCGCGCTAGTTCTCGCCGCACTGGTCCTCGCCGCGGCCGCCCTTGTTCCCGGCACCACCGCCCTCGGCTTCGGTAGCGCCGGAACGCCGTCGGCACAGGACGCCCCCACCGGAACCGTCCTGCTCAACGAGGCCGACGCCGCGCTCGCGGGTGCCAACGCCAGCGACCGCGCCGGGTCGGCGGTCGCGGCGGTCGGCGACGTGAACGGCGACGGCGTCGGCGACCTGCTGGTCGGCGCACCCCGGGCCGACGCCGGCGGAAACGACTCCGGCGCGGCCTACCTGTTCTACGGGCCGATCGACCGCGGAGAGGTGAGTCTCGCCGCGGCCGACGCCGTCTTCGTCGGCGGGTCCGCCGGGGACCGCGCTGGCTTCGCCGCGGCGGGCGGCGACGTGAACGGCGACGGGGCCGCCGACCTGCTACTCGGCGCGCCGGGGTACGACTCCGAGAGCGACGCCGACGGAACTGACGATTCGGCGAACGACACCGTCGCGGACGGCGCGGGCGCAGTCCACGTCGTCTACGGCGGCGAGTCGCTGTCCGGAACCGTCTCGCTGGCCGACGCCGACGCGACTCTCGTCGGCGCGGGCCAGAACGACCGGGCCGGACGGTCGGTCGCCGCCGTGGCGAACGCTACCGGTGAGAGCGCCGCGGTGGTCGTCGGCGCGCCGGGCAACGACTCCGCCGGGGAAGACGCGGGCGCGGCCTACCTCCTCGACGGCAACCTCTCGGGCACGGTTCCGCTGGCCGACGCGGGGACGACGTTCCTCGGCGCGGACGCCGACGACCGCGTCGGATTCGCGGTCTCGTCGGCGGGCGACGCGAACGGCGACGGTGCGCCGGACGTGCTGGTCGGCGCGCCCGGATTCGACGCCGACGGAGGCGACGGCGAGAACGAGAGCGACGACGCCGAGACCGAGAAGACCGGCGCGAACGACGCCGGCGCGGCCTACCTCGTGACCGACGCCGTCGACGCCGGGCGGGTCGGCGCGGACGAGGCGAGCGCGCAGTTCACCGGCGTCGGCGAGGACGACCGGGCGGGGTCGGCGGTCGCGCCCGCCGGCGACCTGACCGGCGACGGCGCGGCCGACCTCCTCGTGGGCGCGCCGGGCAACGACTCCGGCGGGAACGCCTCCGGCGCGGTTTACGTCGTCTCGCCCGGCGACGCGGCGGACCGGACGACCCGCGGCCTCGAATCGGCCGCCGCGACGCTCGCGGGCGCGAGTTCGGGCGACCGGGCGGGCGCGGCCCTCGCGGCGGTCGTGTGCGGTGGCGAGACCGATTTGCTGGTCGGCGCACCCGGCGCTGACGCGGGCGACGCGGCCGACGGCGGGAACGCCTCCGGCGCGGCGTATCTCGTCTCGGGCGAGGGCCTCGACGGACGAACGGACCTCGCGGACGCCGCGGCGACGTTCCTCGGAGCGGAGTCGGGCGACCGGGCCGGGGAAGCGGTGGCGGCCGGCGACGCGGACGGCGACGGCGGCGACCTGCTGGTCGGCGCGCCGGGGGCCGACCCCGCTGGGAACGACTCGGGTGCCGCGTACCTCGTCGAGCGCGATTGTGCAGTCGCAGCGGCGAACGTCACGACGGCGACGACCGCCCGGAGTGCGACGACGGAAACCACGACCGCGAACGCGACGACCGAGACGGAGACGACGACCGAAGCCCCCTCGAACGAGACCACCGAGACGACCACCGCTACCGAAACGACCACCACGGGAACGGCGACAACTACCGAGACCACCGCCGAAACGACGACCACTGAGACGACGACTACGACGGAAACAACGACCACGACTACTGAGACCACTACCGAAACGACCACTGAGACTACGACCACGACGGAAACCACCACGACCAACGAGTCGGACGGCGGAAACATCGACCCCGGCGACAGCGTGGACCGCGACGGCGACAGGCGCGGCAGGCCCGACAAGGGCGGCGGGCGCGAGACGACGACCGAGAGCGGGGGCGAGTCAGACGGCTGACGGACTCCGGCGGCGGCTCGAACCGTTCGCCGAATCGGTCCTCGCGATAGGGTCAAATCCCCGCGTAGACGGTGACTACCGGCGGCGCGACTCCGAAACCAACAATGGAACCCCGGTAACGGTCGGTTCCGAGCGCGACGCGGCACCCTGCTCGCCGGTGTGCCGGCCGCCCCGTCGGGGCCGGTCGGTCCGGTGGTCGCCGACGCGGCCGGTCGGCCGACTCCGGCGAAGCAGTTCCGGGCCTCGGTTTCGTCGGAGGACCCGGCCGCTAGAACGCGGGGTTTCTTCCGGCGGTTCGCGCGCAACTTTTGGTTGAACCGTTGAACGATTTGGGTCGAGGGGTAAACAGTCAAATCTGTTTATCCGGGTTTCTGCCGTCCGTTTTCTACGGTACACATGGCTACCGAAACCACACACCCCTCTCGGGAGGAAGTGTTCGACGCCGTGAAGAATCTCCGGCGTCGATACGTCCTCTACTATCTCCAGCGATACGGCGGCCCGGTCGACCTCGGCGAACTCGCCGAACAGGTCGCGGCGTGGGAGAACGACACGACCGTCTCGGGGGTCTCGTCGGGCCAGCGCAAATCGGTGTACAGCGCGCTCCACCAGACGCATCTCCCGAAGTTGGAGGCCGCGGGCGTCCTGCGGTACGACCCCGACCGGAGTCTGGTCGAAGCGACCGAACGGGCCGAGCGACTGGAGATGCAACTGGCCAGCGACCCACAGACCTCGGTCCGCTGGCACCGCCTCTACCTCGGTCTCGCCGCGGTGAGCCTCGTTCTGCTGACCTCGGTCTGGGTCGACCTCTACCCCTTCACGCTGCTCTCGGGCGTCCAGTACGCGCTCGTCGTCATCTCGGTGTTCGGCGTGACCGCGCTGTTTCACACCCACGACCTGCGACGGTGGCGACGCCGGGCCGACAACGCCGCGCCCGACTTCATCCTCGAACTGAACGACTGACTCGGCCTCGTGTGGTTTTGGTTCTCTCTTTCGTTTCTCGGTTTCATCTTCCGCCGGAGAATCGCGTCACGTGCCTCGGAGGGAGATAGCCCGCGCGCGCCGCCACCGAACTCCCGGCGGACGCAAAGAGTTGGGTTTTTAGTGGGCCGCTTCGTGGCGGAACGTATGCGCGTCGCGTTCGTCTCGGAGACGGTCGCCCAACACCGACAGACGGGGGCAACGCGACGACTCCAGCGCACCGCCGAAGCGCTCGCCGGCCGGGGCCACGACGTGGTCGTCTGCTGTGCGCAGTGGTGGGACGGCGACCACGAGACGTTCGAACAGGACGGCGTGACCTACCGGGCCGTGACCGACGCGCCCGGCGAGGGCAGATTCGCCGTCTCGCTTCCGGCCGCGCTCCGGGACGCGAACCCGGACGTGATTCAGGCCACCGCCGCGGACCCGATGCACGTCCTCGCGGCGAAAGCCGCCAGTCTTTTCCTGCGCGCGCCGCTGGTCGTGGACTGGTACGAGTCGCCGCAGGCGGGCGACGCCGACGACCCGCGCTGGCGACTCGCCGCGACGGTGCCCGAACTCGTTCTCGCGCCCTCGGAAACCGTCCGGACTCGCGTCAGGGAACTCGGCGCGGACGGCGAGGCGGTCCGGGTCGTTCCCAACGGCATCGATATGGACGCCGTCCGCGCGGCCGAACCCCGCGAGGTCGCCGATATCGTCTACTCGCGGCGGCTCGACGCCGACGCCAACCTCGAAAGTCTGTTGCTCGCCTTGGCGGAACTCCGGGACCACAACTGGTCGGCGGTCGTCATCGGCGACGGGCCCGAACGCGACGTCTACGAGCGACAGGTCCGGGACCTCCGCATCGAGGACCGCGTCTCGTTCGCCGGGGAACAACCCCTCGAAAATCGGCTGGCGGCGTTCAAGGGCGCGCACGTCTACGCCCAGACCGCCCGCCGGGAGGCGTTCCCGACCGACCTGCTCCGGGCGCTGGCCTGCGGGTGCGCCGGGGTCGTGGAGTACCACGTCGAGTCGAGCGCCCACGAACTGGTCGAGCAGGAGGACCGGGCGTTCCGGACCACCAGCGAGCAGGAACTCACCGACGCGCTCGTCGCCGCCAGCGAGATGGAGCCGATGGAACTCAACGAGAACTTCGCGGAGTACGACGAGGCGAAGGTGCTGGACAAGTACCTCGCGGCCTACGACGAGGCGAACGAGCGGCTGAGTTGGGTCGAACCCGCCGCGGTCGCCGGCGCGGCGGTGCTGGTCGTGTCGCTTCTGGTGTTGCTGGTCGTGCTGCTCTGACTGGCGGTCCTATTCTCACCGATTCCGCCCCGTACTCGCGCGAGCAACCGGAGTCCTGCGAGCCACGACGCGACGGTCAGCGCCGAATCGACCGGTCGCTGGCGGTCGAAGGGACTGATGGAGGGCAGAACACGACCGGAACGGTCACAGCCAAGGGTGAGAAAAGTTACTCCTCGAACTTCTCGGGAGCGTCCGCCGCTTCCACCGCGTTCACCGCCGCGACGTTCTCGGCCACGTCGTGGACGCGCACGATGTCAGCGCCTCGTTCGGCCGCAATCGCGGTTCCGGCGACCGTCGCCGCGGTCCTATCGTCTTCTTCCCCGATCATGCCGAACATCGACTTGTGGGAGTGGCCGACGAGGACCGGGCATTCGAGCGCGTGGAACTCGTCGGTCCGCCCCAGCAGTTCGAAGTTCTCCCGCATCGACTTGCCGAAGCCGAGACCGGGGTCCACGATTATCTGCTCGCGGTCGAGTCCCGCCTTCTCGGCGAGCAGGACCTTCTCCTCCAATTCCTCTATCACGTCCTCCACCACGTCGTCGTAGCGAACGTCGCGGTCGGGGACGACCGGAGCGTCGATGCTGTGCATGACGACGATGGGCACGTCGTGGTCCGCCGCGACGAAGCGCATTTCGGGGTCTTCGAGGCCCGACACGTCGTTGAGGATGTCGGCTCCGGCGTCGAGCGCGGCCTCGGCGACCGCGGCCTTCCGGGTGTCGATGGAAACGAGGGCGTCCGAGTCGGCGATTCGCTCGATTACGGGGACCACGCGGTCGATTTCGTCCTCGACCGGAATCTCGTCGGCGCCGGGTCGAGTCGATTCGCCGCCCACGTCGATGACGTCCGCGCCCGCCTCGACCATCTCCTCGGCGCGAGCGACGGCGTCCTCGACCGCCTCGTAGCGCCCGCCGTCGTGGAACGAGTCGGGCGTGACGTTCAGGATGCCCATCACGGCGGTACCCTCTTCCCACGGGTAGCCCCGGCGGTCGCTCTCGGTCCGGATGCCCAGCGCCTCCCGGAGTTCGTCGGCGAACACCGACAGGCCGTAGGGCTGACCGTCGAGTTTGCCGGCGAGGCGCTTGAACTGCGCGAGAGTGCCCATCAGCACCACGTCGACGTTCTCCTCGTCCTGCTCGTTGGTTCCCGAGACGGCGCACTCGCCGCCGAGGCTCAGCATCTCCTCCTTGAGGTAGCGGGCCTGTCGGACCTGCACGCGGGTCTTGAGGACGCGGTGGACCGCCTTGCCGCGCATGCGCCAGACGCCGGGGTCGGTCACGTCCGCGCCTTCGAGCGCTTCCCGGGCGTCGTCCAGATTCCGAATGCGCTTGGGAATCTCGGCGCGGGTCCAGCGCGTCCGGGCCTCCGCGACCGCGAACAGCGACCCCGCGACCAGCACGAAGTCGTCCTCGTCGGCGGCGTCGAGCGCGTTCTCGACCGCGCCCTCGACCGAGTTGCGGGTCAGCACTTCGCCCGCGCCCGACTCCTCGAAGGCGCGAGCGACGACCGCCTCGTCCTCCGCGCGGTCGAGATTCGGTTGGCAGGCGACCACGCGGTCGGGGGTCGGCAGGGCCTCGGCCATCCCCCGGAGGTCCTTGTCGTGTATCGCGCCGAACACGAGGTGGAGGTCGTCGTACTCGCCGTCGAACTCGCTCACCGTCTCGGCCAGCGCCTCGCACGCGCCGGGGTTGTGCGCCCCGTCGAGGGCGACCACGGGGTCCCGGCCCATCACCTCGAACCGGCCGGGCCAGTCGGCCTTCCGGAGGCCCCGGGCGAGTGTCTCGCCGTCCAGCGCCGACTCCGGCAGGTCGCGGCGGGCCGCGACCTGTCGGGCCAGCACGGCGGCCACGCCGGCGTTTCGGGCCTGATACTCGCCGAGCAGGGGAATCCGGGTCTCGACCGCCCAGTCCGACCCGGAAATCGAAACCTCGGCTTCGGTGTGGTTGGTCCGGCCGCGGTACGCGACTCGCACGTCGGCGTCGTCGTCCTCGCCCACGCGAACCACGTCCCCGGCGTGGGCGCGGACGTTGTCCAACGCCTCGCCGGTCGTCGCGGTCACGAGCGGCGCGTTCTCGGGCGCGACGTGGGCCTTATCGTGGGCGATTTCCCCGATGGTCTCGCCGATGATACCGGTGTGCTCCAAGGTGACACTCGTGACCGCGCTGGCGACGGGGTCCACGACGCTGGTCGCGTCGTACTTCCCGCCGATTCCGACTTCCAGAACCGCCACGTCGACCTCCTCGCGCCCGAAGTGCCAGAGCGCGAGTCCGGTCATGACCTCGAAGAAGGTGGGCGCTTCGCCGTCGGCCGCCCGGTCCTCGACGTACTCGCGCACCGACTCGACGTACTCGGTCAGCGCGGCCTTCGGAATCTTGCGGCCGTTCACTCGGACGCGCTCGCGCACGTCGTCGAAGTGCGGGGAGGTGTAGAGTCCGACGTCGAGGTCCGCCTCGCGGAGGGCGCGCTCGGCCATTCTGGCCGTCGAACCCTTCCCGTTCGACCCGGCCACCTGCACGAAATCGACCCCGTCGTGGGGGTCGCCGAGGTGGGCGAGCAACTCCGCGGTCGACTCCGTCCCCGGTTTTGGCCGGAACCGACGCAGGTCGAACAGGAAGTTCGCCGCCTCGTGATAGTCCATATCTGCGAAGATTAGCGCGGCGCGCTTAGGAGTATCGGAGTCGGAAACGGCCCGGCCTCGCCCGCCACCGGGCCAGACGGTAGAAACGTATCGGTCCGCGTTCGAGGCCGCGGCGAGAAGCGGGGCAGGTCCGCGTGACTCACCACTCGAACTCTCGGTCGCGCTTGCGGTCGGTCCGGTCGCGCTCCCGGCGGACCCGTTCGTCGCTCACGCCCTCCTCGCCCATCAGGTCCTGTAGCCGGCGCTCGTACTCCAGTTCGGTAATCTCGCCCGCGACGTACTGCTGTTTCAACTCCTCGATGCGGTCCTCGGTCGTGGGTTCGAACCGGTCCGAGAGGCCGAGACCGCGGGCGTCGGGGTAGTAGCGCTCGACCTTCCGGGCGAGTCGCGCGAGGCGGTCGTCGCGGGGTATCGACGCGCTCCGGACGACGGCGACCGCGAGGCCCACGAGCAGCAGAATCGACACGACCCCGAGCATCGCGGCGACGGCGACGAACGGTGCGGCCGTCTGGAGGAGGACGACCAACACCGGCGCGCCCGCGGCCGGGTCGAGGAGCGCCGAGAGTACCGCGAACGCGCCGAGCGCGGTGACGCCGACCAGTGCGAGCAGCGACAGCAGGAACCCGCCGAGAAGCACCGTGACCCGCGAGTCGTCTACCAATCCCATCGTCGGCGTTTGGTGGCGCGCGCACTTGAATTTCGTCCTTCGGGCGGGAAAGGTTCACCCCTGCTCGGGTCGCTCCCGACCGAGTCCCGCGAAGTCGAAGCGGTCGGTCCGGACCAGTCCTGTGGCGAGGACAGACGCGAGCGCGACCGGGACCCAGTTGCCGAAGTAGACGTTCATCGCGCCCCACAACACGACGAAGCTGACAAAGTCGTCGAGCGCGAACTCGCAGTTCGCGAGTCGGTCGGCCAGCGCCTCGCGGTCGAAACTCCACTCGACTATCGAGACCGCGACCAGACCGCTCAGGACCCACCCCCGGAAGTTCGAGAGCGGGACGCCGTAGTAGACCCCGCCGCCGTCGTAAGTCCAGAAGCCGAGACCGACCGCCGCGGGGTCCAACACGAGGTCCACGACGAGGACGACTGCGAGCGCCGCGAGCGTCCGCCGGACGCGACCCGCCCGCGGGAACAGAAGCAGGACGAGCAGGTAGCTGTTGACCACCAGCGGGAGGAAGAAGACCGGCAGGCCGACGGGCACCCCGCCGACCATCGGTCCGAGTTCCAGTTGGTAGCTGAACTCGCCGTAGGGCACGCCGTAGTGGACGCCGACGTACTCGACGGCGTAGCTGTAGGCCGTGACCGCGAGCAGGCCGAGTCCGGCCTTCCGGTCCACGAGGGGCGCGAGGCCCGCCACCAGCGGGAGGCGCATCACCGCGGTCCCGAAGAGGACGAGAAGCGGGTTCATCGCCAGCCACGCCGGGAGCAGCACCCGCTCGTGGCTCAGGACGAACAGCGCGGCCCCGACCAGCGGGAAGACGACCGCGATGGTGAACCGGTTCTCCCGAACGAGGGTCGAGAGCGCCGCCTCGACCCGCCGCCTGCTCGGGCTACCCACGCACGACCCCCCAGAGACCGCCGAGGGTCAGCACCATCCCGACCAGTCCGTTGACCGCGGGGAACCACCAGTAGACCCGGGCCACGTCCGCGTCGGTCTCGGCGACGCCCGCGGCCAGCAGGGGGTAGAGCAGCAGCAGCACCCCCGCTCGCCGGTCGAGCAGGCCGAAGGCTCCCGCGGCGAGGAGCCAGACCGCCCCGCAGTACGCCAGCGTCCGGCGCTCGCCCAGCGCGGTCGCCGTCGTTCGAATCCCGGCCCGGCGGTCGGGGTCGATGTCGGGAATCGCCGAGAAGGTGTGCATCGCCATCGCCCAGAGCCACCCGCCAGCGACCGCGAGCGCGGGGGGTTGGCGGCCCGCCACGGCGACGAACGCCGCCGCGCCCGGCAGGACGTAGAGACCGTTCGACACCGAGTCGAGCGGCGGGACGGTCTTGAGACGGAACGGCGGTGCGCTGTAGGCGTAGCCGAGGACGAGGAACGCGACGACCCACGCGGCCACGCCCACGGTCGCACCTGCGGGCGGGTTCGGGGAGCGCGCCAGCGCACCCGTCGCGAACGCCACCGCCAGCGCGAGTCCCGCGAGACCGCAGACCGCGACGGCGGCGGTGACCGTGCGCCCGCCCCGGAACCGGGCCTCGGGCGCGTCCTCGCCCGTCTTCTTGGGGTTCTCGGCGTCGATGTCCGCGTCGAACGCGTCGTTGACGCCGTAGAGGTAGACGTTCGCGGGCACGAGGAAGTACGCGAACAGCGCGACCGCGGCCGGGGCGAACAGGTCGCTCGCGGCCGACGCGCCGTACGCGACCCCGACGAGGACCGGCCCCGCCAGATAGAGCCAGAATCGGGGCCGGGAGAGTTTCAGGAGGTAGCCGAGCGTGGCCGCCGAGGAGCGTTCGGACATTCTGGGCTACCGACCGTAGTCCTCCAGCACGGCGTCCGCGGTGTGCTGGCCGCTGATGAGACACATCGGGACGCCGATGCCGGGCGTGGTGAACGACCCCGTGAAGTAGAGGCCCGGCACCTCCGACGAGCGGTGGCCGGGCCGGAGCGGGCCGGTCTGGCGGAGCGTGTGGGCCAGTCCGAGCGCGCTGCCTTTCGTGGAGTTGTACCGGTCGGCGAACTCCGAGACGCAGAACCGCTCCTCCACGACGATGCGGTCCCGGAGGTCGACGCCCGTGTTCTCGGCGATGTCCTCCAGCACGAGGTCGCGGTAGCGCTGGCGGGTCTCGGGGCCGTCTTCCAGACCGGGCGCGACGGGCACCAGCGCGAACAGGTTGCTGTGGCCCTCGGGCGCGACCGTCTCGTCGGTCTCGCTGGGCACGCAGAGGTAGTACGCCGGGTCGTCGGGCCACTGGGGGTCCTCGAATATCCCGTCGAAGTGGTCGTTCCAGTCGGGGGGCAGGACGAGCGTGTGGTGTTCGAGCGGGTCCACGTCGCCCTCGACGCCGAGGTACAGCAGGAACGCGGAGGGCGCGTAGGTCCGGGACTCCCAGTAGTCGGCGTCGTACTGGCGGCTCTGGGGCGGGAGCAGTTCCTGTTCGGTGTGGGCGTAGTCGGCGTCGCTGACCACGAGGTCCGAGCGCAGAACCCCGTCTTCGGTCTCCACCCGGAAGTTCCCCGCCGACCCGAGGACGGACTCGACTTCGGCGTCGGTCCGGTACTCGACGCCCAACTCCGCGCCCAACTCGGCGATACCGTCCACGACGACGCCCATTCCGCCGCGGGACGCGCCGTCCTCATCGTCGTTCTCGACGGGGTAGTGAACGCCGAGGTTGAAATCGACGTGGCTCATCAGGTTGTAGAGCGCCGGGGTGTTCTTCGGGGAGCCGCCGAGGAAGACCAGCGTGTACTGCATTATCTGCTGGAGTTTCGGGTGGTCGAAGTAGTCCTCGACGTGGCCCTGCATCGACCCGAGGAAAGTCAGTCCCCGGGCGTGGCGAAACACGTCCAGGTCCACGTAGTCGCGGAACCGGGGCCGGTCCTCGTAGACGAAGTGTTCCATGCCGATTTCGTAGGTCTCCTCGGCCTCGTCGAGGTAGGCGTCCAGCGCCGCGCCCGCGCCGGGCTCGTACTCCTCGAAGGTCGCCTTGGTCGCCTCGCGGTCGGCCGTGATAGTCACCGCGTCGCTGTCTCGCGGGCCTCGACCGCTCGACGGTTCCGCGCCGTCTGGCGGCGCGCCGTCCTTGAAGAAAATCTGGTAGTGGGGGTCGAGATGTTCCAGTCCGTAGTAGTCGCCGGGAGTCCGACCGAAGTGGCCGAAGAAGCGCTCGAACACGTCGGGCATCAGGTACCACGACGGACCCATGTCGAATCTGAAACCATCGCGTTCGAGGACGCTCGCCCGGCCTCCCAACTGCTCGTTCTTCTCAACGACGGTCACGTCCGCGCCCGCGTCGGCGAGGTAACAGGCCGTCGAGAGGCCGCCGAAGCCACTTCCCACGACCACGACTGACCGGTCGGCGAGTTCCATGTCGGCTTCTGAGGGCGCGAGTCACATAAATCGACGGACCGGGTCGGCGGCGAGTCCGGCGGTCGAACCGCCGCGCCGTCGTGTAATTCCCGGGAGATATCACCGATACACTTATATCTGAACGATGACGCTCTTGGACACAGGAGATGAACCCCGCGAAGTTCGCCCTCCTACTGGGCGTCGGCCTGCTCGCGTTCCTGTTCGTGCTGTCGCTGTACGTCGTCTGGACCCGTATCGTGGGTCTCGACCCGACGCTCGCGCAGCGGTGCGCGGACCTCTCGGGACCCGTCCGGTCGATAATCGCGCTGCTCTCGGGCGCTCTGCTCGGCACCGCGAGCATGGCCGCGCCCAACGTTGAGGTTGGCGTCGCGGGGATGGTCATGCTCGCGGCCAGCACGTTCGCGGCGCTGATGCTGTTCGAGTTGGCCCAGCAGTACGAGTTCGCGGCGAGCTAGTTCTTTCGAGCGCGACTCGGTCGGAGGTCCGGTCGGTACTCGCGACGACGCGACCGTGTCACTCGCCGTCGAGGAAACGCAGTCGGAACTCGTAGTACGTTTCGCCGTACCGGAGGAACTCGGGGCGGTCTGGTTCCGAGAACGCGTCTTTCCGGATGTTTCCGTCGATGTACGCCCGGCGCTCGAGTCGCTTCAACACCGACCGGTACGCCGACGAGTAGGGGTGGGTCTCGCTGTAGCCCTCGCCGCCCCGCGCCTCGCTCAGGAGCGATCGCTCCTCGTCCGAGAGGTCGCTCCGGTCGAAGCGCGCGCCGACGAAGCGGGCGCGAAGCACCGCCTCCATCTCGGCGGGCGACTCCGCGACCGGTTCGACCTCGGCGCGGTAGACGCGGTCGTGGAACGTCTCGCGGGCGGTCTCGACCGCGTATATCTTGTCTCGGTAGGCGACGTGACTCGGTCCCGAATCGCCGAGGAGACGACTCGCGCCGACCGCCTCCTCGTTCGGGTAGACGTAGCCGCCGCGCCGGACGAGTCCCCACGGCACGCCGCCGGCGTTCCCGCGCGCTCGGGCCGCCTTGTACGCGATTGTCACGGCCCGCTGGTCGGCCTCGGGCAGGTCGGACTGCGCGACGTGGTCGGGGACGGAGTCGAGTTCGCCGGGCCGCCCGACGGTCCGGAGTCGGAGGACCGGTCGAGTCGCTTCCTTCTCGCCGACGACGACGGACCCGAGTCGGTAGTAGGTCCCATCGCGCTTCGCGTACGTCGGGTCGTCGCGCGCGAAGAACGGTTCCTTGGCCCGGGTCGTGTACGTCCGGCCGTCGAGAGCGGCCGCGAACGCCTTCTCGTCCCACTCCGGCCGGGACTGTTCGAGGTCGGTGACGTAGCTGTCGCGCAGCGTCTCGGACCCGCGTGCGAGCGTGAGTTTGAGTCGTCGCCCGGCGTTCTCGCTTTCGGTCGCACCGGGGATGGCGTCGAGACAACCGCTCGAACCGGCGAGTCCGACCGCCCCGGTGGCCGCCAGCAGTCGCCGCCGCGAAATCGTGGAGGGCATCGTCCGCAGTTTCGCCACGGCTGACATATCCTTTGTGTCTCGACCGTGGGAAAACACGCTCCGGCGACTCACTCGGTTTCCGCGCTCGGTCGTTCGCCGGACGCGGCCACCGCCTCCTCCACCGCCGACAGCAACTCGTCCGGGCCGACCACCTGTCCGCGCTCGCTCAACTCCCGGTAGAGCGCCGCGGCGTCGCTCCCGGCGTAGTTGCGCTCCGCGAAGGGCCGTTCCTCGACCACGACCACCGACTCCGCCTCGCGGGCGGCCCGGAGGTTGGCGAGGTTGCCAGCGCCGACCTCCACGTCCGCGAGGACCGTCGCGTCGGCCCGGCGGACCCGGTCTTCGACCGCCCGTCGGGCCTCGTCGCCGACCGGCGCGAACGGTTCCTCGGTCACGGCGTCGAGACCGAGCGACCGGGCGGTTTCGAGGTCGGAGTCGCCCTCGTTGAGCGCGCCGACAGAGACCTCGTAGCCCGCCGCCGAGAGGACGTAGAGCAGGCGCGAGACCGTCCCGCCCCCGCCGACGACGTGGACTCGACCCTCGCGCTCGGCCGGTCGCTCGGGCAGGGCCGTGACGTAGGTCGAACCGGTCACGGGGTGGGCGGAGACCACCGCCCGCGTGTCGAAGGCCGCTTCGAGGTGGTCCTCCGCGAGGACCGCCTCGGGGTCGCCGCTGGCCCGGATTTCGCCGCCCGCGAGCAGGCGGAGTTCGTCGCAGTAGTGGGCCGCGAGGTTGAGGTCGTGGATGGCCGCCACGACGGTCTTGCCGTCCTCGTCGGCCAGTTCGCGGACGAGTTCGAGCGTCCGCACCTGATGGTTGATGTCGAGGCTCGCGGTGGGTTCGTCGAGCAAGAGTGCCGGCGCGTCCTGCGCCAGCGCGCGGGCCAGCAGGACGCGCTGGCGCTCGCCGCCCGACACCGCCGTAATCGAGCGGTCCGCGAGGTGTTCGACCTCGGTGCGCGCCATCGCCGCCTCGACGCGTTCGCGGTCGGAGGCGGCGGACTGGGAACCGGCGAACCGCGACCGGTAGGGGTGGCGGCCCATCGCCACCACGTCCTCGACCGGGAAGTCGAACGAGAGGGTGGTGTCCTGCGGGACGACCGCGACCCGGCGACTGGCCTCCTTCGAAGTGAGCGAGGAGACCGGGTCGCCGCCGACGCAGACCTCACCAGAATCAGGTTTAAGCACACCGTGGATTGTTCTAAGCAACGTGGTCTTGCCCGCGCCGTTGGGGCCGACGAGGCCGACGAACTGGCCCTCGTCGACGGTGGTGGTGACGCCGTCGAGAATCCGATTCCCGCCGAGTTCGACCGCGACGTCGTCTATCTCTATCATCGGTTTCTAATCGTCTCCGGAGTCGGAGGTGAGCCGTTTTCGAGAGTCCGAGCGCGATTGCATCGCCGCGGTCGCCGACTTCGAGTGTCGGACCTCGACCTCACAGCGCGTGCACCTCCCGCGAGCGCAGGAGATAGAGGAAGAAGGGCGCGCCGAGGAACGCGGTCACGATGCCGACCGGCAACTCCGCCGGCCCCGACCGCGCCAGCGTGTCCGTGGCGACGAGGAAGGTAGCGCCCGCCAAGGCGGAGGTCGGGAGCAGGATTCGGTGGTTCGGGCCGACGAGCAGGCGCATGACGTGGGGAACCACGAGACCGACGAAGCCGATGACGCCCGTGACGGCGACCGCCGCGCCGGTCATCACGCTGGCGACCCCGAGCAGGAGTCGCTTGGTGCGCTCGACCTCGACCCCGAGCGCGTGGGCGTCCTCCTCGCCGAGCAGGAGGACGTTCAGGTCGCTCGCGTACGCGAGCAGAATCGCGAACCCGACGAGCGTCACCGGCAGGACCATCGCCACGTCCGCCCACGACGCGAGGTGGAGGTGGCCCATCAGCCAGTAGACCGCCCGCCGGAGGCTCCGCCCGCTCTGGAGCAGCAGAAACGAGACGACCGCGCCGAGGAACGTCTGGACCGCTACGCCCGCGAGCAGGAGGGTGGCGACTGGCGTTCGGCCGTCCTCGGTCGCGAGCAGGTAGACTCCGAAGGCGGCCCCGACCGCACCGAGGAACGCCGCGGCGGGGAGCGCGAGGTGGGGTCCGACCGGGAGCGCGAAGGGGAGCGCGATGGTCGCCACCGCGCCCACCGCCGCGCCCGACGAGACGCCGATGATGGAGGGGTCGGCCATCGGGTTCCGGAAGAACCCCTGCATCACGACCCCGGCGGTCGAGAGCGCGAAGCCGACGACCGCCCCGAGGACGATGCGGGGCAGGCGGAGCGTCACCACGATGGTCCGGGCCGTATCGGGCACCGCGAAGTCGAAGACCGGTGCGAACTCGACCGTCGGCGTCGGGGCCGAGACCGCGAGTCCCGCGATTCGGAGCGTTCGCTCAGCCACGCCGACCCCGACGGGCACCGCGACGGCGTTCAAAAGCACCTTCCCGACGACGACGTAGTCGAGCGCCACCGGCCCTATCGCGGCGCTGACGACCACGACGACCGCCAGCGCGGCGGTCAGTCCGCCCGACCAGCCGACGACCCGCGCTGAGTCACGCATCGTCTGAAAGCCTGATTGCTTTAGGTAAATACTTATTGGATACCGCCGGAGTTGGGCACGCATGAGTCAGAAATTCACGAGTCTACTCGCGGTAGTGCTGTTGCTCGCGGCGGGCGTCGCCCCGGTCGGAGCGGTCACCGGAGACGGCGCCGTCGCGAGCGCCGGAGCGGCGACCCAGACGAGTTGTTCGTTCCCCGTCACGGAGACGGACGCGACGGGAACCGAAGTCACGGTCGAACAGAAACCCGAGCGAGTCGTCACGCTCGCGCCGAGCGCGGCCCAGACGATGTGGGAAATCGGCGGGAAGTCACAGGTCGTCGGCGTCTCCCAGTACGCGACGTACTTGGAGGGGGCCGACTCCCGGACGAACATCTCGGGCGCCGGCCGGTCCTACGTCAACGTCGAGAAGGTCGTCTCGACCGAGGCCGACCTCGTCCTCGCGCCGAACGTCATCCCGAACGAGACGGTCCAGAAGCTCCGGGAGGCCGGACTGACCGTCTTCAAGTTCGACTACGCGACCTCCGTCGAGGACATCTACTCGAAGACGGAACTGATGGGCCGACTCACGGGTAACTGCGAGGGCGCGAACGAGACGGTCTCATGGATGAAAGACCGCATCTCGACGGTCCGCGACGCCGTGAAGGGCGAGGACCCGCCCCGCGTCCTCATCTCGCAGGGCGGCGGCTGGACCGCCGGAAACGGCACGTTCGTCGGCAACGTGGTCGAACTCGCCGGCGGCACCAACGTCGCGGCCGAGGCCAACATCTCGGGTTACGGGAAGATAAGCGAGGAGGTCGTCGTGCAGCAGAACCCCGAGTGGATAGTCCAACTCGGCGCGTTCGGCGCGTATCCGAAGACAGAAGCGTACAACGGTACCGCCGCCGTCGAGAGCGGACAGGTCCTCACGGTCAGCAACGAGAACATCAGCCAGCCGGCACCGCGAGTCGTCTACGCGGTCACGAAGATGGCGAAGGCGTTCCATCCGGAAGCCTACGCCGCGGCGAACGGAACCGACGAGGGCGCGATGCAGGAGGCGACGACCACGCAGACGACGACTGACGGCGGGTCTTCCGGAGGCGTCCCCGGATTCGGCGTCCCCGTCGCGCTCGTCGCGCTCGCGGGCGCGGCCCTGCTCGCGCGTCGGCCCTGAAGCGACTCGAAGACGCCTCTTTCTCGCGAGTTTCCTAAGTTGTTTAATGGCCGGGGCGAGACGTTGACGTATGGTCGAGAAAGTGCTGTGGCCCGCCTACTTCGACGCGGAGAAGACCCGCAACGAGGGCCGACGGGTGGCCGCCGAGATGGCCGTCGACGAACCGACGGTCGACGAGATAGCGCAGGCAGTCCAGCAAGTCGGGTACGACGCGATAATCGAGCGCGACAAGGCCTACTCCCGGGAGAACTGGAACGAGCGCGGCCGGGTGCTGGTCCAGAACGCCGACGACTCCTCGAAGAACGACCTGATTCAGGCGGTCGCGGCGTACGTCGCGGCGCTCCGAGACTGATGGCGATGCAGCGACTCGGCGACGTCGTCCGGACCGCGCAGGGCCTCGCGGTCGTCCGGTGTCCCGACGACGAGCCGCCGGACGTGGGCACCGAAGCGGTGGACGAGCAGTTGAACGCCGTGGGGCGGGTCGTGGACGTGTTCGGCCCGGTCTCGCGGCCCTACGTCGCGGTCTCGCCCGACGAAGGGGTCGCGCTGGCGACGCTGTTGGGTCAGAAACTCTACGCCCGATAGACGCGAAAACCGCGTTCGATTCGGTCCCCGATTACTCGCATCGACGCCAGTTCTCGGCGTCGCGGAGGCGCGACCGCTTCGCGCCCACGTCGTCCTTCGTCGCTCCGAAGAAGCGCTCGCGTCCGACCGGCGTCCGGACGCCGAGGACGACGGTGTGGTCGGTCGCGTCGTAGACGGCGAGCGTCCGCCCCGACGTGACGTGTTCCCACTCGGACAGTAGCGCCGCGTCCGAGACGACCTGCGACCCTAACTCCCAACTGAGTCGCGTCACGGTCGTCAGGTCGAACGGAACCGCGTCGGGTAGCCGGGGTCCCCGTGCCGTGGTCGCGGTCCTGCCGTGACTTACCATGCCACAACGAGGTCACCGCCGACCTATAGAAGCGTCGAAATAAAGTGGGCTATCCCGCTGTCGCCGCCGTCGCGTTCTCCGTCCGGAACTCGACCACCGCGGGGTCGGTGACTATCTCGCCGTCGGGGTCGAGATACAACGTATCGACCTGCCCGCCGGACTCGATGAATCCGAAGGCTCGGTCGCCGTCGGTGTCGCGGTGGGCCGCGGCGAACACCACCTGCTGGCCGGACAGCGACTCGTCGACCGGCACGGACACGTTCTCGTACTCGCCGGGAGCGAGGTACTCCGAGACGCCGAGGAAGTTCCCGCTCCGGTCGTAGACCGCGACGAACCCGCCCTCGGGCAGGTCGGCGGCCGCGACGGTGACCTGACCGTCGGCCGTCTGATTGTCGAGGCTGAGGGCCGCGGAGTCACCGGTTACTGTGGTCGTGGTGGTCGTCTGGGACGGCGTTGTCGTGGGCAGTTCGGTGGTCGTCGTGGTCGTCTGTGCCGTCGTGGTTGTAGTCGTCGGCTGAGTCGTGGTCGTCGTTGTTGCAGTGGTCGTGGTTGTCGTGGGCTGTTCAGTGGTGGTCGTCGTAGTGGTCTGAGTCGTCGTAGTCCGTTGTTCGGTTGTCGTAGTGGTCGTGGGCTGTTGGGTTGTCGTAGTGGTCGTCGGTCGTTCCGTGGTCGTGGTCGTCGTTGGCTGTTCGGTCGTCGTGGTCGTATCAGCCTGGACACCGGGCTGAGCGGTCGTGGTGGTGGTCTGAGTCGTGGTGGTCGTCTGCTGTTCGGTGGTCGTGGTGGTCTGACTCGTCGTGGTCGTCGGTTGGTCGGTCGTGGTGGTCGTGGTTGGCTGTTCTGTCGTCGTCGTGGTAGTCGTCTGGTCCGTGGTGGTAGTCGTCGGTTGCTCGGTCGTCGTAGTCCCTGTCGCGGTCGTCGTGGTCGTATCGGGAACTGTCGTGACGACCGGGGTCGTGGTCGGTCCGGGCGCGGTCGTCGTCTCGGTCGTCGTGGTCTCCGGTTCCGGAGCGGTCTCGACGACCTCCGTCGCGACCGCTGCGGCCGTCTCGCGGAGTTGCGCGGGGTCGGCCTCCGGTGACTCCGCGACGACCTGCGTCGCCTCCTCGGCACCCTCGGCCGCGGCCGTCACGATGGTCTGCGGCGCGGTCACGTCGGCTTCCACCGCGGCCGCGGCCGCGCCGACCGCTGCGCCCTGTGCGACGGCGAGCGTCTGAGCCGGGTCGAGCGCCTCTATCTCGCCGAGTTGCTCGACGGTCCCGGCCGATGCACCGTTCGCGGCCGCCTGAATCTGGACGACGCTCGCGGTCTGACTCTGTGAGACGGCCCCCGTGGCGGCCCCCTGCGCGGCGACCTGTATCTGCGTTACGTCCACCTGCTGGCGCTGGCTGGCGACGACCGCACCGTCGGCCGCGCCCTGTGCGGCGGCCTGAATCTGGGTGACGCTGGCGTCCTGCGACTGGACGAGCGACCCGTACGCCGCGCCCCGACACGCGGCCTGCACCTGCTGGACGTTCACGCTCTGGACCTGCGTCACGCCGCCCTTGGCCGCGCCGAGCGCGGCGGCCTGCACCTGTCGGACCGAGACCGATTGGCGCTGGACGGTGGCCGCGAGCGACCCGGCGGCCGCGCCCTGCGCGGCGACCTGAATCTGGACGACGTTGACTATCTGGACCTGTATCACGGTCACTTGGAGGAGCGCGCCGCGGGCCGCGCCGAGCGCGGCGGCCTGCACCTGCTGGATAGATACCTGCTGAATCTGGGTGATTATCGCGCCCTGCGCGGCGCCCTCGGCCGCCAACTGAATTTGTTCGACCGTGACGCGCTGGGTCTGGCTGACCGCGCCGGTCGCCGCGCCCCTGCATCCGGCCTCGACCTTCTCGGCGGGCACTTCCTTCGGTTCTTTCACGCCGCCCTTGGCCGCCCCCAGCGCGGCGACCTGTATCTGTTTCACGTCGGCGCGCTGGACCTGCACCAGCGCCCCGGACGCGGAGCCTCGGGCCGCCGCTTGGAGTTGCGACACCTCGACGCGCTGGCGCTGGGCGAGTGACCCGTACGCCGCGCCCTGTGCGGCCTCCTGAACTTTGCCGACCGCGTCGACGTCTCGGCGAACCGCCGAGCGCGAAGCGCCCTCGGCCGCCGCCTGCGAGGCGACCTGAATCTGGGAGACGCTCGCCTGCTGGCGCTGGGCCACCGCGCCGTGGGCCGCGCCGTAGGACGCGCCCTGAATCTGCGCCACGTTCGCCTCCTGTGTCTGTACCAGCGCACCGCCGGTGGCGCCCCGGACCGCGGCCCGGATGGGGGCGACGGTGGGGCCGCGCTCGGCCGCCTGCGACTGGAAGTGCAGCAGCGCGCCGTGGGCCGCACCGCGCGCGGCGACCAGAAGTTGCGCGACGTTCACGTCGGACTCGCGTTGGGACGCCGCGACCGCCCCGCGAACTGCGGCCTGCCGTCGCTCGGGCGTCACGGTCGCGCCCTGTATCTCCGCGAGTTGCGCGCCCTGACGCGCCCCGAGAACGGCCGCCTCTCGCGGGGTGAGGTCACCGACGTCCTGACGCGAGAGCGGGCCCTCGGTCACGTCGAACTGGGGACGGTCTGTTACTGTCCGAGGGAGCGTCTGCGGTGCGTCGATGGACTCGGACGTACCTGTCTGCGGTGACCCCGTCGGTGAGCCGTCGGTCGCCGTTTCGGAGCCTCGGCGGTCGGCGTCTGCCGGACCGCCCACGGCAGGCGGGGCGAACCCGGCAGCAAGCAGCGAGGCGACGACGAGCAGTACCGTGAAGCGTCGGAGCGATGGCATAGGCTGTCCACAGTCGGTCCGGATTTGAATCCCGAGAACGGTTTACGCTCCGTTCGCAGGCCCTCGCGGCGGAAACGAGCGGTGTCGGGGCGACAACGAGGAGTACCGACCGGTATCGGTCCGTTACCGCGCGCGAATCCACAACCCCAAAGGCGGCCGGGGGGCAACGCTCGGGCATGGAGAATCGAACGCGCGTGTTCGCGGCCGCCGGGTTGACCGTCGCCATGTTCCTGCTGGTCCAACTCGGTGCGCTGGCGCTCGTCAAACCGTTTCAGCAGGCGGGCTACCAGCAGGTCGAGAACCCCTCCGACCCGACGAACAGTCTGGTCTACGTCGCGGCGGTACTGGTCCTGACCGGCGTGATGCTCGCCATCATCAAACTCGACGTGCAGTGGTTGCTCCGCGGGGCGCTCATCTTCACCAGCGGGTTGCTCTCGTGGTACGTCTTCTCGGTCGTGATTCCGGGGTGGGTCGTCGTGCAGTTCGGCGGCGCACCCCTCAACGTGGCGGCGCTGGCCGCGGCCGCGGGCGTCTCGTTGGCGCTCGCAGTTCACCCCGAGTGGTACGTCATCGACGCCGCGGGCGTCCTGATGGGCGCCGGCGCGGCAGGACTGTTCGGCATCAGTTTCGGCCTGCTCCCGGCCATCCTGTTGCTCTCGGTGCTGGCCATCTACGACGCCATCAGCGTCTACGGCACCGAACACATGCTGACGCTGGCCTCGGGCGTGATGGACCTCAAGATTCCCGTCATCCTCGTGATTCCGATGACGCTCTCGTACTCGTTCCTCGACGACGACGGGATGGCGGCGGAGTCGGAGGCCGAGACGGAAGCGAGCGCGGCCGACGGCGGCGAGGTCCCGGAGACGGACGCCGACGAAGCGGACGGCGAGGACGCCCACGCCGAGGCCGAGCGTCCGGACGCCGCCGACCGCGACGTGTTCTTCATCGGCCTCGGCGACGCGGTGATGCCCACCGTGATGGTCGCCAGCGCGGCCTCGTTCGCGCCGCCGGAACCGCTCGTCTCCGGCCTCGCGCTCAACCTGCCCGCGCTCACGTCGATGGTCGGAACCATCGCGGGCCTGCTCGTGCTTCTCTGGATGGTCATGAAGGGCCGAGCGCACGCCGGACTCCCGCTCCTGAACGGCGGCGCTATCGGCGGCTATCTGGTCGGCGCGCTGGCCAGCGGAATGACGCTGATGCAAGCGCTGGGACTGTAGTCGGAGCGCGAATCAGGTTCGCCCGGTCCCCGCTCAGAACCACTCGCGCGCCGGCGGGACGACGCCGAGCGTCGCCGCGCCGACGTAGAGTCCGAAGGCGGTGACGACAATGCCGAGTCCCGTCCCGGCCACACTCACCGATTGAGTGGCGAGCATAATCCCGGTCCACGTAACTACGAGCGCGACGCCGGTCAGCAGGACGGTCCCGATAACGCCGAGGATGGCGTCCTCTACCGCGTCTCGGACCACGCCGTGGAGCGCGGCCTCGTCGAAGCCGATTTCTTCGCCCCCGTCGGGTTCGGCAGTCTCTTCCGGGTCGCGGGAGGGTCGGTCGGACTGCTCGTCCGTGGTGGAGACCATACGTCGTCATCGGAAGGCGACCACAGAAAACTATCGGTAATCATACGTGTAGGCGGCATCCCACCGGAACTCCGTGTCACGTCATTCCAAATGATTTGCGAGTCGGTAGCAGAGACGTACCCGAGACGATGTACTCAAGTGTGAGTAAATATTTTGTATAGCTATGCGATGGCAGCACCCCCGAAACATGACCGACGCAGAGCGCAAACAGCAAGAAACCAAGGCCGGAACCAACTCGTCGTTCATCGCCGCCGTGATGATCGCGGCGTGAGGTAACCTTGCAACGAATTCGCAGTCACACCTTTCTCCGAACTACTGACCGCGACCGACCGGACTACCCGACCGGTTAGGAATAGGACTACTGGCCGATTAGCGACGGAACTACTGACCGATTAGCGGCGGGACTATCGACCCGTGAGCGCCTCGCTCGCGGGAGCGAGCGAGATGTCCGACCCGAGACCGTCGTCTCTGGCCTTCTCGTAGAGCATGTGGGCCGCCGCGACCGTCTCGATGCCCGTGCCGCCGCTGTCGAAGACCGTAATCTCGTCCTCCGATTCGCGGCCCGGCGCTTCCCCCGCGACGACCTCGCCGAGTTCCGCGTGGACGTGGTCCTCCGAGACGGCGCCCTCCTCGACCGCGGCGATGAACGACCCGGCGTCCTGCATCACCCGCTCGCGGAGGTCCGGGACGTACGTGGCGCGCTCGACGGTCGTCGCGTCGAGTTCGCGCTTCTTGGGGTGGTACTGGCCCATCGCGGTGACGTGGGTCCCGTCCGCGAGCAGGTCGCCGTCGAACACCGGGTCGCTCGCGGTCGTGGCGGTAACGACAATGTCGGCCTCCTCGACCGCGGCCGCGCTGGAGGCGACTGCGGCGACCGAGGGGTCCAACTGCTCGTTCATCTCGGCCGCGAACGACTCCCGCGACTCCTTGGTGGGCGAGTACACCCAGATGCTTTCGAGGTCCCGCACGGTCTCTATCGCGCGCAACTGCCCGCGGGCCTGCGACCCGCTCCCGATGAGCGCGAGCGTCTCGGCGTCCTCGCGGGCCAGCGCGTCGGTGCCGACCGCGCCCGCCGCGCCGGTCTTGAACGGGTTCATGCTCGCGCCGTCGAGGAGCGCGAGCGGTTCGCCCGACTCGGCGTCGAACAGCGGCGCGACGAACCACGCGTCCTCCGCGCCGAACCCGGCGGCGTACATGTACCCGCCCATCGCGCCGGTCTCGGGCAGGACGGCCGTGTAGTCGGTCAGCATCCCCGGTGGCTCCGCGTTGGTCAACTTCGCTCGGGGTCGGGCCGGAGCGCCCTCGCCGCGCTGGCGGTAGCCCTCGCGGACGGCGTCGACGTACTCGGCGGGCGACGCGAGTCCGGAAACGTCCTCGCTGGTCAGGAACAGTGCGTCCGTCATGGCCAATCCAACACAGTCCAGCGGGAAAACGGTTGAGGAACCGGTCGGGTGCGACTCTGGGGATGCGACTCACCGTGAAAGCAGTGAACGCGACCCGAACCCCGAACGAAAAGCGAGAAGAAAAGCGAAGCGACCCGACGTAGAACCGACTCAGTCGGCGGGTTCGAAGGAAGACGAAGACGAGGACTCGACGGACTCCGTCGCGGACTGGGTGTCGTCGACGGGGCTGTTGACGAACAGTGCGTGACCGATGAGTGCGACCGGAATGCTGGCCGCCAGCGGCACGGCAGCCGTAATCGAGAAGCCGACGACGCTCAGCGCAGCGGTTACACCTATCAGGGAAAGCGGGATGAGTCCGAGGATTAGGTCGTAGTACCCAGTCATAATCTATTACAAAATATGCTCCATAGGTATATAACTCTTTCCCGTAGTTGAGCGATTCAATACCGATAGGCAAATCCTATGCACTCCATGAGATTCTCATAACTTATGGATACGTCACCGGACTGTTTTCGTACTCAGAGCGCCCCAAACGAACCAGAGGGCGGTTCTGAGACCGACGGTGAAATTCCCAGCAGTAATTTCGAGCGATTGACCGGACGCACCGCTCACCTCAGTAAACCGGTCGAACGAACCAGCGAGTACGGGAGAGCCGGTGAACGACTATTACAAATTGGTCGAGAATCGCGAGTAAACACCGCGAAAATATCGATTTCCGGCGTTTCGGAGACGGTGGTTACTCGCTCGGTTCGCGGAGCAGGAACGCTCCGAGTCCCGCCAGCACCGCGAGACCGCCGCCGAGGGCGAACGCGACGGGCCAACTAGTCTGGGACACGAGCCACCCCGTCACGCCGCCGCCGAAGACGCCGCCCCACATCTTGCCGGAGTAGAGCAGTGCGTAGTTGGTCGAGGAGTGTTGCTGGCCGTAGTAGTCGCCGACGACGCTCGGGAAGAGAGTGTACTGGGGACTCCAGAAGAACGTCGCTATCACCACGGCCGCGAGGAAGCCCAGCGGCGTCTGGGCCACGCCGAACCAGACCACCGCGAACAGGCCGAGACCGCAGAGCAGGAACGAGACTCCCATCGCGCTCTCGCGGTCCACCCGGTCCGAGAGGTCGCCGACCACGAGGCGGCCGACTCCGGCCGCGATGGGGAGGACCGTCGCCCCCGCTGTCGCGGTCAGCGCCGTGAGTCCGACGTTCTGGGCGAACGAGATGACTTTGGCGGTCAGCATCAATCCGGCCCCGCTGGCGAAGACGAACATCGCGTACATCAACCAGAACTGCCACGTCCGGAGCATCTCGCGAGAGGTGTACTGTCTGCGCGCGGCGGCGACGTTCGCCCCGCCGTCGGTCTCGGCGTCGGCGGGTTCGGCGTCGTCGCGCGGGACAGCGTCGGCCGCGTCGTCGCTCGCCTCGACCGACTCGGCGTCTGCGTCGCTCGCCTCGACCGACTCGGCGTCTGCGTCGCTCGCGCCGACCCATCCGCTCGGCGGGTCGCGCAGGACCAGCGCGCCGACGAGGATGCCGATGCCGATGAGCAGGCCCATGTTCCGGAGTACCTCCGGATAGCCCGCGATGGTCGCGTTCTGGCGGACGTACGGGACGAAGAGCGCGCTCCCGCCCGCGAACGCCATCGTGCCGACCCCGGTGGTGAGACCCCGGCGGTCGGGGAACCACTTCAGCGCGGTGTTGACCGCGACGGTGTAGACGATGCCGACGCCGACCGCGCCCAGCGAGTAGAGCAGGTAGAGTTGCCAGACCTCGGTCGCGTAGGCCAAGCCGACGTACCCGCCGCCCGCGAGCAGACCCGCGAGCAGGGTGAGACCCCGCGGTCCGTGGCGGTCGCGGTACCACCCGACCGGGAACTGCGACCCGGCCTGAAAGATGACGAACAGGGTGAAGACGAACCCGAGCGCGGTCGGTTCGAGGTCGAGCGACCGCGCGATGGGCGACTCGATGGACGACCAGACGTACTGGTACGGACTGATGAGTCCCATCATCACCGCGGCGGCGGCGACCTGCCACCACCGCGAGAACCCCAGCACGTCCCGCGCCCGCGCGGCGTAGTCGGTGTCGGACTGCGACGACGCTGTCATTACCGGGAAGTGTTTTCGCCCCCCAATCAGCGTTGTGCTTGCGGTAGTCCGGTCGGGGATTACGAACCGGCGGACTCGACCGTCGTTCGAACGTCGGCAGGACCCCGTGGTGAACGCCGAGATTCGGGAGTGGCCGGTGGTCGTCCGGGTTCGGCGGGTTTCGTCACTCCCCGCGCTTGGGCAGGTCCTCGACAGCGGGGCCGTCCAGCACCTCGCCGTCTATCGAGAACCGCGAACCGTGACACGGACAGTCCCACGACCGCTCGGCGTCGTTCCAGTGGACGATGCAGTCCATGTGAGTGCAGACCGCCGAGGTGACGTGGATTTCGCCGTCGTCGTCGCGGGCGACCGCGTACTGCTTGCCGCCGCGTCGAATCACCTCGCCCTCGCCCGGTGCGACGTTCGGGTCCTCGCCGCGGAACGGTGCCTTCGCCCAGTCGCGGGTGAACTCCTTGCCCACGTCGAGGTTCTCCTTCAGGAACTCCTTGCCTCCCGCCTCCGGGTCGATGCGCTCGGGGTCGAAGGCGTCGCTCCACTGCGGCGACTTGCCCCGTGCGTATTCGGCGAGCATCTTTCCGGTCGCGGTCCCGTTGGTCATGCCCCACCCGCCGAACCCCGTGGCGACGTACACGTCGTGGGTCGTCGGGCCGAGTTCGCCCACGAACGGAATCTTGTCGACGGACACGTAGTCCTGCGTGGACCAGCGGTACTCGACCGACTCCACGTCGAAGTGGTCGCGGGCCTGCGCCTCCAGTTTCCGGTACCGGTCGGCGGTCGAACCGCCCTGCCCGGTCTTGTGGTTCTGGCCGCCGACCAGCATCGTCGGTCCGTCCGCGTTCGGGACGGGACGTGCCGAGAAGTAGGGCGACTGGTCGCGGTAGAACATCCCCTCGGGCGGTTCCTCGGCGAGTTCGACCGCCAGCACGTACGACCGCTTGGGGTACTGGCGCGCGAAGTAGAACGCCGGGTCCTCGATGGGGAAGTGGGTCGTCAGCAGGACGCTCTCGGCGGTGACCGTCCCGTTCTCGGTCTTGACCCGGCAGGGGTCGTCCCGGCCGCCGTCGTCCACGTCCGTCACTTTCGTCTGCTCGAAGACGTGCGCCTCGTCGCCGGAAATCTCGTCGGCGAGTTCGAGCAGGTACTTCCGGGGGTGGAACTGGGCCTGGTCGGCGAACTTGACCGCGCCGGGCGTGTCGGCGGGGAACGGCGGGTCCGTGACGAACTCCGCCGGCAGGTCGAGTCCCTCGGCGACCGTGGCCTCGCGGCCGACCGCGGCGCGTTGGTCCTCGTCGGCGGCGTAGGTGTAGGCCGGGAGGCGCTCGAATCCGCAGTCGATGTCGTGGCGCTCGACCCGTTCGGCTATCTCCTCGACGGCGGCCGCGTTGGCCCGGGCGTACTGTCGGGCGGCGTCCCGCCCGTGCTTGTCGACCAAGTCGTCGTAGATGAGGCCGTGCTGGGCGGTGACCTTCGCGGTCGTCTTGCCGGTGACGCCCTCGACGATGCGGTCCCGCTCTAACAGGACGACCGACTGGCCCGCCTCCGCGGCGTGGAGCGCGGCGGTGACGCCCGCGATGCCGCCGCCGACTACCGCGGTGTCGACGTGCCGGTCGCCGTCCATCGCCGGGAAGTCGGTCCGGTCGGTCGTGTCCAACCACAGCGATGCGTCCTTCCCCGGTAACGGCTGTCGTTCTGTCATGCCCGAACCCTCCGGAACGAGTCCCGGTTCGGTCGCGTGTCGCTTAACCTCGGTGGCCCGGGTAGCGAGTCGGCACCGGCGGCTACGCTTCGGGGACGGCAACCACGTCGGGCGGTTCGGCGTCGGCCTTCGCGGCCAGAAAGTCGCGCTCCGCGGGCGCGAGGTCGTCTCGCTCCCGATAGGCGTCGAGTCCGGTCCGATAGCGCTCGGCCGACCGGTCGCCGGGAGAGGCGAGGACCAACTCGGCGAGACCGGTCTCCTCGCCGGTGTAGCCGAACCCGGCCTTGTAGAGCGCGTGGTACGCGAAGGGGTTGTTCACCGCGATGCGGACCCGGTCGTACCCCCGCTCGCGGAGTCGCGCGGTGGCGAACCGACAGAGCCGCGCGCCGACGCCCGCCCCGCGTCGGTCGCGCCGGACCGTGACGTACCGAAGCCACGCCGCCGTCGAGTCGGTCCGGTCCTCGTTGAACGCGACGGCTCCGACGATGCGGTCGTCCTCGACCCACTCGCGGTCCGGCGCGTCGGTCCCCGGTAGCTCCTCGGTCGCTTCGGCGTTGCCGCCGGTCCGGCCCTCGTCGTCCCCCGGCGACCGCTCTCCGACCGGTTCGCGGGCCACCGCCTTCCCGGTGTTCGACATGACGAACTTCCCGGCGTAGCTGAACTCGCGGTGGTCGAGTCGGAGTTGCGGGCCGTCGTCTGGCCACCCGAGTACCGCGTACTGCATGGCCGGACTTGGGGTTCTGGCGGTAACTCCCCTTCGCTCGCGAGTTCGGGACCGAGAGGTTTCGTTCGGCGCTCGCTAATTTTGTGAGACTCAGAATCACTACCGAAAACGAAAAATTACCGACCGGAGCGGCCAGAACAGTTATATTACCGCTCCGAATCGGATTCAATCATGTATCAGCGTCGGAGGGTTCGGCCCAGCGCCCGGAACCGCCGGAGGGCGACCCGCTGCGCCGAGTCGGTTCCGCCCGAACAGTCCAGAAGCCGACCTCTCACGGAACGGTGGTGTGAGCCTTGCACGGCATCGTGCTGAAAGGTCTGAAGGACTTCGTGACCGCGGAGTACGACCGCGAGGCGTGGCGCGCGATTCAGGACGAGGCAGGTCTCGGCGGCAAGGTGTACGTCCCCGTCACCGAGTACGAGGACGCCGACGCGTTGAATCTCGTGGACGCGGCCGCCGAGGCCACCGGCGAGGACCCGCCGGACCTGCTCGACGCCTTCGGTCGGTTTCTGGTCCCGCCGCTGGTCGAGACCTACGGCGTTCACGTCGAGGAGGACTGGACCGGTCTCGAACTGATAGCCAACGTCGAGACGTACATCCACGAGGCGCTTCGGGGCAAGCAACTCTCGACGTACACGCCGCCCGCGCTCTCGGCGGAGTGGGTGGGCGACGAGACGGTGAAAGTGACCTACGCCTCCGAGCGCGAACTCTGCTCGCTCGCCAAGGGACTGCTGGCCGGCGTCGGCGACTACTACGACGAACAGGTGGAGGTGACCGAACCGACCTGCATGCACGAGGGCGACGACCGCTGCGAACTGGTCGTCACCCGATAGGTCCCCACTCCCGACGCGCCGACGGCCGTTCGCCTCTCGCGAAAACTCCGAGACCGAGAGCCATCAGTTGAATTTTCTTCTACTCTATATTTTATAATCTGGAATTCATGTTGCGTGAAGATTTATTACGCCGTGCTGATTGGGTTCTCTCAATGTCTAACTTTGCGCGCGCACTCGTCCCTGCTTTCGTCAGGCGACGGTACTCGTTGAAGTTCGGTCTGACGATGGTACTGGTCGGCGCGGCCGCGGCCGGGGGGTTGTACGCGAGCGGTCAGTTCGACCGAACTGTCGTCGGTGCGACGTTCGGCGGCGCACTCCTCGCCGGCGTCGTCGGAACCGCCGTCTCGTGGCGAACGAGTCGGTCGCTCGACCGACTCGTCGAGAGCGCCGAGCGCCGGGCCGACGGCGAAGACCCGTCCTTCGACTCGGCCCGCATCGACTCCGTGGGTCGGGTCGCCGACTCGATGGCCGACACTCACGAGACCTTGGTCGAACAGCACCGGGCCAGACTCGCGGCCGAGGACCTGAACGCCCACGTCGAGCAGAAGGCCGAGACGTACGGCGAAGTGATGCGCCGGTGCGCCGACGGCGACCTCGACGAGCGCATGGATCCCAGTTCCGAGAGCGAGGCGATGAACCGGGTCGCCACCGAGTTCAACGAGATGATTTCGGAGTTCGAGGAGACCGTGGACAACCTGACGCGGTTCGCCAACGAGGTGGCGACCTACAGCCAAGAGGTCACGCTCAGCACCGAGGAGGTCAGCGACGGGAGCGCCCGCGTCGTCGACTCCCTGCGGGACATCTCCGCGGAGGCCGAGACCCAGACCGACGACCTGCGGGCCGCCACCGAGCAGATGAACCGCCTCTCGACCGCGGTTCAGGAGGTCGCGGCATCGACCGACGAGGTGGCCTCCATCGCCGAGCGGACCGCCGAGACCGGCCGCGAGGGCCGGGCGGCCGCCACCGACGCGGTCGAGGGCATGAACGACATCGAGAGCGAGTCAGAGGACACCGTCGAGGCCATCGAGAGCCTCGAAGCCGAGGTCCAGCAGGTGGACGAACTCATCGACTTCATCTCCGAAATCGCCGAGCAGACCAACATGCTCGCGCTCAACGCCCACATCGAGGCCTCGCGGGCGGGCGAGCAGGGCGCCGGCTTCGCGGCCGTGGCGAACGAAATCAAGGAACTCGCCGAGCGCACCAAGGAGGCGGCGGCCGACATCGAACAGCGCCTCAACGGGATTCGGGACCAGACCGACCGGACGGTCGACGAGGTCCGGGACACCAGCGAGCGCATCGCCCAGCAGACCGACTCCGTCGAGAACGCCGCCGAGGCGCTCGCGGACATCGCGGGCTACGCCCAAGAGACCAACGCCGGCGTCCAAGAGATTTCCGACGCGACCCAAGAGCAGGCCGACTCCACGAAGGAGGCCCTCGACATGGTCGAGGAGGCCGCCGCGGTCAGCGAGGGCATCACCGACGAGGCGACGACGGTCGCGGCCTCCGCGGAGTCCCAGACGATGGCGCTCTCGCAGGTCTCCGACAGCGCGAGCGACCTCGCCCGGCAGGCGACTCGACTCAGCAACGCTCTCGACTCGTTCGACACCGACGAGGCGATGGTCGGCGACGAGGCCGACGACGCGGAACCCGAGGCGAGCAACGATGCGGAACCCGAGGCTACCGACGACGCAGCGACCGAGGAACGCGACGAGGTAGAAGTCGCGTCCGAGGACGCGAAGCCTGAAGCAAGCGACGATGCGGAAACCGAGGCCGACGGCGACGCCGACTTCGAGGACGGCGACGCCGACGCCGTTCACCCCGACGACCGCGACACCGAGTCGGTGGCGGTCTCCTCGACGGCGGACGACGCGGACGCACTGCCGGAAGACGAAGAAGCGGACCCGCTGGTCGAAGACGCGGAAGCGGACCCGTCGGCCGAAGATGCCGAGGGCGCGGGGACCGACCCGCTGGTCGAAGACGCCGACGCCGAGACGCCCGAGACCGACGGCGGCGAACCGGCGGACCTCGACGACCCGACGGACGGCGACGAACCGACCGACGCCGCGGAGGACGAGGAGGTCTGACGGATGAGCGGCGACATCAGCGCGGCGACGCCGCCCGAGACCACCGAGAACCGACGCGAGTGGGTCGAGTTCGTCCGATTCCCGCTCGGCGGGCGTGCCTACGGACTGGAACTCGGCCGGGTCGAGCAGATAGTCTCCGACCCCGACGTGACGCCGGTTCCCCAGACCGGTCCGGCCATCGCGGGCGTGACCAACCTCGGGAGCGAACTGCCGGTCGTCGTGGACGCCGGCGCCCTGCTGGGTCTCGCGGACGGAGCGCCGGCCGACGAGGCGACGCTCCTCCTGCTGGACCGGGGCGACGCCCGGCCGACCGGCCTGCTGGTCGAGGAGGTGACGGGCATCGACGCCCACCACGTCGATACCGTCGCGGTGCCCCACGAGGCCGCGTGGGACCCGCCGGTCGGACGGCGGTGGTTCCGGGCCGTGGTCGAGGCGTCCGAGCGCACCGACGAGCCAATCGGGGTCCTCGACCTCGACGTTCTCGTCGCCAACGCGAGGGATCAATCGTGACGCCCGAAAACGACGCCGCCGAGCAGACCGACCGGGCGGACGAGGAGACGGGCGCGAGCGACCGCTCGGGCGACCAGCGAGCGCCAGCGGACGACCGCGAGTCGACGGCCGACCCCGACCCGGCGGCGAGCGCCGACGAGCCGTCGATTCCGCTCGAAACGCTGGCGGTGCTGAACTGGTTGGGCGACGAGGGCGTCAGCGGGGTCGAGTCCCGACTCAACGACGTGCTGGACGACGACCTGTCAGTGACGACCGAGCAGGTCAAAATCGGCTACGCCGACCAAGCGACCGTCGCCAGCCAGTTCCGGGGCGAGGACCGCGCCGGGGCGCGGGTCCTGCTGAGCAAGCCGCTGGTCGGGAACGTGCTGGTCGTGTTCCCGATGGACAGCGCGAACAAGGCCGCGGCGCTGATGCTCCAGCGGGCGGTCGAGGACCTCTCGTCGGTCTCGACCGAGATGGGCCGGGACGCGCTGACCGAACTCTGCAACATGATGGCCAACGGGTTCGTCGACGAGTGGGCCACGCTGTTCGAGACGACCATCGACACGGGGTCGCCGGTCCCGGTGCAGGACCCCGAGCGGACCCTCGTCGCGCGCATCCTCAAGCAGTACGGGGTCGGCCTGTTCATCCGGTCGCGGCTACGAATCCCCAGACACGACGTGGACGCGGCGATATACATGTTCCCCGGCAAGCAGGAGTTCGTCACGAAGCTCTCGGCGGTCGACCTCGAGGTGATAGAGTGAAGACGTACGAGTCGAACCCCGACGACCCCGACCGCGAGCGCCGGTTCGTCGGCGTCTCGGAGTACGAGGTCGTGGGCGACGGGTCGACGCTCGCGGCCTACGGTCTCGGCGCGTGCGTCGGCCTCGCGGTCTACGACCCCGAGAACGCGGTCGGCGGCCTCGCCCACGCGATGCTCCCCCGCCAGTCGGAGGGCGACGGCACCAGCGAGGGCAAGTACGTCGACGCCGCGGTCGAGACGATGCTCCGCGAAGCGGTCTCGGCGGGCGCGAGTTACGGGGCGCTGGAGGGGTACGTCGTCGGCGGGAGCGACCTGCTCGACCTCCGGGAACTCCCCCGGGAGGTCAGCGACGACAACGTCGCGACCGCCCGCGAGGCGTTCGCGGAACTCGACGTGCCGGTCGAGGGCGCGGACGTGGGCGGCGGCCGCGGCCGGACCGTGGAGTTCGACACCGGGACGGGCCGCATCGCGGTCCTGACCGCGTACGACCCCGAACCGATTCTGCTCCGCGTGGGCGAGGACGACGAAGACGGGTCGTAGATAACTCTGTACCCTTTTGAGCAACGAAAATCTGTCTTTTCCGCGTCTCTATAACCCTCTGCGTTCGCGGCGGTTGTCGGAGGTTTTCCCGACCTCTCCGAGCAAACGACGCTTCTTTACCCGACCCGGTGCCACACACTCACATGACCCAACGCGACGAACTGCTGATGACGCCCGGCCCGACCGCCGTCCCGCCGGACGTGCTGGACGCGATGGCTCGCCCGCCGGTCAACCCCGACGTGCAGGCCGAGTTCTCGCCGTTCTACCGCGACCTGCTCGACAAACTGGCGCGGGTCTACGACACCGACGACGACGTGTTGGTGCTGAGCGGCGAGGGGATGCTCGGACTGGAGGCCAGCGTCGCCTCGCTGGTCGCGCCCGGCGACGAGGTGCTGTGTCTCGCCAACGGCATCTTCGGCGAGGGGTTCGCGGACTTCGTGGAGATGCAGGACGGCGACCCCGTGGTCCACGACGCGCCCGCCGACGCCGGATTCGACCCGGAAGCGGTGAAGGAACTGGTCGAGGACCGCGACTTCGCGGTGGCGACGATGGTCCACTGCGAGACGCCGACCGGCGTCCTGAACGACCTCGGCGAGGTTCTGGGCGTCCTACAGGACGCGGGCGTCCTGACCGTCGTGGACGCCGTCTCGTCGCTCGGCGGGACGCCGGTCCCGACCGACCGCATCGACGTGTGTCTGGGCGCGTCCCAGAAGTGCTTCAGTTCCCCCGCGGGTCTCACCACGCTGTCGGTCAGCGACGCGGCGTGGTCGAAGGTCGAGGAGACCGAACAGAACAGCTTCTACGCCAGTCTCGAACCGTGGCGGGACGCCGACATCCCGGAGGACGCGCCGCCGCACCTGCCGTACACCCACGCGGTGTCGAACCTCTACGCGCTGGACGCCTCGCTCGACCGACTGCTGGACGAGGGTCTGGGGGAAGTCTACGACCGCCACGAGGCGGTCGCCGCGCAGTGCCGCGAGCGCGGCCGGGACCTCGGACTCGAACCGTTCGCGGAGTCGGACGCGCTCTGCTCGCCGACCGTGACCGCGTTCCGGACGGAGAGTCGGGCCGGCGAACTGCAGGAGCGACTGGCGGACGACCGCGGCGTCGTCGTGGCGACCGGTCTCGGCGACCTCGCGGACGACGTGCTCCGGGTCGGGCACATGGGGTACAACGCCGACCCGGACCGCGTCGAGCGCACGATGGACGCGCTGGCCGACGTTCTCGACTGAGTTCGCGCGACCGGGCGGTCGCTACTCCCCGGCGACCGTCGGCGTGCGAGGCCACCGCTCGCCGACCGCGGAGCGCTTCCGGGTTCCGGTTCGCCGGGAGAGGGAGACATTCGTACGCCAGCCGTTCACTACAGACGGGAGTAACCCCGTTGCCTAATCAGCGAGGTTGCGTCACCGGATACTAGTGGCTGGCTGCTCGAACAGCGCGCCCAGAAGCTTGTTCTCGGCCAGACGGACGTGCTGGTGGAAGGTCGCGTCGGCCACGCCGAGCGATTCGGCGACGTCCTGGGCGCTGCTCTCGCGGGGCCACTCGAAGAACCCGGCGAAGTAGGCCGTCTCCAGCGCGGTGCGCTGGCGGTCGGTCATCTCGTCGGTCAGCACCTCGTCGAGTCGCCGGAGCGACTCGCTCGTCCGCGAGACCTGCCGCCGGGTGACGACTTCGACCGTGGGGTAGGCGTCCCGGACGCGTTCGACCACGCTCCGGACGTCGACGGTCGGCGGGAAGTGGAGGGTCATGTGGTAGTCGCCGCCCTCGATGGACGCGCTCTCGATGTAGCCGCCCGCGGACGCGACCATCGAGACGACCGGCGGTTCGGTGAGGCGGGCCTCGAAGGTGGTCGTTCCGAACTGTTCGCGGACGGGCGTCACCTCCTCCCAGTACGGAAGTTGCTCGGGCAACGCCGTCAGCGTCTCTATCGCGTCGTTGGTCGCGGTGCCGTACTCGATGAAGACGTCGTCGCCGACCGGGACCGCCCGGTCGAACGAGATGGTGCCCTCGCTCTCGGGGAGGCCCACCGACTCGAACACGTCCCGGATGCGGAACTCCAACTCGACCATCTCGTCGCTCATCAGCGCCCGCTTGCGCTCGATGCTGGCGATGGCGTGGCCGACCACCTCGCCGAGTTGCCGGACCACCCGCCGCTCGTCGCCCTCGAACGCGCCGACGCGGTCGGCGTAGACGTTCAGCACGCCGTACAGCGTGTCCTCGTACGTGACCGGAATCGCGGCCGACGACCGGAAGCCGTGGACCCGAGCGTGGTCGCGCCACGACTCGTAGTCGGGGTCCTCGAACACGTCGCCCGTGACCTGCATCTCCTCGGTCCGGACCGCCCGACCTGTCGGGCCTCTGGCGGTCGCGTCGTCTGGGTCTATCGAAATCTCCACGCCGTCGAGGTAGTTCTCGACGCCCGCCTCGGCGGTGAGTTCGACGGTCTCCGACTGGGTGTCCACCGTGCCGAACCACGCGAACTCGTAGGACTCGGCGTCGGCGAGTCGGTCGCAGACGACCTGCTCGACCTGCTCGCGGGTGGACTGCTGGACCAGCGCCTCGTTGATGTCGCGGACGACCGCGTTCAGGTTGTTGAGCGCGGTCAACTGCTCGCGGTGGCGCACGAGTTGGGTCTCGCGGGCGACCCGGTCGTAGGCCGCCTCGGCGTTCGCGGCCAGCAGTTCGACCAACTGGCGGGTCCGGTGGTCGAACTCGCCGGGTTCGCGCGACCCGACGACGAGGACGCCGTGGTCGCCCATCGGCACGAACGACCCGGCGCGCATCCGGGTGCCGTCGGGGTCCACGCCCAAGTTCGGCGCGTCGAGGACGTCGTCGTGGTGGACCGGGTCGCCGCCGACGAACGCGCTCCCGGTGATGGTACTGTCGTCGGCCGAGACATCGGGAAACTCGTCTCGCATGAAGTCGGCCTCGACCGACCGCTCGGCGGGCCGGAGTCGGCCGTCGGCGGCGTCGTGGCGGTAGACGATGACGCCCGGCAGGTCGAGGACGTCGGTGGCGGCGTTCGCCGCGATTTCGCCGACCTCCTCGCGGGACTTCGCGCCGAGCAACTCCCGACTGGAGTCGTGGAGCGACTTCAGGGTCTCCTCGAACCGCTTGCGGTCGGAGACGTCCCGAGTGACGCCGGTCCACGCGTACCTGTCGTCGGGACCGTACGGCCCGAACCTGCTCTCGACCGGAATCGTCTCGCCGTCCTTCCGCCGGAGGTCGAACTCCAGCGTGGCCCCCTCGGGGTCGCTCGTCGCCACCGTCGAACTCGACTCCGCTGCGACTTCGTTGACCGACTCCCCGTGGACGAGGTGAATCGGCCGACCGAGCAGTTCCTCTCGGTCGTACCCCGTCATGTCGAGGAACCGCCGGTTGGCCATCACGAACCGCTCGTCCTCGTCTAGCGCGTAGACGCCGTCCCAGAGGGTCTCGACCACCGTCTCGTAGCGTTCGAGTTCGCGCTCGCGCTCCTTGCGCTCGGTCACGTCCCGGAAATACACCGACAGGCCCGTGTCGGAGGGGTAGACGTGAGCCTCGAACCACCGGTCGAGCGGTTCGTGAAACTCCTCGAAGGTGGCCGACTCTTGGGTCTCCAACGCCTCTTGGAAGAGTCGCTCGGAGTGCACTCCCGGTTCCAACTCGTCGTGGATGGGGCGGCCGAGGAGGTCGGTCGCCGCCACGTCGAGCAGGGACTCGGCGCGTTCGTTGACGTAGGTGACGCGCAGGTCGTCGTCGAGCGCGAGGAACGCGTCGTCGATGCGCTCGAACAACTCGTCGAGTTCGCGGCGCAGGTCCTCGCGCTGGCGTTCGAGTCGGCGGACCTGCTCTCTGAGTCGGGTCGCGTCGTCTACGGACGCGTCGTCTTCGGCCGCGTCGTCGCTCCCACCGTCTGTCGGGTCCGGGGGCCGCCACCAGACCCGGCCGCGCGCGCCGACCTTCTTGGTTTCGAGGTCGCCACTCTCGGCGAGTCGTTCGAGGCGGTTGTAGGCGGTCCGGCGCGAACAGTCGAGTTCGTCGGCGACTTCGCTCGTCGTGTACGGCGTCGAAGGGGAGTCCGCACGGTCGAAGACCGCGAGGGTGTCTGCGAGGGAGTCCGCGGCGTCCATACCCGTCTGTCAGACGCCGACGGAAGATAAGTTGTTCCGTCAACGGAAACGCTTCAATTCGGACGAGTTTCCGGATGGATGCGTCGCGGAACCGACGGTACCGATTCCCGACGCTCCGGCCGTCCTCACGCTTCCTCGATGGTGTCGATGACGCGCTGAGAGAGGTCCACGTCCGAGAGGTCGCCGCGCGCGTGAGCGGCCAACCACTCGGCGTCGGCCCGCCACGCGCCGCGGGGGTCCTCCTCGATGCTCGACACGTCGGCGCGCACGTCGATGGGGTCCCATCCCTCGTCTTGGAGCGCCAGCAGGCGGTTGAGGACCCGGCCGACCTCGCGGTGGGGCACGCCCTCGCCGGACGAGGCCGTCTCGTACTCGATGCGGAGCGTCGCGTCGTCGGTCGCGAGGTCGGTGACGTAGACGCCGTGGCTCATCAGTCGCTGTTCGAGTCGCTCGCGCAGGTCCGAGTCGTCCATACGGGGTGGTAGGCGCGAAGCGGGAAAACGTCTCGCTACCAGAAGCCGTGGGAGTCCCGCGGTGCCACGCAGGAGCAGGTCACGGTCGGGTCGAGTACGTCGTCGACCGGGAGTGATTCGCCGCATTCCGTACAGACGATGGTCGTGCCCTCGCTGCGCCGGTACCGGCGCAGTGCGTGGGCACCGATGACGGCTCCGGCGGCGAGGCCGACCGCCCCCGCCAGCGCCTTGTCTACGAACGCAGTTTCGCGTGCCATGCGCTCCCGAGGTTGGCCCACAACCTTAAACCCATTGACGCCGGACGACCAACGGAATCCTTTCGTGTCAGTATGATTAGCGGATTTTGACACCGTCGGACCCGACGCGCTCTCCGGTCTGACCCCGAGCGCGCTCTCGAGCGATGGACACCACTTATAAAAGTCCGGTCGATACAGTTACGTACATGGTAGGGTTCCTGAACTTCGTCATCGGGTTCGTCGTGAGCCTCCTCATCGGAGCGTTCGGCATCTACGTCGGCGCGCGCGTCATCGCCGACCGAAACGACTACGAGTACGCCGTCCTGACCGCGCTAGTCGGCGCGTTCGTCTGGTGGCTCATCACGGGGCTGTTCGGCATAATTCCGTTCGCCGGAGAGTTCATCGGCGCGGTCCTCGGTCTCGTCGCGTGGGTGTACGTCATCAACGCGCGGTATCCCGGCGGTTGGGGCAGCGCCATCGGTATCGGCGTAGTCGCGTGGCTCGCGGTCTGGGTCGTTCTCGTCGTCCTCGAAAGCCTCGAAATCATCGCGTCCGGCGCGCTCGGCGTCCCTTGGCTCTGAGCGCCCCGGCCGATTACCGCTCGTACCCTAGTTCTTCGCCGACCAAATCTGCGGCGTTGCGTATCGCACCCACCGACGAGAGGTAGCCGGCGCCGACGGTGGTCTTGAGCGCCTTCGCGGCCCGGCCCGTGAGGACGGTCGGCCCGACTTGAGCCACCGCGCCGTCGCCGACCGAGACCAGCCACCCCGGCGAGTCGAACGCGAACGGGTCGAGTCGCGGTTCGAACATGTCGTCGCCCTCCCGGTCGTACTCCACGAGTTTGGCGACGTTCTCGGCCACGGAGCGGGCCTCCCGGACCGCGGCCTGCGCGCTCGCCGGGACCGGTTCGCCGTCGGCGTCCACCACGCGGGCGGCGTCGCCCACGACGAAGGTGCCGTCGCCGAGTCGCAGGGTGTTCTTCACCGCGGGGCGCTCGCCGTCGAGCGCGTCGGGACCGCGGATGCCTCCGGTCCAGACGAACTGGTCGTAGTCGAGTCGCTCGCCGGTTTCGAGTTCGATGGAGTCGTCGTCCGCGGAAGCGACCCCGGTTCCGGTCCGAATCTCCACGTCGCGGGCTTCGAGTTGGTCGCGGACCGCGGCCCGGAAGTTCTCGGGGAACGCGGGCGCGACTTCGTCCAACTGTTCGAGCAGGGTGATGGTGACCGACTCGCTGGCGTCCTCCTCCCGGGCGAACGCCGCGAGTTCGCCCGCCACCTGCACGCCCGACAGGCCCGCGCCGCCGACGACGACGCGGGCGGGGTCGTCCGGACGACCGGCCGACAGCGCGTCGAGGAACTCCTCGCGAATCCGCTCGGCATCGTCCAGCGTCTTGAGCGGCGCGGCGTGGTCCTCGACGCCCGGCAGGTCGTAGAAGGCGGTCTCGGCCCCGAGACAGACCCCGGCGTAGTCGTAGTCGATTCGCTCGCCCGACGCTAGCGTGACGACGCCCGCGTCCGGGTCCACGTCGACGACCTCGGCCCGTCTGACCCCGGCGCGGTCCAGCACTTCGTCCAACTCGACCACGATGTCGTCGGCCAGCGAGGGGCGGCGAATCACGCGGTGGACCTCGTGTTGGACGAGGTGGCGGCCGGTCCGCTCGACCACCAGAATCTCCACGTCGTCGGGGACGGTGCGCTCCAGTTTTCGGGCGAGGGTCAGTCCGGCGTAGCCCGCGCCGAGGACAGCGATTCGCATTCGTCGGGGGTACGGAGCGTGCGGGTATAGAAGTGAGGGAGGCCGACGTGGGACGGACGAGCGACGGAAAGCGCAGAGAGAACGGTCAGAGGGGAGGATGGACGAAAGCGGTGAGAGGAGGAGTAGACAGGCGGGCACAGAACGCGGGCGGACCGGAGACCGCCAGACCGCGGTTCGGTCCGAGTAGGACAGATAACGGTCGGCATTTAAGTGAACTCGACGACAACGTGTGGTCACGACTCGGGGGTCGCAGGAATCGGTCCGCGGTTCGACGGGGACGGGGAAGGGAGTTCACTGACGCGAGTCGTCGGCCGTCGTCTGTATCTCGGCCAGCGTCTCGTAGAGTTGCTGACTCGTCGAGGAACGCCGTCGCCCTCCTCCGAGACCACTTGACCATCATGAGCCACAACCCAGTACACACCGACCGGCGAAGCGACCGGACGACGCTCGGCCTCGAAAGCGGACTCGAAGCCCTACGCGAGAGCCCCGCGTTCCGGGGTCCCGTCGAACCCCTCGACGGTCACGACTCGAACGACCACCTCGCGCTCGTCTACGAGACCCGCGAAGAGCAGTTCGCGGCCGCGGTGCCGTTCGTCGAGCAGGGACTCGACCGGAACGAGCGGTGTCTCTACATCGCCGACGAGAACTCCGAGACGGAGGTTCTCGACGCGATGCGGAACGCCGACGTGAACGTGGACGACGCGCTGGAGTCCGGCGCGCTGACGCTCCACACCAAGCAGGACACGTACTGTCGGGGCGGTTCGTTCGACCCCGAGAACATGCTGGCGTTTCTGGAGGCCGCCATCGAGGAGGCCACCGAGGAGTACGAGGCGCTCCGAATCGCGGGCGAGATGACGTGGATATTCGGCGACGACCCGCAGATAGAGGACCTCGTGGAGTACGAGGGCCGACTCAACCACCTGTTGCCCGACGAGGACTCCATCGCGCTCTGTCAGTACAACCGCAACCGCTTCCCGGCCGAGGTGCTTCGGGACATCGTTCGGACGCACCCCCACCTCGTCTACGACAACACGGTGTCGCACAACGCCTACTACACGCCGCCCGAGGAGTTCTTCGGACCGGACCGACCCGCCCGGGAGGTCGAGCGCATGCTGAAGTCGCTCCGCGACCGGACCATCGCCACCGAGAAACTCAGTCGGCGCGAGCGCGAACTGAAGCGCCAGAACGACCGACTGGAATCGTTCGCGAGCATGCTGGCTCACGAACTCCGGAACCCGCTCTCCATCGCTCAAATATACCTCGAACAGGCGGTGACCGACGACGGCGACGCCGCCGAGGAGGTGGCGACCGCGCTCGACCGCATCGAGGAGATGATAGACGTGCTGCTCGTCACCGCGCGGACGAGCGAGGCGGACATCGACTACGAGGCGGTGGACCTCTCGGAGGCCGCCGCCGACGCGTGGGCGGACCTCTCGCCCGAAGGGGCGACGCTCCGGGTCGAGACCGACCGGACGATTCAGGTGGACCCGGTCCACTGCTGGCACCTGCTGGAGAACCTGTTCAGCAACGCCGTCGAACACGGGTCGACGACCCCTCGCTCGAAGTCTCGCGAGGACGCCGGCGAACACGGCGCCGCGAACAGTCGTCCGGCGAACGCCACCGCCGAGCGCGCGACCGAGAACGAGCAACTCTCGGCCGACGGCGGCCTGCGGGGCGACGACGCGACGCTGACGGTCAGCATCGGCAGCCTCGAAGAGGGGTTCTACGTCGCCGACGACGGAAGCGGCATCCCGGAGGGTGAGCGCGCGACCATCTTCGACGCCGGACACAGCACCGAGGCCGACGGAATCGGACTGGGCCTCACGTTCGTCGCGCGCCTCGTGGAGACGTACGGCTGGGACTGCGACGTGACCGAGAGCGAGGCGGGCGGCGCGCGCTTCGAGTTCCGAAACGTGGAAACCGGCGCGTAGGACGGCTCAGAACAGGGCTTCGCTCTCGTCCAGAACCTCGGCCGGACCGCCGACCTCCCAGACCATCGTCTCGACGCCGCAGTCGGCGACGACCTCTTCGACGCGCTCGACGTACTCGTCGGTCGTGTTGACGTAGACGCTCGCGCCCGTGTCGGTCGAGAAGTAGACCGGCACGTCCTCCTCCTCGCGGAGTTCGCGGACGGCGTCGAAGATTTCTAAGGTGGCGGGCTTCCAGTAGACCCATCCCGCGGGACCGGTCATCGTGGTCGCGGCCAGCGATAGCGAGTCGTGTTCGGCGGTCTCGAAGACCCGGTGGAAGTCGCCCTCGCGGAGCGCGTCGCGCATCTCGGCCAACTGGTCGTGGAGGTGGGCGAGTCGCGCCTCGAACATGTGGCTGTCGGCGGCCTCGCGGTGTGCGTGTTCGGTCTCCTTGTAGGCGGGGACGAGACCCGCCACGATGCGCAGGTCGTCTTCGAGCGGCGAGTCGAGGCGCTCGGACCGACAGTCCTCGTCGTTGAGTCCGGCGTGGAGGTCGGAGAAGCCGCCGGTCACGGCGCGGGCGGCCGACGAGGAGCCCCGGCGCGCGATGGTCGAGATTTCGGGTCGGGAGAGTCCGAGGTCAGCGGCCTCGGCCAGCGCCGTCGCGGCCGCGGCGAACCCCGACGACGAGGAGCCGAGTCCCACGTTCGACGGGAAGGAGTTCTCGCTCTCCAGTCGGACCGGGTACTCGGCGTGGTCGGCGTCGGCGAGGTCCCGCACGCGCGAGACGACGTTCGACACCCGGTCGGCCTCGTGGTCGGCCAACTCCTCGCCGCCGACGACGAAGGTGTCCGAGTCGAGGTCCGGGTCGAACTCGACGGTGGTCTTGGTGTGACTCGGCGCGGTGCAGACGCTGATGGAGTCGTGGTAGGGGAGACGGAGTTCTTCGTCGCGCATCCCGTGGTATTTGACGAGTCCCTGAATGGGGTGGGCTTTCGCGGTCGCCTTCATGCTTTGACGGGGGAGCGATGTCCGTTTAAATTCCCCGGAACCGACCCCAACCGCGGACGGGTCGGACGTGTCGACGGCGCGTCGTGTTACTCCGTCCTGTATCTCCAGATTCCCGCAGACGCCAACAGGAGCAGACCGACCGCAAGCGGTGTCGTGCGAACGACGTTGTGGAGTAGAGGCGAACACCCGTCGTTCACCATCCCGAGAACCAAGTACGAGTCGCCTCGATACCTGACCCACGTCGGTCGTTCGAAGTGGAGTTCGGCGACGGCTACCTCGTCGCCTGCGCTCAGTGCTTTCCGAAATCCCGCCTTCTGCTCGTCGGTCAAATTCTCGAACTCCGTCGTCGGTGCGTCCGCGTAACCGCTCGCATCGTCGCTGACGGACAGATAATAGGTGGAACAACCGCCCGAGTCGACGAAGAAGTACGCTCCGTATCCCGTCAACGCGACGCCGACGAGGGTGACCGCGGCGATGACAGCAGTTCTGTTCACACTCTTGACCGGAACTAAAATCCGTATAGGTTTTGTGGAAGTCGGCGTCGTCGCTCGAACCCGAATAGCTCAAACCCCTTCCGCCCCACGCTTCCCGCATGGGAGAGCCACTCGACACGCGCGAAGCGCAGGCCGAGGAGGTCATCGGCCGCCTCTACGACGAGTATCCAGACTCCACCATCTCGCTCAACTTCTCGAACCGCCTCGAACTCCTCATCGCGGTCATGCTCTCGGCGCAGTGTACCGACGAGCGCGTGAACGAGGAGACCGAACATCTCTTCGAGAAGTACGAGACCGTCGAGGACTACGCCGAGGCCGACGAGGACGAACTCTCGGAGGAACTCGGCTCCATCACCTACCACAACAGCAAGGCCGACTACATCAAGTCGTCCGCCCGGACCATCATCGACGAGTACGACGGCGAGGTTCCCGACACGATGGAGGGACTGACCGACCTGAAGGGCGTCGGCCGCAAGACCGCCAACGTCGTCCTCCAGCACGGCTACGACATCGTCGAGGGCGTCGTCGTGGACACCCACGTCCAGCGCATCTCCCGCCGACTCGGTATCACGGAGGACGAGCGACCGGAGGACATCGAGCAGGACCTGATGGGAATCGTCCCCGAGGAACACTGGCAGCAGTACACCCACCTGTTCATCAGTCACGGCCGAGCGACCTGCACCGCCCGGAACCCCGACTGCTCGGACTGCGTCGTGGAGGACCTCTGTCCGTCCTCGAAACTCGACCACGACGTGGACTTGGCCAGCGGCGAGACGTGGAACTGACCGCCCGCGGAGCTGTTTCTGCTAGCTCATTGTCAACTCCGGTGGATTGATTACCGTCGCCGTTCGCGCTCCGCTATGACGATAGACGAGACGGCGTCGATAGTAGACTCGACGCTCGGCGAGGTCGAACTCCGAGAGTACGTTACCGTCCACGACTCCGAACTCGCCGACGGCGTGCGAGTGTACGAGCGGACCTCCGTCAAGAAGTCGGTGTTCGACGGCCCGACGGTCGTCAACGCGAACTGCTACGTCGAGAACGCGAGACTCGGCGAGCGCGTCCAAGTCGGCCCGAACGCCTCCATCGTCGGCGTCACGCACGACCTCACCGACACCGGGATGGAGTTCGGGAACGACCGGTTCGAGGAAATCGTCGTGGAAGACGGCGCGTTCGTGGGGGCCGGTGCGGTCGTCCTTCCCGGCGTCACCGTCGGGGAAAACGCCGTCGTCGGAGCGGGGACGACGGTCTCGACGGACGTGCCGAGCGAGTGCGTCGTGCGGGCGGAATCGAACACGCGGACCCGAGAACTCTGAGCGGCGGTGAACTCGGTTCAGTACAACACGTAGTCGATGAAGAACCGGACCATCCCGATTAGCCACGCCAGCATCCAGAAGAGGACGTAGCCAGCGACGCCGACGCGGAGTCGGCCGCGCCACGCGCCCATGTTCTCGTGGAGTTCGCCGATGTCCACGTCGCGGTCGGCCGCGTCGCTGTCGTACAGGTCGTGCTGGTGTTTGACCTGAAAGATGCGGACGATGCCCGTCATCGCGACGAGCAACATCGCGTAGGCCTGGAGGCCGAGAAAGGCGTGGAGGGCCGCGAACCCGCCGAACTGGTCGAAGAACCGCGGGAGCATCCACGTCACCAACGGCACTGTCGTCAGCAGGAGTCCGACCGTGATGAACTTGAGGTGGTGCATCAACACGTCCCACGTGACCACCTCCTGATTGAGGATGTACCACGCCCCGTAGAGGTAGAACGGAAAGCTGGCAGTGACGACGAGGGCGACTCCGGCCGCAACCAACGTCTCGCTGGCCATGCGCGGCGGTTAGGAGCGCTGGCGGTTAAGGGGTGCGAAACCTGACTCGCGCAATCCGCCCGGACGGGGAGCGCCGCCACAGCGGGTAGCAACCTTAATCAGTTCGACGTACCAGGGTCGGGACGAACTATCTCAATGTCCGGACTCACTATCGTCTGCGTGGACCCCGACGAGTCGGCGCGCGAGGAGACGCTCGCCCAACTGCGGGACGCGGGCGACGCCCCGACGCTGGTCACGGCCGAGTCGCTCGCGGCGGCCGAGGAACGGGTGCGCGACCGGGACGTCGACTGCGTCGTGACCGAACACGACCTTCCCGACGGAACCGGCCTCGAACTCGCCGCGCGCGTCCGGGACTTCCGGCCGAGCGTCGGGTGCGTCCTCTACACCGCGGCCGACCGCGAGCAGTTGGCGACCGACGAGTTCGGCGACCCGGTCGCGGAGTACGTCGCCAAGGACGCGCCGAACGCGGCCGAGCAGTTGCGGAACGTCGTGGCGTTCACCGGGTCGTTCCGGACCCAGACGGCGTATCCGCTCCCCCAGAACGAGACCGACCGACTCGCCGCGCTCGAGGCCTACGAACTCGACCCCGAGACGCTACAGGACGACGTCGAACGGATTACCGACCTCGCGGCCCGGCACCTCGACGTGCCGATGGCGTCCGTCAACCTGATAAAGGAACACAGTCAGGAGTTTCTGGTCTGTCACGGCGCGAACTGGACGCCGACGAACCGCGAGGACTCCATCTGCACCTACGCCATCGTCGAGGACGGGCCGGTCGCCGTGGTCGAAGACGTGAAGGAGGACCCGCGGTTCGCGGAGAACCGGACGCTCGACGACCTCGGAATCCGGTCGTACGCCGGCGCGGACCTGCGGACCTCGGACGGACTGGCCATCGGGACGCTCTGTGCCTACGGCGAGGAGCCACGAACCTTCTCGGAGAGCGACCGGGAGTTCCTCGCCACGCTGGCCGACGTGACGATGACCGTCCTCGAACTCCACCACGAGGTGACGCAGTTACAGCGCGACCCCGCCGACCTGCCGGAGCGAGACGCCGGGAGTGGTCGCCGGTGAGCGAACGACGCGCCCGACCGTACGAGTTCGCCGACGACCTGCCGCTCGGGAGCATCGAACCCGGTACGAACCTGCTCGTCGCGGGACCCGCGATGGGCGGCGCGCGGCGACTCGCGCTCCGCCTCGTCGCCGAGGGGAACGACCGCGGGGAGGGGATGGTCCTCGTCTCGACCGACAAGGCGAGCGGGAAACTGCTCTCCGAGTGCGACGGCCTCTGTACCGACCTCGGACGCTCGCCGCTCGGCGTCGTGGACTGCGTGAGCAGGGGGTCGGGGAGTGGCCGGTTCGCCGACAGGGTCGAGACGGTGTCGAGTCCGGGCGACCTGACCGGCATCGGCATCGAGTTCTCGGGGCTCTACCAGAACATCCATCGGGCGGGCACCGAGCGCGTTCGCGCGGGCCTGTACTCCGTCTCGACGCTGTTGATGTACGCCGACTTTCAGACCGTCTCGCGGTTCGTACACACCGTCAGCGGGCGCATCGCGGCGACCGACGGCCTCGGCGTGTTCTTCATCGACCCGGCCACGCAGGACCAGAAGGTCGTCAGCACCGTGACCCAACTCTGCGACGCCAGAGTCGACGTTCGGGAGCGCGACGACGGGGGCAGCGAACTCCGAGTTCGGGGCCTGCGCGACCAACCGCGCGAGTGGACGCCGTTCTGACTTTTCACGCCAATCGACGCCGTTCGGACCGGTCTCGACCGACCGCGCGCCGAGACTACGTCGCGGCGCTTATACCGCTACGGGTCTGACTTTCGGACAATGACCGACGCCTCGGACGACCCGGCGGGCGAGCGACCGGTCGATTCGCCGAGCGGGGCCGACGCGGGCGACCGGCCCGCCCCCGAAGAAGGGGCGGAGACTCGGGACCGCCCCGCAGGCGACGAGCGCGACCGACTCACGCCCGAGGAAATCGAGGAGAAGTACGACTTCGAGGACTTCGGGCCGCAGGACATGGCCGAGATGACCTACGAGGAGTGGGAGGCCGTCTTCGACCACGACTCGTGGATCACCGGCCGCGACCTGCTCGACAGGGTCGAGGCCGACCTCCAGAGTCGGGTCGCCGACCGCGACGTGTTCGCCGTGGTCGAGCGCATCGAACAGGAGGGCGAACCGCAACTGCTGGCGTACTCCGACGAGGGGTACGCCGTGGTCTACCCCGACGGGACAATCGAGGGGAGCGGCACCGTCCTCCGCGACGTGAAACCCTCGGTCGCTCTGGCCTCGATGGAGAGCTACGACGTGCCCGAGATGCCGGAGGGCGAGGTGCTTCCCGACCCCGCGGAGGTGCCGGAGGGGTCCGGGAAACTCGGCAACCAGTTGATGCAGGTCGTCGCCGCGGTCCACGTCCTCGCGGGCGTCGCACTGCTCGTGTCGTGGATAGCCGTCGGCCTCCCCATCATCGCAGCGGTGGCGGCGTTCGGCTTCCTCGCCTTCGGCGTGTTCGTCTTCCTCTTGGTGGCGAACGCCCGACTCTCCGACCGGTTCCGCGCCGAAGAGTACCGCAACCGCCTCCGGGCGGTCGGGTTGGATGACGAGAAGCGCCCCGACTTCCTCCCCGACTCCGACGCCGAGTCGTCCGATTCGCTCGCCGAGGAGACCGCCGACCCGGCCGACGGCGGGGCGGCGGAAACCGGAGTCTCGTCGGCCTCCGAGAGTGGGAACTAGACCCATACTCGGCGCGTCGGCCGCCGAAACACCGGTCCGGCGGCATCGGTGGCTTTAAGCAAGTCGTGTCCTGACTTTCAACTGTATGAAGAGGCGGGACTTTCTGATGGCAGCCACCGGTGTTGCGGGCGGCGGTGCCGCAGGGGCGACGGCCGCTGCGGCCCAAGAGACGACCACCACGTCGTCCGGCAATACCACTGCCTCTGGAAACGAGACCACGACTGCCGCCAACGGAACGACGACCAGCGGAGGCGCGTCCGGCGGTGGCGGTCCGACCAAAGAGGTGATAGTCGGTCCCGGCGGGAGCCTCGTGTTCGAGCCCGCCGAGATTACGATTGCAACGGGAACGACGGTGAAGTGGGTCTGGGAGTCGGACAACCACAACGTCGTCCCGTCGAGCCAACCCGAGGGTGCTGACTGGCAGGGGACGCCCGGCGCACCCAGTAAGACGTACAACACGGGCTACGAGTACTCCCACACGTTCAATACGACCGGAACGTTCGAGTACTACTGTCAGCCTCACGAGACCGCCGGGATGGTCGGTACCATCAACGTCAAAGAGAGCATCAGTAGCGGCGGCGGTGGCGGGCAGAAAGAGGCCAACCCCGAACACATGGGCGTTCCGTTCCAAGCCCACTTCGTCGGCCTCGCGACCCTGTTGATGATAGCCGTGTCGCTCGTCTACACGTTCTTCCTCCTGAAGTACGGCGAATCGCCGCACGCGAGTGGAGGTAACTAACGATGTCATCCACAGGCTCGACCTACGGCGACATTCACCGCTACGAAGCGGCGCGGGAGAGTACGGCCGCGGCCATCGCCATCGTCCTGCTGACGGTGGTCGAGGTCGTGTTCGTCGGTCTGTTCACGTACGGACTGGTGACCGGTTGGGGGTACAGCGAGATCGGGAACATGTACCTCGGGGGCGTCCTCGCGGTCATCTTCATCGACCTCGCGTTCATCCTCCTACTGTACCGCAAGGAGTTCCTCCCCGACGTGATGATCGTCAAGAAGCGCCGCCGCAAGTGGGAAGACCTCTACATCCGCGAGGAACAGCAGCACGGCACCGACTCGGTCGGTGACGCGTGGTCGCAGTTCAAACAGGCAGTGTACCCGTACTACAAACGATAACTATGGCAGGAGAAGACGATAAGTATCCCGAGAGCACAGGTCGTCGCCGCTTCGTGAAAGGCGTGGTCGGCAGCGCGTCCCTCGCGGGCGTCGGCACGGCCGCCGCGGCGGGTATCAACTCCACGACGTCGCCGACCGGCGCCGGCGGTGGCATCACGAAGTTCATGGCGATGGAGAACACCGCCGGTCCTGCGCCGCGCGGGATGCCCCAGATTCCGGTCGAGATAGACTCGGAGGGCTACCTGAAGGGCGTCTGGCCCGACGTGAAGACGGTTAAACAGCAGGGGCGAGAAGTGAAAGTCGCAGAGATGGAACTGGGCGGAGTGACGTACTCCGCCGAGTGGTTCCAGTACTGCGGCGTCCAGACGTACCCCGGCGTCCAACCCGACGCCGACCAGGACAACTACTTCCGATACTCCGGCAACTCGAAGTTCGAGTGGCAGAACGAGGAGGTCAGCGAAGGCAACAAGATTCACGTCGACGACTTCAGCGACTACGAGACGTGGGGCAACGGCATCGGACGAGACGGTCTCGGCAAACCCGCACAAGGGACGTGGCGCTCGCAGGACATCCCGCCGAGCGGCACGATGCCGATTCAGGTCATCCGTAGCACGCGGGTCGAAGAGATGGCCAAGGACAACGAGTGGCTGAAGGCCAGCACCCAGGAAGGATTCATTGCGAACTTGAACAAATGCACGCACTTTTGTTGCGTGCCGTCGTTCAAGGGTCTGGCAGGGTCCGCGGTGGCCAACGCACAGGACAAGATCTACTGTCAGTGCCACCAGTCGGTGTACGACCCGTTCAACATCGTGGAGAAATCGTTCGTGGCGCTCCCGCGACCGGAGGAATAACGAATGAGCTTAGAACGGAAAGACGAACACGACCACGGCGAGTGGATGAAGGAGAAGGATCTCACGCCGGTAGAGACGACGTTCCTGACCGCACTCATCTGGATGGACCAGCGGTTCCGGATCGTCGACTACCTCGAGATTCTTGAGACCCTCTACTACAGGGTCAACATGCAGATGCCCAAGAGCCACACCGAGCAGTACAACTTGGACAACAAGTTCTGGTACTGGTACCCGCTGTACGCGCTCGGTAGCTTCTCGACCATCGCGTACGGTGTAGCCGCGCTGAGTGGCGCGTTACTCGGATTCTACTACGCACCGGGGACCGTATCGGCGTCAGGTGACGCGTCGTTGGCCTACAACCAGTTGTCGTTCATCATGACCGAGTTGAACTTCGGATTCATGCTCCGGTCTATCCACCGGTGGGCGGCGCAGGTGATGGTCGCGGCAGTGTTCCTGCACATGATCCGGGTGTACTTCACCGGCGCGTACAAGGAGCCTCGTGAACTCAACTGGCTGCTGGGCATCATCCTCATCAGCCTGACTATGGTGTTCGGTTACTCCGGATACCTCCTCACCTGGGACCAGTTGGCGTTCTGGGCCAGCCAGATCGGCGTCGAGATGAGCCTCTCGATACCGCTCATCGGCGAGTGGGTCGCACAGCTGGTGTTCGGCGGGTTCAGTCCCGGAGCGGCGACGCTCCAGCGCATGTACATCATGCACGTGTTCCTGCTCCCGTTCGTAGTCACGACCCTCGTCGCGGTCCACATCGCCATCGTGTGGATTCAGGGCATCGCAGAACCCCACTAAACCATGTCAGACGAACAAGCAAAAACCGACGGAAGCGGAGAAGCACAGACGGACGGCGGCGGCACCGGCATTGTCCCGCCCGACGACGAGACCCCGACGTGGAGCGAGCGCAAGGAGCGCACACAGGGGCTCTCCCGACTGACCTACGAGTACTTCGAGCGTGCGCGCCGCGAGGACCAGGACCTTCGACAGGAGTCCAGTTACGTCGAGCGTGACGTGCTGGCGTTCCCGGTGTGGCCCCACGAGATGATCCGGAACCTCTCGTTGACGAGTTTCTTCGTCGGGATGATCCTCTTCCTGTCCGCGACGCTCCCGCCCCACCTCGGGGCGCCGGCCGACCCGAGTTCGACACCGGCGGTCATCCTGCCGGACTGGTACCTCTACTGGTCGTTCGGACTGCTGAAGCTGGGCCCGCTCAACCCCGAACTGGCGATCCTCGGCGGCGAGAAGTTGCTGTCCGACCGCGCCTACGGCGTCATCGCCAACGTCGTGGTGGTCGGGTTCATCGCCATGGTTCCGTTCCTGAACAAGGGGAGCGCGCGCCGCCCCGTCGAGCAGCCGTTCTGGGCCGCCGTCGGGATGGCCGGGTTCGTGTTCGCGTGGACCATCAGTGCAGTGTCCATCAAGAACCTCGTCCCCATCAACTCCCACTTGCTGTTCGACCTCGCGTTCCTGCTGCCGATTATCGCAGGCACCATCACCTACGCGGTGCTGAAGTCGATGCGCGAGGGGTACATGTTCGACCTCAACCGGCGGTACTACCGGCTCCGGCCGCCGAAGTGACGCCGCAGGATTTTCCTTATGAATTCGAGTACGGACAACGCCGACGTCGAGGGGGAGTCTCCCGACCGCGAAGTCGAGGTACCCATCGGGCTCTACAAGGTCGTCATCGTGTTCTCGACCATGTTCGCGGTGGCGTTCGTCGTGGGTGGGTTCATCGTCCTCGACACCGCGACGCGACGGGCGCGGCTCTCGCCGTCGGAGATGAACCTGCCGCTCGCGCTGCTCGGCGTGGCGATGATAGCGGCGGGCGGGGTCGTCTACGCCTTCGCGACCCGGTTCCGCGCCGAGGGAATGGGAAAACCTAAAGACGGCTCCGACGAACCATCAAACAATGGCTGACGAATTCGCTAAGGGATTCGGTATCCTGACGGGCGGCGGTCTCGTCTGGATGGTGCTGTCGGGTTGGTACACGACGCCGGGGTTCGAAGACACGCAACTCCTCGGTAAGATTCCCGGCAACCTCGACACCTACGGACAGTTCGCCATCATGCTCCGGGAGGTAATGTTCTGGTTCACCGTCCTCGGAGTAGTGACGTTCTGGGTCGTCCTCCCGGCGCTCGAAGAGCTTCGGGAAGCATCGTCGTAGAATCGCGCGGTCCGTATCTCTCGTTTCTTCGTTTCGCTAGCCGATGGCTCCGGAGCGGTCCGTGTCTCTCGTTCGTCTCGTGAGTGGGCGTTGCTCGACGGCATCTCAGCGCGCCACCGTCGGACCAGTGACCCCCCAATCGAGTCAGTGCGTCCGGGCCTGACCGCTCGACGCCCCGCCTGACCACCGAGCCGGTTCGCACAGCGACGAGGAGTGACTGACCGCTCTGGGTCGGACCTGTGTCGCTGTGGGCGACCTGCCGCGGTCGAGGCGGTCCCCGTCCGCGCGGAGCGCGTGTGGCGCGCGAACAGTTCGACTGAGCAGTAGACGCCGGATTCTCCGAGAGTGCTGTGAATCCGCCAGAAGGCAGGCAGACCTATGACCGACAGAACCGTGTGTTTTCCGAGTACCGTCGGCTGTACCTCGTTTGTCGCGACCCTTCGGAGGACGCCCTCGCCAACCGAAAAGAGCGGTCCGAGCGGTCGGCTGGTCGGGCAGAGAGCGAGGAAAAGTAACGAAGCGACCGGAGTTAGATGATGGAACTCCAGTACGGCTTGATGAGGAAGAACAGGCTGAGGTAGCCCGCGTAGAGGAACACGACGAACGAGGCCGTCAGCGCGCCCTTGGGACTCGACAGTCGCTCGTCGTTCCGGAGTTCGACTTCACGGGCCTCGAACTCGAAGAAGTCGGTGATGAAGAGGCCGATGACGAGTATCGAGAGGACCATCCCGGCGTGGTGGTGGAGACTCAGCAGGTAGAACGCCCCGAGGACCAGGGCGACGTTCGACACCTCGTGGAGCCAGTTGCGACTCAGTTCCTCGTCGTGGTCGTCGCTTCGGGCCTGCTTGCGGTAGTCCCTGTAGGCCCACCAGCGAGTGCCCATGTTGACCAACACGAGAGCGAACACCACGTACTCGACGATGTCCGCGAAGAGCGTGTCAATCGGTCCGAGCAGTGACAGCGGTTCCATACTGGATATTCGGAAAGCCGACGTATTATATCCTTTCCATTGCCGCCACTACCGCTCGAAGAACGGTCGGCTCTCGGCGACCCGGACCAGTTCGACCGCGCCGTCCTCCGCGACTTCGACCGTGGTGTGGGGCGGGACCGCGCGAACCTGCCGGTCGTCGAGCGACAGCGACACCTCGCCTTCGTCGCGCTCGACGGTCAACTCGACCGGGCGCTCGGCCGACACGACCCAGTTGTCGACGTCGACCGCGAACGGCGCGACCGGAACAACGCCGACGACGCCGGTGCCGGGTTCGAGAATCGGCCCGCCCGCGCTCCGGCCGTAGCCGTGGCTTCCGGTCGGCGTCGAGACGACGACGCCGTCGGCGCGGAACCGCGAGACCAGTTCGCCGCGCGACCGGACCGCGTACTCGGAGATGCGCGCGGGTTCGGCCGTCACGAGCATCACGTCCGCCATCGCGGGGCCGACGCGTTCGCCGCCGACCGCGACCGAGAGGACCGACCGCGTAACCGTCTCGAACTCGTCGGCGAGGAGAGACTCGACCGCCGTAGCGGCGGCGTCGGCGTCCACGCCGCCGTAACCCGGTCCGGCGTCGACCGGGAGAACCGGCACCTCGACGCCCTCTCGGACTGTTTCGAGCAGAGCGGTCTCGCCGACCGCGATGACCGCTTCGCGGTCGGCCGCGACGGCCTCACTCGCCGGGCCGCCGACGGCGTTCGCGTCGGCCTCGACCGAATCGCGTATCTCGTCGGCGAGCGCGCCGTCGCCCACGATTCCGAGCGTCGCGGTCCCGACCGCCTCGTCGTTCGGACTACCCATTGGGCGCCACTTGGTCGCCGTCCCTGAAAAGGGTACGGAGTCCGCGACGGCGCCGCGTGCGGCGGATGGCGGACCCGTCCGACGGCCCCGAGAGCGTTAGCAGGGCGAGATACGCGGCGGGCAGTACGTCGTCGGCCGGGGTCGGTCCGGCAGTCGTGCGAACGGGCGCTCCCGACCTACTCGCCGTACGGCCAGTCGCCGATTATCTTCATGCCCTCGGCTTGGTCTTCGTCCTCCAGCGCCGCGGCGATTTCCTCGGGGTCCTTGCGCGCCACTTCGAAGTCGTCGCTCGCGAGGCGGACGGTCAGTTCGGTCAGCAGGACCGCCTGCTCGCGGAGGTCCCGGACCTCCAACTTGTCGAGGGTGTCGGCGTAGGTGTGGCCCCATCCGCGGCCCTCGTCGCCGGTCTCGCTCATGACGTGGTAGCCCGGCACGCCCCACTTCACGTACGGCCAGTGGTCGCTGTGGGGTCCCTGTTCGGGGACGGTATTCACGGGGTGGCCGAGGTCGTCGCCCACCTCCTCCGCGGCGGCCTCGAGCGCGTCGAACCCGTGGGTGAAGAACGAGAGCGTCCGCCCGCGGACGACGCCGTCGTTGTTCACGATGGCCTCGATGGAGTCGAGGTCGCGGCTCTCGGCGTCTACCTCCGACCCCACGAGACCGACCTCCTCGGCCCCGTACGCGACGAAGTGGACCCTCGTGTCGAGTTCGTCCTCGCGCGCCGCGAGCGCCTTCGCCATCTCGACGACCATCGCCGTGCCGGCACCGTTGTCCATCGCGCCCTCCGCGATGTCGTGGGCGTCCACGTGACTCGTCACGAGGACCTCCTCGTCGGTGTCCGGTCCGAGTTCGGCGTGGACGTTCTGGCTGGTCGCCTCGTGGATGTCCGCCTCGACGGCCACCTCGACCTCCTCGCCCTCCCAGCGTCGTGAGAGCCGAGAGCCGACCTCCTTCGAGACGCCGACCGCGGGAACGTCGCCGATGGGGTCTTCGCCGGTCCCGACGCTGCCCGTCGGCGGTAGACAGCCCTCGACGTGGTTCCGGAAGACGAACGCGGCGGCGCCGCCCTCGACGGCGTAGTAGTACTTCTCGCGCCGGTGGATGAACCGGTCGTAGTAGTCGGGGACGTTCGACGCGACCATCACGACCTTCCCCTCGACGTCGGTCTCCTCGAAGTCCTCGGGCAGGCCGTACCCCAAATCGACGAGTTCGCCCGTCGCGCTCGCGTCGGGACTCCGCGGGAGCGCGATGGACTCCTGTGCAGTGTCGCCCGCGCGAATCTCGCTGTCGCCGCGGGTCCAACCCTGCACGTCGAACGCTTCGAGTCGGGCGTCCCGAGCGCCCGCCTCGGCGAGTGCGTCGCGCGTTCGCTCGGCCGCTTCGCGTTCGCCCTCGCTCCCGGCCATCCGGTCGCCGATGTCTACGAGCGTCTCCAAGTGGTTCCACCCGACGTCGCTGATGAACGTCTCACCGATCCACTGTGCCATACCTTCGCATGCAGTTCGTCGTAGCGTAAGTTTTTCGAATCGAAAATTCCGATGATTCTTCACTTCGCGGGCGATTTCGGAGCAGTAACGCGAAAGAACCTCAACGTTGCTTTTAAAGACATCGCTCGACGTTAGACATTTTGGCGGCCCAACAATACTTTATAACGCTGGGACTCCACTTCTTCATGGAAGTCGGTGATGGATGATATGGCAATACAGGCTCCCGACGTGACTCGCGTCGTCGATCTGGACGGCACCGTCGACGAAGGCACCGACCCCGACCTCTCGGAGTCGGCGGTAATCGACCTCTACCGACTGCAGGTACTCGCCCGGACGTTCGACGAGAAAGCCGTCAGACTCCACCGACAGGGCCGCATCGGAACCTACGCGCCGCTTCAGGGTCAAGAGGCCGCGCAGGTCGGCGCGGCGTACGCGCTCGCGGAGGCGGACTACTGCTTCCCGACGTATCGCGACCACGCGATGTACCTCACCCGGGGACTCGACCTCGAAGACGTGCTGGTCTACCTGCTCGGCGAAGGCAACTACGTGGACCGCGAGGACCCCGCTACTCTCCGGACCTTCCCGCCGACCATTCCCATCGCGACCCAACTTCCCCACGCCGTCGGGACGGGCATGGCGGCCGACTACCGAGGCGACGACTGCGCGACGCTGGTCAGTTTCGGCGACGGCGCGACCAGCGAGGGCGACTTCCACGAGGGGATGAACTTCGCGGGCGTCTTCGACGCGCCCACCGTCTTCTTCTGTCAGAACAACCAGTGGGCCATCTCGGTCCCGCGCGAGCGCCAGACCGCCTCCGCGACCATCGCCCAGAAGGCGCAAGCCTACGGCTTCGAGGGCGTCCGCGTGGACGGCAACGACGTGCTGGCGGTCTACGCCGCGGTGGAGGACGCGCTCGACGCCGCGAAGGCGGGCGAGGGACCGCGCCTCATTGAGGCGGTCACGTACCGACAGGGTGCCCACACGACCACCGACGACCCGTCGAAGTACCGGGACGACGAGGAGGTCGAGGAGTGGCGACGGAAGGACCCGGTGGAGCGAACTCGCGAGTATCTGGCGGACGCCCACGACTGGTCGGCGACCGACGAGGAGGAACTCCGGGAGTGGGCCGACCGGCGCGTCGCGGAGGCGGTGTCCAACGTCGAGGACCGCACCGGACTCGACGCGGACGCCATCTTCGAACACGTCTACGCCGAGACGCCGGCGAAACTCCGGCGTCAGCGCGAGCAAGTGGTGAACGACCCGGAAGTCGAGCGGTAGCGAGACGACGGGAATTCGGAGACACGAATCGAGCGACGGAAGACCACGAAAGTTCAGACCTAGAAGTCGAACGACGGACCCGGGGTGACCGCCACTCCCGTCTGGAGGTCGAATCGATTCGCGGACTCGTTCAGGTGCCTTTTTACTATTCGACCCGCAACGCTACGGTATGACAGTAGCGGACGATTCAGCAGAAGAGCACGGCCATCACCTCCCGGCCGTCGAGGACTGGCCTCGCGGCTTCGGCGAGGCGAGTTGGTGGCCCTTCGTCACCGCGCTCGGCGGTGCAGGCATCTACGTCGGTGCTGCACTGTTCCTGCTCGCCCAAGGACAGCAACCGATAGTCGACCCCCTCTACGGTCCGCTCGTGTTCGTCGGGGCGGTCGGTCTGTTCCTCGCGGGCCTGTACGGATGGGTTTACCACGCCTTCGTCAAGGCGTTCTGGTCGGGCGGCGGCCACGGAAACACCGGGCTCAGGTGGGGCATGATACTGTTCCTCGGGTCCGAGATAGCCACCTTCAGCGCCGGGTTCGTCTACTACTTCTTCATCCGCGTGGGCACGTGGTCCACCGAAGGGTTCCCGGAACTGCTGGGGTCGCTCGTGCTCGTCAACACCGCCCTGCTGGTGCTGTCGAGTATCACGCTCCACTGGGGCCACGTCGAACTCCGGAAGGGTAATCGCCGGAACTTCCTCGTCGGACTGGCCGCGACCCTCCTGCTCGGCATCGTGTTCATCGGCGGGCAGGTGCTGGAGTACTACGAGTTCATCCAGCACGAGCACTTCACCCTCACCTCGGGCATCTTCGCCTCCGCGTTCTACGGCCTGACCGGCCTGCACGGCCTGCACGTCTCGATGGGCGCGGTCCTCATCGGCATCGTGTTCATCCGCGCGCTCTACGGGCAGTACACCGCCGACCGCCACACGTCGGTCACGACGGTCTCGATGTACTGGCACTTCGTGGACGCGGTCTGGATATTCCTCGTCGTCGTGCTGTACGTCGGCTCGGAAGTCTCGCTGTAAGCGGTCCGCTTTTCACTCGTTCGTTCCCCGTCACTGTAGCCCGCGTAGACGAACGTCTATCGGTGGGTCCGCTCGACGACCACTGTCGCCGCCCCGTGTCGGCGTCATCGGTCGTTCGAGAGAGGAGGGTTGCCTCGGTTCCGTCCATCCGGCGGGCGTCTTCCGGACGTTCGTCTTCCGAGCGCGACCCGAATTGACGTGGTGTCTTCCTACCAGTCGCGAACTGAACCGGCGAGAACTCGACGTTCTCCCCGCGTCGCTGTGATACGGCGAGGATTCGCGGAGCGACGCGAGTCCCGGCGGTGAGTATTCACGGACGCCTCTCTGCGAAGTCGTACCGTGGTTCGTCTACCGTATCTCACCCTCGTGTTACGTTCCGAACCGCGGCCGTCTCGCGTACACCAGACCTGCGGGACACCCTACTGTCCGCGAGAACGGGACGGGAAACCGCCGAAACGCGGTGAACTTCTCGGACCGGAACTCGCCGCAATCGAGAGACCGGCGGTCTGGGTCGGAAAGTTCGGTGTCGCGGCCACCGTTGGAGACCGACTTCCCGCCCGTCGTGAGCGGTCGGAGTCGAGTTCTGAAGGGAGGAGGAAGCATCACGAGGCACCGCTACAATCTCGAAATGGAGGCCCGCGTGCGACGTCTACGTGCTCGTCGGCCGACTCGAGGCGACGCCGCTACGTTCGAAGGAGAGTCGGAAAATAGGAAAAAGCGGAACGCGTTAGCTCGAACTGTTGCCCCGTTGCTCGTCGAGCCAGTTCTGATACTCCTGCTGGGAGACGACTTTGACCTCGCCGAGCATCTTCGAGTGGCCGACACCGCAGTACTCCGCACAGTAGAGCTGGTAGGTCCCGGTCTCGGTGGGCTTCGTCTTGATGGTGTTGTGCGTGCCTGGGATGGCGTCCTGCTTCAACCCGAGTTCGGGCACGTGGAAGGCGTGGAGCCAGTCGGTCGACGTGACGTTGAGGAACACGTTCTGGCCCTTCGGTATGACGAGCGTGCCGGTAGTCGAGACGTTCTCGCCCTCGTAGTTGAATTTCCAGAGGTACTTCTGGCCGACGACTTCGACTTCGACGGCCTGCTGGCTCGGTTGGTACTCGCCGCTGGCGTTCGAGACGTAGCCGTTGGCCATCACGCCGTAGGAGGCGTAGCCGACGACCAGCAGGACCAGCGCGGTGGCGATGGTCCACGAGATTTCGAGGCGGCGGTTCTCCTTGGTGGGTTTGGGCTCGTCGTTCTTCCGGTACTTCCACACGGTGTAGATGAGGATGCCCTCGACCAGCACCGTGATGGGGATCGCCATGTACAGCAGTTGCGTGTTCAACGACTGAATCAGCGCTTCGGTCGTAGAGTCGTATCCCTGCGCCAGCACCGGGTCGGCGAACAGGGCGAGCGCCGCGACCCCCAGTAGCGTTGCGAACGCTGTCCGCTTGGAACTCATGCTGTTCCGGAATTAGGACGAGACTCATAAATACCTACTGACTTTCCCCGTCGGACGCGGGGTTCGCCGCCCCTGTCCCGCTCGATTCGGTTCTTCTAAATACGACGAGTACCGATGTTCGATAGGAGATTCGCGTGACAGAATACACGTCTCGGCGGTTCGTCTCGATGCTCGCTGGCACCGCGATAGGCGTCTACTTGCTGGTGGTCGTCGGTGCGACCACGGCGCTGACCGACGCCGCGGCCGCCTGTCCGACGTGGCCCGCGTGCAACGGACGGTGGCTCGTCCCGCTCGACCGGCCGAAACTCGCCGTCGCGTGGGGCCACCGAGTCGCCGCGCTCGGCGTGGGACTCGCCCTGGCGGCGACGACGGTCCTCGCGTGGCGGGCCGACACCGACCGCCGCGTTCGCGGTGCGCTCGCCGCCGCCGCGCTGCTCTACCCGACGCAGGTAGGTCTCGGCGCGTTCGCCGCGACCACCGCCACCCCGGCGCTGCTGTCGGCGGTCCACCTCGTCGTCGGCATGGCCATCTTCGGCAGCATCGTCCTCGCGCTGGCGTGGACGCTCGAACCCGAGACGTTCGACGAACCGACCGGCGTCGAAGACCCCGAGGAGATGCCCGACGCCGGGGAACAGGCCCCGACGCCGGGGAGTCGAGCGACCCCCGACGGCGTACTCGCCCGCGCGAAGCGGACCGGGTTCGCCTACTTCCGCCTGATGAAACCGCGGCTGATGTGGTTGCTCTGTCTGGTCGCCTCTGCCGCGATGGCGCTTGCGGCGGGACCGGCCCTGCAGGTCGAAACCGTGGTCGCCACTCTCGTCGGCGGCGTCCTCTCCATCGGCGCGTCGGGGACGTTCAACCACGTCTTCGAGCGCGACGTGGACCGGAAGATGAACCGGACCGCCGACAGGCCCGCGGCGACCGACCAGATTCCGGTTCGCAACGCCGTCGCCTTCGGATTCGCGCTTGCCGCGCTCTCGCTCGTCGCGTTCCTGTCGGTGAACGTGCTGGCCGCCGTGCTCGGGATGTTCGCCATCCTGTTCTACAGCGTGGTCTACACGCTATTGCTCAAGCCGAACACGGTCCAGAACACGGTCATCGGCGGGTTCGCCGGAGCGCTCCCCGCGCTCATCGGCGGGGCCGCGGTCACCGGCGAAGTCGGCCTACCCGCGCTCGTGCTGGGCGGCGTCATCTTCCTCTGGACCCCCGCTCATTTCTACAACCTCGCGCTGGCGTACAAGGACGACTACGCCCGCGGCGGGTTCCCGATGATGCCCGTGGTCCGGGGCGAGGCCGCGACCCGCAAGCACATCCTGCTGTACCTCGGCGCGACCCTGCTCTCGGCGGGCCTGCTCTCGGCGGTCACGACGCTCGGCTGGCTCTACGCCGGGACGAGCGTTGCGTTCGGGGGCGTCTTCCTCTGGGCGGTCGTCCGACTCCACCGCGAACGGACCGAGGCGGCGGCCTTCCGGTCGTTCCACGCCTCGAACGCCTATCTGGGCGCGCTCCTGCTCGCTGTCGTCGCCGACGCGCTCGCGTTCTGACCCATGACACGCACCATCGACGTCTCGCTGGACCGACTCCGGCCGGACCGCGATACCCTGCTGTGGGCGGGTCTCGTTCTCAACACCGAACTCATCCTGACGTTCGCGTACCTCCTGCTCGCGGACGTGACCGTGACCGAGTGGCGGTATCTCGTCTTCCCGTACGTGTGGCTCAACCTCAGCGTGTGGGCGCTGGTCCGGACGACGCCGTCGGCCGATTCGCCCCGGTCGCGCTACATCGGCGCGACGATAGCGGTGGGTTACTTCCTGTTGCTGGCGTACGTCGGCGGCCTGCTCGCGCCCGGCGGACACCACGCGCTCGGGTGGCGGGTCGCGTGGCTCCCGCCCGGGTGGGGTCCGGCGCTGCTGTACACCGGAACCGCGGTCAAGATATCGCTGTTCCCGTACAAACTCGTGGGCTACCTGACGCTGGCGTACCTCGTCTACGACACGGTCCTCGAAACCGCGGGGTCGGCGGTGTCGGGCCTGCTCGGACTCGTCTCCTGTGTCAGTTGCACGTGGCCGGTCGTCGCCACGCTCGCGGCCGGACTCGCGGGGTCGGGCACCGCGGTCGCGGCCGCGGCCAGCGAGTGGTCGTACACGCTCGGCACCCTCGCGTTCGCCGCGACCGTCGTGTTGCTCCGCTGGCGGCCGACGTTCGGTCGCTTCCGGTGAGCGTCGGCCGCAGTCGCTTCCGGTGAGACTCGACCGCAGTCGCTTTTCGCGTCCGGTAGGCGTGCCCGGTTATCTTTCGCGATAATTTGAGGAAATTATAATCCGGTTCGCGTCAGACGTTCGTCTGACACCCATGCCGACCCCCGGCGACGACGCCAGACGATACGCGTCGATGCTCGCGGAACGCGCCGACCACCGGTCGGTCACGGCCGAGCGACTGGCGGGCACCGCGGACGCCGTCGCCGACCTCACGGAGACGCTCGTCGCGGTCCTCGCCGAGGCCGAACGCCCGAAGTTCTGCTTCGAGTGCGGCGAGGGCGGCGTCGGGTTCGGCGACCCCGATTCGACGGTCACGCCCGAACGCGGCGGGGTCTACCTGATTACGAACCGGCGGGTCTACGTCCGTCTGGGCGTCGGCGACGAGGACAGGTCGCTGAGTCTCCCCTACGGGGAAATCGCGGGCGTTCGCCACCGGAGCGGCCAGCGGCGCCACCGCATCGACCTCGCGGTCTCGGGGTCGAGATACTACCTCTGGGTCTCCCCGGAGTTCGACGCCGGGGACGTGGCGGAGGCCGCCGAGTACGTGAGCTACCGCCACACCGCCGAAACTCCGGACTCGGGCGCGGACGACGCCTCGTCGGACGAGTCGCAGAGTCTCCGTGAGCGACTGGCGCGCCTCGGCGACGCCAAGTCGCGAGGACTCATCGACGAGGAGGAGTTTCAACACCGGAAGGACGAACTGCTCGACGAGTGACGTTCTCGCACCCTCGTCTTCACTCGCCGAGTCGGTACTCCTCGGCGTCCGCCGGACCGCCGACGTAGCCGAGCAACCAGTTCCACTTCTCGGAGACGGAGGCGTCCTTCGGCGCGTCGGCCATGCGCTCGGCGATGAACGTCGGACTCCACTCGACGCCCGCCTCCCGGACGCGGACCGCGGCCTCGGCGACTCGTTCGGCGTCGCGTTCGGCACCGAACTCCGCGGCGACCTTGGTCTCGACTCGGGTTCTGAACTCGTCGGCTCCGTCGGTCATACCGGTTCTATCCGACCTCCGACACAAATAGTTGCTGGCGTCGGAACCGACGGGCTTAGGGCCGGACCGGCGCAAGTGCCCGACATGACCGAGCCACTGGTCGCCGAGGACCTGCGGAAGTCCTACGGCGACACCACGGCGCTCGACGGCGTCTCGCTGTCGGTCGGCGAGGGCGAGGTGTTCGGACTCATCGGCCCGAACGGCGCGGGCAAGACCACGCTGGTCCGGGCGCTGACCGGAACCACGGAACCCGACTCGGGGTCGGTATCGACGTTCGGGACCGACCCCGCGTCGGCCGACCGCCAGCGCCTCGGCCTCCTCCCGCAGGCGTTCGACCCGCCCGAACGGCTGACCGCCCGCGAACTGGTCGCGTACTACGCCGGCCTGTACGACGAGGCGCGCGACCCCGACACCGTGCTCGCGGAGGTCGGTCTCGACGCCGAGGACGACACGTGGTACGAGAACCTCTCGGGCGGCCAGCAGCGCCGGACCTGCGTCGGGACGGCGCTGGTCAACGACCCGGACCTCCTCTTTCTGGACGAACCGACCACGGGCATCGACCCGGCGGGGCGGCGCGCGCTCTGGACGCTCGTGGAGGACCTCGCGGACCGCGGCACCACGGTCTTCCTGACGACCCACTCGATGGAGGAGGCCGAGCGCCTCGCCGACCGGGTCGGTCTGCTCGCCGACGGCGAACTCGCGGCGGTCGGTGCGCCCTCGGACCTCGTGGCCGAGTACGGCGGCCGGACGAGAATCGTGGTCGAGACCGAGACCGACTCGGGAATCGACGACGGGGCCGCCGACGCGACCGGACTCGCCGGGGCGGCCGACGCGCTCGCGGGCACCGACTTCGAGGTCGAGGCGTCCGAGGGCCGACTCGTCGTGACCGGCGTCCGACCCGAGGACATCGCCGAAGTCGTCGCGGCGCTGAACGAGGGCGGCGTCGCCTACGAGTCGCTGACGTGGACGGAACCCGACCTCGAAGACGCCTTCCTCCGACTGACCGGACGGTCGGTCGCGGGCGGCGAGGGCGTCTCGCTCGGCCGGACCGGCGAGGCGGACGGCGACGGCGAGGCCGCGCTCGCGGGGGGCGAGCGATGACGGCGACCGGTCGGGTCCGCGCGGAGGCCAGCGCGGCGTGGCGGTCGTTCACCCGGCGGCGGACCGCCGTCTTCTTCACGTTCTTCTTCCCGGTCATCCTCATCCTCATCTTCGCGGTGCTGGTCCAGACGAACCCGGGCGGCGGCGGCCTGTTCGCCGAACCGCCGGGCTACTACCTGCCGGGGTATCTCGCGGTCGTCGTCCTGTTCACGCCGCTCTCGCGGGTCGGTTCGGAGGTCGCGCGCCACCGCGAGGGCAACCGGTTCGAGAAGTTGGAGACGACGCCGCTGTCGCGCGCCGAGTGGTTGCTCGCCCACACGCTGGTCAACGTCGCCATCATCGGCATCGCCGGCCTGCTCATCCTCGGACTCATGGCGCTGGTGACGGGCACCGCGTCGCTGGCGCTCGGCCCGACGACCCTCGCGCTGGTCGCGGTGTTCCTCGCGTTCGCGGTGGCGCTGTTCTGTGGTCTCGGCGCGGTGCTGGGCGGACTCGCCGACTCCCAAGACGGCGTCATCGCCGCGAGCAACACCATCGCGCTCCCTCTACTCTTCCTCTCGGACACGTTCGTCACGCCCGACCTGCTCCCGGCGTGGTTCCGGCCCGCGACGAACCTCTCGCCGCTGACCTACTTCGCCCGCGGGGTCCGGGACCTGACCTACGTGCCGCCCGAGACCGGCGTCGAACCGCTCGGCGCGTCGCCGCTCGGCGGGTGGGAGTTCGACCTCGCGGTCCTCGCGGCCCTCACGCTGGTCTTCTTCGCGGCCGGGACCTACGCGATTCCCCGGACGGACTGACCGGGTTTCGGACCGTCTCGGTTCGCCGAGGTTCAGTCAGAAAACATTTACCGGCACTGGCCGGACCACGAGTTATGCACTCACGACCGCTGGCCGCCCTCTCGCTCGGCGCCCTCCTCGTCCTCGCGGGATGTATCGGCGGTGGCTCCGCGCCCGGAGCGACCGGCTCGCCGTCCGCGACGGCCGACACCGCGACGACCGACCTCGAAACCTCGTCCGTCTCGTCCGCCCCGTCTACCGCGACCACCGGGGCCGAAACCACCACCCGAGCGTCCTGCTCGCTCGACGCGAACGCGACGCTCTCGTCGGTGTCGAAACCGGAGACCCTCTCCGAGGCGACGGCCCGCGACGTCGCCGAGACCGTCGCCTCGCGCTACCAGTCGGTCCGCGTGGACGAACACACGTACTTCAACCACCACACGACCGTCTCCGGCGTCGAATCGGTCGACGGCGGCTACCGGGTCGCCTTGAAGGGCGAACTCGATTACGACGAGCGCGGCGGCGAGAACGCGACGGTCGTCCACGTCCATCGGCCGTACTCCGTCACCTACCGCGTGACCGACCGGGGCGTCGTCCGGCGCGGCGAGGCCGGTGCGACCGGCACCGTCGTCTGCTGGTAACGTCGCCGACTCGGAGTCGCGCCGTTCGCCGGCTAATTCACTTCTCTTTCGCGAGCAGTCGCCGCCGGAACCCGACCGACTCGGAGGTATCGGCGTCCGTCGCGTCCTCGACGGGGACGCCCCGCAACCGGAGGATTTCGGCCGCCTCGTCGGCGTCGCGCTCGGTCGGCGTCTCGATTTCGAGCGGATCGCGCGCCTCGTCGTCGAACTCGACGCTGAGGCGGTCGTCGTCCACGCGTCGGGCCGCGGCGACGTCGCGCAGTCGAGCCGTCTTCGTTCGCGTCGCGCGGTACGCCACGACGAGGGCGATGAGGCCGATGCAGGCGACCAGAAACAGCGACGGCAGGTCGGCCCGCCCCGCCAGCACTGCGGGTACCTTTCGGGCCCCGCGGACGACGAACCACGCGGTACTGACCGTCGAGAAGACGAACAGCGCGCGCCGACCCGCGGCGTTGGTGGTCCAGCCGTCGCGCCACTTCCCCCGCGCCAGTCGCCGCGCCGACCCCGAGATTTCGAGGCGGCCGTCGGCGACGGTCGCGGTTCCGGTCGTCGTGCGGAACGTCCACTCGTCGGTCACGAGCGGTTGCTCGTCGCCGAGCGACTTATGTCGGGCGGTTGGCGTGAGCGGGTGGTCAGTATCCGCGGTCGGTCAGTAACCGAGGCCGGTCAGTCGCCCGTCGATTCCCGCGGCGTAGCGCTCGTCCCCGAAGTACAGCAGGTGTTCGAGCAGGGGAACTAACTGGTACACCGCGCGCCGCCCCTCGCGGAATCCCGGGTCGATACCGCGCTCGGCGTCGTACGCCTCGAAGAAGGCGTCGCCGAACGACCCCGCGAACGCGACGTACGCGAGTTCGACCTCGGCGTGGCCGAAGTAACACGCCGGGTCGAGGAACGCCCGGACCCGCCCGCCGTCGGCGAGGACGTTGTTCGCCCACACGTCGCCGTGGAGCAGGGCGGGCGGCGGGTCGTCGGGGAGCAACGAGTCGAGGTCCCGGGCGAGCGCGTCGAGTCTATTGCTGAGGTCCGACGGGAGGACGCCCGCCTCGCGGGCCTTCCGGGCGAAGTGGCGGAGCCGTCGGTCCCGGAAGAACGCGACCCACGAGTCGGTCCACCGGTTCGGCTGACGGTACGGCCCGGTCAGGGTGTCCCGCGGGAAGCCGTAGTTTCGCCCGGGGCCGTCCTCCCGTCCGGCGGTCTCCTCCGGGCGCTCGCGGTGGAGCGCCGCGAGGTGACGGGCGGCGTCGCGCTCGCCGGCCGGAGTGACTTCGCTATCGCCCTCGACGTACTCCAAGACCAGCAGGGCGTCGGTGCGGTGGTACACCTCGGGGACAGGCAGGCCGCGGTCGGACAGAAATTCGAGCATGAACGCCTCCGTGCCGAGGGGCGTCTCGCCGGTCTTGGCCGCCGCGGTCCGGCCGTCGGCGAGGGCGACGCGGGCGACTCGGCCGACCTCGCCGCCGTCGAGTTCCGCGACCGACTCGACGTCGGTTCCGAGTGCGTCGGCGACTCGGTCCCGGAGCGAGAACCCGGGCGAGTCGTCCGACCCCGACGAATCGTCCGAATCCGGACCCGACGAGTCGTCGGCGTCTCCGCTCATCGGCGTCCGACGACGAGCGGTGCCAGCGACATCACGTACTGCTCGACGCCGTAGACGTGGTTGAGCAGGACGTAGGTCACGATTCCGAGCGCGAGGCTCAGTCCCCACGCCGCGACCGCGATGCGGCCGACCCTCGCGTGGGCGGTGTCCCGGAGCTCCGACGGTGTGTGAGTGAGGCCGAGGACGACAGCGTGGACGACCACGGGAACCGACACCGCCGAGAGGACGATGTGGATGGCGAGCATCACGATGTAGGCGTAGTAGACCGCCCCGCTCGCCGCGATGTGCTTCTCGCCGCCGCCCCCGAGCTTCGTGAGGTAGAGGACGAGAAACAGGAGGATGAGCGTGAACGCCGCCAGCATCGCGGTCCGGTGTTTGCGAACCTCGCCGCGGCGAATCCACCGCACGCCGAGGACGATGGTGGTCAGCGCGAGGGTGTTCACGACCGCGATTGCGTGACTCAGCAGGTCCACGGTCGCGCGTTCGAGTTCCGGATAGATGGGCAGGACGCCCGCGAACGTCCCGAGGACGAGGACGTAGCCCAGCACCGAGAGGACCGCGGTCACGGCACGCGGGTTGTTCTTGACCCGCCGCTTCGCAGTCGAAGTAGCCATGTCGGGGCGTTAGGACTACCGGCCCAAGTGTGTTCCTGTCCGCCTCGGCGGGCGTACGGGTCGTTTCTCTCGTCACTTCAGCGACGCAGGAACGTCTCCCCACCGCTCGCGAGGCGCACGAACGTTTAAGTCCGAGACCGGGACGAAACTGCCTCGATGGAGGCGCTCGGCGTCCGAATCGGCCTGTCTCTCGGCCCGTCGGCCGCGGCGCTCGCGTTCGTCTTCGTCGGGGTCGCGCTCGGGACCCTGAGCGGACTCACCCCCGGTCTGCACGTCAACAACCTCGCGCTCCTGTTGGCGTCGGTCGCGCCCGCGGTTCCCGGTCCGCCGCGACTCGTCGGCGCGGCCGTGCTCGCTGCCGGGGTGGTCCACTCGTTTCTCGACGCCGTACCCGCGCTCGCGCTCGGCGTGCCGGACGCCGCGATGGCGGCGTCCGCCCTGCCCGCTCACCGACTCGTCATCGCGGGGCGAGGGCGAGAGGCGGTCAGGCTATCGGCGCTCGGGAGCGGACTCGCGGTCGCGTTCGCGGTCCCGCTCGCGATTCCGGTCACGCGCGGCATGACGGTCGCCTACCCGGTCGTGCGCGCTCACCTCCCGGTCGTCCTCGGCGTCGTCGTCGCGTTCCTCTTACTGACGGAGGGGTCGGTTCGGGCGTTCTGCGGCGGCGCGGCGGGGTTCGCGGGAAGCGGAGCGCTCGGGCGCGCCACCCTCGACCTGAGTCCGGCCGCGCCCCTCGACGCGGGCGGGATGCTCACGCCGCTGTTCGCGGGACTGTTCGGCGCGCCGGTCCTGATAGAGGCGCTCTCCGGGTCCGGCGTGCCCGAGCAGGACGACTCGACGATAGCGGCCTCCCGGCGGACGGTCGGCCTGACCGCGGCGGCCGGATGTCTCGCCGGGGCGGTCGTCGGCTACCTGCCGGGCGTCTCGTCGGCCGTCGCCGCGGTGCTTGCGCTCGCGCTGGTCCCCGGTTCGACCGACGCCCGCGGGTTCGTCGTGGCGACCAGCGGCGTCAACACAGCGAACACCGTATTCGCGCTCTTCGCGCTGTCGGCGCTCGGCACGCCTCGGACCGGCGTGATGGTCGCGCTCCGAGAGGCGAACGCGCCGGTGAACCTGCCGCTCCTGCTCTCCACGGCCGCGATTGCGGGCGTCGCGGGCTTCCTGCTCGTCCTCGGCGTGGGCGACCGCTACCTCCGTGCGGTCGGCGCTGTCGACCAGTCGCGCCTCTCGGTCGGCGTCGTCGGCCTGCTGGCCGGACTGAGTTGGCTGTTCGCGGGCGGCGTCGGCGTCGCGGTCTTCGGGGTCGCTACGCTCGTCGGTCTCGTCCCCGCCCGGTTCGGTGCCCGGCGCGTCCACCTGATGGGGGTGTTGCTCGGGCCGCTGATGCTGGGCGCGTGAGGGTCCGCTCGGCGACTCGTTACCGGCGTTCCAGAATCCGCCTCGTCCGGCGGTGGCGGTCCCGGAACATCGGTTCGAAGCCGACCCAGCCGAGCGGTCCGAGCAGGTCGCCGACCACCGGGAGTCGGTACTCGACCCGGTCGCGGAGGAGCGTCCGGTCGTCGCCGTCGGCGTAGAAGTAGTGCGTGTGGTGCCACTCCGGGAACGGGCCGTCCTCCATCGCGTCCGCGAAGACCGCGGACCCGTCGCCCTCCTCGCGCCGCGTGATGCGCGAGGTCCACCGCTGGCGCGGGCCGACGCCGAACGGTCGCATCGACATCCGGACCGCCGTGCCGGATTCGAGCACCGCGTCGTCGCCGCGCTTGCTCCCGTCCGGGCCGCGGATTCCCTCGACTCGGAGGTGCATCCAGTCGGGCGTGAGCGCCTCCAGTCCGTCGATTCGGGAGTGGAACTCCCACACCTCGTCGAGCGGCGCGTTCACCCGGACTGCTCGCTGGTAGGTGGCCATCGGTGGGACGTAGGGGCCGCGGCAACCCAATCCTTGCGGTCGCGAGCGGTCTCGCCGTCGCTAGTCGAGCGTCAGCAGGACGAACACGCTCGTCAGCGTGGCCGCCACGCCGACGGCCATCGCGGTCGCGTACGCGCCTCGGAGGAACCCGTAGGCCGCGACCGCGGTCAGCGCGACGGCGAGACCGAGGAGCGGCGACGCCGCCGAGCGAACTCGGCGTCCGAGTCGCCCCGACCGCGAACGGGGCCTCATCGCTCGGTCGCGACCGGGTCGGCCGCGTCGGAGGTCCGCTCGGAGAAGGTCAGCGACTCCCCGGTCGCGGGGTCGAAGTAGTGGAGCTTCGACCGGTCGAACTCGACGCGAATCTCCTCGCCGACGCTCACGTCCACGTCGGGTTCGACCGAGGCGTTCAGCGAGCGGTCGTCGCCGACGGTCAGTTCGAGGACGGTCTTCTCGCCCTGCGGTTCGACGACCTCGACGCTCGCGGGGTAGCCTCGCTGAGCGACCGAGATGTTCTCGGGTCGGATTCCCAGCGCGAGCGACTCGCCGACCCGGTGCTCGACCTTCGAACGGTGTGTCTCCGGTATCTCGTGTTCGAGACCCCCGAGATCCACGACGAGCCCCGAGTCGCTCCGTCGAAGGTCGCCTTCGAGGAAGTTCATCGAGGGACTGCCGAGGAAGTCGGCGACGAACATGTTCCGCGGGTTGGCGTAGACGAACGTCGGTTCGCCGACCTGCTGAATCTTCCCGGCGTCCATCACTGCAATCTGGTCGGCCAGCGTCATCGCCTCTATCTGGTCGTGAGTGACGTACACCGTGGTGGTGTCGAGTTCGTCGTGGAGTTTGTTGAGTTCCGCCCGCATCTGGACGCGCAACTTGGCGTCCAGATTGGAGAGCGGTTCGTCCATCAGGAACACGTCGGGGTCCCGGACGATTGCCCGGCCGAGCGCCACCCGCTGTTGCTGACCCCCCGAGAGTTCCGAGGGGCGGCGGTCGAGCAACTCCTCTATCTGGAGGAGTTGCGCCGCGTCGGCCACTCGTTCCTCGATAACGTCGTCGTCGGTGCCCTGCTGTTCGAGGCCGAACCGCATGTTCTCCTCGACCGTCTTGTGCGGGTAGAGCGCGTAGTTCTGGAACACCATCGCGATGTCCCGCTCGTACGCGCGCTTGTCGTTGACGACCTCGCCCCCGATGGAGACGATACCGTCGGTAGCGCGTTCGAGACCCGCGACGAGTCGGAGCGTCGTCGTCTTGCCACACCCCGACGGTCCGACGAGGACCGTGAAACTCTCGTCCGGGATGTCGAGCGAGACGCCGTCGACCGCGACCACGTCGTCGAACTCCTTGACCAGTTCCTCGAGCGTTACTTCGGCCACGTGTACCACCTCATTCTTTGACAGCTCCTTGAGTCAGTCCGCTGACGATGTACCGCTGGAAGAACAGGCCGAACAGGATGCCAGGCAGGGCCGCTATCATCCCGCCCGCGGCCAGATGCGCCCAGTCCACGAAGTCGTCGGCGATGAACAGCGAGACGGCGATGGGGAGCGTCTGGGCCTGCTCGGACGAAGTGAGAACGAGCGCGAAGACGAACTCGTTCCACGAGAAGATGAACGCCAGAATCGCCGTCGCGGCGATGCCCGGCTTGGCGACGGGGAGGATGATTTTCACGAACCCTTCCCACTGCGAACAGCCGTCGACCTGCGCCTGCTCGTCCAGACTCTCGGGCACGCCGTCGAAGTAGTTCTTCATTATCCACACCGCGAACGGCAGGTTGAAGAACGTGTACGTCAGGATGAGCGCGATTTTCGTGTCGTAGAGACTCCCCGTGAGGCCGCCGACGAGCGGCGGGTTCGACATGATGGCGAAGAACGGGACGATGAGCGCGATGGGCGGAATCATGCGGGCGCCGACGATGGAGAGGAGCAACGCCTTGTTCCCCAAGAAGTCGTGGCGCGAGAACGTGTAGCCCGTGAGCGTCCCGAGGGTGACGCAGATGAGCGTCGTCGTGCTGGCCACTATCAGGCTGTTGAGCGTGTATAGCTCGAACGGCCGATTGGCGAAGATGTCCACGTAGTTGTCGATAGTCGGTCTGGCCGGCAGGAAGTTGACGGGGAGACTCAGCACTTCCGCGGTCGGTTGGATGCTCGTGATGAGGATGTAGTAGATGGGGAACCACACCACGAACACGTACAACCCGAGCAGGCCGTACGACACCAGTCGCTCGCGTACCACGCTCGGCCACTCGTTGTCGGTGTCGAGGCCGAACCCGTCGACGATTCGGTCGATGTAGGACGTTCTCGTACTCATGTTGCGTAGGGAGTCTCGCCGAATACCTTGTACAGCACTGCGACGATGGCGAACGTGACCGCCAGCAGGACGACGCCGAGCGCGGCGCCCTCACCGGGACGACCGAACACCATCGCGGTCCGGTAGAGCCACGACGCCCACACCTCGGTGCTCTTTCCGGGGCCGCCCTGGGTCATGACCCAGACGAGGTCGAGGGCGCGGATGTCGAAGATGATGCGGATGGTGAGCGCGACGAGGATGGAGGGTTTGAGGAACGGATACGTGACGTTCCAAAAGCGCGACCACCGGCTCGCGCCGTCGACCTCCGCGGCGTCGTAGAGCTGTTCTGGGACGTTTTGCAGCCCTGCGAGCAGGATGATGATGATGAACGGAGTGAACACCCAGACGTCCGCGATTATCAGCGCCATCATCGCCAGCGTCCCGTCCGATAGAAACGCAATCTTGTTGTCGATGAGACCGGTCTGCATCAGGACGCCGTTGATGGCTCCGTACTGGGCCTGAAACATCCAGCGCCACATCAGCCCGCTCATCACGTACGGCAGAATCCACGGCACGATGACCGCCGTGCGAAGCCAGCCGCGACCCGCCAAGTCCTTGTTCAACAGGAGCGCGACGCCCAGTCCGAGCAGGAACGAGATGGAGACGCTGAACCCCACGTAGACGATGGTGTGCCACGTGAAGTTCACGAACGTCGGGTTGAGTACGCCGAACCAACCCCCGGCGTCGCCCAACAGGAGGTCCGTGAAGTTTTCGAGGCCCACGAACTCCTTGGCACCCGTTATCGGATTGGTCCAGAACAGGCTCGACCAGAACAGTTGCAGCGTCGGATAGACGATGATACCGGCTATCCAGAGAACCGTCGGCCCGACTGTGAGCGGGACGAACAGGCGGTCGAGCGTGCGGCGTATCGACTGTGACGATTGCGACATGAAGGGGATGCAGCTACAGGATGCCGAGGTTCTTGTAGAGTTGCGTGATGTTCTTCTCGGCGGTCTGTAGCGCCTGCTTCGGCGGCTTCTTACCGAGCAGTGCCGGGGTGATCTGGTTCGAGAGGTAGTTGTCCACCTGCGGTTGGGCGCGGTAGGTCTCGCTCTTGGCGTGCTTGAGGTTGTACTGCTGAACGTCGAGCCACTTCTGCGGGAACTCCTGTTTCACTTCCTGCATGTCGTAGACCTCCGGCACTGGCGCGGGGTTGCCCTCGGTTATCATGTCGGTCTTGACCGACTCGGTCGTGGACATGAACCGGGCGAACCGCTTCGCGGCCTGCTTGTTCTGCGAGAACTTCGAGACGCCGATGCCGTTGGTGTCTTGGAACGTCGCGCGGCTCTGGGGCCCTTTCGGTGGCTTGGCGACGCCGAGACGCTCTTGGCTCCAGTCTTGGGAGTCCCACGCGCGACTCGCCAGCGGCGTCCACGACTCGACGGTAGCGAGACTGCCGCCGATGAAGGCGTCGCCGACCGGTCCCTCGCCCATCGTCGAGATGCCGTCCGGGATGATGTTCTGCTTTCGGAGCGGCGTGAGCAGGTTCTCGAACACGTCGACGCCCTTGTTGACGAACGTCGGTTCGTTGTTCTCGTTGAACAGTTGGCCGCCCGCCTGATAGAGGAACTGCTTGAACGTGAACACGTCCTTGTTCGCCCACGTGAACGCGAACCCGGACTGGTTCCCGTCGCTCATCTTCTTGCCCTTTTGGATGATCTCGTCCCAGTTCTGGGGCGGTTGCTGGACGTTGTTCTGCTGCATCGCCTGCTTGTCGTAGAGGTAGGTGCCCCACTTGCCCAGTTGCGGGGCCATGTAGGCCTGTCCGTCGAACTGGATGAGTTCCTGCAGGTTCTTCGGGTACTTCGAGACGTGGTCGCTCGGCAGGTCCAGCGGGACGATCCAGTTGGCCGCGACGAAGTCCGCCAGCCACCACGTCGGCCCGTTGAACGCGTCGACCTGACTCCCCTGGTTGCGCCACTGCGTGATGAGCGTCGTCTTGAGGTTCGACCACGGCACCTCGTTGACGTTGACCGTGATGCCCGTCTCGTCCTCGAACCGCTGAATGTTCTTCTCCGTACCGGGGTCGTACTTCAGGCTCCCGGCGTTGTAGAAGGTAATCGACTTGTTCTGAGCCAGTGCGGAGGCGCTCCCCACCACACCGGCCACACCCGTTGCTCCGGTCGCTTTCAGAAAGCTTCTGCGTGTCTGTTTCATGACTGCCCCCAAATCCCACCCGCAATTCCGCATCCATGGTAATAATAATCACGGCCAGTGTCACCAATGGGCAGTAATATTATCGGAGGCGCGGCGCTACGCCATGAGTATAATCATGGTTCATGATGGATTGGTGCCCGGCAAATACTGACTGTCACATCGAAGCTTTATATGCGTGGTCCCGTTCTCCACTGCACATGGTATCGGAGCGCGCGACCCGGACGACCCCGTTCGCCGCGATGGACGTACTCGAACGGGCAAACCGCATGGACGACGTGGTACACCTCGAAGTAGGCGAACCCGACTTCGACACGCCGGCGGCAGTCACCGACGCGGCAGTCGCAGCGCTCCGGGCAGGCGAGACCAGTTACACGTCCTCGAAGGGCAAACCGAAACTCCGGGCGGCCATCGCAGAGTACTACGACCGGCGGTACGGCGTGGACGTGTCGCCCGACCGCATCGTCGTCACCTCAGGGTCCTCGCCCGCCCTCTTGCTGGCGTTCTCGTCGCTGGTGGACCCCGGCGACGAGGTGGTGTTGACCGACCCATACTACGCCTGCTACCCCAACTTCGTCCGCCAGACCGGCGGGCGCATCTCGACGGTTCCGCTGTCGGCCGACGACGGGTTCCGCCCGCGCGCGGACGCCTTCGCGCGCACGCTAAGTTCCGACACGGAGGCGCTGTTGCTCAACTCGCCCGCGAACCCGACCGGCGCGGTCCTCGACGGCGGAACGCTGGAGGAACTGGTGGCGCTGGCCGACGACGCCGACGCAACCGTGGTGTCCGACGAGGTGTACCACGGCCTGACCTACGAGGGCGAGGACCACACGGTGCTGGAGTACACCGACGACGCCTTCGTGATAGACGGCTTCTCGAAGCGGTTCGCGATGACCGGGTGGCGACTCGGGTGGATGGTCGCACCGCCGGAGTACGTCGGCCACGTCAACCGCATCGCGCAGAACACGCTCATCTGCGCGCCGAACTTCGTCCAGTCGGGCGGCGTCGCGGCGCTGGAATCCGGCGACGACTTCCTCGACGACGTGCGCGACACCTACCGCGAGCGCCGGGACTTCCTCGTGAGCGAAGTCGAAGACTGGGGACTGAGCATGGGGTACACGCCCGGCGGCGCGTACTACCTGCTCGTGGACGTGAGCGACCTGCCGGGCGACGCCTTCGACGCCGCGGACTTCTTCCTCGAAGACGCGGGCGTGGCGATGACGCCCGGTCCCGACTTCGGGACCAACGCCGAGGAGTGCCTGCGAGTGTCGTACGCCAACAGCGCCGAGCGACTGGCCGAGGCGTCCGAGCGCATCCAGCGCGCCTTGGAGAGCGTCGAGATTTCAGCGGCGGACTGACCCGTTAGCAGACGGCCTTCAGCAACATTCTCATTTCTCCGAGAAACATATAGAATGGTAAACGACAGTAGTAGATAGCTTCGAGGACTCTCTGCTCGCAGGATTCGGTAGCGCCACCGCTACTCGACGTATCTCGTACGAGTCAGTCCCGACCCCGCCCGACCGGCCTCCGGCGAGTTCCCGTCCCCGTACCGGCTTACTTCAGTCGCTCTTGCAGGAACGAGGGGTGGGCCGCCGTCACGCCCTCGATGTTCAGAATCTTCTCGCTGATGACGTCGCCGACGGCGTCGCCGTCCGCGGCGCGAACTTCCGCCATGAGCATGTGGTCGCCCGACGACGAGTACAGCGTCTCGACCTCGTCCAAGTTCTTCAGGTCGCGAGTCGCCTCGACGTACTCCTCGCTGGCCACGTCGATGCCCACCATCGCGATGGACTTGCTGGAGAGCTTCTTCGGGTCGATTTCGGCCGAGTACCCCACGATGACCCCCTCGTCTTCGAGTTTCTCGATGTATTTCCGGACCGTGGGCTTCGAGACGTTCGCCCGGTCGGCGATTTCGGCGTAGGACGCTTGGGCGTCCTCCTCGAGGACCGAGAGGATTCGGTCCTCCGTAGACTGTGTACTCATTACCAGTGTATTTCGGATACGGGAAAAAATACCTTCCGAATAGGAAAACGGTCCCCACGCTGACCGAACACTCCTTTGGAACTTCGAGTCGCCCGCCGGTTGTCGGCTCGGAACGGAAACGACTCGTCACGGAACGCCGCCGTTCGGCGACGGCCATCCGTTTTTTCCCCGCAGACGAGGTACCGAGCGTATGGCACGACGCTCGCGCCGACGATTCCTTCAGGTCTCGCTCGCCGGACTAGCCACTGCGTTCGCCGGGTGCGGCTTCCCGGGCGGTGGCGGCGAAGGCGGGGAGGGTGGCGAAGGCGGAGAGGGCGGTGAAGGAGGAGGAGAGGGAGGAGAAGGCGGAGAGGGCGGTGAAGGAGGAGGAGAAGGTGGCGAAGGCGGTGAGGGCGGCGAGGACAGGGCCGCGCCCGAGGTCGGTCCCGATTCGTAGCGCGGCCGGTGTTCGGTTCGCGGGGGGTTGACCGAGATACCGAATTTCGACCGCACCTACCCGGGTCGTGACCAGCGGGACCTGATGAACGCGGCCAACGCCTTCTGGAAACACGACCCGTGTAGCGAGTAGAAAGCAGATTCTAGAGAGTAGCGAACGGACGTAGACGCTCGGTCCCGAAAAAGCGAAGAGAACGGCGATAATCCGACCGCGACCGACGGTTCTCGTCCCCGTTTACTTGTGGCGGTCGAGCAGGTCGTAGCTACGCTCCCACTCGTAGTCCTCGTCGAAGTACCGCTCGGCCAGCGGTTCCTCGGGCATGTCGCCCGTGGCCTGCTTCTCCTCCTGGTAGGACGGTCGGTCCTCGTCGTGGTAGAACCGACCCGTGAGGACCTCGCCCTCGTAGAGGGCGTTCTCGGCCTTCTGCATCATCTCCGACGCCTCGCTGCGGTCGGTGATGTCGAAGTCGTAGTCGTCGCTGTCCTGCACGTCGATGTACGGGACGTACTGCTTGGCGTCCTTGTTCCACGTCGGGCACTGGGTGAGGAAGTCCACGTGCGCGAACCCGTCGTGTTCCATCGCCTCCGTCAGGATTTCCTTCGCCTGATTCGGGTTGACCGCCGCGGTCCGGGCGACGTAGGACGCACCCGAGGTCAGCGCGAGCGACAGCGGCCGAATCGGCTGCTTGGCGCTGCCGTGGGGCTGGGTCTTCGACTTGTGGCCCTTCGGACTGGTCGGGGAGGTCTGGCCCTTCGTCAGCCCGAAGATCTCGTTGTCGAAGACGATGTAGGTCATGTCGTGGTTCTCTCGGGCGGTGTGCATGAAGTGGTTCCCGCCGATGCCGTAGCCGTCGCCGTCGCCGCCCGCCGCGACGACTTCGAGGTCGGGGTTGGCCATCTTGGCCGCGCGAGCGACCGGCAGCGCCCGGCCGTGGATGGAGTGGAACCCGTAGCTCTTGAAGTAACTCGACAGCTTACCCGAGCAACCGATACCCGTGACCAGCAGGGTCTCCTCGGGGGTACGACCGACTTCGGGCATCGCTTGCTTCAGCGCCTTCAGGACGCCGAAGTCGCCACAGCCCGGACACCACGTCGCCTGCGGTTCGATTTCGGGCGTGAACTCGTCTCTGTTGATCTCTCGCTCTTCACCGATTGCGTTGAATGCACTCATGATTAGTCACCCGTTGCGGATTCGATGCGGACGTTGTACTGGCTCAGGTCGGCGTCGTCGCCGATTCGGCTCTCGAAGCCGGAGACGACCTCGCGAGGCTCGAAGGGGTTGCCGTCGTACTTGAGCAGACTGTACAGTTTCTCGCCGAAGCGGCCGAGTTGGCCCTGAACGTGGCGGCGGAACTGCGCCGTGGCGTTCATCTCGACGACCAGCGCCTCGTCGACGCTCTCGAGGAACGCGGTCACTTCGTCCTTGGCGAACGGCATCATGTCGCTGACGTTCATGGCCTTCACCGAGTGGCCCTGCTCGTTCAGTACGTCGACGGCCTCCTCGACGACGCCTTTGGTACTGCCCCAACTGAGGATGCCGTACTCGGCGTCCTCGGGACCGTAGACCGTCTGGTGGTCGGCGTTCTCCGCGAGTTCGTCGCGGATGGACTCGAGTTTCGACATCCGGCGGTTCATCTGGAGGACGCGGTTGTCCGGGTCCTCGCTGATGTGGCCGACTTCGTTGTGCTCGTTACCCGAGGCGAGGTAGTTGCCACCCTTCTGTCCGGGGAGCGAGCGCGGACTGACGCCGCCGCGTTCGCCGTCGGCGTCGTACATGTACCGCTTGAACCGACCGGCTTCCTGCACGGCCTCTTCGAGGTCCTCCTCGGTGACGACGCTTCCGATGTCGGGGTTCGGCTCCTCGTCGAACACGTCCTCGGGGACGGTCTGGTGGCCGCCCGAGAGCTTCTGGTCGTAGATGACGATGGCCGGAATCTGGTACTCGTAGGCGATTTCGAAGGCCTTCCGAGTCTGCTCGTAACACTCCGCGGCGTCGCCCGGTGCGAACACGACGCGGTTGGAGTCGCCCTGACTCGTGTACAGGACGTGTTCGAGGTCGCCCTGTTCGGGCTTGGTCGGCATCCCCGTCGAACCGCCGGCGCGCATCGACTCCACGAGGACGATGGGCGTCTCGGTCATCTCCGCGAGACCGAGCGGTTCGGACATCAGCGCGAACCCGCCGCCCGACGACCCGGACATCGCCTTCGCGCCGGCGTGGCTCGCGCCGATGGCGAGCGACGCCGCGGCGATTTCGTCCTCGACCTGCTCGGAGATGCCGCCCATGTCCGGCAGGTGCTGGGTCATGATGGTGAACACGTCGGTCCACGGGGTCATCGGGTAGCCCGAGATGAACCGACAGCCCTCGTCGAGCGATCCGTAGGCGATGCCGTGCGAACCGGAGACGAGGACTTGCTCCTCTTCCTGCGTCCCCGTCGGGGCGCGCAGGTCGTGGGTGTGTTCGTAATCCTCGTTGACCGACTCGTAGGCCTCTTCGAGAATCTGGAGGTTGGCCTCCAGCACGTCGCCGCTCATGGCGTCCTCCATCAGGTCCTCGATGTACTGGAGGTCCATGTCGAGCAGCGCGGCGGTCGCGCCCACGCCGGCCGTGTTGCGCATGACCTCTCGACCGTGTTCCTTGGCGAGGCCGCGCAGGTCGAGGTCGTAGACGTGCCAGTTGTTCTCCTCGACGCGCTCGTCGAAGTTCTCGATTTCGCTGGCGTCGAGCAGGCCGGAGTCGTAGACGATGACCCCGCCCTCTCGAAGCTCGTCGAGGTTCTCCGTCAGCGGCTTGATCTCCTCGTTGCCGTAGTAGGCTTCCTCCTGCGGGTTCCGGGCGAAGCTGTCGCCCAGCGCGAGCAGGAAGTTGTAGTTGTCTCCCCGCGACTTTACGGGCTCGTCTTTCGCCCGAATCTCTACGTACGTGTGGCCACCGCGGATGCGCGACGGGTAGTGTCGGTGCGTGAAGACGTTCAGGCCCGAGCGCATCAGCGCTTTGGCGAAGTTCTGGCTCGTCGAGTCGATTCCGTCGCCGGAACCGCCCGCGATTCGCCAGATAAGTTCGTCATTAGTCATATCTGTTGCTCACGGCCGTTAGGCCCAGTGATTGAAGATAAATCGGGGAGTCAGTAAAGCCTTTGCTATAGATTAGCAAGGAATGTTCATGAGGGATAGGCGGTAATGGCGCATTTCCGACCATTTCCCTGTTAATCGGTACTCCGTGCCGGAGACGGCAGCGATTAACCGATACTTCAGTTTCTAACTAAAACTAAACACATAAGTTTATAAGAAAAATAGGGGCAAACCAATCGTATGTCGAAGCCGACGTTGATCGCCGTCGCCGTCTTTCTCGTCGTGACGACCACTGCTGCCGGAACGATTCCAACGGACGATGCCGCGTCCGTCACGGACGCCACCCCGGCGAACGACGCCGCGACTCCGAACGAAGCACCGCTCGCAGACGCCGGTCTCGACCAAGACGTAACGAGAGGTGCGACCGTTCTCCTCGACGCCACGGGGTCGCGCGACTCCGACGGTCGCATCGAACGCTACGAGTGGTCGATTCGGACACCGAACGGCGACACGGTTGCGCCGGACTGCGCCGACTGTGCCCGAACTCGGTTCACACCGACCGAGACCGGTCGCTATCAGGTCACGATAACCGTCACTGACGACGACGGCGCGACGCGTTCGGACACGCTCTACGTCGACGTGTCACCCGGGTCGGGCCCCGGCGTCTCGGTCTCCGGACCGACGCGGCCGACCGAGGGTTCTACGGCGACCTACACCGCGAACCTCACGGTGGGGGCCGCTGCGCTCGACTATGTCGTCTGGAAGGTCGACGGTACTCGAATCGCCAACCACTCGCTCTCGGCCGAGCAGACGACCGACGCCGTGACGAAACACTTCCCCACTGCCGAGAATCGCGACGTTACTGCGACGGTCTACGACGCCGACGGACTCACGAACGCGAGTTCCCTCACCGTAGCGGTCCAGTCTGATTCGGATTCACCGTCCGAATCGCCGGAATCGAGTACGTCGACCGCCGATGGAAAGTCTCCTCGAATAGCGGGTGACAAGGTCGTGACTGGGTCGAAACCGCTCCGCGGCCGGTACGACGTTCGACTGGACGCTCCGACTACTGCCGTCGCCGCGGTAGAATGGCGAAGCACCGCCGGGAAAATCTCCGAGGGACGGTCACTGACCCGGACGTGGGAACCCGGCGACCACGAACTCTACGCCGTCGTGACTTACGCCGATGGCTCGTCGAACGTCGCCACGTTCGCCGACGGGACGACGACTGTCACGGCCGACCCTCGCCCGAACGTGTCGTTCGAATCGCTCGACCGACACGGTTTGATTTCGGGTGCGGTCCGTGGAGTCGACGAGTACGAGAATCTGAACGGACTCCGCGTCGAAGTGGACGGCGAGACCGTTGCAGTGGCCGGGGGCACCGTACGCGGTCGGTATCGTCACGATTTCGGCCGCCAGCGGACTATGCGCTTCTCCGACGCCGAGTTCACGCCCGGTGAACCATACACGGTGACCGTCGTTGCCACCGACGAACGGGGCCAGACCGTCCGGGCGAGTCGCGAAATCGTTCCGGTCGAGAAACCCGAAATCGTCCGGTCAGAGTTCGTCAACGGGCCGGTGGATTCGTATCACGAACGCCTTGATCCTACTCGATATGCGGCACATCACGTCTTGGAAATTGATTTGAACGGTGTAGACCCTGAAAAGGTGGATATCCAAATTCAGTCAAGGAATGATCTTGCCAAAAGAACCGACACTAATGGACTTAGCCGAGTAGAAGAAGGAGGCAAGGAGCACTTAGTACTGCATAGTTTCTGGTTTGGAGAATCACCAGGCCAGTACAGCACAACTGCGTACGTTAACTACTCAAATACATATGCCCATTGGGAAAGTAAAAGCGTGTCAAATTTCCGAGTTACACCTAGTAAACCAGAACTTCGACTGAATGTCGTCAACGACGGCACAAAGGAGTATATCACCCGAGAACACGGTATCCTAGTAAATGCGTCCGGTTCGTTCGACCCAGACGGTACGGATCTCAAATATATCTGGAAATACGGGGCAGAACCCACGAAACCCGACAATTCCACGGCGAAGTTTCGGTCTTACGAGCGAGCGGCGAGTATCGTCGAAGACGGCTACGACCTGCGAGCGAAGCGGAACTTCGACTTCTTGAACTACTTCGTTCCGGGCATTTCCAACACGAGTGTTCTGAGCGAAGAACCGTACTCTGACGAGGAAACGGTTCGGGTCCAAGTAGAAACGGAACCGTATCACTTCGCAAAAGAGACGTACTATCAGGACTTCTCGTTGGGGATCTCGGTGTCGAATCCCGCTGCGAGCGTCGTCGAGCGAGAGAAGGTCGAAGCCGAGCGAAGCGGCCATTCAGACGCGACCGAAGACGCATATCGATACGTCTGGACTATCGAACTCCCCACCGAATCGCTCGCCTCGACTACACCGTCTCAAACCGTGACGATTTACAACCGAGAGAACGCTCGGAAGAAGACCGAAGCGGAGCTACCGCAAATTCTCGTTTCGGGAAGCAGTAGTAAGTACTGGACTGACGTCACTGTACAAAATCTCTCCTATTTGGTCGAGAAGCCTCGCGTAAGAAACGTGACGGTCAACGAGAAGGAGACTCGGGACGAGTATCTCAAGCATGGATACGAAGTTCGGCGGACGACCGGAACCACGAAATACATCCTCGAAAAGAAGGTTAAGACGCAGGACGCGAAGTACGGAACCGAAACCAAGCGCTTCGCCAGTCGGCGCCTCCGGAAGATGTTTCTACAAACGTCGAATGCGTGGTACGCCTCCGGACGTCACGAGACGCAGCGAACCAAGGTCGAACGGTTCTCCCAGTGGCACCCGTCCTCGGAAATAGAATTCAAGAAGAAGTGGCACGATTCGAGCCTCTGGAACGGTGAGCGGACCGGTGACACCCGCAGAATAAAAGTCGAATCTGCCGAGTACCGGACGCAGCGCAAGTACCGCTACGAAAACGAGATAGAGAAAACGAAGACGATTCCGGTACGACGGAGCAAAACTCGATGGGTAACGAAAACCGCTACACGGACGGTGGAGCGTTGTAGTCTCAGGTTCGGTTGCGAAGAGGTGACCCAGAAGTACACTTACAGGACGAAGGAAACGTACACCTACAGAACGACGAAGACTTACACGTACACGATCACGAAGACGGAAACGTACTGGGCGACTTCGAGGCACCAGTCGGACCACGCGTTTACCGGAAAGAAGAGACGAGTAAAAATCTCGGATGCGGTCTACGAAACTCGCTTCGAGGTTGAGTACAAGACTCAACGCACGGAGACCGTGACGAAGTACGAGGCGATACGCGACAAGAAAGTCCAGGATGCGGTCTACGAGTGGCGGGCAAAATCGGAGACGACGGACTACGTACTCGCGAGAAAGCAAGTGTCCCGAAACGGCTGGCGGATGAGGGAGGCACAGGCCACTACGTGGGTTCTCGGCAGAGACGATGGCACGACGAAGTTCTGGACGCCGATATACGAAGCCGAAAGCGACGTCGTCAAAACCAAAGCTACCATCACCGGGACGCTCACGACCCGATCCTACGATTCCAGGGTTGGCCGTGTCACGGAGGAGAGCGAACTCAAATCAGATACCTTCACGTACGAAGGGGCAAAAAGCAGACAATATATAATAGGAAAAATAGATAGGGGCGAGGAGAGACTCAATTGGTGTCGAGTGAAAGTCGCATGCTCGAAGTCTAACGGAGGGATCTAACGGACATGACGAACAAAAAATTCTACGTTACCGTCGGAACGCTGTTCGTGGTCTGCGCGTTGTTGTCCACGGGAGTAGTCGCCGCTGGAGTACTGCAAGACGAGAGTTCGAACGAGAAGGTCGAAGCGACCGGAGGGACTACGTACACAGTCGCTTTCAACGGGGAGGAGTCGGCTCTCAAAGTTACTGCTAAAAACCCGACTAAAGAGAAAATCCGACTTGCAGGATATGTAGTCACTGTCGATGGACGACAAGTTCATGAGAAGAATCTCAATCTTTCCGTGGGCGAAGAACGAACGAAACGAATCAATATTACGGACGGCATAAACGTCAACCAGGATAGCCACACCGTAACCTTCTCCACCTACGGCGGTCACACCGAGTTCAACTTCACTCGCGAAATAGATTCAGCCGACTCCGGAAAGATTCCAACACCGTACATTGCGGACGTAGAAGTCATTGAGGGCACCATCAACGGTGAACCGTCCGCAGTCGCCGAGGTGACGCTCGCGAATCCTTCGGAACAACTCTACAGCACGAAGCTCATGGTCCACACGGTCGGGACCGACGGGAGTCTCTACCCCGCTTCGGTCCGTCCGGGCGACACCCGAACGATCACCGTGGAGTTGCTGGACGACCGCGGTGCCAAGATAGCTGGCGAGGCGCGACTCTACACCGGTAACCTGACGACAGCAGAAGGCGGTATCGACCAAGTAGAGTTTGCCGGTCGTGCCGGAGCCCAGACTCGAGTCTGGAACGCCTCGTACGAGTCCGTGCGGCCGACGTGGATGCAGAACAACTACGAGTATCACAACGACAGCTACGCCCCCGGTCTCGCGACGAAGCTCAGCGGCGGGCACGAAGTGGCTGGAATCCCGGTCGCATATCTCTGTGCCGGGGTTCTGCTCGGACTGTTTGCGTTTCGGAAATTCCGTTAAACGGCCTACGACTCCTTCGTACGGATGATTTCGCGCATGTTCAGGTAGATATCCCGCGGCGTGGTCTCCTCGTCGGGGTCGTAGATGTCGCTGATACGGTAGAGAATCGCGGCGACCATCTTGCTCTCGGAACTCTCGGCGCGGATGTCGTCGGCAATCGCTCGGAGCGTCTCGACGCGCTGAGCGTCACTTCCATCTGGGCCGTCGTCGGACATGGGTCAGCGTTGTTGGCGTCGCTTGATAATTCCGACGTTGTTGGCGACGTTCTCCGTCAAGACGCGGAAGGCGTCGCCCGTGTCGCTGTCTTCGTCCAGTACGATGGGTTTACCCTCGTCGCCGCCGGTCCGGACCGAGGGGTCGATGGGAATCGACCCGAGGAACGGCATGTCGTTCGTCTCGGCGAACTTCGCGCCGCCGCCCCGGCCGAAGATGTCGTGTTCACCGCCGCAGTCGGGACACTTGAACGTGGACATGTTCTCGGCGATGCCGAGGACCGGCGTGTCGTGCTTCCCGAACATCCGCAGACCCTTGCGGGCGTCGTCGATAGCGACCTCCTGGGGCGTCGTGACGATGACCGCACCCGTGACCGGCACGCTCTGGAGGAGCGTGAGCTGAGCGTCACCGGTTCCCGGCGGCAGGTCCACGACCATGTAGTCGAGGTGGCCCCACTCGACGTCCTCCCAGAGTTGCGTGAGGACCTTGTGGACCATCGGACCGCGCCAGATGACGGGGTCATCCTCGCCGACGAGGAAGGCCATGCTCATGAGTTTCACGCCGAACTGCTCGGGCGGAATCATGGTCTCGTCTTCGGTCGCTCTCGGGACCTCTTCTGCGTCGACCATCCGGGGGACGTTCGGGCCGTACACGTCGGCGTCGAACAGGCCGACGCGCGCACCCATCTGTGCGAGGCCCGCCGCGATGTTGACCGCGACGGTGGATTTGCCGACGCCGCCCTTACCGGACGCCACCGCGATGATGTTCTTGACGTTCGGCAGGACTTGCTCGTCGGCGGAGATGTCGTCGTCCACGCGGGCCGAGAGTTCGGCGTCGAGACCGCGGTCCCCGAGGACCTCTCGAACCCGGTTGGCGATTTGGGTCTCGTTTGGCGAGTAAGGGGCACCCAACGCCAGCGAGACGGTCGCTGTGTCGCCGTCGACCGACACGTCGTTGACGAGACCGAGCGAGACGATGTCGTCGCCGAGGTCCGGGTCCTCGACTTCCCGGAGCAAGTCGCGTACCTCTGATGCGTCCATAGCCGTGGGTACGGTCCGAAGCGGCGATAAGCCTTGTCAACTTTCGAGTCCGAAACCGTAACCGGATTCGGTTACTCTCGCGGGGTATTCGACAGCGATTTTAAGGACTCGCGCGCGAAAGGTCCGAACTATGTTGGAGGACGATTTCGGGCGCGAGGTCTCCGGGGTTCGGGTCTCGCTCACCGACCGGTGTAACTTCGACTGCGTCTACTGCCACAACGAGGGGTTGGGCGACACGCGCGGTCCCATGGACCCACAGGACGACGAGATGAGCGCCGACGACGTGGTCCGGTTCCTGGAAGTTGCCCGTGAGTTCGGCGTCGAGAAGGTGAAGTTCACGGGCGGCGAACCGATGCTCCGGCAGGACTTGGAGGACATCATCCGACGAACGCCCGACGAGATGGAGGTCTCGTTGACGACCAACGGGACTTTCCTCCCCGGTCGCGCGCCGGACCTCGTTGCGGCCGGACTGGAGCGCGTGAACGTCTCGCAGGACGCGCTCGACCCCGAGGCGTTCGCGGAAGTCACTCAGAGCGGGGCTTACGACAAGGTCATCGAGGGCGTTCACGCCGCGCTCGACGCCGGACTCGACCCCGTCAAACTGAACATGGTCGTGTTCGAGCACACGGCGGGCTACGTCGAGGAGATGGTCGAACACGTCGCCGAGAACGACGGACTTCAGCTTCAACTCATCCAGTACATGCCGGAACTCACCGGCAAGCCCGAGTGGAACATCGACATCCAGCGCGTCCACGACTGGTTGGCGGACATCGCCGACGAGGTCGAGACCCGCGAGATGCACCATCGGAACCGCTACTGGGTGGACGGCGGGATGGTCGAAATCGTCGACCCGGTGGAGAATCCGCAGTTCTGCGCGAACTGCCACCGCGTACGCGTCACGCACGAAGGATTCCTTAAGGGGTGTCTCAATCGGAACGACGACCTCCGTTCGATGGGCGAGATGACTCGCGGCGAGATTCGGGAGACGTTCCGCGAAACCGTCGAGAATCGGGTCCCCTACTACGGCGAGTACATGGTTCGAGGCGACGACGGCGAGTGGGAGATAAACGACGAGTACGTCAACAACGTCGAAGTCTGATTCCGGGTTTCGCGCTCGAATCGTCCTCTCCGGAGTTTCCGGCGTTCGTGGCGGAGTGGCTCCTATCCCTGTTCCTCGCAATGGCAGTACGAAGTTGTCGGAAGTTGCACCGTTACCGATTGCCGACGTAATCGTCGTGCGACGGCCACGCAGCACTACTGGCCTCACCGCCACCGTCGCCGACCCGCATCGTTACCGGCCCGTACGCTTAACCGTGATTCCGATGAACCCCGAGACATGAGCGAGACCGAACTGGTCGAACGACTGGGCGCGGCCGACGTAGGCGACCACGTGAGCGTGGACCTCGCGGACGGCACCAGTTTCGAAGGAGTGGCGAGTCCCATCGACTACGTTCCCGAGGAGTCGCTCCGGGTCGAAGTCCGGCCCGAGGGCGGGACCACCGAGCGGTACGAACTCCGTGCCGACTACGACGGGGAGTGGAATGCGATGTCGGTCCGTCACACCGACGCCGCCGACGGCGATTCCGGATGGGAGACCCTCGGGGCGGTCGAACGCATCGAGGTTCGCGGCGACGAAGACGAGTGGGAGTGGGGTCACTCGTAGCCAAGTACGGCCGGTCTCCCGTCGTCGGAATCCCGGCCCGTCGGGGAGTGAGAAGGCGCGACGAAGGGGCAGCGTTTCGTTGTATTTATATATGGTCGCCCAGTACGTTGAGTTGCAAACCTGTAGGGGCGCCGGGTCCCGAGTCCGAGAGGGCGACAGTGAATGCAAGCGTGTCGAGGTAGCCTAGTCTGGCCCACGGCGCAGGGTTGCTAACTCTGTGGCGTCAAGCCTCGAGGGTTCGAATCCCTCCCTCGACGCTTTCCAGTATCCAAACCATGAGTACGGAAGAACCACAGGAGGAAGACGAGGACCTCCGCTATTTCGTCCGCATCGGGCAAACCGACCTCGATGGGACGAAGTCCGTCGAACGATCCCTCAGCGAACTGAACGGGATCGGTCGCCGAGCGGCGCGAATCATCGCCGACAAATCCGGCGTAGACCGCACGGCGACGTTCGGACGCCTCGAAGACGACGAAATCGATAGCGTCGTCGAGGCCGTCGAGAACTTCGCCGACGAGGTCCCTGAATGGCTCGCAAACCACCGCAACGAGTACTTCTCCGGGGAGACGACCCACCAGACGGGCAACGACCTGAACATGACCCGTCGCCAGGACATCAACCGGATGAAGATGATCGACTCGTACAAGGGCGTCCGCCACAAGCGTGGCCAGAAGGTCCGCGGACAGCGAACCCGTTCGACGGGGCGTACCGAGGGCACCATCGGCGTCAACGTCGAGGAGATCAAAGAAGAGCAGGCCGCGGAAGAGGCCGCAGACGAGGGTGGTGAAGAATAATGGCGCTCGGACAGAACACCAAGTTCTACGAGACGCCGAACCACCCGTATCAGGGCGAGCGTATCTCCGAGGAGCGCAGCCTCCTCGACCGCTACGGCCTGCAGAAGAAAGAGGAACTCTGGCGCGCCCAGTCCAAACTTCGCGGCTACCGCCGCGAGGCCCGGAACATCCTCGCGCAGCGAGCGCAGGGCGACACCGAGGCTGTGGAAGGCGAGGAGTTCGTCACTCACCTCCAGCGAATCGGCGTCCTCGACGAGGGCGACGAGTTGGACGACGTCCTGCTGCTGGACGTGACCGACGTGCTGGAGCGCCGTCTCCAGACGGTCGCCTACCGCAAGGGTCTGGGCAACACGCCGAATCAGGCTCGACAGTTCGTCGTCCACGGACACGTCACCGTGGACGGCCAGCGCGTGCAGGCTCCCTCGTACAAGGTCGAAGTGGCCGAGGAGTCCACTGTCGAGTTCGAGGAGAACAGTCCGCTGGCGGACGAACTCCACCCCGAACGAGCGGAGGGTAACGAATGAGCGCAAACGACGACGACAAATGGGGCGTAGCCCACGTTCACGCATCGTTCAACAACACCATCATCACGGTCACTGACCTGACCGGCGCGGAGACCATCGCGAAGAGTAGCGGTGGGACCGTCGTCAAGCAGAACCGCGACGAGTCCTCGCCCTACGCCGCGATGCAGATGGCCGAGACGGTCGCCGAGGAGGTCAAGGCGGCGGGCATCGACGGCGTTCACGTCAACGTCCGCGGCCCCGGCGGCAATCTCCAGCAGAACCCCGGACCGGGCGCGCAGGCGACTATCCGCGCGCTCGCTCGTGCCGGACTCGAAATCGGTCGCATCGAAGACGTGACCCCCATCCCGCACGACGGCACCCGCGCCCCCAAGGGCAAGAGTGGATTCTAACCCATGACAGAAGACTACGAGGTTGAGTTCATCGAACGCGGGGACCGCCAAGCGCGGTTCCTCGTTCGAGGCGTGACCCCGGCGTTCGCAAACGGGATTCGCCGGGCCATCATCGCGGACGTGCCGACCCTCTCTATCGACACCGTCCGGATGGTCGAGAACTCGTCGGTGATGTTCGACGAGCAGATCGGCCTGCGACTCGGTCTCGTCCCCCTCACCACGCCGCTCGGCGAGTTCGAGGAGGGCGACACCGTCACTCTCAGCCTCGACGTATCGGGTCCGGGGACCGCCTACTCGGGCGACCTCGTGAGTTCCGACGGGATGGTCCAACCGGCCGACGACAACGTCCCCATCATCGACCTGAAGGACGACCAACGCCTCGAACTCGAGGCCGACGCCGTCCTCTCGACGGGGAAGGATCACGCCAAACATCAGGGCGGCGTGGCCGTCGGCTACCGACACCTCCAGCGCGTGGAGGTCGTCGGCGACCGCGACGAGTACGACGAGGAGGAAGAGACCCGAATCCTCCGCGGCGTCATCGAAGACGACGGCGAACTCGTCCCCACCGAGGAGTTCGACCACGACCTCACGAACCGGTATCCCGGCAAGGAGATCGAGGTCCACGACGTGGACAACGCGTTCGTGTTCCACGTCGAGACCGACGGGTCGCTGTCCATCGACGACATCGTGACGGAAGCGGCCGCTACCATCAGCGACCGCGCCGACGAACTCGAACAGGCTGTACAACTATAGAACCATGCAGGGCACTTCAGACCACATTTCGGCGTTCGCACGTCCCGCCCGCCAGCGGAATCGCTATCGGGCGCGGCGATTCGGAAGTCAGACCGAAAGTGGTTTGAAGGGCCACCCACAACACACTGTTGCCCGCGACGGGCTGCACGTGTGTTCTACGTGCAGGGATAGCCAAGTCAGGCCAACGGCGCAGCGTTCAGGGCGCTGTCTCGTAGGAGTCCGCAGGTTCAAATCCTGCTCCCTGCACTGCAATTTTCATTCCCACCAGGAGGAAGTATTATGAGCAAGACGAATCCGAGGCTCACCAGTCTCATCGCTGATCTGAAGTCGGAGTCCCGCGACTCGGACGCCGACGTATGGAGTACTGTCGCGGACCGCCTCGAGAAGCCCCGGAGCACCTACGCGGAAGTCAACCTCGGTCGCATCGAGCGATACGCCGAGGAAGACGAGACCGTCGTCGTGCCCGGCAAGGTTCTCGGGAGCGGAGTCCTGCAGAAGACCGTTACCGTCGCCGCCGTGGACTTCTCGTCCACCGCGGAGACGAAGATTCAGCAAGCCGACGGTGAGGCTCTCGAACTCGAACAGGTAATCGAACAGAACCCCGACGGCTCGAACGTGCGGGTGATCCGATGAGTCTCGCAGAATTCGACGCAGACGTAGTGGTCGACGCGCGCGACTGCATCCTCGGTCGCGTGGCGAGCCAAGTCGCACAGCGCGCTCTCGACGGCGAACGCGTCGCGGTGGTCAACGCCGAGGACGCGGTCATCACCGGGAGCGAAGACGACGTGATGGCGACCTACGAGAAGCGCGCCGAACTGGGTTCGGACAGCGGTCCGTACTACCCCAAGCGACCCGACATGATCTTCAAGCGGACCATCCGCGGGATGGTCCCGTACAAGGAGGACCGCGGTCGGGAAGCCTTCGAGAACGTCCGCGTCTACGTCGGCAATCCGCACGACGAGGACGGGGAAGTTCTCGACGGGACCTCGCTGGACCGGCTATCGAACATTCGCTTCGTCCAGTTGGGCGAAATCAGCGCAAATCTGGGTGCTAACGTCACATGGTAACCAACACGAGTGGCAAGAAGAAGACGGCCATCGCCCGCGCCACCGTCAGGGACGGCGAGGGGCGAGTGCGAATCAACTCCCAGCCCGTCGAGCTGGTCGAACCGGAGACGGCGCAGCTGAAGATGCTGGAACCGTTCCGCATCGCCGGCGACGAGGCCCGCGACGACGTGGACGTCGAAGTCTCCGTGCAGGGCGGCGGCATCAGCGGACAGGCCGACGCGGTCCGGACCGCCATCGCGCGCGGTCTGGTCCAGTACACCAACGACGCAGAGCTCCGGGACGCGTTCATCGAGTTCGACCGGTCGCTGCTGGTCAACGACTCGCGGCGCTCCGAGCCCAAGAAGTGGGGCGGCCCCGGCGCTCGCGCCCGCTACCAGAAATCTTACCGTTAATCACTATGACAGGAAACCCGCGGTTCCGAACGGAGGCACGATAATCCATGATGGTACCAGTCCGCTGTTTCACCTGCGGCATGGTCGTCGGGGAGTACTGGGAAGAGTTCAAGGCACGGTCGGCGACGAAGGAGGGCGACGAGGACCCGGAGAAGGTCCTCGACGAACTCGGCGTCGAACGACAGTGCTGTCGCCGGATGCTCGTCTCGCACAAGGACCTCGTCGACATCGTCGCTCCCTACCAGTAATGGCTCAGCAACGCTACTCTCGCTACGAGAAGGCTCGCATCATCGGGGCACGCGCCCTGCAGGTGTCTTACGGCGCCCCCGTGCTGACCGACACCGAGGAGACCGAGCCGATTCTCATCGCGGCCGACGAGTACGACGCCGGTGTCCTACCGTTCACGGTGCGACGAGGTGAGAAATGACGCTCGTCAGTGAGGTTCGGCTTCGGCAGGTTCTCGACTCCCGAGGCAATCGGACGGTCGAGGCCGACGTCGTCACCGAGAGCGGTGGCTTCGGCCGCGCGGCGGCCCCGAGCGGGGCTTCGACCGGCGAGTACGAAGCCATCGAACTCGACCCGAGCGAGGCCATCGCGTCGGCCCGCGAACACGCCGTCCCCCGGTTGGAGGGCAAGGTCTTCGTCGGCGACCAGCGCGACGTGGACCGCACGCTTCGCGCGGCCGACGGCACGGACGACTTCTCGGAGATCGGTGCGAACAGCGCGGTCGCCATCAGCATGGCCGCCTCGAAGGCGGCCGCCGACGTGACCGGCGCACCGCTCTACCAGCACCTCGGCGGCGCGTTCCGCGGCGAGGAGTTCCCGACGCCGCTCGGTAACGTCATCGGCGGCGGCGAACACGCCGCGGACGCGACCGCGATTCAGGAGTTCCTCTCCGCGCCCGTCGGCGCGCCGAACGTCCAAGACGCGGTGTTCGCCAACGCCGCGGTCCACCAGGAGGTCCACGACCTGCTGGCCGAACGCGACATCGCCGCCGGAAAGGGCGACGAGGGCGCGTGGGCACCGTCCATCGAGGACGACGAGGCGTTCGAGTTGATGGCCGAGGCCACCGACTCGGTCGCCGACGAGGTCGGCTTCGACATCAAGTTCGGACTCGACGTGGCCGGTGCGGAGATGTACGACGAGGACGACGACGAGTACGTCTACCGCGAGACGACCCGCTCGACCGACGAGCAGATCGAGTACATCGCCGACCTCGTCGACGAGTACGACCTCGCCTACGTGGAGGACCCCCTCGACGAGGACGACTACGCCGGTTTCGCGGAGTTGACCCAGAAGGTCGGCGACCGGACGCTCGTCTGCGGCGACGACCTGTTCGTCACCAACGTCGAGCGACTCCAGACGGGCATCGAGCGGGGCGCTGGCAACAGCATCCTCGTCAAGCCCAACCAGATCGGTACGCTCTCGGACGCGTTCGACGCCGTCGAACTCGCGGTCGAGAACGGCTACCGGCCGGTCATCTCCCACCGGAGCGGAGAGACCGAGGACACGACCATCGCACACCTCGCCGTGGCGACCGGTGCTCCGTACATCAAGACGGGCGCGGTCGGCGGCGAGCGAACTGCCAAGCTCAACGAACTCATTCGTATCGAGCAAAACGTATCACGACTATGAGCGAAAACGACCCCGAACAGGTAGACGAGGAAGGCCTCGACGCCGCGGAATCGGAGATCGCCACCGAACCCGAGGGCGAATCCGGTGCGGAACCGTCGGTCGACCCCGACGAGGACGTTGCGGCCGAGGCTGACGACGAAGAAACGACCGAAGACGAGGGACCGAACCTCGACGAGAACGTCATGGAGAACCAGGAGGAGGCCGACCTCCTCATCCCCGTCGAGGACTACCTCGGCGCTGGCGTTCACATCGGTACCCAGCAGAAGACCCAGGACATGGAGCGGTTCATCCACCGCGTCCGGACCGACGGACTGTACGTCCTCGACGTCTCGAAGACCGACGGCCGCATCCGAACGGCCGCGGACTTCCTCGCCAACTACAGTCCCGAGCAGATTCTGGTCACGTCCTCGCGCCAGTACGGCCGCTTCCCCGCCGAGAAGTTCGCGGACGCGGTCGGCGCGCGCGCCCGGACCGGCCGATTCATCCCCGGCACGCTGACCAACCCCAAGTACGACGGCTACATCGAACCCGACGTGCTGGTCGTGACCGACCCCATCGGTGACGCGCAGGCCGTCAAGGAGGCCATCACGGTGGGCATCCCGGTCATCGCGATGTGCGACTCCAACAACAACACCAGCAACGTGGACCTCGTGGTCCCGACGAACAACAAGGGCCGCAAGGCGCTGTCGGTCGTCTACTGGCTACTCGCCAACGAGACGCTCGACCGCCGCGGTGCCGAACCCGCCTACTCGCTCGACGACTTCGAGAGCGAGATTTAACTTCGCCGAGTTTCGGCGTTTCCGCGTTCCAGACGCTTTTTCTACGGGAGTTCGGTCGAGAGCGGTGGCGCTGTTCGCCGAGAGAACGGCGGAGAACGGCTACTGGTCTACGCAGTCTTCGAGCGGCCCGATAATCTCGTCGGCGACCGAGTAGGGGTCGGTCTCGCGTTCGAGCACCTGTTGGGCGAACGCCTCGATGCCGCCCCGGCGCTCGATTTCGGTCTCCAGCAGCGTACCCACGTCGTCCCGGAGCAGGTTGCGAATCTCCTCCGCGTAGCGCATCCGGGCCTTCTCTTCGAGCAGGCCAGAGGCTTCGAGGTAGTCGGCGTGGTCGGCGAGCGTCTGAACCAGTTCCTCGACGCCCTCGCCGTCCTTGGCGACCGTCTCCACGATTTGGGGCTCCCAGTGTTCGGTCTCCTCGCCTTCGTCATGGTCGTCGGACTCGCCGTCTTCCCCGTGGCCGCCGGTCGAACCCGCGCCGTGGTGGCCCGTGGCGAGACTGGCGGTGTTGTCCTGTTGCATGTGGACCATCTCCCGGAGTTCCTGCACGGTGCGGTCCGCGCCGTCGAGGTCGGCCTTGTTGACGACGAACACGTCGGCGATTTCGAGGATGCCCGCCTTCAGCATCTGGACGTCGTCGCCGCTCCCCGGCGGGACCAGCACCGCGACGGTGTCCGCGGACTTCACGATGTCTATCTCGTTCTGGCCGGCGCCGACCGTCTCGATGAGTATCTTGTCCTTGCCGAACGCGTCGAGGGCCTTGACGGCGTCGGTGGTGGCGGTCGAGAGGCCGCCGAGCGTGCCCCGGGCCGACATCGACCGGAAGAACACGTCCATGTCGCCGACGTTGCTCGCCATCCGGATGCGGTCGCCCAGTACGGCGCCGCCCGTGAACGGCGAGGAGGGGTCGACGGCGATGACGCCGACCGTCTCGCCGCGCTCGCGGTAGTAGTTCGCCATCTTGTCCACGAGCGTCGACTTGCCGGCGCCGGGGCTCCCCGTGATACCGACGACCTCGGCGTCGCCGGTGTGCTGGTGGAGTTGCGAGACCAGGTTCCGGTAGCCCGGTGCGCGGTTCTCGATTTTGGTGATGACGCGGGCGAGCGCCCGGTGTTTGCCCGCCAGCAGGTCCTCGACCAGTTCGGCGTGGTCGGGTTCGCCGCTCATCGCTCGGGAGCGTTCTCGCGGACGAACTCGATGGTCTCTTCCATCGGGGTGCCGGGGCCGAACACCTCGGCGACGCCCAGTTCCTTGAGTTCCGCCTTGTCGTCGTCGGGCACGACACCGCCGACGAGAATCAGCGTGTCCTCGAAGGCGTCGTACTCTTTCAGTCCGTCGATAATCTTGGGAACGAGGGTGTTGTGGGCGCCCGAGAGGATGGAGATGCCGAGGACGTTCACGTCCTCTTGGACCGCGGCCTGCACGATTTCGTCGGGCGCGTTGTGGAGGCCGGAGTAGATGACCTCGAACCCGGCGTCGCGGAACGCCCGCGCGATGACGTGTGCGCCGCGGTCGTGACCGTCGAGTCCGACCTTGGCGACGAGACAGCGAATCGACTGCTGTTCCTGGTCTGCGCTCATACCCGTCAATTCTTGCCGTCAGACTTTGACCCTTACGGAAACTTCACTGAAAGTTCATTTGGGTTCGTGAAATCGAAATTGTGGAACGGCGCCGACGGTCGCTCGCCCGACACTCCGCGCCGGCTTTCGTGCGTCGCGACTCCTCGGCGTCGCTCGCGAGTGCGTCGCCGACTCTCCGACCGACGGCAGACACCCGTGGCTACCCGGTAGCGCGCGAAAGAAAAATCGAGTGTCGGAGTCGAGTTTACCCGAAGAGTTCGCCGAGACCCTCGCCGCTGGCCTCGTCGTCCTCGTCGTCGTCGCCTTCGTCTTCGTCGGCCGCTTCCTCTTCGGCCTCGTCCTCGTCGGCGCCCTCGTCCTCGGCACCGCCCTCTGCGGCAGCGCCGCCCGCTGCGGCACCGCCAGCGGGCACGGCCGCGGCCTGCTCGACGGCCTCGTCGATGTCGACGTCCTCGAGCGCGGCGACGAGCGCCTTGACGCGGGACTCCTCGACGTCGACGCCCGCGGCCTCGAGCACGTTGGTGAGGTTCTCTTCGTTGATCTCTTCGCCCGATTCGTTCAGGATGAGTGCGGAGTAAACGTATTCCATTGTTAGTAGTTGTGTGGTAGTTAGTTATCCGAACATCGCGCCGAGCGCGTCGCCGCCGTCGTCGCCGTCGTCGTCCTCCTCGTCGTCTTCGGCGTCGGCGTCCTCGGCCTCGGTGTCGGATTCGGTTTCTTCGTCGGTCGATTCCTCGTCGGCGCCGCCCGCGGCGGGAGCTTCGACGTCGGAGAGCTCCTCGGGGAGCGCCTCCTCGTCGTCGATCTGCGCAGCGAGCGCACGAACCTGTCCGTCCGCCTTGCTCACGAGGTCCGGCACGACGTCCGGGCTCTCGATTTCGGCCTGGAGACCGAGGCTCTTGGCCTCGCCCTCGGCCTTCTGGACGAGCGTCGGCGCGGTCTGGGCGGTCGGGTAGACCGCGTTGACCGAGAGGTTCCGGGCGCGGGCCGCGGCGGCCTCGATGTCCGCGCGGTACTCCTCGACGTCGATGGCCAGTTCGTCGGCCTCGAACAGGACGCCGTCGGAGAAGACGCCGCGAAGGTCCAGTCCCACTTCCTTCGGCTCCATGCCGAGTTCCGCGAGGACGTTGGCCACGTCTTCGGACACCTCGTCGCCTTCCTCGGCGACGACGCTGTCCTCGGTGACGTGGATGGACCCTTCCATGATGCGGGCCGCGGCACCGATGCTCTGGAGTTCGCCCACGAACGGACCGGGGTCGACGCCCGTGTCACCCTCGGGGATGACGATTTCGTTGGGCGCGACCTCGCCCGCGCCGATGGGGGCGGGACTCTTCGAGGCTTCGAGCTGCTGGAACAGCCCGAACGGGTTGTCGTTCGTGCCGATGAGCCCGACTTCGCCGGAGATGTACTGCTTCAGCTCCTCGACGCCCTCGTCGACTTCGTCGAGGGCGCGTTCGAGCAGCGTGTTCCGGCTGATGCGCAGTTCCGCGCTCCCGTGGAGGTTGCGCCGCATCGTCTGTAGCTGGCGCGACGGGATGCCCGTCACGTTGACGATGCCGACGCTACTGTACCCTTCGATGAGGTCGACGATGTCGTCGACCTCCTCTTTCTTCCACTGGGGGATGGTCTCGGTCTTGCGTTCGGCCGACATGTTAGGCCACCTCCACGGACGGTCCCATCGTCGTCTTGACGTAGACGTTGTCGATGTTGAGCGGACCCTTCTCGAGGTTCGAGTGGAGTCGGCGGAGAATCACGTCGATGTTGTCGGCGATCTCCTCCGCGTCCATGTCCTCCGCGCCGACGCGGGTGTGGAAGGTCCGGCGGTCGCCGCTCCGAAGCTGGACCGTGTTCTTCATCCGACTGACGACTTCGACCACGTCGTCGTCGGGCTGAAGCGGTTCCGGCATCTTCCCTCGGGGACCGAGGATGGTACCGAGGTACCGACCGATGTCTTGCATCATCGCCGCTTCGGCGATGAAGAAGTCGGTCTCGTCGGCGAGGTCCTTCGCATCGTCGTCGTCGTCGCCGAGGTCTTCGAGGTCGTCGCCATCGAAGACTTCGTCGGCAACGTCTTCGGCGCGGAGGGCGGTCTCGCCCTCTGCGAACACGACGATCTTCGTCTCCTGTCCGGTGCCGGACGGAAGGACGATACTTTCGTCTACGCGGTTCGACGGTTCGTTCAAATCGAGATCGCGCAAGTTAATCGCGAGGTCCACCGTTTCGCGGAAGTTCCGCTCGGGTGCATCCTCGAGTGCGCGAGAGACTGCTTGCTCTATCTCCTGATCTGCCATTGTTCACCTCCGTAGTACGCAGGACGCTCCTACGGGTCAGTGAAACAGGTTACTGTCTGTGGTCGCCGTTATCGCGGGTCGCCAATACGGCGAATCCGCGACCGAACGACAGTAGACAGTAGACGCCTGTCTCATCCGAATCGAGGGCCATGCGAAACTTAAACCCGTCGAAGCAGTACCGGGCGGGCCTCACCACCCCTGAGAGGGCCGTAATCAGTTACTTCGGCCGCCACGAACCTCCGCCGTGGCCGAACCAGTCTCGATTCCGGTCCTCGTGGCGGTAATCGCCGTCGGACTCGCGGGCGTCCACCTCGCCGCGGGCCGTCTCCACCTCCGGTCGATTTCCCGAAGCGTCTGGCTCTCCGGCGCGGGGGGCGTCTCCGTGGCCTACGTGTTCGTCCACGTCCTCCCCGAGTTGGAGGAGCGCCAGCACGCCTTCGGCGGCGTCGTCGGCTTCCTCGAACACCACGTCTACCTCCTCGCGCTGGCCGGGTTCACGGCGTTCTACGGTCTCGAACAGGTCGCCCGTCGGTCGAGCGACCGACGCGACCGCGAAGTCGCGGGAGCCGAGACGACTACGTCCGCGGGCGTGTTCTGGCTCCACGTCGGGTCGTTCGCGGCGTACAACGCGCTCGTCGGCTACCTGCTCGTCCACCGCGAGGAGAGCGGACTGGCGAGCCTCGGATTCTTCGCGGTCGCCATGGCGCTCCACTTCGCGGTCAACGACTACGGACTCCGGGACCACCACCGCGAGGCGTACGACCGCGTCGGCCGGTACCTGCTCGCGGGCGGCGTCCTCGCGGGAACCGCCGTCGGCTGGACGACCACGGTCGGGGCCGCGCTGGTGTCCGGGCTGTTCGGGTTCTTGGCCGGCGGAATCGTCCTCAACGTCGTCAAGGAGGAATTGCCCGAGGAGCGCCAGAGCAACGTCTGGGCGTTCGGCGTCGGGTCGGCGGTCTACGCGGCCCTGTTGCTGTTCGTCTGAGCGACCGGTAGACGCTCGTCGGCGTCGCACTCGGATGTCGGCCAGCCGGAAGTTTTACGCTGTGTTCGTCCGAAACTCGATACCGTGGACAGCGTCGAACTCAGCACCGTCGTCTACGTGCCGCCCGAGGAGGCCTACGACTTTCTCGTCGATTTTCAGGGGTACGCGAACTACTCGAAGTACCTCGAACGCGTCGAGCGCAACGGCGACGGCGGTCCCGGGACGGAGTACGACATTCATCTCCAGTGGTGGAAACTCGACTACGTCGTGCGGTCGGAGGTGACGGAGTTCGACCGCCCGGAGCGAATCGGCTGGCGCATCACTAAAGACCTACGCGCGCACGGGGAGTGGCGGGTCGAACCCGAACCCGACGCCGCGCCACCGGACCGCGACTCCGCCTCGCGGGTTCGGCTCGTCATCGAGTTCGACGCCGACTCGGCGAGTTCCGACATGCTAGACCTGCCCCGACTCGTCTCGCTCGACAGAGTCATCGGCAAGGTCAAACCGCTCGTCCTGAAGGAGGCCGAGCGCGTCGTCGAGCGAATCGTGGCGGACCTCGAAGGCCAGCACCGCGAGGTCGAGTTGACGCTCCACGAGTCGCCCGACACGGTGTAGCCGGTCCGAAAAATCGAAGCGGAAGCAGCGAACGTCTCGTTACTCGGCCTGTCCGTAGTCGCCGCCGTACTTCATGAAGAAGTAGGCGAGGCCGAGCGTGAACACCAGCGCCGCCGTCGTGGCGACGCCGAGCGTCTTCGCGCTGCTCGGGATGGCGGGACCGCCGCCGCCCGTCGAGGCGCCGCCCTCTTGGACGGTGACGGTGCCGACCATCCCGGCGGTCTCGTGAGGCTGACAGTAGTACTCGTACGTTCCGGTCGTCTCGAACGTGTGGGAGTACTCGTGGCCCGTGTTGTACGTCTTGCTCGGGGCGCCGTCGGTGCCCTGCCAGTTGGCACCTTCGGGCTGGCTCGACGGGACGACGTTGTGGTTGTCCGACTCCCAGACCCACTTCACCGTCGTTCCGGGGGCGATCGTAACCTCGGCGGGCTCGAACACGAGGCTCCCGCCGGGACCGACGATGACTTCCTTCGTCCCGCCGCCGCCGGAACTCGTCTCCTGACTCTCGGCCGCGGCGGTTCCCGCCGCGCCCGCGGCCGCCGCGGTACTCGTGGCGGCCCGCATGAATCCGCGCCGCGTGACCGACTCGCTTCCTTCCGTACTCATACTCTGGGCTAGCGGTGGCGGGTACTCTATACTTTCGATACGACCCCACCTTTTTCGTCGTCGGATGTCTTCGCTCGCTGCGGCCACCGCTCCTCGAAGAATGTGAATCAAAAAGGCCGCTCGTTCGATTCGCTCCCGCTCGCGGTGAAACTATCGGTCGGCGAAACGGACGGGAAAGCCGCGGAAAGTCGTTACAGACTGTAGTCGTGGTCGCCCGTCTCGGTGTCGAGGAAGGCGGTCAGCAGGTCGATGGTCGCCTCCACGTCGGCGTGGTGGACGCTCTCGGTGACCGTGTGGAGGTAGCGCGTCGGAATCGAAATCGCGCCGACGGGCTTCGCTCCGTGGGTGTTCTGGAACCCGGAGGTGTCCGTGGCCCCGGAGGGGAGCACCTCCAACTGGTGGTCGATGCCCCGGTCCTCGGCGACCGAGCGCATCCGGCGGTGGACCTTCGGGGTCGTGACGACGCTGGAGTCTTTGAGCTTTATCGCCGCGCCGTCGCCGAGTTCCGTGACGTACTCGCTCTCCTTCGAGACCGCGGGGATGTCGTTGGCGACGGTCACGTCGAGCGCGACTGCGAGGTCGGGGTCGAGGTCCACGCCGAGCGCGGGCGCGCCGCGGACGCCCAGTTCCTCCTGAACCGTCGCGCAGAAGTGAATCGTCACGTCGGGGTCCTCGATTCGCTTCGCAGCTTCGAGCATGGCGAACAGACAGACCCGGTCGTCCAGCGCCTTGCCGGTCACGTTGTCGCCGATTCGCTCGGTGGTCTGTTCCATGCTCACGAGGTCACCGACCGAGACGCGGGCCTCTACCTCCTCGGCGGGTAGTCCGAGGTCGATGGTCACGTCGTCCACCGAGAACTCCCCGTCGTCGTCCTTGACGTGGGTCGGAATCGACCCGATGACGCCCGTCAGGTCCTCCTCCTCGGCGTGGACCGTCACGCGCTGGGCGCGGAGGACCTCGGGGTCCCACCCGCCGAGCGTGTCGATTCGGAGGAAACCGTCGTCGGTGACGTGTTTGACCATGAAGCCGATTTCGTCCATGTGCGCTGCGACCGCGACCGAGTAGTCGCTGTCGCCCTCCACGGTGCCGACCACGTTGCCCATCGCGTCGGTCCGAACCGAGTCGGCCACGCCCTCGAACTCCCGGCGGACGAGGTCACGAATCCGGTCCTCGTAGCCGGGGACGCCGCTGGTCTCGGTGAGTTCGCACAGAAGGTCGAAGTCGAAGTCCATATCGAACACTGGTCGCCCGCCCGATTTAAACCCGACTATCGCCTCGCCGGCGAGCGTAGCCGCGAGAGCCTCGTTCACGGACCATGAAAATCGTTCACAAGGAAGGGCGAAACTCTGTAACGGAACCGCTACGCCTCACCCTTCACGGCGTCCGCACCGATTGACTCCTCGGTTGGGTGCGAGTACCGATTCGTCGCCGACCCCTTCGCGGGCGTTCGGTTCTCCGCCGAACCGGCAGACGACATATAACAAAGACCGACCCGGTGGAAAGAGACGGCGGAGCGACGCGACCGAACGGCCGGGCCGCGTCGGCGTTCGACGCGGCCCGGTCGCTCGAACGAGCGCTTCCGGAAACCAAAACGATGTACGAAGGAAACAAGGTCGGCGTCGTCGTCCCGGCCTACAACGAACAGGGATTCGTCGGCGAGGTGATCGACAGCATCCCCCAGTACGTCGACCGCATCTACGTGGTAGACGACCGTTCGACGGACGGAACGTGGCGAGAGATACGCGACCACGCCGAGCGGGCGAACGCCACTGCAGACACCGCGGACACCGCATCGGCCGCGCCGGTCGCGCCGACGGTCGCAGACGGCGGCGTCGGGGCCTCGCGCCGCGTGGTCCCGATTCGCCACGAGGAGAACCGTGGCGTCGGCGGTGCTATCAAGACCGGTTACCGACGCGCCAGTGACGACGGGATGGACGTGACAGCCGTGATAGCCGGTGACGGTCAGATGGACCCGGACCTACTCGACAGACTCCTCGACCCCATCGTGGAGGGCGGGGCCGACTACGCCAAGGGAACTCGGCTTCTCGACCCGGAGTTCCGCGAGGACATGCCGCCGTTCCGGCTATTCGGTAACCAGTTGCTCACGTTCTTGACGCAGTTCGCCAGCGGTTACTGGCGCACGACCGACCCGCAGAACGGCTACACCGCTATCTCGTGCCGCGCGCTCGACGAACTCGATATAGAGAGTCTCTACGACGACTACGGCTTCGCCAACGAACTGCTCGTTCGCCTCAACTGCCACGGCGCGGAGGTAGCCGACGTGGCGATTCCGGCCATCTACGGCGACGAGGAGAGTACGATTCGGTATCGGACCTTCGTCCCCAAGTTATCGTGGCTGCTGTTATCGAACTTCTGTCATCGACTCCGCGTCCAGTTCGACTCCGGGGCGCGAACGCCCGCGGTCGGCTACGCGCTCGGCGCACTCGGACTCGTCGCGGCCGTCCTCGCCGGCGTGTTTGGCAGTCTGGGTCTCGGTGCAGGTCTCGTTATCGGCGGCTATCTCGCGCTCGGTCTCGCTATCCGCCGGGACCGCGACCACAACGACGGGTTGGAGACGCGAGTGACCGACGCGACGAACGAGTAGCGCAGAACGGGGAGTAACGAAGAAGAGAGAGCCTTTTTAGACGGACGCTTCGCGGACCATCCGCTCGTGAGTCCGCTTGGTGGGGAGCGACCGGAGCGCCGTCGAGTCGGTCGCCACCGACACCACGAGGTCGGTCAGGTTCACCTTGTCGGCGAGGAACGCCTCGCGCTTGCGCGCCCACTCGTCGGCGACGCCCTCGTCGGCGAGCAGTCGGGTCGCGGTCTCGGCGACCGCGTCGAACTCCCGGAGGTTGTAGATGAGTCCCTCGCGTTCGAGTTCCGCGAAGTTCCCCATGTCGTCGTCGCCGACGAACGAGTTCGACCGAATCGCGGGCGTTCCGAGCAGGGCGGCCTCCGTCACCATCGTCTGTGTGTCCGCGACCAGCAGCGACGCCTCCGACAGCGCGTCGTGGAGCAGGGCGGGGTGGAGGTCGAAGGGTCGGGCGGGGAGCGCCGAGAAGTCCATCGTCCCGCCCTCATCGGAGACGAAGACTGTGGTCTCGTCGGCCAGCGTCTCGACCAGTTCCCGGCGCTTCGCGGGCGTGAAGCCGTCGTGACCCACGTCGTGGTGGGACCCGAAGGCGTTCAGGCGGACAACGGCGAACTCCTCGTCCGGACCGACGCCGAGTCGGTCGCGGATGTCGCCACGGGGTTCGTACTCGTCGGGGTGGAGGTAGGCGCACTCCTTGAACCCCCGGAAGACGTGGTGTTTCTCGCCGAGGTCCTTGTCGAAGGTGTGGGGCGTGAGGTAGGCGTCGGCGAAGGGCCGCGAGATGGCGTGGTCGAGGTGGGTGTTCTCCGAGTCCGTGATGAGGACGACGGGCGTGTCCGTGACCGCACCGGCGTGGGCGGCGTAGGCCCCGACGCCGAATATCTTGTCCGGGTCGTACTCGCGGGTCTCGCGGACGATGGTGAGGTAGTGGCGCGGAAGCTGTCGGGCCAGCGAGTACTTGCTGGTCGCCAGTTCGCCGTACACGACGTGGGGGAGGTCGTAGTAGTCGAGCAGATCGAGCGTGCAACCGTAGTCGCGGGCGAGCAACAGCGTCTCGTGGCCGCGCTCCTCCAACTCCTCGACGGCGTTGCGATAGAGGTGGACGTGAGCGGGCGTGTTGGTGAAGAAGAGGTACTTCATGTCCCGCGTGGGTATCGCTGTCCCGGGGGCTTTGTTCTGCGGCGCGTTCGCTCGAATCAGACGCCGACAACCGACCGCTCGCCCGACGTACGACCGAGTTGACCGACCGGTAATCGAACCCTGTTCGACCGCACACCGCGAGAAGGAGACCGGTAGCCGACCAAAACTCGAAACTGCGGACCGAACTCGTCGGAAACGCCGGGACGTATCAGGACCCGTCCTCGACGCGGACGTTCGCGGGACCGTCGAGACTGAACGCCGTAATCTCGCCGGAGAACCGGTAGCCGTCCGTGCCGCCGATGACTCGACCCGAGATGGTACCGTTCGAGATGGTGTCGTGGTCGTTGACCGACCCGAGCGCCGCGCTCTTGCGGGCCGCGCCGCTGACCTCGAAGGTGTAGTCGCTGGCTCGGTTCGGCCGGTTGCCGCCGTCGATGACCAGTTTGTTCGGCAGCACGAGGTCCGAGACGGTGACCTCGTCGCCCTCCCACCGGAGGGTCCACTTGCTCTCGTCCAAGTCCATCGAGACCACGTCGCCGTCGACGAGGTAGGAGTCGCCGTAGCCGTTGCCCGCGACGCCGGACACCGTCACCGTGCCGTCGCCGTTGTCGGTCACGCTGTCGTTGGCCTCGGACTTCACGTCGCCCGCACCGGTGCGCTTCGTGACGCTTCCCTCGGCCGTGAACTCGTAGGAGATGCTCGACGTGTTCGACCCCGCGACGAGTTCGAGGAGTGCGCCCTCGGCGTCGGACTGAGTAGGGTCAGTGGTCGAGGGACCGTCGGAGCCACCGCTCGCGCTCGACGTGCCGCTGGCGGCCTCTTCGGCCGTCATGGGCACGCCGGAGGGGACGCGACTCGTGTCGGCGTCCGACCCCCAGCGCGTGTTCTTCGAGATGATGGTCGGGTCGCCCGCTCTGCTGTCCTGTTCGACTCTGGCGGGCGAACTCCCGATGTCCGAGTCCTTCACCTCGACGGGACCCCACCACGCCCAGACGCCGCGGGGGTTCTTCGCGCCCGGCGCGGAACAGCCGACGCCGCACCCGCGGGTGCTTCCGCCCTTCACCACGCAGTTCTCGACGTAGCAGGTCCGGCCGTCGATGGAACCGACGCGGATGTTGGCGATGTTGTTGCTGTTGAAGTAGCTGTCGTAGACGTTCACCACGCCGCCGTGACTCCCGTGGTACGAGTAGCCCGGGTCGGTGCCGTAGAGACCGTTGTCGATGAAGTGCTGGATGTTGACGTTCCGGAAGTTCAGCGTCCCGTAGTGGTCGCGGCCGTTGACCCAGATGCCGCCTTTTCCGGAGCCTTCGGTCTGGCCGTCACCCATGTAGAGGTTCTCGACCGTGGCCGTGCCGCCCTTCGAGACCGCGGGCGTGAACAGGTAGTGACCGCCGGGGTGGTTGCCCTTGAAGGCGACGTTCCGGACCGTCCAGCCGTCACCGTTCGCGTATATCTTCGCCGACGCGCCGTCGGCGGTCATGTCGATGAGGACGTTCTCGAACGTCTGGCCGCTCCCGACGCTGAACGTCCGGGTCTCGCCCGCCGAAACCGTGACCGTTCGGTACTCCGCCGCGTCCGTGACACCGGTCGCCAGCGCACTGGCGCCGAAGGCGCCGGCGATGCCCGCACCGGCCGCTCCGAGGAAAGACCGCCGGTCTACCGCTCGTTCGCCGCGTTCGCGTGCCGTCTTGTCGCGTGCCATAGCATCTTCAAGGCAAAGTTACTATATTACAAGCTTTACGGTTTCACTTCAATATTGGCTTACCGATTTATGTGGACATTGCGTGTGTGGGAAAACGCTCCCCGATGACCGTCCGACGGAAAACCACTCGAAGTGCGCGTCGTGTGTCCAAAACGCCGTTAGCGTGCGTTTTTCGCGAGAGAAACAGGTGCTTAACCGGGGTAAGGACGAGGTAATGGCCGCTTTCCACCCTTCAGACGGTTACGGAATCGCAGGCGTTCCCCGGTAGTTATCGCGCCGAGTCGAGAAGTCGACGCGTCGCTCGTGGCAGGCCGTGTCGCGACCGCTACTCCAGAAACAGTCAACTAGTTCTCCGTTGTTCCGGAACGCTTTTGCCCGGAACGACACATATCCACGGACATGGCAGACGAAGAAATCGAAGCCGAACTCCGCGAACAGTTCACCGAGGCGTTCGAAGGTGCGGACTACCCGGTCAGCAACCCGATGGACCTCGTTCCCGCGCTCCCGAACGGACCGGGCACGCGCTTCGAGGCCGGTGACGTGAGCTTCACCGCGATGGAGCTGTCAACGAAGATGTCGGACTCGCAGGACTTCCCCTACGACGACGTGGACTCCCTCGTGGGCGACCTCATCGAGGGTCTGAAGCAGAAGGACATGATTTAGCTACTCTTCTTCCTCTTCTTCCTCGTCGGGAAGCGCGACCAGTAGGACCTCCCACACGTCGTACTGCTCGTTGAAGTGGCTGTCGAGGACGCGGTCCTTCTCGCCGATTGGAATCGGCTGTTGCGGGTGGGACACTTCGAGCCACGTCACGGTCGGCTCCGTGATGTCCATCTCTGCGATATCGTCGGGCTGGTCGGCGGCCCCGGCCGATTCGTTCACGTTTCGCTCCCCCGGACCTGTCGGTATACCTTGACGTTCCACGTAATTCTCCCCCGTCGCCTCGTACCACACCGTTCCATAAAACTGTGCTGGGCCGACCCCAGCGACGGTTCGGAAGCGACAAGTTCCGACCGTTCCAACGTCCGACGATGAGACGGTCGAACGTCCGACTTCTGGCGCGCGCTGCGCTCGCTCTCGTCGCGGGGACGCTCTGGGCCGGAACCGCGCTCGCCCACGGCGGCGGCCTCCGCGCGGCCGCGGGGAGCCTCTCGGTGCCGACGTGGCTGTTCCTGCTGACGGGCGGCGGCGTCGTCGGCGCGTCGTTCCTGCTCGCCAGTTTCGTCACCGACCGCGCGTTCATCCGGGCGGTTCACGGCTGGCGGCGGGTCGCGGGCGCGCGACTCGACGCCGTAGCGACGCTGACCCGCGTCCTCTCTGTCGCGGCCCTGCTCGGCATCGTCGCGGTCGGCTTCCTCGGCCCGGAGACGATGTTCCGGAACGCCGCGATTCTGGTCGTCTGGGTCGGCTGGTGGGCGGGCTACGTCGCCACGGTGTATCTGGTCGGAAACAGTTGGCCCGCGCTGAACCCGTGGCGCGCCGTCGCCGAGTGGCTGCCGACGCTCGACCGCGACTACCCCGAGCGACTGGGCGCGTGGCCGAGCGTGGTCGGCATCCTCGCGCTGGTCTGGCTCGAAGTGGTTAGCCCGCTGGCCGACGACCCGCGCCTGCTGGCGTGGGTCGTCGTCGGCTACACGGTCTTCACCCTCGCGGGCGCGCTGGTGTTCGGTCCCGACTCGTGGTTCGGCTACGTCGACCCGATTGCGCGACTCTTCCGGTACTACGGTCGGGTCGCCCCGATTCAGCGGGTCGAAGACGGCGACGCCGACGGGGACGACGGAACCGGTGCCGACCGCGGCGTCCGCGGCTTCGAACTCCGACCGCCGGGCGCGGCGCTGACCGACCCGCTTCCGGACGACGGCCGGGACGGAGTCGCCTTCGTGGTGGCGATTCTCTGGGTCACGACCTACGACGGCTTCGTCGGCACGCAGGTCTGGGTCGGCGCGGCGCGCGCCGCGGTCGGCGCGGGCGTGCCTCCGGTCGTCCTCTATCCGGCCGCACTGATCGCGGGCTACGCGCTCTTTCTGGGGGCGTGGTGGCTCGCCGCCGGACTGTCGCGCCGGACCGCCGACACCTACCTGACCCCGGACGCCATCGCGCGCCGGTTCGCGCCCTCGCTGTTGCCCATCGCGGCGGGGTACCACCTCGCGCACTTCCTCGGCCTGTTCGCATCGCTGTCGCCCGCGCTCGTCGCCGCCCTCTCCAATCCGCTCCAGCCGCCCATCAACCCCTCCGTGGTCGTCCTGCCGGGATGGTTCGGGATGGTCGCCGTGGCGTTCGTCCTCCTCGGGCACCTGCTGGCGGTCTGGGTCGCCCACGCGAGCGCCTACGAGGTGTTCCCGGGCCGGTTGCAGGCGGTCCGGAGCCAGTACCCCTTCGTCGTCGTGATGGTCCTCTACACCATGACCAGTCTCTGGATAGTCTCGGCGCCGAGCGCCGCACCGCCGTTCGTCTGAACCCACCGCACTGACACCCACCATGACCGACCGACCGACACCGACCTACGAGACCGACGTTCCGCCGGGTGAATCGCCCGTCGAGTGTCCCCACTGTGGTCGCCCGCTGGAGAGCGAGCAACTGCTCGTTCTCCACGAGGGCATCGACCACTGGGAGCGACTCGGCGACGACCGCCGCGAGGAGTTCCGCGAGACCTACCGGCGCGAGAACGACGACCTGCGCACCTTCCGTCTGAAGCTGCTCGGGTTGCTCGTCGTCGTGTACTTCGCGTTCCTGTTCGTCTACTCGTGGCAAACCACCGACCCGTACAGCGTCATCTCGCTTGTCTTCGTCTGAGCGTCGGACCCCTACTCGTGACCACGGGACCGCCGCCCGCCGTACCGACCGCGACCCTCTCGTTCGTTCCGCTCGAAATCCGCCGCATCGAAGACGTTCGGGCGGCGTTTTACGACACCGCAACTCCGGAGCGGTGCCCTTTAGTCGCTACCTCCCCGAATCGTAGGTATGGACGAGCAACCCGGACTGAGCGACGAGTACCGAAAGGCGAGTCCGTGGCCGCTGTTCGTCGCCTTCGGTCTCGCCATCTTCGAGGTCGGCATCGTCTGGCCACTCTTCCCCGTCGCGGTCGGCGGACTCCTCCTGTTCGTCGGGAGCGTCGTCGGCATCCTCCGCGAGTCGGGGTACATCGCCGACCCGTGGAAGGGTCTGGTCACGGCGTCGATACTCTGTCTGGCCGTCGGCGGCGCCATCGCCTACTTCACGACCGGTTCGATACACCTCCGCGGAGTCGCCATCCTCGTCGGCGGCGTCATCTTCCTCTTCAGCGGAATCTTCGGGTCGGTCTGGCAACCGACGGCGGCGTAGCGACCCTCGAACGGGAACGCGTGCGAGCGGAAGGCGGCGTAGCGCGGCCCGCGCGGCCGAACCGAATCGGCAACCTATTTGGGACCCCCGTGGCTATCGTCGTCTATGGCAACCCCCATCTTCGAACGGGAGACGTGGCTCGACATCACGGTTAACATCATCCCGCTCTGCATCATCGGCTTCTTCGTCGCGCTGTTCGTCGTCAAGTCGCCGTGGGAGATAGAAGGACTGACCTCCGCCATCGGATTCGCGCTGCTCATCGTCCCCTTCGTCCTGCTCACGTACCTGACCTACGTCGCGGCCGACCTCATCGAGTCCGCCGAGTCCGGTTCGGAGTAAGCCGACCGTTCTTCTCCCGTCTCGCGGTGAGCAACTGACAGTTGCTCGAGTTTCGCTCCAAAACTTTGAGATTCGTTATCACGAAACTCCCCGACGCCGTCGCGGCGTATCCTAACCTTTCTTTACCTTGTAGTCCTGACGGTCGCGTATGGTAGAAGCCGGGCAAATCGCACTCACCGTCGTCATGGGGCTCCTCCTGTTCGGGGTCGCCACGTTCCTCACTCGCTTAGAGGACTGGCGCTCCTACACGCCCCTCGCGGGCGGCGGGTACGTCGGCGAACAGACCGGGCAGGCCCACAGCGAGAAGCCTGCCGGAATCGTGCGTTGGCTAACGACTGTCGACCACAAGGACATCGGTATGCTGTACGGCCTGTACGGCATCGTCGCGTTCGCGTGGGGCGGAATCGCCGTCCTGCTCATGCGCGCCGAACTGGCCGCACCCGCCGAGAACATCATCGGGGCGAACTTCTACAACGCTCTGCTGACGACTCACGGCATCACGATGCTGTTCCTCTTCGGGACGCCGATTCTCGCGGCGTTCGGCAATTACTTCATCCCGCTGCTCATCGGCGCGGACGACATGGCGTTCCCTCGCATCAACGCCATCGCATTTTGGTTGCTGCCGCCCGCGGCCGTCCTCATCTGGGCGGGGTTCCCGCTGGCCTCGCTGACCGATAGCATCGACCCGGCCCAGACGGCGTGGACGATGTACACGCCGCTGTCGGTCGAACAGACCAACCCCGGCGTGGACCTGATGCTGCTCGGCCTCCACCTCTCGGGGGTGTCGGCGACGATGGGTGCGATAAACTTCATCGCGACCATCTTCACCGAGCGCGGCGAAGAGGTGGGTTGGGAGAACCTCGACATCTTCTCGTGGACGATGATTACCCAGTCGGGACTCATCCTGTTCTCGTTCCCGCTGCTGGGGAGCGCACTGGTCATGCTCCTGCTCGACCGTAACTTCGGCACGATGTTCTTCGCCGCGGAGGGTGGTGGTCCCATCCTCTGGCAGCACCTGTTCTGGTTCTTCGGCCACCCCGAGGTGTACATCCTCGTGCTGCCGCCGATGGGACTGGTCAGTCTCATCCTGCCCAGATTCGCGGGCCGGAAGCTGTTCGGGTTCAAGTTCGTCGTCTACTCGACGCTGGCCATCGGCGTCCTCTCCTTCGGCGTCTGGGCTCACCACATGTTCGCCACCGGCATCGACCCGCGCATCCGAGCGAGTTTCATGGCGGTGTCGCTTGCAATCGCGGTGCCGAGCGCGGTCAAGACGTTCAACTGGATCACCACGATGTGGAACGGGAAACTGCGTCTGACCGCACCGATGCTGTTCTGCATCGGTTTCGTCCAGAACTTCATCATCGGGGGCGTCACCGGCGTCTTCCTCGCCTCCATCCCGGTCGACCTCGTGCTGCACGACACCTACTACGTGGTCGGGCACTTCCACTTCATCGTGATGGGCGCCATCGCCGTCGCCGGGTTCGCGGGCATCTACTACTGGTTCCCGCTCTACACCGGTCGGATGTACCAGCGCACCCTCGCCAAGTGGCACTTCTGGCTCACCATGATCGGTAGCAACGTGACGTTCATCGCCATGCTCCTGCTGGGTTACGGCGGGATGCCCCGGCGCTACGCGACCTACGTCTTCAGTAACCCGGAGTTGGTCTCGATGTTCACCAACCTGCACATCATAGCGACGGTCGGCGCGTTCATCATGGGCTTCGGCCAACTCATCTTCGTCTACAACATCGTCACGTCGTGGCTTGAAGGCCCCCACGTCGAGAGCGGCGACCCGTGGGACCTCGAAGACACCGGCATGAAGACCAAGGAGTGGGCGTGGTTCGAGCGCAAGCGCGAGACGGCCCTCACCGACGGCGGCGAGGAAGTCGCCGCTGACGGTGGCGAGACCGTCGAAGACGAATAGACCTCGGAACGATTTTCCGCTGTTTTATCGCGTAGCTACGGTCTCGCAGGACCTCCCGTAGCTACTGCCGGAACTGGTCGGCGTAGTCGGCGATGTACGCCCGGAGCGTCCGGGGGTCCCGACCCAGAACCCGCGACACGTCCTCGGTCACGCGGTCCGCGAGACCGAGGCGCGCAGTGGTGTAGATGGCGACCATCACGGCGACGTAGGACCAGTCGAACCCCCGGCGGTGCATGTGCCACGCGAACTCCGGAATCGAGGAGTCGGCGTACTCAACCGACCGGTTCAGCACCGCGCTGAACACCCCGGCGACCTGCCGGTACGTGAGCGCGTCGGGACCGGTCAGGTCGTAGGCGCGGCCGCGGTGACCGCGCTCCGTCAGCGCGACCGCGGCGACCTCGGCCACGTCGCGGGCGTCCACGAAACTCGTCGCGAGGAGTCGCCCCCTCTCGGACTCGGTGGCGTCGGCGCTCACGTCAGAGCCAGTACGATACCCATCGTGAACATGAGAACGGCGATTCCCCCGAGGATGTAGGCCAGCATGTCCTTCTCGGTCATACCGGAAGTTGGGCCGTACGGATGAAAAGGCTAATCCTTCCGCCGCTCGGACCCTCGAACGTGAGCGAGACGTTCCGCGGACGGTCGTTCGTCGTCGGGTTCTACCTGCTCATCGTCGCCATCACCGGCGCGGTCGGCGCGATACTCGGCGTTGTCGGGCCGGACGACCTCACCGCGGTCAAACTCTTCGGACTGGTCGAACTCCAACCGACGCCGCTCGGTCTCGCGGTCTACGGCACAGTGACGGTGGGACTCGTGCTCGGGGTCCTGCTGATGCTGGTCGTCGTCGTCTCCAAGGTGGCCGACGCCGAGAGCGCGGGGAACAGGCCCTGAACTCGGGGCGCTCTACTCGGTTTCGGCCCCGCCGGTCACCAGCACCGGCCGGTCGGCCTGAAGGATGACCGACTGGGAGACGCTCCCGAAGATGGCCTTGCCCGCGGGCGAGCGGTTCCGACCGCCGACGCAGATGCAGTCGGCGTCCTCGCTCTCGGCGAAGTCGAGGACCGCGGCGGCGGGGTCGCCCGACCGCTCGGAAATCGCCACCTCGATGCCCTCGTTTTCGAGCAGTTCCTCGGCGCGGCGGACCGACCCGACCTGCGTCGCCGACGCGCCGCCGGGGTTCTCCGTGAAGATGTGGAGCAGGGTCGCCCGGACCTCCTCGGCCGAGTTGGGGAGGTCGGCGACCGCGGTGGCCTGTCTGCGCGCCCGGTCGGTCTCTTCGTCCACGGCGATGACGACGTGGTACATGTTCGATACGACGGTCAACGCGGTCTTAGGTGTTCGGCCTGTGAAGCGGGTCAGCGAGGGGGCGACTCGCCTCGTCCCGGATGCCGAGCGAGTTTCGGGACCGGGTCGCCGAGCGGGTTCCGGGACCGCGTCACCGACCGATTAGGGCAGAAACAGGAACACCGCGTAGGCCACGGCCAGCAGTATCGTCGCGTGCTTCGCGCCGTTCCGGACGCTCCCCTCGCCCATCTGTCCGGCGACGAGGCCCGAGCAGACCGCCTGGACCAGCGACGTGTGGAAGAACAGCAGGGTGTAGGCTTCGACGTTCACGCTCGAAATCTCCGACAACGGGCCGCCGCCGACCGGGGTGCCGCCCGCGGACGCGGCGGCGTCGGTCGGCAGGTTCGGGATGAGGATGCTGTTCAGCGCGCCGACGATGACGAGGAACACGGCGAACGAGAGGTAGATGATGACGAGGTAGGTCAGCATCTCTTGGCGGCGCTTCCGTTCGAGTCGCCGGGTGTCCTGCGCGTCGTCGGCCGCGATGCGGAGGACGCGCGCGATATCGCCGCTGGCGTGCATCGCGTTGGCGACGAGCGTGACCGTCCGGGTGACGGTCGGGGTGTCGAGGCGGTCCTCGAACCGGTAGAGCGCGGTTTCGGCGTCCACGCCCCACTCGATGTCGGTCCAGAGCCGTCGGGCCTCCGCGTCGAGCGCACCGAGGTCGCTCTGCGAGACCCGCTCGAAACTCTCGACCACCGACATCCCCGCCTCGTTCACGCTCGCGAGGCGGTCGAGGAAGTCCGGAATCGCGGCCTCTATCGCGGCGGTGCGCCGCCGGTGGAGCTCCTGAACCACGGCGAACGTGCCGACGACGAACAGCGCGGCCTGCACCACGAAGTCGTCGAACACCCGGAGCGTGAGCGTCCCGTCCGCGAGGTGGGGCCACGACCGGAGCAGAATCGAGAGCAGTCCGAGCGGTACGGTAGCGTAGAGGACGACGACCGGGTTCTCGCGCAGGGTCCGGGTCGGGTCCGCCAGCGCCTCCCGAAGCCAGCGGACGTTCTCGAAGGCGTCGAGGCGCTCGAAGTTCAGCACCGCCGGGTCGGCGTCGGGGGCCGCGTCGGCGACCCCGCTTCCGCCGTCCGGTCGGACGGCGCTCGGAGTCGGGTCCGCGGTCCGGCCGCCGTCCGCGCCCGGGCGCTCGACGCCCGTTCGCTCGGCCGTGGGCGCGTCCGTGCGCCGGACGCCCGCGAGCGCCGCGGCCGCGAGGTCGATGTCGCGGTCCTCGCGACTCGCCCGGAGCGACTCCGTGATGCTGTCGAGGTAGATTACGAACCCGACGTTCGCCAGCGGGATGGCGAAGTACGCCAGCATGCGGAGGAGCGGCAGGGTGTCTCCCAGCGCCATCAGCCCCATGATGACGAGGATGGTGATGAACAGCAGTGGCGCGACGACGAACACCGAGACGTACCCCTCCGCGAGCGTGGCGAGCAGTTCGAGGAACGCCGCCTGCTGGGCCTCGGCGTCCTCCTGATACCGCCGGTACTGGGTGTCGAGGTACGACGAGATGCTTCGGCCGCTCTGGAGGACGCTGGCGAGGTTGTCGGCGAACTCGCCGAACTTCTCGCTTGGCGTGCGCTCGGCGAGGCGCTCGATGGCCGACAGCATGTCCAACCCCGCGTAGTCCATCGCCTTGACCGCGACCGCGACCTCCGCGGCGGCCTCGCCGAACACCGCCCGGTTGCGCGCCAGCGTCCGGAGAATCTCGGGGAACGCCATCCCGCTCCGCGAGAGCGCGTAGACGAACGCCACGGTCCGAGCGAGGCTCTCGTCTATCTTCCGCTCGCGGGCGTTCGCCCGGTACGAGAGGTTCTCCCACCGGAGCCAGTAGGTCAGGACGCCCGACGCCACCCCGAGGGTCGCGCTGGTCGCCAGCAGGAGCGCGAACCACTCGCCCGTAGAGAGGTTCGGGACGACGAGCAGACCGGCGAGGAAGTCGAGTTGCGCGGGCAGGGTCTCGCGCATCGCCTCGGGCGAGACCCGGAGAACTGCCAGCGCGCCCGCGACGAGGTAGACTCCGGCGATGCTCCCGACAACTGCGGCGTACCCCGCGTACAGCAGGGTCTTGGCCGCGAACATGCGGTAGGTCTCGCCGGCGTGGACCGACTGGAGGAGTCTGCTCCGACGCGTCCGTCGCCTGCCGCGCTCGGCGACCCATCCGCCGAACGCGGTCAGCGCGAGGAAGACGACGAGGCGGTCGGCCCGCCGGGAGACCGGCGCGAGCGCGACCGGGACCGCGGAGAGAGCGACCAGCGCGAGCGCCAGGAACCCCCACATCAGTCGAACCCGGTCGAGACCTCGGCGTCCAACTCGATGGTGTCCAGCACGCGCTCGGGATGGGAGTAGTACTCGTTTATCATCGCGGTGAACCGCCGGTAGTCCGAGACGCCTCGCTCGCGGAGGTACTGGAGGACGCGCTCGCGGTTCCGGAGTTCTTCGAGGAGTTCGCTCCGCGACCACCCGCGCTCGTCCTGAATCTCGTCGAGGACGTTGCTGTCGCTGCTCCGGAAGTCGTCTTCGTTGGCGTTCCACGAGAACGCGGTCGAGTAGTCCAAGTCCCCGGTCCGCTGGTCGATGCCGTCGATTTCGGCGAGGACGCGGTTCCGGCGCACGCGCTCGTCGCCCACGTAGGTCAGCGTCTGGACCGAGAGGATGTCGAGGCTCTGAATCATCGCCCGCGGGACGTTGATGGGTTCGTTTTCGAGGCGGTTGATGACCGTCTGGACCGAGTCGGCGTGCATCGTCGAGTAGGTCGTGTGACCCGTGTTCATCGCCTGAAACAGGGTCATCGCCTCCTCGCCGCGGACCTCCCCGACCACGATGTACTCCGGGCGGTGGCGAAGCGCCGAGCGAAGCAGGTCGTACATCGTTATGTCGGCGCTCTCGCCCCGGCGCTCGCGGGTGACCGACGACAGCCAGTTGTCGTGGTAGAGCGCCAACTCGCGGGTGTCCTCGATGGTCAGCACCTTCGAGCGCGGCGGGATGAACATCGAGATGGCGTTCATCGAGGTGGTCTTGCCCGAGGCCGTCCCGCCGGCGAAGATGAGCGACTTGTTCGACTCGATGGCCAGCCAGAGGTACGCCATCTGGTCGAGGCTGAACGTGCCGTACTCCACGAGGTCGATGGGCGTGAACGGTTCCTCGGCGTACTTCCGGATGGTGAACGCCGACCCGCGGGGCGTCACCTCCTCGCCCAGCGCCAGCTCCGCACGGGACCCGTCGGGGAGGGTCGTCTCGACCACGGGGTCGCCGATGCTGACGTGCCGGCCCGACTGCTGAGCGAGTCGGACCACGAGGTTGTCCAGTTCCTCCTGAGCGTAGACGACGTTCGTCTCGATGTCGGTGTACTCGTCGTGGTAGACGAACAGCGGCAGGTCGTAGCCGTCGCAGGAGATGTCCTCGATGTGCGGGTCGTGCATGAGGGGGTCGAGCTTTCCGAACCCGCGGAACGTCCGGTAGAGGTAGTAAAACAGGCGGTAGAAGCTCGCGACGTCCACCTCGACGCCGTACATCGACAGGAGTTCTTCGAGTTCGTCTTTCAGCACGGTCTCTGCGGTGGCCGGGTCGTCGGCGTCCGCCCGAACCTCCCGGCGGTGGACGAGCGAGTCGCGGATGTCCGACAGCAGGCGGTCGAGAAGTTCGGTTTCGAGGTCGTCCAGTTCCGGTTCCACGACGTGATACAGGTACTCGTTCTCCACGTCGTCGTAGTTGACGGAGACGAACGCGAACGGCGCGTCGACCCAGTAGCGCTCCCGTTCCTCGTACCCCTCCAATCCCGAGAATGTCGTCAGCGGACCGTGTTCGCCGGGGTCGTACTCCCCGGCGTCGATGGTGGTCCCCCGGAGGACTTCGACGGTCCGGCGGAGCGTCCGCTGGAACTCCCGGATGCGTATCCGCACGTCGTCGGTCCACTCGGAGAGGGGCGACTGAGACATGGTGGGTCGGAACTCGCGGGCGGCGGAGGCGTTCGCGGCCGCCCCGACAGTTTACGCGCCACATCACAGCGGTGGTACTTAAATTACCGGTCACGCGACACACCGGCCCGCGCCCGACCGCTCGTGGTTCCGTCCTCGCACGACCGTTTCGCCCGAACGGTCTGCTTCCCGTCCGCAATCGTCTGCTCGTGCTTCCGCCTGCTACCCGGACTCCGGGGAAGCGAGCGGACTCGTGTTCGCGGGCGGGCCCGCTTTCGCTCGTCCGGTAGCTTTTACTCCCCTGCTTTCGGTGTGACGCGCATGGTCTGGGTTCGGTCAGAGTACGCGGGCGAGTTGGCCGTGGTGGCGGCGTGGCTCTCCGCACTCCTCCCGTGGAACGTCACCTACTCGACGCTCTCGGGCGTCGGTAGCGTCCTGTTCGTCCGCTTCCCGTTCTTTCAGGTCCGGTACGTCTTCGGCATCTCCATCTCGAAGGCCGTCGCGGTCCAGACGCCCCTCGGCGCGCTGGCCTATCAGGAGGGCCACTCGATAGCGGCCGCGTATCAAGCGTGGACGGTCGGCGCGGCCGTGGTCGCCGCCGCCGTGGTGCTGAGCGTCCTCCTCTACCGGTTCGAGGACCGCGTCGAGGCGACCATCGACCCGGTGCGGGCGATGGGCGGCCTGCTCGCGCTCGCGGGCGTCGTCCTCTCGGTGGCGACGTGGTTGCTCTGGACCGGCGCGTTTCCCGGTCTGCCGATTCCGGTCGGCGTCGCGTTCCTCTACCTGTTCGGCGGGACGCTGCTCGTCGCCCGTCGAGAGTGACAGTTCGCCACCGATAGTCCGACGACCGAACCGCACTCCGCGGCGCACAGAAGGCTTATAGCCGCGACCACTGACGCGTGAGTATGTTCGGCGACGGCGGCGACGGCGGATTCGGCGGGATGGACGGCGATATCACCGGGTCGAACAACTCGCCGCTGCTGACCGACGGCGTGAAGGCGATTCTGGTCCTCGTCGGATTTCTCGTCGCGTTCTTCCTCCTGCTCGTCCTGCTGGGGTAGCGCGGCGACCGCTCGGACGGGACGGACGCGCGGCAGGTACGGTGAGATGCATCACCGGACCGACCGGTTTCTGGCGGAGTAATTCGGACTTTCTTCGAGCGACGGGGAGACTGCCAGTGGCGTTACGTTCATGACGCGCCGGACCGTAGAGGTGGGTACGGAATGAGGCGCGACTACTTCACGCTGGAGGTTCGGAACGTCGATTGGGTCGAGGAGGGCGACGAAGCCAAGAAACCGACGGTAAGCATCGACTTCGAGGGCCCCTCCTCGACGCTCCGCGAGCGCCTCACGGGGACAGACGACGAGCTGCTCGACGCCGAGGAGACCGACGTGGCCTTCCGGTTGCAGGGTCCCGTGGACGACGACGAGACCACGGGCGTCGTCAGCGTTACCAACCGCATCACGGGTGACTTCGTGTTGGAACTCAACGAGGACGCCGACGACGTGCTGAAGTTCATCACCGCGGCCCGGGAGTACGGGAAATCGACCGGTGACATGGACGGACGCTACCACGTCGAAATCAGCATCAACGGCGAACACCTCGTCGAGTACGACAAGAGTACCTTCCTCGTCTACAACGGCGAGGGGAACCTCCTCCGCCAACACAGTCTCATCCCGAGCGGCGTCGAACTCTGAGTCCCCGCCGCCGCTCGTCGGCGACCCTTACCTCCGCTCGACCACTTCGACCGATTCGACGCGTACCGACTCGTTAGCTCCCGCTCCGTCTCACGCGACGCTCGTGTTTCGTCGACGGCGGGCCAATCACTCACGGACGGCCCGCCTGCCGACGCCATCTAATGAGCGGCGTCAGAACGACCCGAACAGCAACAGGAACGCGAGTCCGATAGCGGCCAGCAGGACGATGCCCCACAGAACGACGTCGAACAACCCTTCCGGGTCGGTGATATCCGGAAACTCCATACCGGGGGATACGACGGACGAGGGTTTAGTCTCACGGGGAGACGGCCCGCTCTCCGTCCCGGTTCCGAGTCGTGGGGCGACGAGCGCCGGGGCCGTCGCGTCGAATCGCGGAACACTAAGTGTCCCGCCCCCCGAAGTCGAGGTATGAATCTCTTCGGGACCGCGGGCATCCGCGGGAGCGCAGTCGAGACGGTGACGCCGGAACTCGCGCTGGCGGTCGGTCGGGCCGCGGGACGCGACGGAGACGAGTTCGTCGTCGCGCGCGACGGTCGCCAGACCGGGACGGCGCTCGCCGCCGCGATGGAGGCCGGACTCGAGAGCGCCGGGGCCGACGTTCGCCGGGCGGGCCAACTCCCGACCCCGGCGCTGGCGTTCGCCTCGCGGGGTCGTCGCGGCGCGATGCTGACCGCCAGCCACAACCCGCCGACGGACAACGGCATCAAGCTCTTCGCGGACGGCGAGGAGTACGACCGCGACGCCGAACGGACCGTCGAGGACCGGGTCGAGGCCGACGACCCGCCGGTCCCGTGGGACGAGTGGGGCGAGAGCGAGCGCGTGAGCGTCCTCGACGACTACCGGGACGCCGTCGTGGAGTACGCGCAGGGGCAGGGCGCACCGCTCGACGGCCTGCGGGTCGTGGTCGACTGCGGCAACGGGATGGCCGCCGTGGCGACCCCGCAGGTCCTCCGGAACCTCGGCGCGGAAGTCGTCACTCTGAACGCCAACGTCGACGGCCACTTCCCCGGCCGGGAGAGCAAACCGACGCCCGAGACGCTCGGGGACCTCCGGGAGTTCCTCCGGAACGACCCCGAGGCCGACCTCGGCATCGGCCACGACGGCGACGCCGACCGCATCGTCATCCTCGACGGCGACGGCGGAGTCGTCCACGAGGACACCGTGGTCGCGGTCCTCGCGGCCCACTACACCGACGCGAGCGACGCGAGCGACCCCGTGGTCGTGACGACGCCGAACGCCTCGGGCCGCATCGACGAGCAGGTCGAGGCGGCGGGCGGCCGCGTCGAGCGCGTCCGCCTCGGGGCGCTCCACGAGGGCATCGCCGCGGCGCGCGCCGACGGCGACGAGGACACCGAGGTCGTCTTCGCGGCCGAACCGTGGAAGCACGTCCACACCCGGTTCGGCGGGTGGATAGACGGCGTGACCAGCGCGGCGGTCGTCTCTCGCCTCGTGGCCGAGGCGGGCGGTCTCGCGCCGCTCCGGGAACCGGTCACGGAGCGCCCCTACCGGAAGGTCAGCGTCTCGTGTCCCGACGACGCCAAGACCGCGGTAATGGACCGACTGGAGACCGCGATTCCCGACCGGTTCCCCGAGGCGGAGGTGGCGACCGAGTACGGTGTCCGGGCGACTCTGCCCGACGGGTCGTGGGTGCTGGTCCGTCCGAGCGGGACCGAACCCTACGTCCGAATCTACGCCGAGAGCGACGACGTGGACGCGCTGGTGTCGGAGGCGAGCGAGGTCGTGGAGGACGCGGTCGGCGCGGAGTCCTGAAATCGGCCGAGGTTCGGCGGTCGCCGAAAGCGTCGGCGAGGCGTCACCTACGCCGTATTTTCCATGGTTTTTGATTGTGAAGCGACGGTTTTATGAGGACCTGCCGAACTGGATACGATAAGATGGTAAAAATCGACGAGGGTAGACGGCGGATGCTCAAAGTAGGCGGCGCGGGCTTGCTCGGAACGGGACTCGCGGGGTGCATCGGCGGTAGCGGCGGCGGCAGCGGTTCGGACACGACCAACGTCGGGATGGTGTACGCGACCGGCGGACTGGGTGACAACTCGTTCAACGACATGGCCCACAAGGGCGTCACGAAGGCCGAGAAGGAGTTCTCGGTGAAGTCGAAGGACACCGAACCGTCGAGTCCGAGCGACGTGTCGGCGCTCCAGAAGAAGCTCGCCCGGTCGAGCAACCCGGACTACGAACTCATCTGCTGTATCGGGTTCGTCCAGCGGAGCAAACTTCAGAAGAACGCCGAGCAGTTCTCCGACCAGAAGTTCATGGTCGTGGACGCGACAGTCGAGAAGGACAACGTCGCCAGCTACCGATTCAAGGAACACCAGGGCTCGTTCCAAGTCGGGAACCTCGCCGGCCTGCTGACCTCCCGTGACTTCGAGACCACGGCGACGGCCGAGGGCAAGGAAGTGACGGCCTCGACCAACGGCGACCTGAAGGTCGGATTCGTCGGCGGCAAGGAGGTTCCGCTCATCAAGAAGTTCGAGGCCGGATTCAAGGCCGGCGTCAAGCACGCCAACTCCGACGTGGAAGTCTCCTCCGTGTACGCGGGCACGTGGAGCGACCCGGGCAAGGGTCAGTCCATCGCCAACTCGATGTACGAGAACGGCGCGGACATCGTCTACCACGCCGCGGGCGGGACGGGCAACGGCATCTTCAAGGCCGCCCAGAGCAAGGGCCGCTACGCCATCGGCGTCGACTCCGACCAGTCCAAGAGTCTGCCGAAGTACAGCAACGTCATCCTCGCCAGCATGGTCAAGTACGTCAACGAGGCCGTCTACAAGTCGATCGAGCGCACCATCAACGGTAACTTCGACGGCGGGTCGGTCCGGCGACTCGGACTGGAGAAGAACGGCGTCGCGGCCGTCTACGGTAACAAGATCGGCTCCAAGATTCCCGACTCCGTCAAGTCGGAACTCGAATCCTCGCGGAAGAAGATCGTGAACGGCGACATCACGGTCCCGACCAAGCCCGAGAACGTCTAAACCTCGGTCGTCGACACTTTTCTCTCGGTTTCGGCACAGACGGCAAGCAACAAAGCATCGGATTCATCACGTTCGATGGTGACGTGGTGTGTATGCGGGGGAAAGCAAAACAGCGACGTCGGTTTCTGCAAGCACTGGGCGGGGCGGCCGCGTTCGGGACGGTCGGACGCTTGCAGGACCCGACCAACGTCGGGATGGTGTACGCCACCGGCGGACTGGGGGACAACTCGTTCAACGACATGGCCCACGACGGGGTCCAGCGGGCGGCCGAACAACTCTCGGTGAAGTTCCAGAACGCCGAACCCGGGAGTCCGAGCGACGTGGCGACGCTCCAGCGGCGGTTCGCCCGGTCGCGGAATCCGAACTACGAACTCATCTGTTGCATCGGATTCGTGCAGGCCGACGCCCTCCGTCAGAACGCCCAGCGGTTCTCCGACCAGAAGTTCATGGTCGTGGACACCGTGGTCGAGATGCCGAACGTCGCCAGTTACGTGTTCAAGGAGCATCAGGGGTCGTTCCAGGTCGGCCACCTCGCGGGCCTGATGACGACGATGGACTTCAGCGCGGGCGCCGGCCAGACCAACGACCAGACCACGGTCGGGTTCGTCGGCGGCAAGGAGGTTCCGCTCATCAAGAAGTTCGAGGCGGGATACTTGGCCGGCGTCCAGCACGCGAACCCGGACGTGAACGTGCTGACGGCCTACGCCGGCGCGTGGAACGACCCCGCGCAGGGCCAGTCCATCGCCAACTCGATGTACGAGAACGGCGCGGACATCATCTACCACGCCGCGGGCGGCACCGGAACCGGCGTGTTCAGGGCGGCCCAGAGCAAGGGCCGTTACGCCATCGGCGTCGACGCCGACCAGTCCAGAAGCCTGCCGAAGTACGCCGACGTGATTCTGGCCAGCATGGTGAAACACGTCGACGAGGCGGTCTTCCGGTCCATCCGGAACGTCACGAACGGCAACTTCGAGGGCGGAGCGGTCAATCGTCTCGGACTCGAAAAGAACGGCGTCGAGGCGGTCTACAGTTCGGCGCTGGAGTCCGAGATTCCCCAAGAGGTCAAGTCGGCGCTCCAGCAGTCCGAACAGAAGATAGTGAGCGGCGAGATAACGGTCCCGACCAAGCCGTCTGCGGTCGGACGCGAGACGACGACCACTCAGTAGCGACCGACCCGAAGACCGGAGGCGGTCGGCGGAGACGATTTCCGAGAGACGCGATATCCGTCGGCAACGATCGACGGATGTGGCGACGACCGGCGGGGACGACTGGCGGAGGTGGCGACGGCCGACGGAAGCGACGAAGGGCGGGAGGGAAACGGCGGAGTGCGACTCCGTGAACACCTATTATCCCTGAAATCTCCTTCACAAATCCGGGTCGCTTAAGCGGGCAGGCCAAGAACACCGACCAAAGATGAGCGTAGCCGTCCACCTACAGGGAATCACCAAGCGATTCCCCGGCGTCGTCGCCAACGACGAGGTCGACCTCGAAGTCGAGGAGGGAAGCGTCCACGCCCTCCTCGGCGAAAACGGCGCTGGCAAGACGACGCTGATGAACGTACTGTACGGTCTCTACCAACCCGAGGGCGGGACCGTCAACCTGCACGGCGAACCCCGCGAGTTCGACACGCCGCGGGACGCCATCGACGCCGGGGTCGGGATGATTCACCAGCACTTCATGCTGGTCGACACCCTCACCACGGCCGAGAACATCGTCCTCGGCCACGAACCCCGCAAGTGGGGCGGACTCGCCATGGACCGCGCGCAGGCCAGACAGGACGTTCGGGACCTCAGCGAGCGCTACGGGTTCGACGTCGACCCGACCGCCCGCGTCGAGGACGTGAGCGTCGGCGTCCAACAGCGCGTCGAGATTCTGAAGGCGCTGTACGGCGGCGCGGACGTGCTGATTCTGGACGAACCGACCGCGGTGCTGACGCCCCAAGAGGTCGAGGACCTGTTCGGCGTGTTCGACGAACTCGCGGCCGAGGACAAGACCATCATCTTCATCACGCACAAGTTGGGCGAGGCGATGGACGCCGCCGACGACATCACGGTCCTCCGGGACGGCAAGAACGTCGGCACCGTGGACGCCGACGCGACGAGCAGGGAGGAACTCGCCGAACTGATGGTCGGCCGAGAGGTCCTGCTCGAAGCGGACAAGGACCACGTGGAACCGGGCGAGGTGGGCCTGTCGGTGTCTGACCTCCGAGTCACCGACGACCGGGGCGTCGAGCAGGTCGGCGACGTCGACCTCACCGCGCGCGAGGGCGAGGTGTTCGGCATCGCCGGAGTGGACGGCAACGGCCAGTCGGAACTCGTCGAAGCGATTACCGGCCTCACGACGCCGGAGGAGGGGACGGTCTCGATGTACGGGCGGGACGTGACCGACCTCTCGCGGCGCGAGCGCATCGACGCCGGGATGGCCTACGTGCCCGAGGACCGCCAAGCGCGCGGTCTGGTCATGGAGTTCGACCTCGTGGAGAACGGCCTGCTCGGGAGCCAGCACACCCCCGAATTCGCCGAGGGCGGTCGCATCGACTGGGACGGCACGCGCGACCACGCCGAGGACATCATCGAGGAGTACGACGTTCGACCGCCGAACGCCGACGCCGAGGCCGAGTCGCTGTCGGGCGGCAACCAGCAGAAGTTCGTGGTCGGCCGGGAGTTCGCCCGCGACCCGGAGGTCGTGGTCGCCTCCCACCCGACTCGCGGGGTGGACGTGGGGAGCATCGAGTTCATCCACGAGCGCATCCTCGACCTCCGGCGCGAGGGCAAGTCCATCCTGCTCGTCTCCTCGAAACTCGACGAGGTCCAACAGCTATCGGACCGACTCGGCGTGATGTACGAGGGCGAAATCGTGGACGTGGTGGACCCCGACCGCGTGACCGAGGAGGAACTCGGCCTGCTGATGGCGGGCCAGACGCCCGAGGACGCGCCGAGCATCGCCGACGCTCCGGGAGGTGAGCGATGAGCGACTCCTCGGGCGACGGCCGCGACGCGCCAGACGACGGGTCGGAGTCGTGGCAGACCAGAGCAGACCGCGCGCTCGCCCGCCTCGTGGACGCCTCCGCCGCCGAGCGCATCCTCATCAGTTTCGCGGCGCTCGCGCTCTCGGTCGTCGTGGGCGCGTTCATCATCCTCGTCTCCGGGTGGGTCGCGACCTGCCAGTCGCCGTTCTTCGCGCTCGGCGGCGTCGGGTCGTTCTGTTACGACCCCGTCTCGGTGTACCGCGTCATGCTCGTCGGCGCGGCGTGGCCGCCGTACAACTTCGCCATCACGCTCAAAGAGACCACGCTGCTGCTGTTCACCGGTCTCTCGGTCGCGGTGGCGTTCCGCGCCGGGATGTTCAACATCGGGACGCAGGGCCAACTCGTGTTGGGCGCGCTCGGAACCGCGATGTCGGTCCTCTGGGTCGCGCCGTTCGTCCCGGTGGGTGTCCTCGGCGGACTGGTTCTCATCGCGGTCGGCCTGCTCGTCGGCGCGCTGGTCGGCGGTCTCTGGGGCGCGATTCCGGGCGCGCTGAAGGCCTACGCCGACGCCAACGAGGTTATCACGACCATCATGCTCAACTTCGTCGCGTCGGGCGTCGCGTTCACGCTCGTCTCGGAGGTGTTCAAGGACCCCCAGAGCCAGACCGTCCAGACCCGGTCGATTCCGGGATTCGCGCAACTGCAGGCGGTCTTCTTCGACAGCACCGTCTTCTCGATGCTCGCGCTCGTCGGCGCGCTCGCGCTCGTCGCGGGCATCTACTGGATGCTCAACGGCACGTCGTTCGGCTACGACCTCCGGACCAGCGGCGTCCAACCGGAGGCCGCCGAGTACGGCGGCGTCGACTCCAAGCGCATGATGGTCTCCAGCATGGGCGTGTCGGGCGCGCTCGCGGGTCTCGGCGGCGCGGTCTACGTCCTGATGGTCGCCTCGCGCTGGCAGACAGGCATCCCGTCGCTGGGTTTCGACGGCATCACGGTCTCCATCCTCGCGGGCAACAACCCGCTCGGCGTGGTCCCGGCCGCGCTGCTGTTCGGCGCGCTGAAGACCGGGAGCCTCGCCATCGAGTTCCAACTCGCGGTCCCCAAGCAGTTGGTCGGGGTCCTGCGCGGTCTCATCATCCTCTTCATCGCCATGCCGGAGTTCTTCCGCATGGTCGGGGCGCGCTTCCGGTTCGGCGACGAACGGCCGACTGTCGCCACCGACGGCGCGGGCGAGACCACGGTCGGTGTGGACGAGACCGCGACTGGCGCGGGCGAGACGACAGACGGAACTACCGCCGGAGACGAAGGAGGTGACGAGCGATGAGTTACGCCGAACCCTCTCGTAAACAGCGGTGGCTCGCCGGTGCCGCGGTGCTGATAGTCGTCGCACTGCTCGCGGTCGAACTGTTCTTCCCGGAGAGTCCGGTGTCCGAAATCGTCCGCATCGTGGACGCGAACTACATCCGGTCGGTCCTCCGACTCACGGTCCCCATCGCGTTCGCGGCGCTCGGGGGCATTTTCGCCGAGAAGAGCGGCGTCATCAACATCGGGCTGGAGGGCCTGCTCATCATCTCGGCGTTCACCTCCGTCGCGGTAGCCGGGACCATCAGCGGCGGGAACCCGACCCAACTCCAACTCTGGATAGGGTTCGTCGCCGCGGTGCTGGCGAGCGTGCTGTTCGCCCTGCTGTTCGCGGTCGTCTGCATCGAGTTCAAGGCCGACCAAATTATCGCGGGACTGGCGGTGTGGCTCATCGCGCTCGGTCTCGCGCCGTTCGCCAGCAAGGTCATCTGGGGGCAGGTCAACAGTCCGCCGGTCGCCACGCTCAACAACTTCGACCTCCTCGTCGCCGAGGCGAACCCGCCGGTCGTGATGATGCTCGTCTCGGTTCCGGCCGCGTGGTACGTGCTGAACCGGACCGCGTTCGGCCGCTGGATAGAGGCCTCCGGCGAGAACCCGAAGGCGCTCGACACCGTGGGCGTGGACGTGCGGAAGGTTCGCTACTCGGGCGTCCTGCTCTCCGGGTTCTTCTCGGGTCTCGGCGGTGCCGGACTCGCGCTCGGCCGCGTCGGACAGTTCATCGGCGGCGGCACGACGATGGTCAACGGCCGGGGTTGGATCGGCATCACGGCCTACCTCTTCGGCAACTACAACCCGCTGGGCGCGTTCGGCGCGTCGTTCCTGTTCGCCAGCCTCGACGCGCTCCAGATTCGACTCCAGCAGCTCGGCTACTCCGTCCCGAGCGAACTCATCGGCGTCATCCCGTACGTGACGGTCATCGTCGTGCTGGCGTTCGTCGGCCGCACCCGGATTCCGGACGCGGCGGGCGACCACTACGAGTCGGGCGAGGAGTAGCGAGACCCTCCGAGCGGTCCGGAGTTTTACTATCGTGGGACCGTACGTAGCGGTGTGACAATCGAATCCGCGATGGACCGCATCGAAGAGGCCGACGACTCCCGAACCGACGCCGACGACCGCGAACAGCAGTACGAGATGTACCGGAAGACGTTCCGGGCGCTCGAAGACATCGAACCGGACGACGACGACGAGGGAATCGCGGTCGTGGCCGACTGGATAGTCGAGCAACTGGAGACGACCGGTAAGCGACCGGGGTCGAGGCCGGTCCGCCGCCGGGCGCGCAAGTTCTGCAACCGGAACGGGTACGACGTGTCCGACAACGATTGGCTCGGAAGCTAACGAGTAGGTCGGGGTAGCGCAGTCGTCGGGCGACCGGAACCGCGACGCGCAGACGGGAGATATTTGACCTGCGACCGTCAATCTCCGCCACCATGGACGAACTCATCGAGGCCGCCCGCGAGGTGCAGGGGCGGGCACACGTCCCCTACTCTGACTACACGGTCGGCGCGGCGCTCCGGACCGCCGACGGGAGCGTCTACGTCGGGTGTAACATCGAGAACGCCAACTACAGCAACTCCCTCCACGCCGAGGAGGTCGCGGTCGCCGAGGCGGTCAAGGAGGGCCACCGCGAGTTCGACGCGCTAGCGGTCAGTTCCGGCGCTCGGGACGGCGTCACTCCCTGTGGGATGTGCAGACAGACGCTCGCGGAGTTCTGCGACGACGACCTGCCGGTCGTCTGCGACGAGGGCGACGACCGGACCGAGTACACGCTCGGTCAACTCTTGCCGAACACTATCACCGAGGAGATGCTGGAGTAGCCGGCGAGTAGATTCCGTCGAGAGTTCGGTGCGGGCCGTCGAACGGAGTCGCTCCGGGCGGGGTCGCCCCGAGCGGTGGTACGACTCAAGCCGCTCGGCGACTCACGAACCCTGCCAGCGCCTCGCGTTTTACGAGCGAGAATCCGACGAGGACGACCAGAAAGCCGACCACCGTCGGCGCGGTCAGCGACTCGTCGAGCAGGAGCCATCCGGCCACCGCCGTCACTATCGGAACGAGGTAGGAGACGAGGTTGACTTGGACCGGACTGTGGCGCTCCAACAGTCCGAAGTAGACGGCGTACGCCGCCGCGGTGGCGACCACCGCGAGGTAGCCCAACGGCAGGAGCACCTGCGGGTCGAGTACGTCGGCGACGCGGGGCGTCTCTCCACCGACGAGGCTCGCGCCGTGCATCAACAGCGCGCCGACGGCCATTCCCCACCCGGTCGTCGCGACGCTGTCGGCGGTCGGCGCGGTCCGCCGGAGGAGGACGCTCCCGAGCGCGACGCTGGCCGCGGAGAGGACGACCAGCAACTTCCCGGTCGTGCCCGCGAGGAGGTTCGCCGGGTCGGGACGCACGACCAGCGCGACGCCGGCGAGTCCGACGAGGAGGCCGAGCAGTCCGAGCGGCGACAGTCGGTCGTCGGGTAGTAGACTCCGGGCGAATCCCGTCGTCAGCACCGGATTCAGGCTGTACAGAATTGCCGCGACTCCGCCGGTCGTGTACTGCTGACCGACGAACAGCAGGCCGTTCGCCGCGGTGATGAGGAACACGCCGATGACGAGTATCGACCGGTAGTCGCCGCGAGTTCTGGGTAGCCAGCGGTCGCGGGCGACCGCCGCGTACGCGACGAGCAGGACCGCGCCGAAGTCGTATCGCAACGCCGCGAACAATAGCGGCGGCAGCGAGTCCAGTCCGACTTCGATGGCGACGAACGACCCGCCCCACGCGGCCGCGAGGAAGGCGAACAACCCGGCGTCTCGATAGCGCGACACGTGGAATCGTTCCCGACCCCCGGAGAAAAGCCCCTCGTTTCCGGTAGCCCGCCCCGATTCCGGCGACGCGACGAACCCTTTAAGCCGCGCCGCCGAGTCAACAGACGGCATGACCGGCGACAGCGAAGACCCGAACGACGACGTGCAGTACCACATCGAGGTCGGCGAGGGCGACGTGGCCGACGCCGTCCTCCTGCCCGGCAACCCCGAGCGCATCGAGAAGATAACCCGGTTCTGGGACTCGGCCGACGAGGTGGCCAAGCACCGCGAGTACCGGACCGTCACCGGCGACTACGAGGGGACGCCCATCAGCGTGACCTCGACGGGCATCGGGAGTCCCTCGGCGGCAATCGCGGTCGAGGAGTTGGCCCGCGTCGGCGTCGACACGTTCATTCGGGTCGGCTCCTGCGGCGCCATCCAACCGGAGATGGAGGTCGGCGACCTCGTCATCTCGACCGGTGGGGTCCGTCAGGAGGGCACCAGCGACGCCTACGTCCGGGAGGACTACCCCGCGGTCGCCGACTACGAGGTCGTCTCCGCGCTCGTCGCCGCCGCCGAGCGCCTCGACTACGACTACCATACCGGCGTCACGATGAGCGCCGACAGCTTCTACGCCGGGCAGGGCCGTCCCGGCTTCGAGGGCTTCGAGGCGGCCGGGAGCGACGAACTCGTCGAGAACCTCAAGGACGCGAACGTCAAGAACATCGAGATGGAGGCCAGCGCCATCATGACCCTCGCCAACATCTACGGGCTTCGGGCGGGCGCGGTCTGTTCGGTGTTCGCCAACCGCGAGACCGGCGAGTTCCTGACCGAGGGCGAGAACCGCGCGGCAGAGACCGCGAGCCTGGCGGTGAAGCTTCTGGCGCAGATGGACCGAGAGAAGGCGGAGGCTGACGTCGACCGGTGGCACCCCGGTCTCAGCCTCGACTGAAACCGGCTCTCGATTCTCGGCGCTCAGTCGTCCGCGGCGTCGGGCGACTCGCCGCGGGTACCCTCCGCGGCGGTGCCGACGTTCTCCCGGAGGTCGGACTCGATTTCCTCGAGCGAACGGCCCTTCGTCTCCGGCACCACGGCGTAGGTGAACACCAGCGCGACCGCACTGAGACCGCCGAACAGCCAGAACGTCGCGGCGGTGCCGACGTTCGCGGTCAGTATCGGGAACGTCAGCGAGACCACCAGATTCGCGCCCCAGTTGGCGACTGTCACGGCCCCCATCGCGGTTCCGCGGGCCGACAGCGGGTAGATTTCCGAGATGAGGAGCCAGAACACCGGCCCGAGACCGATGGCGAAGAAGGCGACGTACAGCATCAGGCTTCCGGTGGCGAACCACCCGAGCGCGCCCGAGAAGCCCGGCAGGTAGAATACGCCGCCGAGGACCCCGAGGGTGACGACCATCCCGCCGACCCCGACGAGCAACAGCGCGCGCCGCCCGACCCGGTCGATGAGCGCGATGGCCACGACGGTCATGACGACGTTGATGACGCCGATGCCGACCGTCGCCAGAATCGAGGTCGTGCTACCGAAGCCGGTCGATTCGAGCACCGTCGGCGCGTAGTACATGACCGCGTTGATGCCCGTGACCTGCTGGAACACCGCGAGTCCCAGTCCGACGACCAGCGCGGGACGAAGCCACGGCTGGAGCAGGTCGCGGAGTCCGGTCCCCGACTGTTTTTCGACGGTCGCCTCGATTTCCGACAACTCCTCCTCGACGCCGCCCTGACGGGTGCGTTCGAGGACCTCCCGCGCCTCGTCGCGGCGGCCGTGCTCGAACAGCCACCGCGGACTCTCGGGCATCTTGACCATCCCGACGGCGAGGACGACCGCAGGGACCATCCCGGCCCCGAGCATCCAGCGCCACGCGCCCGCGTCGGCGAAGGCGTAGTTCACGAAGTAGGACGCGAGGATTCCCACCGTGACCATGAGTTGGTTGAGCGAGGTGAGCGCCCCGCGAATCTTCGGCGGAGCTATCTCCGAGATGTACAGCGGGCCGACGATGGACGCGAAGCCGATAGCGACGCCGTCGATGAGTCGACCCAGCACCAACACCGGGACGTTCGGCGCGACCGCCATCGTGAACGACCCGATAAAGAAGACCACCGCGCCCAGCAGGATGAGCCGTCGGCGGCCGATGCGGTCGGCGAGTTTCCCGCCGAGCGCGGCCCCCGCCGCGGCCCCCGCCATCGCGCCGCTGACCACGATGCCGCGAACCAGCGGCGACATCGCGAACGTCTGTTTGATGTACAGGAAGGCACCCGAGATGATGCCCGTGTCGAACCCGAACAACAGGCCGTTGAGGGCGGCCAGCGCGGCGGTAACGTAGACGAACGTGTTACGGCCGGCGCCGGCGTCACCCGCGATATCGGTCGTGGACATGTTTCCCCGAGTCCGACGGTTCTCGTCGCCGGGTAAGGAAACTTTTGAAATAGTTACTACGAATGTAGTCAATTATCGTCTGTTATGGATTCTACCCGAGGGAAGCGGGGTCGGCGAGCGTCGAGTCGTCTCGGGCGGCGAGTGGAGTCGGGGCTTCGGACGTGCCCACGTTCACGACTCCGCCGCACTCCTCGGCCTCACTCGTCGTCTCGGGGCGCGCGGACCGTCAAGACCGGAACTCCGGACGCTCGGACGAGTTTCGCGGTCGTACTTCCGAGGAAGTAGCGGTCGAACCCGGTCCGACCGTGGGTGCCCATCGCGACGAGGTCCACGTCGTTCTCCTCGGTGTAGTCGAGGAGGTCCCGCACGGGGATTCCCTGCCGGACCGCGGACACGGCGTCGAGGCCCGCCTCGCGGGCGCGCTCGGCGACCGCCTCGGTGGCCTTCTCTCCTCGTTCGTCGAGTTGGTCCCCGGTTTCGGTCGTGGGCAACACCTCGGCTTCGGGGACGCCACCGGCGTCGCCGCCGGCCGCCACGGCCCGGAGGTCGACGACGCTGACCGCGTGGACGGTCGCGTCGTACCGCTGAGCGATGGCGAGACCGTGTTCGACCGCGAGTTCCGCGCACTCGCTCCCGTCGGTCGGAATCAGCACGTCCTCGTAGCCGTCGCCGACGACGCTCCGTTCGGTCGCTTGGACAGTGAACACCGGCACGTCCGCGAGGCGGACGACGCGTTCGGTCGCGCTCCCGGTGACGTAGCGGTTCAGGCCGGTCCGGCCGTGGGTTCCCATGAACACGAGGTCGGCTTCCTCCTCGGCGGCGTAGTCGAGGATTGCCTCCGCGGGCCTGCCCCTGACGACCGCCGTGTGAACGTCGTCGTCGGGGGTTGCGAGTCACTCGACCGCCGAAACCGTCTCGCGGGCGCGGTCTTCGAGTCGGTCGACGAACTCCTCGCTCACGCCGCCGGCGCTCAACAGACCGCCCGCGGACTCCACGTCGACGACGTTGACGAGGTGAATCGTGGCGTCGAACCGACGCGCGATGTCGAACGCGTGTTCCGCGGCGCGTTCGGCGTGGTCGCTCCCGTCGGTGGGGACGAGAATGGTGTCGTACATGACAGCTATCGCCACTACGACGGGGTGACTCTTAAGATAGCTGGGGGTTCTCGACGGGAGTCGGCGGTCGAAACCGCAGCGGGCCGAGCGAAAACGAGTCGGCTACAGCAGGTCGGCGTCCACGAGTCGGTCGACGGCCTCGCCGATGCGCTCCTTGCTGTTGGCGTAGGAGATGCGGGCGTACCCCGGCGCGCCGAACGCGCTCCCCGGGACGGTGGCGACGTGGGCCTCCTCCAGCGCGTCCTCGCACCACGTCTGGTCGTCCTCGGCGACTTCCATCATCAGGTAGAACGCGCCGTCGGGTTCGGGGGCCGCGACGCCCTCCGAGTCGAGTCTGTCGAGCAGGAACTCGCGGCGCTCGGCGAACGCCTCGACCATCTCGTCGACCGACTCGTCGGTGTTGCGCAGGGCCTCGATGCCCGCGTGCTGGACGAAGTTGGTCGCGCACGAGACCGAGTGAGAGTGGAGCTTTCCGGCCTCCGAAATCAGTTCCTCCGGCCCGGCGAAGTAGCCGAGTCGCCACCCTGTCATCGAGTAGGCCTTCGAGAAGCCGTTGACCGTGACGGTCCGGTCGGCCATCCCGTCGAAGGTGCCGAGACTGGTCGGTTCCGGCCCGTAGGTAATCTCCTGATAGATTTCGTCGCTGACGACGGTCACGTCGTGTTCGACCGCGAGGTCCCGGACGCCCGCGAGCGCCTCGTCGGAGTAGACCGCGCCCGTCGGGTTGTTGGGCGAGTTGACCACGAGCAGTTCGGTCTCGTCGGACATCGCGTCGCCGAGTTCGTCGAGCGCGGGTTCGAGTTGGAAGTCGTGGGGCGCGAGGTCCACTCGGGTCAGGTCCCCGCCGGCGAGTTTGACCATCGCCTCGTAGGAGACCCACGCGGGGTCGAGCAGGACGACCTCGTCGCCGTCGTCCACGAGGGTCTGGACGGTCTCGTAGAGCGCCTGCTTGGCGCCCGGCGTGACGATAACGTTCTCGGCCTCGTGGTCGAGTCCGTCGGCCCGCAACTTCTCCGCGATGGCCTCGCGGAGTCCGGCGATGCCGTTCGAGGAGGTGTAGCCCGTGTGGCCCGCGTCCATCGCCTCCTGTCCTGCGTCCACGACGTTCTCGGGCGTCGGGAAGTCGGGTTCGCCGACGCTCAGGTCCACTACGTCCGCGCCCTCGGCCTCCAGTTCGGCCGCGAGGTTGCTGATGGCCAGCGTCGCGCTCGGTTCGACTCGTTGGATTCGGTCTGAAAAGTGCATGTTAGAGTTCCTCCGCGAGTTCGACTGCCGCGTCCACCGCTTCCTTGCCCTTCTCCACACGCTCGCGGGCCTCCGCTCCCGACATCCCCGGTCCGCTCACGCCGAAGGTGACGGGCGTGTCGCGGTCGAGGCTCACGTCGGTCAGGCCCTGTGCGGCGGCGTCGGCGATGACGCGGTCGTGTTCGGTGTCGCCGGTCACGATGGTCCCGACCACCGCCACCGCGTCGACGTCCTCGCGCCGGGCCAACCGGTCGGCCGCGAGCGGGGAGTCGTACGCACCGGGGACGTGGCGAGTCTCGACCACCTCGGCCCCCCGGTCGGCGGCGGCCTCGTGGGCGTGTTCTTCCATCTGGTCGGTTACTTCGCGGTTGAACCGCGAGACGACGAGACCGAGCGAAACCATGTCGGGGTCGAGGTTTGGCCGAGTAAAAGAACTACCGTTCTCCGGAAAACTTGTATCCCTCGGGATGGATTCGGAAAACATGACTGCAGACGAGAAGTCCGCGAGCGCCCGGCGGTGGACGCCGGAGTCCGTGAGCGCGTTCGGGCGGGCGGTCGGGACCCGCACCGGGGTCGCGGTGCTGGCGGTGACGCTGCTGTCGCTGTCGCTTCGCTTCTTCGCGCTCGGGTCGCGGGTGTTCCACTGGGACGAGGGCCGGGTCGGCTACTGGATTCAGCGCTACGCCGAGAACGGCATCTGGGAGTACCACGCGGTCATCCACGGGCCGTTCCTCTATCACGTCAACAAGTACCTGTTCCAACTGTTCGGCGCGAGCGACTTCGTGGCCCGGGTGCCGGTCGCGGTGGTGTCGGGACTGCTCCCGCTGACGGCGTGGCTGTTCCGCGAGCGCCTCGGCCGAGTCGAGATGATAGGCGTGGGTCTCTTCTTCGCGGCCAACCCCATCATCCTCTACTACTCGCGGTTCATGCGCAACGACGTGCTGCTCGCGGCGTTCATGGTGTACGCCCTCGCCTTCTACGTCCGCCTGTTCGACACTCACAAGCCGCGCTACCTCTACGCCGGGACGCTGATGCTCGGACTGGCGTTCACCACCAAGGAGAACGTGCTGGTCTACGTCGTGACGTGGGTCGGCGCGGCGGTCCTACTGCTCGACCACCGACTCCAACTCGTCGCGGGGGCCGACGACCGGAAGGCGTTCCTGCGCGAACAGGTCCGCAAGACGATGGACTCTCCGCGGGCTATTCGGTGGGTGCTTCACCTCGTCCTCGGTCTCCTCTTCTTCTTCGCGGTGGTCGTCTTCTTCTACGCGCCGCGGTCACGGGGCATCCCCGAACCCGGCCTCTGGAAAGCGTTCTCGAACCCCGCCACGTTCCCCGCGGTAATCGAGGAGGCGACGCTCGGGTCGTGGGAGTCGTTCGTGGGCAAGTGGGGCGAGGGTAACCAGAAGTCGTACCTCGACACGTTCAAGACGCTCGGGGCGGTCCTCTGGAAGAGTTCGGCCGCGCTGCTGGCGCTGGCGGGCGTCGGCTTCCTCGTCGACCGCTACGTCGGCGACAAGCCCCGCGACGTGGTGGCGTTCACGTTCTACTGGGGGTTCGTCAGCATCCTCGGCTACCCCGTCATCGTGGAGAACGCCTTCCCGTGGGAGGTCGTCCACGCGGTGGTTCCGCTGGCGATTCCCGCGGGCGTCGGCCTCGCCGTCCTCGTCCGGTGGGGAAGCGAAGCGGTGACGGACGGCGACGCCGTGAGCGCGACGCTCGCGGCCCTGCTCGTGTTGCTGGTCTCCGGGCAAGTGGCGACCACCGCGGCCACCACGACCTACATGCATCCGGCCGACCAGTACCTCGACGACGCCGAATCGGACCGGAACGCGCTCGTCCAGTACGGCCAACCCGCCGAGGGCCTCCGGCCGACGCTCGAACGCGTGCGCTACGCCGCGACGCACAACGAGGGGACCGACGTGCTGTACTACGGGTCTGACTTCTACGTCGCCAACGAGTCGAAGAACGACAGGTGGGCCGCGGGTGGCGGGTGGTACGACCGCCTGCCGCTCCCGTGGTACACCGAGATGTACGGCGCGAAGGTAGACAGCACGACCGACTTACAGGAGGTCGGGTCGAACCCGCCGCCCGTTGTCGTCGCCCGCGCCGGCGACCGCGAGGCGGTCGCCCAGCGACTCGACGGCTACCGGGCCTTCGAGGAGGAACTGACCCTCTGGGGGAGCGAGACGGTCTTCTTCGTGGACGAGGACGCCCTGCCGCCGGGGAGTCGAGGCGGCGGCGCGGCGAACGAGAGTAGCGGTACGGCGAACGAGAGCGGCGGGTCGAACTGACCGACCTCGCCCGTCGTCACACCACGTTCTTGTACAACTACCGCCCGAGTTGGCAAATCTTATGCAGGGGCGTCTACAATCTCCGCCCAGATGACCGACACAGAGACGCTCGGCGTCGTCGGCGGGGGACAGCTCGGTCGGATGCTGGCGGAGGCGGCCGCGCCGCTCGGAGTCGAGGTGGTCGTCCTCGACCCCACGCCCGAGTGCCCGGCCTCACCGGTCGCTCGCGACCAAATCGTCGGCGACTTCGACGACGAGGACGGCGTTCAGGAGTTGGCCGCGCGCGCGGACTACTTGACCTACGAAATCGAGTTGGCCGACCCCGACCTGCTGGAGGCGGTCGGAGACGAGTACGACGTGCCCGTCAACCCCGACCCCGAGACGCTCCGGACGATTCAGGATAAGTTAGTGCAGAACCGCGCCCTGCGGGACGCCGGGGTTCCGGTGCCCGAGTTCCGACAGGTCGACGACCGCGAGGACCTGGAGGCCGCGGTCGAGGCGTTCGGCTACCCCGTCATGCTCAAGGCCCGCGAGGGCGGCTACGACGGCCGAGGTAACGTCCCCATAACCGACGAGAGCGACGTGGACGAGGCGCTGTCGGCGGTCGAGGGCGGCGCGGTGGTCGAGGAGTTCGTCGACTTCGAGCGCGAGGTGTCGATTATCGGTGTAAAGGGGACGGACGGCGAAACTGCGACGTTCCCGCTCGGCGAGAACGTCCACCGCGAGGAGATTCTGCGCGAGACGGTCGTTCCGGCCCGGAGCGGCGAGGCGGTCGCCGAACGCGCCCGCGACGTGGCCGAGGACGTACTGGAGATGCTGTCGGGACGGGGCGTCTACGGCATCGAACTGTTCGAGACGAGCGAGGCGCGGAGCGCCTCGAACGCAAGCGGTGACGAACCGCGAGCAAGCGAGGGCGAGATTCTGGTCAACGAAATCGCTCCCCGGCCCCACAACTCGGGTCACTACACCATCGAGGGCGCGCTGACCTCTCAGTTCGAGCAACACGCCCGCGCCGTGACGGGGCGACCGCTCGGCGCGACCGACCTCCGGTGTCCGGTGGTGTCGGCCAACGTTCTGGGCGACGTGGACGAACGCCGGCGGGCCGAGCCTTCGGGCGACGACGCGATTCTGAGCTATCCGGGCGCGAGTCTCCACTGGTACGGCAAACACGAGGTGTATCCCCTCCGGAAGATGGGCCACTTCACGCTCGTTCAGCGAGACGGCGAATCGACCGACGAACTGCTCGACGCGGCGAGCGACCTGCGCGAGGAGGTGACGTTCCAATGAGCGACAGCGAACTTCGGCGACTCATCGACGACCTGCGAGCGGAGGCACAGCGAGACAGAGACCCCGAGGAGACGCCGGAAATCGGCGTCGTGATGGGGAGCGACTCGGACCTCGACGTGATGGCGGGGTCGGAAGACGGACGACCCGGGGCCTACGACGCACTAACCGAACTGGGATTCGAGGAAGTGACCGACTACGACGACCCGCCCGAGGCGCGGTTCACCTTCGAGACGTACGTGGTGTCGGCCCACCGCACGCCCGAACTGATGTACGCCTACGCCGAGACGGCCGAAGAGCGCGGACTGGACGTGATTATCGCGGGCGCCGGCGGCAAGTCCGCCGACCTGCCGAACATGACCGCCTCGCTGGCGTACCCGCTTCCGGTAGTCGGCGTGCCGGTCCAAGAGAAGTCGCTTCCCTCCGTGGTCGGGATGCCGACCGGCGCACCCATCGTCGCGGTGGACGCGGGCAAGTCGTTCAACGCGGCGCTGTCGGCCGTCCAGATGCTCTCGCGCCAACACGACGAGTTGCGCGACCGACTGGTCGAGTACCACGACGACTTGCAGGAGGGCGTCGCGGAGGTGTCGCGACGACTTCACGAGGAGGGAACGCCGGGCTTCCGCGATTCCAGAGAGTGACCGACTCGACCCCGACGTAATCGCTCGTTTCGGATTTCAGTCGGTGGCGCTGGCGTGAGACGACTCCCGTTCGCCTCCGGTTTCGTTTCCCTTCGATTTTCTCCGTGCGTACGAGCGTGACGCCGGCGGTGCCGCGCCCGACCGCAGACGACCCCCGGCCGGGCGGTGATTTATATACTCCGCCAACTTCGGGAGGAGGCCGCACGGCGTTGGACCCCGCCGGACCGACCGACGCGAGTCGGCCGAACCGACCCCGAACTCGACGCCTTCGACCGTTTCGCACCGCTTTTCCCCGGTTCGGTCGGCTTAATGTCACTGACGTGGTATCGCGCTGTGTCGGTTCCGAAGACGCTCCCCGTCGGAACGACGCCTCCGACACGAAATATCCCCTTTCCCGACAGAAAGCGCCAAGCCGACGAACGGGGGTTGAGGCGGCCAGATTCGTCCGAATCGCAAGAATCAACGCTTATGAGGGTGCGCTCATAATCTCGGGATGGTAGGAGAATATCGGCATGAATCCATGGATAGCTATTGGCGCGTTAGCGCTGGTGGGGCTGTTGATACCGCTCGGGATGATGGCGGTCTCCAGCCTGCTCCGGCCGACCGTGCCCGAGAAAGGTAAAACCGCCACCTACGAGAGCGGCGAGGTGCCGACGGGCGGCACGCGAGTCCGATTCAACATACAGTACTACATGGTCGCGCTGCTGTTCGTCGTCTTCGACATCGAGACCGTCCTCATCTTCCCTTGGACGGTCATCTACAGGAGCGCGGTCTCGATGGAGGGCGTCGGGCTGACGAAGGCGCTGGCCCCGATGCTGCTGTTCATCGCCGTTCTCGTCATCGGTCTCGGCTGGGCGTGGCGTAACGGTGCCGTACGGTGGGTACGCAATCCCGACCGTTCGCAACGGAGCGTGGAACGACAATGAGCAACGAACCACGGGAAACGATTCACGGTAGCACAGATCCGCAGACGAAGACCCGCGAAGCCCGGATGGAGGGCGTGGACAACCGGTTCAACTCGAAGCTTCGAGAGGCGTTCGGCTCCACGCCGTTCATCCTCACCAAGTTCGACAAGTTCATGAACTGGGTCCGGGGGTCGTCGATGTTCATGCTGCAGTTCGGTATCGCCTGCTGCAGCATCGAGATGATGCACACCTACGCGGTCAAGCACGACCTCGACCGATTCGGGTCGGGCGTGCCGCGCGCGTCGCCGCGACAGGCCGACGTGATGATCGTGCCGGGGACCATCGTCTCGAAGTTCGCCCCCCGGATGAAGCGCGTCTACGACCAGATGCCCGAGCCCAAGTTCGTCGTGAACATGGGGTCGTGTGCCATATCCGGCGGTCCGTTCCAGGAGGGCTACAACGTCATCAAGGGCGCCGAGGAGGTCATTCCGGTGGACATCCACGTCCCCGGCTGTCCGCCCCGGCCCGAGGCGCTCATCTACGGCGTCGTGAAGATGCAGGAGCGCATCGCCAACGGCGAGACGACTCCGGTGACGGTCAAGCCCTACGAACTGGAGCAGTTCGGCGACCTCGAACAGGACGAACTCATCGACAAGCTCGCAGACGACATCGACGAGGACACCCTCGTCATGCGCTACAACTGGGCTGATTCACCATGAGTTCTCAAGAGAAAGCACCCGAGGGTGAGCTTCCACAGGTCGAAGGCGTCGACTACGACGCCATCGAGGACCTGCTCGGCGACCGCGTCCTCGGACGTGAGACCCACCTCAACGCCGAGGGATTCGTCGTCCGGCCGGACGAGGTCGAGGAGACGCTCGAACTCCTCCGCGACGAGGCCGGGTTCGACCACCTCTCGATGCTCACCGCCCAGGACTACGCCGACCGCTACGAGAGCATCTATCACCTGACGAAGTACGACGACCGGACCCAAGAGGTCAGCGTGGTCGTCCCCACCGACCCGGAGAACCCGACCAGCGAGTCGGCGGCGTCGGTGTACAAGACGGCGGAGTGGCACGAGCGTGAGGCCTACGACTTGGTGGGTATCGACTACGAGAACCACCCGGACCTCCGGCGCATCCTCCTGCCCGAGACGTGGCAGGGCCACCCGCTGAGTTCCGACTACGACCAGGACAAGCCCCAGGTCGTCACGCTGAAAGAGCACGTCAATCCGCTGGCGAACAGTACGGACGAGACGACCGAGTCGGACACGATGTTCCTGAATATCGGTCCCCACCACCCAGCGACCCACGGCGTGCTCCACGTCAAAGCGGTGCTGGACGGCGAACAGGTCGCGGACGTCGAACCCGACATCGGCTACCTCCACCGCTGTGAGGAGCAGATGTGCCAGCAGGGGACGTACCGCCACCAGATCATGCCCTACCCCGACCGGTGGGACTACTCGTCGGCGGGGCTGCTCAACGAGTGGGCGTACGCCCGGGTGGCGGAGGACCTGAACGACATCGAGGTACCCGAGTACGCCCAAGTCATCCGGACGATGAGCGCCGAACTGTGCCGCATCGCGGCCCACATGCTGGCGCTCGGTACGTTCTGTCTGGACATCTACGGCGACTTCACGGCCATCTTCATGTACGCCATGCGCGACCGCGAGAAGGTCCAGAACATTCTGGAGGACCTCACCGGCCAGCGCATGATGTTCAACTACTTCCGACTCGGCGGGGTCGTCTGGGACCTGCCCGAGCCCCGCGAGGAGTTCTTCGGCAAGATTCGGGACTTCATCGACGACCTGCCCGAAACCCTCGAAGAGTACCACGACCTCATCACGGGCAACGAAATCTTCCAGACGCGCACCATCGACACCGGCGTCCTCGAACCCGAGACGGCCAAGCAGTACGGCTGTACCGGTCCGGTCGCCCGCGGGTCGGGCATCGATTACGACCTGCGCCGCGACGACCCCTACGGCTACTACGACGAACTCGACTGGGACGTCGTCACCGAAGACGGCTGTGACAACTTCGCTCGCCTGCTCGTCCGCATGCGCGAGGTCGAGGAGTCCGCGAAAATCATCAGCCAGTGTGTCGACATTCTGGAGGACTGGCCGGAGGACGAGCGCAACATTCAGGCGAACGTCCCCCGGACGCTCAAGCCCGACCCCGACACCGAGGTCTACCGCGCCGTCGAAGGCGCGAAGGGCGAACTCGGCATCTACATCCGGTCGGACGGCACCGACAAGCCCGGCCGGTTCAAGATTCGGAGCCCCTGTTTCAACAACCTCCACTCGCTGGAGGCGATGGCCGAGGGCGAGTACGTCCCGGACCTCGTGGCCGCACTGGGTAGCCTCGACGTGATTCTCGGGGAGGTGGACCGCTGATGACCGGGTTCGTCCCGCTACAGTCCGAACCGACCTTGCTCCCCGAGACCATCGGCAGAGTGCTGTTCGGGTCCGAGTTGGCCGTCTGGCAGGAAGCCATCGCGGCCTTCCTCGGGGCGTTTCTCATCGCGAACATCATGCTGGCGAACGCCGGGGTCGCCGGTCCGTGGGCCAAGCGGAAGATAACCGCGTCGTTCACCGACCGCATCGCAGTCAACCGCATCGGTCCCGCGGGCCTGCTCATCATCCCGGCCGCCGCGGTCCAGTTGATGGCCAAGGAGCTCATCATTCCGGACGGCGTCGACCGTCCGGCGTACGACCTCGCGCCCATCGTGCTGGCGTCCTCGGCGCTGGTCGGGTTCGCGGTCGTCCCGATGGGGTCGATTTTCGGCATCAACCTGCAGTTGGCCGACCCCGAAACCGGGGCCGCCTACATCTTCGCGGCCGCGTCCATCGCGACGCTCGGACTGGCGATGGCGGGCTACGCCTCGAACAACAAGTACTCGCTGATGGGCGGTCTGCGCGCCATCGCGCAGAACATCGCCTACGAGATTCCGCTGGTCGTCACCGCGGCGTCGGTCATCCTGTTCACCGGGACGCTCCAGATGAGCGAGATCGTCGCCCAGCAGGCAGAGCCGCTGGTGACGGTCGCCGGCATCACCATCCCGTCGTGGTTCGCGTTCGTCAACCCGTTCGCGTTCGTGCTGTTCGTGGTGGCGAACCTCGCGGAGGTCGGACGCAACCCGTTCGACATCCCCGAGGCGCCGACCGAGATCGTGGCCGGGTACATGACCGAGTACTCGAGCATCTACTTCGTCCTGTTCTACATGGGCGAGTTCATCCACATCTTCCTCGGCGGCGCAATCATCACGACCTTCTTCCTCGGCGGCCCCGCAGGCCCGGTGCTTCCCGGGTTCGTCTGGTTCCTCATCAAGATCTGGGCCGTCTTCCTGTTCACGCAGTGGGCGCGGTCGGCCGTGCCGCGCGTCCGCATCGACCAACTCATCGAAATCGGCTGGAAGGGCATGCTCGTGCTGAGCTTCGCTAACCTCGTCCTGACGGCCGTCATCGTTGGGGTGATGCTCTAATGATCGGAGTCCTCAAGTCAATGGCAACCACGCTGAAGCACGCACTGGACGGGTCCACGTTCACGGTCGAGTACCCCGACGTGGCACCCGAAGTAAGCCCCCGATTCCGCGGGGTCCACAAGTTCAGCCAAGAGCGCTGCATCTGGTGTCGGCAGTGCGAGAACGTCTGTCCGAACGACACGATTCAGATCGTTCAGGACGACCAGCGCAACGGCGAACAGTACAACCTCCACATCGGACAGTGCATCTACTGTCGGCTGTGCGAGGAGGTCTGCCCGGTGGACGCCATCCTGCTGACCGAGAACTTCGAGTTCACGGGCGACACCAAAGACGACCTCGTGTACAACAAAGAGCAGTTGAAGAACGTCCCGTGGTACAAGGACTTAGACCCCCTCGAATCCCGCGAACCCGACCGCGGCGCGTGGATCGGCGAGGGCGAGGGCGAGGTGGACTATCAGTAGTCCAGTCTCGAAACGTTAAAAGGACGAATACGAGAATTTCAAGGTGACTGAAATGGTATACGAACTACTCACGTTCGGGCTGTTCGCTCTCGTCACGATAGCGAGCAGTCTGGGCGTCGTCCTGGCGCGGGACGTGTGGCACTCGGCGTTACTGCTGGGTGTCGCGTTGCTTTCCGTCGCGGTTCACTACGTGATGTTACAGGCGGAGTTCCTCGCAGCGATGCAGGTGCTCGTCTACGTGGGCGGGGTGCTCGTCCTCATCACGTTCGCCGTGATGCTCACGCGCCAGGCCAAGACAGAGACGGAGGAGGTGACCGACATATGAGTAACAGCGAAATCGACGACAGAGGCCGCAAGTGGCCCGGTGTAGCCGCACTCGCGCTTTTCGCGGTGATGGCGTGGATCTTCGTCGGCGCGGAGTTCGGCGAGGCCGCCGGCTTCCCCGACGGAGCCTCGATTACCGCCAGCATCGGCTACGCGATGTTCAACATCGGCGCACAGAACGCCGTGCCGAGCGAGGGAATGCTCGTCACGTTCGAGATTATCGACCTCGTGCTGGTCGCCGCGCTGGTCGGCGCGGTCATGCTGGCCCGGCGCGACGACGGCGGCGAAATCACGTCCGCCCTGCGCTCGGACGCGGTCGAGCAGGAACCCTCGCCCGGCGACGTCGTCGCCGACGGCGGTGAGAGAACCGACGCTTCTCGAACCTCGTCGGACCGGAGGTCCGACGGTGGAACCGAACGCGACGGAGGTGAGCAGTGATGGTACCGGTACAGTACTACCTCCTGCTCTCGGCCGCCGTCTTCGCCATCGGCGTGTTCGGCATCCTGACCCGTCGGAACGCGCTGCTGTTCCTGATGAGCGTGGAGTTGCTGCTGAACGCGGCGAACATCAACCTCGTGGCGTTCTCGAACTTCCACGGCAACCTGACGGGCCAGACGTTCAGCCTGTTCACGCTGGCGCTGGCGGCCGCGGAGGTCGCGGTCGGCATCGGCATCATCCTCGTGTTGTATCGCAACTTCAAGGACGTGGACGTAACCGAAGCGACGACGATGAGGTGGTAAACGTATGGCAGCACTCCCCTTCGAACTGGCACCGGCCATCGCGGCCCTGCCGTTCGTATCGTTCCTGATCGCGTTGCTCGTCGGAGCGTTCGCTCCGCGACTGCTCCCCAAGGGGGGAGCGATTCCGGGCATCCTCGCCACGGGTGGCTCGCTCCTGCTGTCGCTGTGGGCGTTCCTGACCGTCTCGGGCGGTAAGACGTACCACGAGTACATCACGTGGGTCGCGGGCGCAGGCGAAGCGACGTTCGACCTGCACCTCGGCATCCTGCTCGACCCGCTGTCGACGATGATGCTCATCATCGTCTCGCTGGTCGCGTTCCTCGTCCACATCTTCAGTCTCGGCTACATGAACGACGAGGGCGAGACGGGTCTACCCCGGTACTACGCCGGTCTGGGCCTGTTCACCGCGAGCATGCTCTCGTTCGTGTTCGCGGACAACCTGCTCATGGCGTTCATGTTCTTCGAGATGGTGGGCCTGTGTTCGTGGCTCCTCATCGGCTTCTGGTTCCGCGACGACGCACCGCCGAGTGCGGCGAAGAAGGCGTTCCTCGTGACCCGGTTCGGAGACTACTTCTTCCTCGTCGGACTCGTCGGCGTCTTCGCCACGTTCGGCACGTCGATGTTCATCGGCGGCGAGGGCGAACACGCGCTTCACTCGTTCCCCCACATGGCCGAACTCGCCCTCCTCGAGGGCGAAACCGCCGGGATAACGACGTATCTCGGTCTCGACCCGCAGGCGTGGTTCGCGGTTCTGGGCCTGCTCATCCTCGGCGGCGTCGTCGGCAAGTCCGCGCAGTTCCCTCTGCACACGTGGCTTCCCGACGCCATGGAGGGCCCGACCCCGGTCTCCGCGCTGATTCACGCGGCGACGATGGTCGCGGCGGGCGTCTACCTCGTCGCGCGCATCTACGGGTTCTACGCACTGCTGCCGAACGTGCTGGCGCTCATCGCGTTCGTCGGCGGCTTCACGGCGCTGTTCGCCGCGACGATGGGCGTCGTCAAGAAGGAGATAAAGCAGGTGCTGGCGTACTCGACCATCTCCCAGTACGGCTACATGATGCTCGGACTGGGCGCTGGCGGCTACGTCGCCGCCTCCTTCCACCTGATGACCCACGCCTTCTTCAAGGCGCTGCTGTTCCTCGGTGCGGGGTCGGTCATCATCGCGATGCACCACAACGAGAACATGTGGGACATGGGCGGCCTGAAGGACCGCATGCCCGTGACCTACTACGCGTTCCTCTCGGGGTCGCTCGCGCTCGCGGGCATCGTCCCGTTCTCGGGCTTCTGGTCGAAGGACGAGATTCTGTTCGAGGCGCTGGCCCGCGGGATGGAGAACCCGATTCTCCTCGCCGCGTACGCGATGGGTCTGCTCGCGGTGTTCTTCACCGGGTTCTACACCTTCCGGATGGTCGCGCTGACCTTCCACGGCGAACCCCGGTCGGACACCGCTCGCGACCCCCACGGCGTGCGCTGGAACGTGAAGGGACCGCTCGCGGTCCTCGGCGTTCTGGCCGCGGTGGCCGGACTGGTCAACATGACCCCGGTCGCGGAACTGACGGGCCTGCACATCGAGTACCTGCACAACTGGCTCGGTGGCCCGCTCGAAGCGACCTCGGTTCACACCTACACGCACATCCTCGAAGAGAGCGGCGTCCATCACGCCGAACTGTCGCCCCTCCTGCCGGGTCTGGTCTCGCTGGCGCTCGCGCTCGCGGGCGCCGGACTCGCGTGGAAGCTCTACGCGGTGCCGGACCCCGAGGAACACACCGACAAACTCGGTGGGGCGAAGACGGTGCTGTTCAACAACTACTATCAGGACGAGTATCAGGTCTGGCTCGCGACCGGCTTCACCCTGCCGCTGGCCCGCGCCGCGGACAAGTTCGACCAGGGCGTCATCGACGGCGTCGTGGACGGCGTCTCCAGCGTGAGCCTGTTCGGCGGAAGTCGCATCAAGCGAATCCAGACCGGCGTGGTGTCGAACTACGCCTTCCTGCTGACGACGGGCTTCGTCGTCTTACTCGTCGTCATCGGTCTCGTGGGAGGTTGGTTCTGAATGTGGATTGAAGCACTCATCGCCGTGACGCTCGCGAGTGCGTTCGCAGTCTTCCTCGCCCCGAACAAGGTGGCGGGCAAACTCGCGTTCGCGCTCAGTCTGCTCCCGCTCGTCGGGAGCCTCTGGATGTACAGCACGTACGAGGCCAGCGGCAACGCCCTCTTGGAGGGCAGCGAACTGGCCTTCGAATCGAACTTCGAGTGGGTCACCGCGGGACCCTACGCGCTGAACTGGCACGTCGGTCTCGACGGCATCAGCATGCCGCTGGTCGCGCTGACCACGGTGCTGACGTCGCTGGCGCTGCTGGCGTCGTGGACGCCCATCGACGAGCGACAGAGCCAGTTCTACGGGCTGATGCTGTTCCTAGAGGCGAGCCTGCTGGGCGTCTTCTCGGCGCTCGACTTCTTCGTCTGGTTCGTCTTCTGGGAGATGGTGCTGGTCCCGATGTACGTCCTCATCGGCGTCTGGGGCGGTCCGCGCCGCAAGTACGCCGCAATCAAGATGTTCGTCTACACGAACATCGCTTCTCTCGTGATGTTCATCGGGTTCATCGCGCTGGTGTTCGGTCTCGGCGACTCGGTCACGAGCCTCGACATGCCCGCCATCGCGCAGGCGCTTCGCGCGGGCGAACTCGGTGGTCTCGGACCGCTCAGCGCGGGCACGCTGAAGGTGGCGGCGTTCGTCGCCATGTTCGCGGGCTTCGCGGTGAAGGTCCCGGTCGTCCCGTTCCACACGTGGCTGCCGGACGCTCACGTCGAGGCCCCGACGCCGGTCTCGATCATGCTGGCCGGAGTCCTGCTGAAGATGGGTACCTACGCCCTGCTCCGGTTCAACTTCACGATGCTGCCGAAGGTCGCGCAGAACAACGCCCAGATCATCGCGCTGTTCGCGGTGATCAGCGTCATCTACGGCGCGATGCTCGCGCTGGCCCAGTCCGACCTCAAGCGCATCGTGGCGTACTCCTCGGTCTCCTCGATGGGGTACGTCATCCTCGGACTCGTGGCGTACACGCTGTACGGCATGGGCGGCGCGACCTTCCAGATGGTCGCCCACGGCCTCATCTCGGGCCTGATGTTCATGTCGGTCGGCGTCATCTACAACACGACCCACACCCGGATGGTCTCTGACATGTCCGGGCTGGCGAGCAAGATGCCGTTCACCGTCGCGGTGTTCGTCGCGGGCGCGTTCGGTTACATGGGCCTGCCGCTGATGGCCGGCTTCGCCGCGGAGCTGTTCATCTTCCTCGGCTCGTTCGGCGCGTTCGCGGGTTCGGTGTGGTTCACGGCCGCCGCGATGTTCGGCATCGTCGTGGTCGCGGGCTACCTGCTGTTCGCCATGCAGCGCACGCTGTTCGGGACCTTCGAGTTGGAGACCGACTACGAGGTCGGTCCGGCCGCGTTCCACGACGTGGCCCCGCTCGTGGTCCTCATCCTGCTGGTCATCCTGCTGGGCGTCGAACCGAGCATCTTCTACACGATGATTCAGGACGCAGTGAATCCGCTGGTTCCGGCGGCCGGAGGTGGTGTATAGATGGCGTTCCAACTTCCGACGTGGATGGCGCTCGGTCCGACGTTCGTGCTCGGACTGACCGCCCTCCTGCTGTTGGTCTTCGACAGCATCACCCCGAACGCCACTAGCCGCGGCGTGCTGTCCGGGACCGCGACCCTCGGGTCGCTGGTCGCGGTCGGTCTCTCGGCGTGGTACCTGCTGGCCGGCACGGGCGCGGAGCCGATTCGGCTCTACCAGAACTCGCTGGTCGTGGACACGATGACGCTGTTCTTCGCGTTCGTGTTCTCCAGCGTGACGGCGCTGGTGTCGGTCGCCAGCTACGACTACCTGCGCGACCACTCGTATCAGGCCGAGTACTACGCGCTGGTGACGCTCGCCGCCACGGGGATGACGCTGATGGCCGCCGCGAACAGTCTCGCGGTCGTGTTCGTCAGCCTCGAACTCGCCAGCCTCCCGTCGTACGCGCTGGTCGCCATCCTCAAGAAGAACCGCGGGAGCGTCGAGGCCGGACTGAAGTACTTCCTCGTGGGCGCGCTGTCGTCGTCCATCTTCGCGTACGGCATCAGCCTCGTCTACGGGGTCACGGGTTCGCTGCTGCTCCCCGAAATCGCCAACAACCTCGCCGCCCCGGAACTGACGGGCGTGCTGGGTCTGGGCATCATGATGGTGCTCGGCGGCTTCGCGTTCAAGACCGCCTCGGTGCCGTTCCACTTCTGGGCGCCCGAGGCCTACGAGGGCGCGCCCGCGCCCATCTCGGCGTTCCTCTCGTCGGCCTCGAAGGCCGCCGGGTTCGCCGTGGCGTTCCGCGTGTTCCTCGTCGCGTTCCCCATCGAGCAGTTGGTCACGGGCGCGGCCGCGAGCGTGGACTGGGTCCTCGCGGCCCAGATTCTCGCGGTCGTGACGATGACGCTCGGTAACTTCGCGGCGGCCACGCAGGACACGGTCAAGCGCATGCTCGCGTACTCGTCTATCGGACACGCGGGCTACGTCCTCATCGGTCTCGCCGCGCTGTCGGGCGGGAACAACGAGTTCGTGCTGGCCGGCGGCATGTCCCACCTGCTCGTCTACGGGTTCATGAACACGGGCGCGTTCCTGTTCATCGCCCTGACCGAGTACTGGTCCATCGGCCGGAACTTCGAGGACTTCAACGGACTGGCCTCGCAGGCACCGTTCGCCTGCACGGTCATGACCGTGTTCCTGTTCAACCTCGCGGGACTCCCGGTCGGCGGCGGCTTCATGAGCAAGTACTTCCTGTTCGGGGCCGCGGTCGGCGCCGGATTCTGGTGGCTCGCCGCCGTGGGTGCCATCAACAGCGCGGTGTCGCTGTACTACTACTCGCGAGTCGTGAAGGCGATGTGGATCGAAGACGCCTCGGGCGAGTTCGACATCGAGTCCAAGCCCGTGGGCCTCTATGCCGCGCTGGCGGCCGCCGCCGTCGTCACCGTCCTGCTCCTGCCCGGATTCGGTCCGGTCTGGCAGTACGCGACCGACGCCGCCGCGGCGCTCGTGGCGTAACCTCACGACTCCCGACGGTCGCACGCTCGGCTTTCGCGGTTCGTTTTTTCGGACGCCGATTTCTCCGACAGCGACGGGAGTCCGATTCCCGAACTCGGTGCTGTCTTTCGACGTCGGTTTCACGTTTAGGGCCGACTCCGCGTCAACGACCGTCACCGTCTCGTTCGCCACTACTCGTCCTCGTTTCGACCCCGACCGGATACGGCACGAACGACCGAAAGTCGGCCGGAGACGGAGCGTAGACGGTAGACTTTAGGCCGCGCAACAGAAATTCCGGGTAGAATGGTTTCGCGGCTGGTACTCGGGTGTGGAACCGTCGGTCAGACCCTCGTGGAGGCGATAGCCGACGGCGAACACGACATGCGGGTCGTCGACGACGCCGAGAACCGCGTCGACGCGCTCCGAGAAGAGGGCGTGTCGGCGACGCTCGGCGACCCGACCGACCCCGAGACCGTACGCGAGAGCGTCGAGGGGGCCGAGGTGGTCGTGGTCGCCGACCGGGACTCCGAGACCAACCGTCGGGCCGCCGAACTCGCGGCGGAGTTGTTCCCCGAAGCGTACGTCATCGGCTACCTCGGCGAGGAGTGCGACGCCGACCGCCGCGAGGCGATAGCCACGCTGGCCGACCACGTCATCGACCCGACCGACGCGCTGGTCGAGCAAGTGCTGGCGGTCACGCTCGGCGACTACGCGATTCGGACCGCCAACCTCCGGCGGGCGATTCGGCGCATCGACGGCACCCTCGCGGTGTTCATGCACGACAACCCCGACCCCGACGCCATCGCCAGCGCGGTCGCGCTCTGTCGCGTGGCCGAGGAAATCGGCGTCGAGGCCGTCCCCTGCTACTTCGGCGACATCTCCCACCAAGAGAACCGGGCGTTCGTCAACCTGCTCGAACTGGACCTCCGGAACTTCGCGTCCACCGAGGACGTGGACTTCGAGGAGTTCGGCGGCATCGCGCTGGTGGACCACTCCCGTCCCGGCGTCAACGACCAACTGCCCGCCGACACCGTCGTGGACATCGTGGTCGACCACCACCCGCCGAAGGAACCCCCGGAAGCCGAGTTCGTGGACCTCCGGAGCGACGTGGGCGCGACCTCGACCCTGCTGGCCGAACACATCCAGCGCCTCGGCATCGACCTCACCGAGTCGGTGGCGACCGGCCTGCTGTACGGCATCCGCGTGGACACCAAGGACTTCTCCCGGGAGGTCTCGACCGCCGACTTCGAGGCGGCCTCCTACCTGCTGCCCCACGCCGACGTGGGCACGCTCGACCGCGTCGAGAGTCCGTCGGTCAGTCCCGACACGCTGGCGACCATCGCGCGGGCCATCCGGAACCGCCGGGTAGAGGGGACGGTGCTGGCGACCTGCGTCGGGTCGCTGGCGGACCGCGACGCCCTCGCGCAGGCGGCCGACCACCTGCTCAACATGGAGTCGATAACCACGACGCTCGTCTACGGGTTCCGCGAGGGCACGGTCTACGTCTCGGCCCGCGCCCGCGGCACCGACATCGACCTCGGCGAGACGATGCGCTCGGCGTTCGACCAGATCGGGAGCGCGGGCGGCCACGCCGACATGGCGGGCGCCCAGATTCCGCTCGGACTGCTCGGCGAGGTTGAAGACGAGGAGGAGGCGTCGCTGACCAGCGTCGTCAGCGACGTCATCACCGACCGGTTCTTCGAGACGATTCAGTCGACGCCGGGCAACGACGGCGAGTACGCCCACGGCGGCGACGCGAGTTTCGAGGCGACCGTCGTGGACCCCGAGGACTGACGGTCTGTCGACCCCGTCGACCGACGCCACCGCGGAAACGCCCACCAAGTTTTCCCCCGAAAACGCCCTCCCGTCTAGCGTGAGCATCAAACAGTCGATGCGCGACATCGACCGCGCCGTCGGAGACGTTCTCGGAAACCACGGGAGGTACGAGGCCGAGAGGGGAGGCCGGTCCCAACGCCGGGCCTACGAGAAGACCATCGAGGAGGTCCGCGAAGTCGCGGGCGAGACCGAGGCCGAGCGACTCGCGACGTGGATAGAGACGACGGTTCGAGACAAAAAGAAACTCCCGTCGAGCAGGCGGGTCCGCAAGGAGGGCGCGGAAATCTGTCGAGACGTCGGCGTGTCCGTGTCCACGAACGACTGGCTCGGCGCGTAGCAACCGCGTGACGAAGTCACCCGGTCTGCCGTCGGAGCATTCCGGCCGAAAGCCCGACCGCGCTCGAATCTCGCCGCCGTCAGTCCCCGGCGACCTTCTGCTGGATGTCCTCGACGACCCCGGGGTTGCGAAGCGTGGAAGTGTCGCCGAGGTCCTCCTCGTTGGCGATGTCCTCCAGCAGTCGGCGCATGATTTTGCCCGAGCGAGTCTTGGGGAGTTCGGGAGTGAACACGACCTGTTCGGGGCGGGCGATGGGACCGATGGCGTCCTCGACGCCTTCGACGATTCGGTCGCGCATCTCCTCGTCCTCGTCGTAACCGTCCTCGGTGATGACGTAGGCGTACACCGCCTCGCCCTTCACGTCGTGCTTCCCGCCGACGACGGCGGCCTCGGCGACGCCCTCGACGCCGACGATTGCTGACTCTATCTCCATCGTACCGAGGCGGTGACCCGAGACGTTCAACACGTCGTCGACGCGGCCGAGTACCGTGATGTAGCCGTCTTCGTCTATCTTCGCGCCGTCTTCCGGGAAGTAGACCCAGTCGTCGGGGTCGTCCGAGTCGGTGTCGGAGTACTCCGCCCAGTACTCGTCGATGTATCGCTCGTCGTTGTTGTACAGCGTCCGGAGCATCCCCGGCCACGGTTTCTGAACCGTCAGATAGCCCGCCCGCCCGGCATCCACCTCGTCGCCGTTGACGTCGACGACCTGCGCGTCCACGCCCGGGAGGGGCGGTCCCGCGCTTCCGGGTTTCATCGTCTTGACGCCCGGCAGGGTCGTGACCATCATTCCGCCGGTCTCGGTCTGCCACCACGTGTCCACGACCGGACAGGACTCGTCGCCGACGTGTTGGTAGTACCACTTCCACGCCTTCGGGTTGATGGGTTCGCCGACCGTACCCAGTAGGCGCAGACTCGACAGGTCGTGCTGGTCGGGGTACTCCGAACCCCACTTCATGAATGCTCGGATGGCGGTCGGCGCGGTGTAGAGTTGGGTCGCCTCGTACTCCTCGATTATCTCCCAGAGTCGGTCGCGCTCGGGGTGGTCGGGCGTGCCCTCGTACATCATCGTGGTGGTTCCGAGCGCCAGCGGACCGTAGACGATGTAGGAGTGGCCGGTAATCCAGCCGATGTCCGCGGAACAGAAGTACGTGTCCTCGGGTTTCACGTCCAGCACCGCTTGGGAGGTCCACGCGGTCCACGCGAGGTAACCCCCGGTGGTGTGCTTGACGCCTTTCGGTTGTCCCGTCGTGCCCGAGGTGTACATCAGGAACAGCATGTCTTCGGCGTCCCGCGACACCGGGTCTATTTCAGCGCCCTCCTGCTCCTCGACGAGGTCCTGATAGTAGTGTTCGTTCGATTCGAGGTCGTGACCGTGGCCGTGGTCGCCGAGTCGGTCCACGACCACCACGTCCGAGACGTCGTGACCTACGTCGCCGAGGCCCTCGCGGGTCTTCTCGTAGTGGTCCAAGGCGTCGCCCCGCCGGAAGTAGCCGTTGGCGGTCACGAGGTACTCGGAGTCCGCGCTCTCCATCCGAGTCGCGAGGGCGTCCGCGGAGAAGCCTGCGAAGACGACCGAATGGGGCGCGCCGATGCGGGCGCACGCCAGCATCGCGATGGGGAGTTCGGGAATCATCGGCATGTACATCGTCACGACGTCGTCCTCGCCGACGCCCATTTCTCGGAGTGCGGCCGCGAACTCGTTGACCTCGCGGTGCAACTCCTCGTAGGTGTAGGTCCGGTTCTCTTCGTCTACCGGTTCGCCGACCCACTCGATGGCGGCCTCGTCGCCGCGCTCGTCCAAGTGCCGGTCGAGGCAGTTCGCCGAAGCGTTCAGTTTCCCGCCCGTGAACCACTCGTAGAACGGCGGGTTCGAGTCGTCCAGCACCGTGTCGTACTCCTCGTCCCAGTCGAGGAGTTCGGCCGCCCGCTCCCAGCACTCGGGCCAGTTCTCCTCGAACTCGTCGTAGACGGAGTCGTCGGAGACGTTCGCCTGCGCCACGAACTCCTCGGGCGGCTCGAACTCGTCCTGTTCTTCGAGCCGTGCTTCGAGTTCGGCGGTATCGTCTGGCATAGGTTCGTCCTAATACTCACTCAGAAGAGCAATAAAGGTTGGTGAGGGTTAGCATACCAGAACGCGCGGAAAGCGCGGCGTTCCGGAACGCAGGACGCGACTCTCCTCGATTACGTACCGCCTGCGTGACCGGTTTCGGTCCCGCGTCGTTCAGTTCAGCGCGTCCACTTCGTCGGTCAGGTCCTCCGGCCCGTCCACCGGGCCCCTGACGAACAGGCCGTGAGCGATGAGCAGGGCCGCCGTCAACCCCGCGAGGGTGACGGCCGTCGGGAGCGCGAGCGAAGTCAGGAGGCCGATTGCGGCCCCCACGGCCATCGTGGCGAAGATGGCGACCAGCACGAGGTCGTAGTACTGGACGGTGTAGTTCATGCCAGAGCTAGCGGGGTCCACTCGGAAAAGGGTTCGCCGGAGTCGGCGGGTCGCGTGACCGCCGGAGTTCGCGTCAGTTCGGTCCGTGTCGAGGCTCAGACGGCGTTGACCGTCTCCTGATAGCTGCCGTACTCGGCCTCGAACACCTGCATGATTTCGCCCATCGTCGCGTAGGCCTTCACCGCGTCGACGATAGCGGGCATCACGTTCTCGTCGGCGTCGATGGCGTCCTGAATGTCGTCGAGTGCGGCCTCGACCGCCTCGTCGTCGCGTTCCTCCTTGACCTCGGCGAGTCTGTCGAGTTGGCGCTGTTGGGTCTCCTCGTCCACCTTGAGGATGTCCGGTCGGGTGTCCTCCTCGATTTCGTACTTGTTGACCCCGACGACGGTCTCCTCGCCCTCCTCGACGCGCTCCTGATACTCGTAGGAGGCGTCCTGAATCTCGCGGTGGAAGTAGCCCTGCTCGATGCCTTCGAGGACGCCGTCCCGGACCGAACCGTCGCCCATCTCCTTTATCTCCTCGATGTAGGCCATCGCCTTCTCCTCGGTCTCGTCGGTCAGGCTCTCGACCGCGAACGACCCGCCGAGCGGGTCCACGATGTCGGCCGCGCCCGACTCCTCGGCGATTATCTGCTGGGTCCGGAGCGCGACCCGGACGGCCTTCTCGGAGGGGAGCGCGAGCGCCTCGTCGAAGCTGTTGGTGTGGAGGCTCTGGGTACCGCCCAGCACCCCGGCGAGCGCCTGAATCGTCACCCGCACTACGTTGTTCAGGGGCTGTTGGGCGGTCAGGCTCTGGCCCGCGGTCTGGGTGTGGAACTTGAGTTGCTTGCTCGCGTCCTTCTCCGCGCCGTACCACTCGTCCATGACGTTGGCGTAGATGCGCCGGGCCGCGCGGAACTTCGCGACCTCCTCGAAGATGGAGTTGTGGGAGTTGAAGAAGAAGGAGAGTTGAGGCGCGAACTCGTCGACGTCGAGGCCCCGGTCGAGACAGTCCTCGACGTAGGCGAAGCCGTCGGCCAGCGTGAACGCGAGTTCCTGAATCGCGGTCGAACCGGCCTCCCGGATGTGGTAGCCCGAGATGGAGACCGGCTTGATGTTCGGGGTCTCCTCGACGGCGAACTCGATGGTGTCGGTCACGATGTCGAGGCTCGGTTCCGGCGGAATCACCCACTCCTTCTGGGCGATGAACTCCTTGAGCATGTCGTTCTGAAGGGTACCCCGAATCTCCTCGCGGGGGACGCCCTGCTGGTCGGCCAGCGCGATGTACATCGCGTAGATGACCGGCGCGGAGGGGTTGATGGTGAAGGAGGTAGAGACCTCGCCGAGGTCGATGCCGTCGAACAGAATCTCCATGTCGCGGAGGGTGTCCACCGCGACGCCCTCCTTGCCGACCTCGCCGTCCGAGAGCGGGTCGTCTGAATCCTTGCCCATCAGACTCGGCATGTCGAACGCGGTCGAGAGCCCGGTCTGGCCCTCGTCGATGAGGTAGTGGAAGCGCTCGTTGGTTTCCTCGGCGGTGCCGAACCCGGCGAACTGGCGCATCGTCCACGTCCGGCCGCGGTACATCGTCGGGTACGGGCCGCGGGTGTACGGTTCCTCGCCCGGGAATCCGACGTCCTCGCCGTAGTCGAGGTCGGCCACGTCGTCGGGGGTGTAGAGGCGGTCCACTTCGAGGTTCGACACGGTGGCGAACCGGTCCTTGCGCTCGCCGTACGCGTCGAGTACGGGACCGAGGGTCTCTTCCTCCCACTCCTCCTTCGCGTCGCGTATCTCCGCGAGGTCGTCCTCGTCGTACATGGTTGCAATAATTGCTCGAAGGATAATGAAGTTGCGTGAATTGGCGCCCGGGCGAAGCGGACGACCGCCGCGAAGCGAGTGACACGGGCGAAGCGGGCGAAACGTGCGAGAGAGCGACACGTCGGCGAGCGAGCGCCGACGCTCAGTACTCGCCCAGCACGCCGCGCTCGCGTGCCTTCCGCTGGATGACTCGGAAGACGCCGTAGCCCAGACCCAGATAGACGACGCTGACCGCGACGAGCAGACCGAGGTCCGCGGCCGGAATCTCCAGCAGGCTCTCGTCCGCGCCCATCGCCTCGCGGAGGAGGTAGCTCCCGAGCGAGAACGGCGCGAACCGGAGGACGGGGAACTGCTCGACGGGCGCCGCCACGAGCGCGACGAACGCGAACTGCATGAGTCGGAAGGCGCTCTCGATTCGCTTGTAGAGCAGGGCGAGACCGCCGAAGACGTATCCGAGTCCGACCGCGGGCGCGAGGGTCAAAATTAGAATCGGCGCGACGGTGACGAGGTCGAAACTCAGCGTGACGCGGGTCGTCGCCAGCATCAGGACGAGGAGTATCGTCGAGAGGAACAGGCTCACGAAGACGTTCACGACCGTCTTGACCCCCACGATGCGGTCGAACCCGAGCGGCGACATGTAGAGTTGTTCGAGCGTCCCCCACTGGGCCTCCTGCATGATGTCGTTCGCGATGGAGGAGTAGGCGCTCATGATGAGCATCCAGAGGAAGTAGCCCACGACGATGCCCTCGATGGAGCGAGTGATGGCCGCGCCCGCGATCTGCCGGCCGCCGAAGAACATCACCGCGAACAGCAGGTACATGCTGACGATTTGGGAGAGCGTGTTGACGAGGTAGCGCCGCATCAGGGTGACGGACTTGAGGAACGACGCGCGACCGAACAGGTAGAGGTGGTGGAGGTTCACGCTCGACCCTCCGCGAGTAGGGCGGCGTCCTCCGGTTCGCCCTCGGGGTCGTCCCCGTCGTCGCCCGTCACTTCGAGGAACACGTCTTCGAGGTCGGGTTGGACGACCGACACCGACCGGGGCGTCAGGTCGAACTCTTCGAGCGTCCCCATCAGGTCGTGGACGCGCTCGCGGTCGGCCATCGAGACCTCACAGACCGTCCAGTCGCCGCGCTCGCGCCACTCGTCCACGTCGAACTCGCGTTCGAGCGCCCGCCGTGCCGTCGTCGAGACCGCGTCCTCGACGACCACCTCGTAGGCCTGCGACCGGAACAGTTCCACCAGTTCCGTGACCTGTTCGTCGGTGACTATCTCGCCGTCGTCCATGATGATGACGCGGTCACAGAGGTCCTGCACCACGTCCATGTCGTGGCTGCTCAGGACGACCGTCCTGTTCTCTCGGGTCACGAGGCGTTCGAGTTCCCGCCGGAGGTCGTGGGAGGCCTCCACGTCGAGACCCAGCGTCGGTTCGTCCAGAAAGAGGACGGGCGTCCGGCGGACGAGCGCGCAGGCGAGGGCGGTCTTCTGCTTCATGCCCCGCGAGAGGTCCTTGACGACCTCGTCGGCCTTGTGGTCGATGTTCAGCAACGCCATCAGTTCCTCGTGTTCCTCGCGGCGCTCTCGCGGGTCGATTCCCTGTAGGGACGAGAAGAACGAGAGGTTCTCTCGGACCGTCAGCCGCCAGTAGACGTTCCGCGCGCCTTCGAGGACGGCGCTCACGTTCTCGTAAATCTCGCCGCCGGCATCGTCGACGTTCACGCCGTCGACTTCGATTTCGCCTTCGTCCGGCAGGACGACGCCGAGAATCGACTTGATGGTCGAGGTCTTGCCCGCCCCGTTGGGGCCGAGCAGACCGACGACGGACCCGCGTTCGACCTCGAACGACACGTCGTCGACAGCGACGACGCTCCCGTCGCCGTACGTCTTCCGCAGGCCCTCGACCGAGAGGACCGCCTGTTTCTGTCGCTGTTCCGTCGTATCCATATCCGTGAGAAACGAACACAAGGGCGTAAAATTTTCCCATCTAATATTCTTATTTATCGGGAGATGGTTGCGGCCCCAGTACGCGAGACTCTCGGTCGGCGACGGACCGACGCGCCCGTAGCGGCGTAGCGGTGCCGCAACGGTCGCAACACCGCCGAGACCACGTGGGAACAGTCCAAGCGTCAGAACGAAGTCGAAACCGGGCCGAAGCGTCGCGGACGAGTCGGGGTACGGTGTCGGCGTCTACTGCAGTCGCTTCGTGGTCTCCACGAGGGGATGGCGGGCGTAGTCCACGACCTTCACGTCGTCCAACCCGTCCAGCCCCTCCTTCTCGGCGGTCTTCTGCATCCCGAGTTCCACGTCCTCGTCCACGAGGATGACGTAGGCGTCCATCTCGTCGATGTCTATCTTGTCGGCGGCCATCACCCGATGGTGACCGTCGGCCAGCAGGAAGTCGCCCTCGGGACTGTTCGGCGCGCAGTCGATGACGACGAGGGGTTCGGCCAGTCCGCGTTCGAGTTCGTAGGTCCGGCCCTCTAGCTCGTCGGCGTAGACCTTCCCCTGCGTCGGGGTGAGTTCGTCCAGCGGGACCTCTCGGCGGGTCTGCTCGACTTCGGTGTCGTGGATGGATTCGAGAGTCCGCATGAGTTTCCCGACCTTCTCGGGGGTCGCGCGCTCGATTTGGGACCGAATCACGTCGGTGTTCGAGATGATGCCCACGAGGTTGCCCGCGTCGTCCACCACGGGTAACTTCTGGATGCCCGACCGGAGGATGACGCGGGCGGCGTCGTTCACGTCCATGTCGGGGTGGGCGACGATGAGGTCTTGGCTCATCACCTTGAATATCGGCTCCCCGTCGTCGGCCAGCAACAGGTCGCGGGCGCTGACGAACCCCTCGACCCGTCGGCCGTCGCAGACCGGGTAGCCGTTGTGTTTGTCGCTCTCGGCGATGCGACGGGCCACTTCCTCGACGGTGGCGTCGGGCGACACCGTCGCGACGTCGCGGGTCATGTAGTCTTTGACTTTCGGCTTGCCGTCGGTCGTGCCGCCGTCCGCTGCCGCCACGTCCATGCGTGCAACGAACGCGCCGGCCGGTGAAAAGGTTTCCCGGTGGCCGACCGACGCCACCACAACGTATATCACGAAAGTAGATGATTTTCACCGTATGCACAAGCCGTTGCTCGTGACGGACTTCCTCGACAGGGCGCGGGAGTACTACGGCGACGAGGAGGCGGTCGTCGCCACCACCGGCGAGCGATTCACCTACGAGCAGTTGGGCGAACGCGCCGACCGACTCTCGGCCGCGCTCGCCGAACGGGGCGTCGAGAAGGGCGACCGCGTGGCCGTGCTGGACCCCAACACCCACTACCACCTCGAATCCGCCTACGGAATCATGCAGTTGGGCGCGGTCCACACGCCGCTGAACTACCGCCTGACCGCCGACGACTTCGAGTACGTGCTGAACGACGCGGGCGTGGACGCCGTAATCGCCGACTACGAGTACGCCGAGAAAATCGAGGCGATTCGCGACGACGCGCCGACCGAGACGTTCGTCACGAACGACGCCGGCGAAGTCGAGGGCGACTGGGAGGACTTCGAGGAGGTGATTCGAAGCGCAGACCCCGACGACTACCGCCGACCGGAGATGGACGAGGACGACGTCATCACCATCAACTACACCTCCGGGACCACGGGCGACCCGAAGGGCGTGATGCGGACCCACCGGACCGAGACGCTCCACGCCTACCTCATCACGGTCCACCAAGAGATTCGAGACGACGACGTGTACCTCTGGACCCTGCCGATGTTCCACGTCAACGGGTGGGGCCACATCTACGCCGTCACGGGGACGGGCGCGACCCACGTCTGCACGCGCGGCGTGAACGCGGCCGAAATCTTCGACGTGGTCGTCGAGGAGGACGTGTCGTACATGTGCGCCGCGCCGACCGTCCTGAACCGCCTCATCGACTACCACGAACAACACGGGGTGGAGACGGCGGGCGAGAACTCGGTCCGCATCGCCACCGCGGGGTCGGCCCCGCCGGAGGCGACCATCCGGACCGTCGAGGACGAGTTCGGATGGTATCTCAAGCACGTCTACGGCGCGACCGAGACCGGGCCGCTCGTGACCACCTCCGACGCGCGCAGACTCCTGCCCGAGGGCGAGGAGCGTTTCGCGCTGAAGAAGCGCCAAGGAATCCCCTACCTCGGGACAGAGGTCGCGGTCGTGGACGAGGACGGCGACGACGTGCCCCGCGACGACGCGACCCTCGGGGAAATCGTGGTCCGGGGCAATCAGGTCATGGAGGGGTACTGGGAGAAACCGGAGGCGACCGAGGAGGCGTTCTCGCGCCGGCGCGAGGGCTGGTACCACACCGGCGATTTGGCGGTCGTGGACGAGAACGGGATGGTTTCGATTCAGGACCGCAAGAAGGACATCATCATCTCGGGCGGCGAGAACATCTCCAGCATCGAACTCGAAGACACCCTCTTCGACCACGAGGCGGTGGCCGACGTGGCCGTGATTCCCGCGCCGAGCGACGAGTGGGGCGAGACCCCGAAGGCGTTCGTCGTCCCGGCCTCCGGCGACCCCGACGACCCCGGCGTCACGGGGGACGAACTCCGGGCGTTCGCCGAGGACCGGTTGGCCTCCTACAAGGCGGTCCGGCGCGTCGAGTTCGTCGAGACGCTGCCGACGACGGCGACCGGGAAGGTCCAGAAGTACGAACTCCGCGAACGCGAGTGGGACGAGGAAGACCGGATGGTCGGCGAGGGGTGAGAACAGGGCGTCCGAGTCGAGTTCGGACAGACGGGGTCCCCGACGACCGGCGAGGACCGAACAGCGCCTTCCGGTTGCAGTGGCCGTGGGAGGCGAGTCACCGTCGGCGCCCGCGAACTCGCCGTAGTTGTCCGCGGGCGGGAACGTCGTCCGGAGCGGCCGGACCGAAACCGCCCGCGGAAAATATTGGTACGTTAACAAACCCTATTATGGGGAAAATATTGCGGCCTCACCCAGTTAATGCTTCGGTACTCGGGAAAAGACGAGATATTTTACACTTCCGGCGCCGGAATATTCCCGTATGATTATTAATGATGTTCACGTTCCGTGATAGCATGGCACGGAGAGAAAAATCGGACGTGTCGCGCCGAGACGTCGTGAAGATGGCCGGAGCGTCGGGCATCGCCGGATTGGCGGGGGTCACCGGGAGCGCGAGTGCACAGGAGTATCCGCCCATCGGGAACTTCCCGATTCAAGGAGAGGCAGCGACGTTCGGGTTCACGGTACCGCAGTCGGGGCCGTACTCCTCGGAGGGGCAGGACGAGCTCCGGGCGTACAAGCTCGCGGTCGAACACCTCAACAGCGGGGGCGGTTGGGTTGACAGCTGGGACGGCCTGTCGGGCAACGGCGTCCTCGACAAGGAGATAGACTTCGTGTCGGGCGACACGGCGACTGACGCCGACCAGGCCCGCCAAACGGCTCGGCGGATGATTCAACGCGATCAGGCCATCATGCTGTCCGGCGGCTCGTCGAGCGCGGTCGCCATCGCGATTCAGGAACTGTGCCAACGTGAGAAGGTCCAGTATCAGTGTTGTCTCACACACTCGAACGAGACTACGGGCAAGAACTGCGTCCGGTACTCGTTCCGGGAGATGTTCAACGCCTATATGACCGCGCAGGCGCTGGTACCGCCAGTCACGAAGGAGTACGGCAACGATCAGCAGTTCTACCAACTGTACGCTGACTACACGTGGGGCAAGACCGTCGAGTCGTCGGTCCAGAAGTTCTTCAGCGAAGCCGGCTGGAGCCAGATCAACAGCGTGGCGACGCCACTAGGAACCAAGGACTTCTCGTCGTACCTCTCGCAGGTACCCCGACAGGAGACCGACGTACTGTTCCTCGACCACTACGGTCTCGACGGCGCGAACTCGCTGAGTCAGGCCATCTCCATGGGTCTGGACAACGACATGGAAATCATCGTGCCGCTGTACAACCGTCCGATGGCGCAGGCCGCGGCCGGAGCCATCGAGGGCGTCTTCGGCACCGTCGCTTGGGACTCCCAGATCGACAACAAGCCGTCGAACGACTTCACGCAGGCATTCCAAGACAAGTACGCGCGCATCCCGTCCGGACCGGCCCAACTGGCCTACGCTCAGACGCTTCAGTACGCGGCCGCGGTCGAGCGTGCGGGCACCTTCTATCCGCCGGAGGTCATCAAACAACTGGAAGGTTACGAGTACGACAACTTCGGAATGGGTCCGGAACTGATGCGCAAGTGCGACCATCAGGCCCTGCGCGCGGTGCCCGTCGTGAAGGGGCTACCCGAGGACCAACAACAGCAGGGTCAGTACTTCGAGATCGTTAACCTCACCCCCCGGGACCAGATCGGCTACGCCTGCGACGAGGGCCCGGCCGCCCGTTGCGACCTCGGATCGTACGAGTAGAGAGCGAGGCGGGTAGCACGCCCCTTCGGGGGTTCAAACGAGGGAACTAACCTTTATGTTTGCGAGAGAATATCACACGAACATGGTGGGGAATCGAACTGCGACGGAATCGAACGGAGGAGGAGACCGTGAGCGTCCTCGCTGAGGTGGTGACGGTCCTGTTGAACGGACTGCAGCAGGGCGCGATATACGTACTGGTCGCCATCGGTCTCTCCATCATCCTCGGGACGCTGAAGTTCGTCAACTTCGCGCACGGCGCGCTCTACCTGATAGGGACGTACGCCGGTCTCCTGATAACGCTCGAGATAAACGTGACCGACGGGAAACTCGCCGACTGGGGGTACGCGACCATCGGTCTGGGATGGGGCTTTCTGGCCGCGCTGATCATCGTCCCGATTATCGTGTTCGGGGTCGGCCTGCTGATGGAGCGGTTCGTCGCGAGACCCTTCTACGACCGGCCCGACACCGACCAGATTCTGCTGACCTTCGGTCTCGCCATCGTGATCCAAGAGGTGTTCAAAATCCTGTTCGGCGGCCAGAGCTACAACTTCGCGCGCCCGGGGTGGGCCAGCGGACAGGTCGGACTCCCGATAATCGGGACGTTCCCCGAGTGGCGACTCTACATCATCGGCATCACGGCCGCCGTCGTGGTGCTGGTGTACGGACTCATCGAGTACACCGACTTCGGACTGGTCGTGCGCGCGGGTACCCGAGACGCCGAGATGGTCGAACTGCTCGGCATCAAACTCTCGCGGCCCTACCTGATGGTGTTCGGCGTCGGCGCGGCGCTGGCGGGCGTGGCGGGCGTCGTCGGCGGCCCGCTGTACGCGGTCAACCCCAACATCGGGACCGAGGTGCTGGTCCCCTCGTTCCTCGTCGTGGTCATCGGCGGGGTCGGGTCCATCGCGGGCGCGGTCCTCGGGGGCATCCTCATCGGCGAGACGCTGGCCGTCTTGGTCGCCGTCGCGCCCCAGTGGTCGCAGGTCGGCATCTACGTGCTGGCCGCAGTCGTCCTGCTCGCACGGCCGCAGGGACTGCTCGGATCCGAGGAGGTGGCGCCGTGAGCGACGAACCCACCGAGACCCCCGAGGCGACCGACGAGACCGGAAGCGCCGTCGAGCGAACCCAGCGCGAACTGCCGTCGTGGGAGCGCATCCGCCGGAGCGAACTGTTCGTGGTGGCGACGACCACCGTCGCCGTCGCGGTGTTCCCGTGGCTGTTCGCCCGTGCGCCGGTCGTCAGCGGCGTCCTTCAGGGGTACCAGGATTTGGCCACGCTCATCCTCATCTGGGGCATCTTCGCCATGGGGTTCAACCTCCTGCTGGGCTACACCGGCCTGCTGTCGTTCGGCCACGCCGCCTTCTGGGGCGGCGCGGCCTACGCCGCGGGCGTGTTCAGCGCGCAGGTGTCGTCGAGTCCGATTCTCATCATCCTCGCGGGCACGTCGTTCGCGGCGCTGTCGGCGTGGATTCTGGGGTTCGTCTCGCTCCGGCGCGGCGGCATCTACTTCGCCATCCTGACGCTGGCGTTCGGCCAGATGGCCTACTACATGGCGCTGGCGCCGCTGTCGGGAATCACCGGCGGCGAGAACGGCTTCACCGGGGTCGAACTCGGCAAACTGTTCGGCGTCTTCGACCTCCGGTACCCGGTGCCGGCGCTCGACTGGCTAGTCGGCACGTGGAAGTACGTGCTGGTCGGCGCCGTCGCGGTGCTGTGCGTCGCGGCCGCCAACCGCATCCTCCACTCGCCGTACGGGATGGTGTTCCGCGCGATTCGGGAGAACGACCAGCGCGCGGAGTTCGTCGGACTCAACGTCTGGCGCTACAAACTGATGGCGTTCATCATCTCGGGCACCTTCGCGGGCGTCGCGGGAAGCCTGTTCACCATCTACAGCGCCTACGTCCCGGTGTCGTCGTTCTACTGGACGACCAGCGGCGAGGTGGTCATCATGGCGGTGCTGGGCGGCGTCGGGTCGCTGTTCGGACCCATCCTCGGCGCGGGGGTCTACCTCTACGTCGAGAACATCGTCAGCGGCGTCCAGCAGTTGACCCTGCCGTTCACCGGGCCGGGCGAGTGGGTGACGCTCGTACAGGAACCGGTCGTCGTCCTCGACGGGTTCGGTGCCTACTGGCACCTCATCTTGGGACTCGTCTTCGTCGCCGTCGTCGTCCTGTTCCCGCGGGGAATCTGGGGACTGTTGGAAGACGTGGGCAGCGCGGTCCGGCGACTCGGAGGTGGTCGGTGATGGCGCTGTTAGAGACCGACGGTCTCACCAAGTCGTTCGGCGGTCTGGTGGCGGTCGACGACGTGAGCCTCGAAATCGAGGAGGGCGAGTCCATCTCGGTCATCGGCCCGAACGGCGCGGGCAAGTCCACGCTCATCAACCTCGTCACGCGCATGCTCGACGCCAGCGGAGGCGACATCTCGTTCAAGGGCGACTCGATTCTCCGCGACGAACCCCACGAGGTGGTCCAGAAGGGCGTGAGTCGGTCGTTCCAGACCGCTTCCATCTTCCCGGAGCTATCGGTCGAGGAGAACGCCCAAATCGCGGCGCTGGCCGCCGAACACGGCTCGTTCCGGTTCAACTTCCTCCGCCACCGGAACAACTACGGCGAGGTCGATAGGCTGGCCCGCCGGACCCTCGACGCGGTGGGACTGCTCGGTCAGCGCGAGCGTCCGGCCGAGGACCTGCCGTACGGCGACAAGCGCAGGTTGGAACTGGGCATCGCGCTGGCGAGCGAACCCGACCTCCTGCTGATGGACGAACCGACCGCCGGGATGTCGCCCGAGGAGACGGCCGCGACGGTCGAACTCATCGAAGAAGTCAAGGAGGAACTCGACCTGACCATCCTGCTAGTCGAACACGACATGGAGGTCGTGTTCAACGTCTCGGATCGCATCGTGGTGCTGAACCGCGGGAGCGTCATCGCGGAGGGAACGCCCGAAGAGGTCCAAGGCGACCCGGACGTGCAGGAGGCGTACCTCGGAGGTGTCGAGGCGTGAGCCTGCTCGAACTGCGGGACGTGGACGCCTTCTACGGTGAGAGCCACATCCTCCGAGACGTGACGCTGAGCGTCGAGGAGGGCGAGGTCTGCTCGCTGCTCGGGCGCAACGGCGCGGGCAAGACCACGACGCTCCGGGCCGTCTCGGGGGCGCGCCCGCCGGCGGTCCGCGACGGCCGGGTTCGGTTCAAGGGCGAGGACATCACCGCGATGGACCCCGAGGACATCTCGGCGCGGGGCCTCTCGCTGGTGCCCGAAGAGCGGCGGGTCTTCCCGAACCTCACGGTCGCCGAGAACCTCCACCTCGCCGAGGTGTCGGAGAACCGCTCGAACACGGTCGGGCGGTCGCTCGGGAGTGTCCAAGTCGAACACGTCGGGATGACGACCGAGGAGGTGTACGACGAGTTCGAGCGACTCCGCGAGCGCAAGTCCCAGAAGGCCGGGACGCTCTCGGGGGGCGAACAGCAGATGCTCGCCATCGCGCGGGCACTCAAGCAGAACACCGACCTGCTGTTGCTCGACGAACCGTACGAGGGGCTAGCGCCCCAGATTATCGCCGACGTGGAGGACGCCATCCGGCGCATCAGCGAGTCGGGCACCACGATTCTGCTGGTCGAGCAGAACGCAATCGCGGCGATGGACATCGCCGACCGGTGTTACGTCATCGACCAAGGGAGCATCGTCTTCGAAGGAACTGCGGGAGCGCTACGCGAGGATGACGAAACGAGAGACCGATACCTCGGCGTCTGAGGGCACGACGGACGGCGAATCGAGAGCGGAGACGAACCGGCGAGACGCGCCACCGGCGACCGACTCGGCGGACGCCCTCTTCGACGTGCTGGTCGAGGAAGGCGTGCTGGCGGTCGGCGACGACGGCGGCGTCCGGACGACCGACGAGTTCGACGACACGCACGCCATCTACCACGACTCCTACGTGGGCGTGGACGACAACGAGTTCCACGAGGCGGTGGCCGCGACCTTCGGCCTGTCGGACGCCGCCGAGCGAGACTCGTCGAGCGGTCGGCCGTCGGCCGACGCCGAGGCCGCGGCAGACCTCGTCGCCGAGCGAGGCATCTCGCGCGACGAGTTCGCGGTCTACCTCGCGGTCCGGTCGCACGTCGAGAGCGCGGAGCGCGACTCTGCGGAGTCGCGTTCCGCGGAGGGTGCGAGCGCCGACGGGGTGAACGCCGCCGACCTCGCCGCGATGGCGGGGATGGTCTGGGAGGTGGTGCCGGACTCGCCGGTGCCGGCCGAACTCCCGGACGTGACCGACGACCCCGAGTCGTTCCTCGCGGGGCGCGACCGCAGGGTAGTCGCCGTCTGGAAGCGCTTCTGCGACCCGTGCGAGGCGGTCAAGGCCGACCTGCCGACCGTCCTCGACGCGGTGCCCGACGGCGTCCGGGTCGCCGGCGCGGACGGGGAAGCGGCCGCCGAGTTCTGCCGGACGCACGGCGTCGAGTCCGCGCCGGGGTTCGTCCTCGCCGACGGCGACGACCGCCGAACCGTCTGCGAGAGCGACGCCGACGCGGTGGCCGAGCGGGTGGCGTCGTTCTTTTGAGACGGATTTTCGACTTCGGAGACGTATTTATGATTCTTTTAGCACGATAGAGTTGGTTTTTCGACGATAGTGGTCACGCTAGCTAGCGTCGTTCGTGCTGAAGTACCCGGACACGAACCGAACCCGAACCCGTTTTCACGACGCGTCACGCACCCGAAGACATGGAAGACGCGGAGGCGGAACGCCGCGAGGTCCGCGCGACGTACGACTACATCGCCGACCACTTCGCGAAGACCCGCGAGTACGCGTGGCCCGAAGTCGAGTCGTTCGCGGCGGACGCCCCGGAGGCCGCTGTCGCCCTCGACCTCGGGTGCGGCAACGGTCGGCACGCCGAACTCCTCGCCGAGCGCGCCGACCGAGTGGTCGCGGCGGACGCGAGTCGCGGTCTGCTCGAAACCGCCCGAGAGCGCGCCGCCGAGCGGGGTTTCGACGCCGACCTCGTGCAGGCCGACGCGGCGCGACTTCCGCTCGGGGACGCGACGGTCGAACTGGCGGTCTACGTCGCCACGCTCCACCACCTGCCGAGTAGAGACGCCCGGGTCGGGAGTCTGGACGAACTCGCGCGGGTCCTCGCGCCCGAGGGCCGGGCGCTCGTCAGCGCGTGGAGTACCGCCCACGACCGGTTCGACGAGAGCGAGGGATTCGACACGACTGTCGACTGGACGCTTCCCGGCGGCGAGACGGTCGAACGGTTCTACCACATCTACTCGCCCGCGGAGTTCCGCGACGACGTGGCCGCCAGCGGCCTCGAACTCGCGGAGTTCGAGATTTCGAGCGGGAACTGCTACGGGGTCGTGCGCCCGGCCGGAGAGTGACGGTCGGTTCGAGTTTAGTCTCGCGTGTGCGCTCCCGCGCGAGGGACACCGAGAAATCGAACTCCGGCGGCCGACCCGCGGACGGACTGCCGACCGAAACAGTAAGGCCCTTAATGCCGGGCGGCGAACGAGGAAATGTAGCACGGAGCGCCGGTGGTCTAGTGGTATGACTATGGCCTTCCAAGCCATCGACCCGGGTTCAAGTCCCGGCCGGCGCATCCTTTTCGGTTATCGCTTCGTGTGGAGAGGAAACTCCGCGCGTCGGGTCTCGCCGCGACCCCGCCACAATTCTTAATCTCGCGTCTCTCGTGGCTCTATCCCGCGATGCCCGACAATCCCGAGAAGCAGACGAGCGAGGAGGTAGACCAGACCCAACTGGACCTCGCCCAGCGCGCGGGCGACGCCTATCAGGAGGCGCTCGACTACATGGCCGAGGAAGTCGCCCACACCGGCGACAAGCAGGAGGCCGGAGAGTACGTCGTCGGGTTCGCACAGGAGGAGGCCGAGGGGATGTACGTCCTGAAGGACGAGGGCCGATTCGAGTGGGTGGAACCCGACGACGAGAACTGCCACCTCGAAGTGGCGGCCTGCGACGCCGCCGACGGACGACTCGTGCCCGAGTGTACCGTCATCGCCACGCTGACCGGCGAGGACGGCGAACAGGTCGGACCGACGCGACTGCCTCTGCTCTGGCATCCCGGTCTCTACCACTACGGGAAGAACCTCGAGGTGCCCGGCGACGGGACCTACACCATCGACCTGCGGGTCGAACCGCCGACGTTCAAGCGCCACGACGAGCGCAACGGCGACCGGTACGGCGAATCGGTCGAAGTCACCTTCGACGGCGTGGACGTCGAGACCGGACAGGACTGACGGGCGGAGACCGACGACGCGGTAGAACGGGGCCGACGCGAACTGAACCGCCACTCGACGCGGCCGCTCGGACGTTGTGAGGGGTTAGCATATACAGCCGCATGGTTTTTGGCCGCGAGGCTATTAGTTGAAGCCGACTCCGACCTCGATTGACGCACGGTGACGCGCGACCGCTGTCAGTGCGGGGTCGAGCCAACTCCATCTGCCCAACGATGACCGACCCGGTTCGCGTCCTCTACGTCACCGGGGACGCATCGACAGGTGAACGACTCGAAGCGCTCTTCGAGGAAGAGCGTCCAGCGGTCGCGTTCTCGTTCGTCACGAGCGCCGAGGGTGCGCTCGATACCGTCGACGACGAATCCCTCGACCACGTCGTCCTCGACACCGACTTCCCGGACCGCGACGACGTCGAGACCGCGCTCGAACGGGAGACCGCCGCGCGCGTCGAGACCGTCGCGTCGTCGATACCCGAGCGGACCGCCGGGTCGCAGTCCGACCAGTTCCGGCGGTCCGAGACCGAACGGGTCCGGATTCTGGCGACCCGCATCGAGACCGCGGTCTCGTCCGGGACCGCGTCCGACGACGGCATCGACGGCGAGCGGTTTCGCGCACTCGCCGAGGGACTCACGGACGTCGTCCTCGTCATCGACGCCGAGAGCACGATTCGGTACGCGAACCCCGCGGCGTCGAAGGTGTTCGGCTACCCGCCCGACGAACTCGTCGGCGAACCGCTCACGCTCCTGATGCCCGAGGACCTCGCCGAGGCCCACGAGCAGGGGATGGCCCGGTACCTCCGGACCGGGGAGCGACACGTCGATTGGAACTACCTCGAACTCCCCGGCCAGCGCCGCGACGGGACCGAACTGCCGCTGGGCGTCTCGTTCAGCGAGTTGGACTCCGGCGAGGACGTCCGATTCACCGGCATCGTCCGCGACATCTCCGAACGAAAGCGCCGGGAGTCGGAGCTACGTGACCGAATCCGCCAGCAGGAGGCGTTGGCGACGTTCTCCCGGCACGCGTTGGAGGACTGGCCCGTCGGCGACCTGATGAACGAGGCGGTCGAACTCGTCGCCGACGCCCTCGACAACGAGTACGCCGGGGTGCTGGAGTACCGCCCCGGCGAGGACGACCTGCTCGTTCGGGCGGTCTTCGGGTGGGACGACGACCTCGTGGGCGCGGCGTCCATCGGCACCGAGCGCGACTCTCAGGCGGGTTACACGCTGCTCTCGGAGGAACCGGTCGTCGTCGAGAACAGGGCGACCGAGGACCGGTTCGCCGGCGACTCGCTGCTCGACTCCGCGGGAGCGGTCGCCGGCATCAGCGCGATAATCGGGTCGCCCGAAGACCCGTGGGGAATCTTGGGGGCTCACACCACCCGCGAGCGGTCGTACGCCGACTACGACGTGCAGTTCGTCCAGAACATCGCTCACATCCTCGCGACGGTCATTCAGCGCCGCGAGCGCGAGCGCCGACTCGAACGCTCCGAAGCGATGCTCGACGCGGTGGACGACGGCGTGTACGCGCTCGACGCCGACTCCCGGTTCGTCGCGGTCAACGACGCCTACGTCGAACTGACCGGCTACGGCCGGGAGCGACTGCTCGGTGCGCACGCCGAGACCATCCTCGGTTCGGAGACCTACGGGGAGGTCGAGTGGGTTCAGGAAGCGCTCGAATCCGACGAGGACGTGGTGACGCTCGAGGCGAGGATGCCGACCGCCGACGGCGGGTCGATTCCGGTCGAGGCCCGAGTCGCGCCCCTTCCGCTCGAAGACGGAACGGGTCGGGTCGGCGTGGTCCGGAACGTCTCGGACCGCAAGCGCCGCGAGCAGAAACTCACCTCGCTCAACCAACTGTTCCGGTCGCTGACCGAGGCCGAGACCCCGACCGAAATATCGGACCTCGCGGTCGAGGCCGCCGTCGAGACGCTCGGCTTTCCGAACGCTGCGGTCGCGCTGTACGACGACCGAGAGAGCACGCTCGTCCCGACCGTCAAGCGGTGGACCGGCGACGAGATAGACGACGCGCTCGTGGGCCGTCACGCCGAGGACGTGGCGTGGCAGGCGTTCGTGGAGAGCGAGACGAAGACGTTCGAGGACCTCCGCGCCGAAGTAGACGCCGACACCGAGATGCGGAGCGCGCTCGCGGTCCCACTGGGCAAGTACGGTGTGTTCGTCGCCGCGGCCCCCGAAACGGGCGCCTTCGACTCGACCGACCTCTCGCTCGCGGACATGCTGTCCTCGAACGTCCGGACCGCGCTGGACCGGGCCGAGCGCGAGGAGACCCTCCGCGAACAGCGCAACGACTTGCAGGCGAAGAACCGCGAACTCGAACGGGTCAACCGTCTCAACAGCGTGATTCGCGACATCACCAAGTCGCTGACGCAGGCCGCCTCGGAGGAGGACGCGATGCAGGCGGTCTGCAACCGACTGACCCAGTCCGGTTCCTATCGGTTCGCGTGGTTCGGCACCCACGACCGGGTGACGGACCGGATTCGGCCGGAGGTCAAGGCCGGAATCGAGGACGGCTATCTCGAGGACATCGCGGTGACGGCCGAGGAGGGCGAGGCGGTCGGTGAGGGACCGGCCGGACGCGCGGTCCGGACCGGCGCGATACAGGCCCAGAACGACCTGTTGGGCGACCCGCCCTTCGAACCGTGGCGCGAGCAGGCGCTCAAACGCGGCTATCGGTCGTGCGTGTCGGTCCCGGTGAGCTACGACGAGATGCTCCACGGAGTTCTGACCATCTACGCCGAGGAGACCGGCGTGTTCGACGAACTGGAGCAGGCGGTGCTGTCGGAACTCGGCGACACCATCGGCTACGCGCTCAACGCGCTCGAACAGAAGCAGGCGCTCGTCAGCGAGCGCTCGATAGAACTCGACTTCCGGATTCGGGGGTCCGAGAGTCCGATACTCGCGTTCGTCGCCGAGACCGGCGCGGAGTTCGAGTTTCAGAACGCGGTCCAACGCAGCGACGGTCGCCTCCACGTATTCTTCACCATCGAAGGGGCGGACTCCGACGAGGCCCTCGCGTTCGCCGAAGGGGTGCCGTGGATAGAGTCCGTCCGCCTCGTGACCGAGGGCGACGGCGAGTCCCTCTTCGAGTGTACGCTCTCGGGTCGAAGCTTCCTCCGGTCGCTGATGGACCGCGGCGCGATGCCCCGGACGCTAACCGCCGCCGGGGACGAGGGCCGGTTCGTGATTCGCGTCCCGCAGAGCGCCGACGTGCGGACGTTCGTCAACCACTTCGAGGACTACTACGGGGAGGCGCAGCTGGTCGCTCGGCGCGAGCGCGACGACCCCGTGATGACGAAACAGGACTTCGAGTCGGAACTCGCGGACAGACTCACCGAGCGCCAGCGGGAGGTCCTCCAGTTGGCGTACTTCGGCGGGTACTTCGAGTGGCCTCGCGGAAGCACCGCACAGGAGCTTGCGGAGACGCTCGGCGTCTCTCAGCCGACCGTGAGCCGTCACATCCGGAGCGCCGAACGGGCGCTATTCGGCATCCTGTTCGAAGACGAGTAGTCGCTCCCGCCGGATTTAGATGTATAACCCCGGGGAGTGCCGAGCGGGTATCTATATATCGTTAATTCCTATCCCCACACCACCCCTTAGGATAGGATACACAATGAGCAAGAGCATGAGTGGGGATGTTTTCGGGCAGCAGTCGGTCAGTCAGCGCGTCATCGCCGAAGTAGCCGAAGAGACGGGCAAGGAACCGACCGAGGTGGGTCCGCTGTACCACGTCATCGACCCCGACGCGCTCGACCGACTGTTCTCGGCGACGAACGGGGGAAGTCGCGCGCAGGGGTACGTCGAGTTCACGTTCGCCGGGTGCGACGTCGTCGTGCGCGGGAACCAAGACGTGGAGGTCAGCCAGCGCGACGTGGCGACCGAACTCGCCGACGACGTGGAGGAGGTTCCGCGCGTCGGTGGCTATGAAGAGGCGTAACGGACGCAGACGACGTGACGAACGTCCGAGGCAGCAACCGAGAGACCGATGCAAGACACCTGTGAACCGCGGCGAACTGCGAACTCCGGCCGACCGACAGAGGGCGACGCGATGAGCGACCGGTGTACGTACTGCGACGGCCCGGTCTCCGCCGAGGAGTGGCATCCGGTCGCGACCGTTCGGGACGACGACGGGACGGTCGAAATCTACGACTTCTGCAGCGAGAACTGCCTGACCGCGTGGCAGTCCGAGCGCGGCAACGCGGAGTAGCGCGGCGGCCGATTTTCCGACGAGTCCGTCAGGAGTCAGTGACTTCGTAGACGACCACGCCCTCGCTGCGGAACGCCACCTCGATGCCGGGGTACTGGCCGAACTGGAGGTCCTCGTCGTCGTAGCGCTCGCGGGCACGCGGGCCGACGTAGATGTACTTCACGTCGTACTTCTCCAGCAGTTCGGCCCGGTCGCTCCACGTCCCGGTGTAGATGAGGTCGGCGTCTTGGGCCCGCATCTTCGCCTTCTCACTGCCCCGGTAGACGCCCTCCTGATACACCCAACCCACGACGGTCGGGAGGCCGGTCAGCGAGGAGGCGGGACTCGACCACGCGTACACCTCGCGGCCCGGCGGTTCGACGATGTGCGGTTGGCCCGACCGGTTGTCGAGCCACGCGATGGCGGCCGCCTCGTCGGGGTGGTAGTCCTCGACGTAGGCCTTCCCGTCGAGCGTCGGGTCGTCGATTCGGTTGGAGTCGCTGGTGAAGTGACCGCCGAGTGCGAGACCGCCGTAGAGCGCGGTCGAGACGACTAGCAGGGCCGCGACCCCGCTCATGACGCCCTCGCGGTCGAGACCGACCGCAGGGAGTCGCCAGTCGGCCGGTCCGGTCGACCCTACCAGACTCGCCAGCGCGGCCCCCGCCGCGGTCGCCCAGAGGACCCACACCTGCATGTACACCTTGAAGACGGTGTTGAACCGGCCGCCGATGGCGTTGTCCTTCACGTAGACGAACTCCACGAGCGTGACGAGACCCGCCCCGGCGACCACCAACACCGTCTCGTAGCCGACGCCGCGTTCGGTCCGCTCGCCGCCTACCGTCCGGAGCAACAGCCAACCGACGACCAGCAGGGGGACGACCAGCACCAAGACGGGGTAGTTCAGGTACCACGCGAACGCGGCGACCGCGAGCGAGAGGAGGACGGCCCGGGCGGGTCGAATCTCGAACGCGGCCCGCGCTCGCGGCCAGAGGAACGCCGCGAACACCAGCAGGAACGCCCCGTGGACGAGCAGGAGACCGACCGCGCTCGCCTGCTCGGGGAGGAAGCCGATGCTCCGGTTGGTCGCCGAGCGCAGGAGGATACCGAAGACGAACGGCGCGACCCACGCGACGGCCGCCACGGCGACGACGCCCGTCACGGCGAACGCACCGCCGATTCGGCGGGCCTCTCCGAGGAGGAGCGTTCCGGCGGACCGGCCGGTGGTCTCCGCGGTGGTCGCGCCCTCGCCTCCGTCGGTTCGTTCCGTCTCTCGAATCCGTTCAGAGTCGTCCGACTCCCCGGCCCCGTCGGCGACTGTTTCGGGCGTCTCGTCGGTCGAGGCGCCCGGGAACAGGCTCAGCGGGTCCGCCGGCGCGAACAGCACCGCGAGCCAGACCACGCCTAGTCCGGTCGGAAAGCTCCAGACGTTGACGAGACCGAGCAGTCCGACTACGACCGGCAAGACGCCGAAGACGAGCGCGCGGCGTCGGCGGAGCGCGCTCGGCCCGGCCCGGTAGTAGGCGAACCCGAGCGCGGCGATGAAGAGCAGGAAGGGCGTACTGAGCATGTGCCCGTGGAGGTCGCCGTTGAGGAAGGCGAACAGCGGGAACTCGTTGATGGTGCCGGGGATGACCCTGCTCGGCGCCCAGTAGCCGAACTCGGCCAGTCCCTTCGTCAGGAGGTCGCCGGACGTCGAGTCCGCGATGGGCGCGGCCAGCCACTCGGCGACGCCCCGAGCCGTCTCGTCGGGCAGGAGCCAGACCAGCCCCGTGACCGCGGTGACGAGGTTGGCCGCGAAGCCGACGAAGAAGGCCCCGAACGCGCCTCCGGTACGGCGCGAGGCCCCGCGGGCGTCGGCGACGGCACCCGCGAGTCCGTACGCGGCCGTGACGAGCGTGGCGTAGAATCCGGAGAGCGCGAGGTTGTAGGCGTACTGGGCTTCGGTGCCGGTGAGGTGGGTGACGAGTGCGGAAGTGAGGTGTCCGCCGTAGTAGTAGAGGACGTGTTCGCCCGCCCACCACATGTCCTGCGGGGGCAGGACGTCGGCGCGCAACAGCGACTTGAAGATGCCGAAGTCGAGGAACTTCTCGCCGCCGCCGGGGTGGACCGACGGGTCCACCGCTCGGACCGCGACGAGGAGACCGAACGCGACGCCGAAGACAACGATAGTTTCCGCGTACGCGCGAAGCGGGACGGTGTCACGTCCGAGCGGTCCGGCGTCCGAGTCGGCCTCCGGGTTACCGGTTCCGAGCGACCGTTCGCTCCAGAGGACGAGTCCCGACAGACCGGCGAGGATCGCGACGCCGAGGAACGCGGTCCACCGGTCGAACCCGACGTGGCCGACCCAGTAGCCGACCACGGTCACGACGACCAGCGCGACCGGAAGGGCGAAGGCCGCTCCTCGGTCCGGAAACCGGGGGAACAGTCGGGCCGCGAGCGGCAGTGCGGCGAACGCGAGCGCCTGATAGACGACGAACCACAGCAGGACGAGCGCGTACTCCATCGAGTTATAGGCGGGCGACCGAGCGATAAACATTTTGGGGTTCGACCCCCTCGTACCGCCGTTCGGCGGGAGCGAGACGGGTCACCGGTGGGAACCGCTCGGTCGGGTAGTGTCTGGGCACTGACCGGGAAAAATTCGCATACGGCACCCGAATCATAATCCTTATCAGTTCGACGGCGTTACCATATGGTAGCGGGATGGGATAGCCAGGAGATTCCGGCGGGCTCATAACCCGCAGACCGGTGGTTCAAATCCACCTCCCGCTATACTTTTCGGAACTCGCGTTCCACAGTGACACTTTCTCGTCGAGCGACTACTGGGTTTTCGAGGAGTCAACTCGAACGGGAAGTGTCAGTGACGGATACTCCGTCGAACTCGACTTCGACTGAGCGTTTCGGCCCGGTCCACGGCTCTCGGCCACGAGAGAAATTACAATTGGTTTTGTACACAATGGCCTCAGCACCGATACGGCCGCCGGTGCGCGCCGACGCGCACGAGAATTAACTATAGGTCGAGTTCGCCCCGGCCGCGGCTTTATTGAACGTCGCGGGGCAATTTCCGACGATGACATCGGTACTGTTCGTAGTCAGCGAGGAAGGATACTGGGGCGAAGAGTGCGTAGACCCCCTCGAAACGCTCTCGGACACCGACGCCGACGTGGACGTGGCGACGCCGAGCGGTAACAAGCCGGTCGTGGACGACCGGTCTATCGACCCCGAGAACGTGGGCGAGGAGACCGCAGAGTGGGTCACGGAAGTCCACGAGAACGACCAGCGACTCCAGAACCCGAAACCGATAGCGACGGCCGACGCCGACGCGTACGACGCCGTGGTGTTCCCCGGCGGACACGGGACCAACTGGGACGTGAATCAGGACAAACACGCCCGCCAACTCCTCCGGGAGACGGTCGAGGGCGACGACGACCAGAAGGCGCTGGTCGTCTGTCACGCGGTCGGTCTGCTGGCGTTCACGCGCGACAGCGACGGCGGCATGTTGGTCGACGGCCGTGACGTGACCGGATTCCCGAACGAGTGGGAGGAGGACATCGTGGACGACCACGACCTGATGCCTGACGGCCGAAAGCTTCCGTACTGGGTCGAGGACGAAGTGAAGGCCGCAGGCGGTAACTGGAACGCGGAACTCGACGCCGACACCAGCGTCACCGTGGACGGCGACCTCATCACCGCCCGAGGTCCGGCGTCGTCCCACGACGGCGTGATGGCGCTCATCGAGGCGCTCGGCGTCGCACCGCCCGCGTAGCCCCCGAAAGCACATCTTTTATCAGTCGAGTCTACCCACCGATAGGTGAGAGTACGATGGCGTTAGACACTCGCGCAGTTCTCGCAATCATCGCGGGGCTATTGATGACCGTCGCGCTGGTGGCCGCCCGGCGGGACGACCGACTGCTCGGGACGTGGATAATGATGATAGCCTTCGCCGTCGCCACGCTCTGGTCGGTTCTGAGCATCGTCTGGGCTCAGTCGAACCCGAGCGCTCTCTCGCCAAAACTCTGGATAACGATGGCGTCGATGGCGGCCGCCGCCACCGTCTACTTCGGATATATGGGCCTCCACGGCGAAGGCCTAGGCGAGTAGTACGTTCGCGTAATCGGTCCTTGTTCTGCAGAACGCCCGCCGGGAGTCGCTCGGAATCGGTCCAATACTACTGTTTATCAGGTCGTTATCCGACAATCATCACACACCAGTAGATTTAAATGCGTGATTGCATACCACATTGGTATGCCACACCGGCGCAACCGATCGGACGGTACGAACGACAGTCGACGAAAGTTTCTGAAAGCGAGTGGTGCTGGTGCCGTTGCGCTCTCTCTTGCTGGCTGTAGCGGTAACAGCGACACCCCGGATACCACTACCACTGAGGACACCGAGCAGACGACCGAAGAACAGACGCCGACCACGAACACGAAGCAGGCCGACCAGATTCCGGAGGGCGGGACGTTCGTCATGGGTCTCTCTCAGAAACCCGACTCGCCGAACCGACTCATCTCCAGTTCGGCTTACACTTCGACCGCACTCGACCGGATTTACCGATACGGTACCACGCTGGACCCCGTCACGACCGAAGTTCGTCCGAGCGTCTTCACCGACTGGACCGTGAAGAATGTCAGCGGTGACAGCCCCAAGCCGGACGTGTACTTCAACATGCGGCAGGGCCTGAAGTGGAACGACGGCGAGGACTTCACGAAGGAAGACGTCCTCTTCACCTATCGATACATCAAGAAGAACGAAGTCGGGAACTACACGTCCGCCTGGCAGCCGATGAAGAAGATAGAGGAGTCCTCCAAGAGCGACTGGGACTTCCACATCAAGCTGAAGAAGCCCGTCGGCACGTGGGAGACGGACATCATCGGTGGCCTACCGCTCCTGCCCAAGCACAAGTGGGAAGGAAAGGACTACCAGAAGTACAACCCCGTCGAGGAGAACGAGAACGGGCCTGTCGGTCTCGGTCCCGGTCGACTCACCAAGTGGGACCCCGGCACGGCGATGCAGGTTACGTTCGACAACGAGCACTACTACGACACGCTGAGTACGCTCGACTGGCGGAAGGAACACGACCAACTCATCGCCGGCGGTCCGTTCATCGACAAGATCAACTTCAAGGTCTACGGTAGTCAGACGGCGATGATAAACGCCTTCCTCCAGGGCAAAATCGACAGCCACTACGGGAGCATGAAGCCCTCGAAGATTCCCAAGGTCAAGGAACAGAAGGGCAAGAAGCTCATCCCCGGAACCGACAGCGGGTTCGCTTACGTCGGCTTCAACCTGCGTCGCCAACCCATCGACGACGCCACGCTCCGACAGGCGCTGTCGTTCATGTGGGACGACTACTTCTGGATCACGCGACTCCGACAGAACTACTCCATCAAGGGCGACTTCGCCCAGACGCCGGGATACCCCAACGTCCGACCCGACAAAGTGTACGGCGACACACTGCTCAAGGACCCCGCGACGAACGCGTTCGACTTCCGGTCGGCCGAGAGCGCGGTGCCGGCGGTGGAGAAGACCCGGAAGTTCCTGACCGAAGGGGAGGTCATCGACGGGTCCAAAGGGACGTACGCCGGGAAGAAGTACCCCGGTAGCCTCAGCGGTGTCAAGGCGAGCCAGTCGAAATCGAAGTACGAGTACACCTTCGGTCCCGTGAAGTCGGACGTTCTGAAGGGTAAGTCCAACAACGGCAAGGAGATTCGCGTCGACGGGAAGACGATTCCGGAACTCCGAGACGGGAATCCGCTGGAGATCTACATCTACCCGCCGAAGGACACGCCGAAGCTGGTGAAGGCCGTCGAGCAGTGGGTCAGCAACGTGAAGTCGCTCGGTGTGCCCATCAAGATGACCACCATGGAGTTCAACTCCATGTCCCAGAAGGTCTACAACAAGGAAGAGTTCGACATGTACCCGATGGCGTGGGGCGACACCGGTGCGTTCGGCAGTTCGGTCCACTCGTTCTTCCACTCCTCCCGGGCAGACGACCACTCCGACAGCGACGGAAACGTCAACAAGTTCATGTATAACTCCACCGGATACGGTCTCGGCGACACCGGTGCTGACGACCTGCTGTCGAAGGCCAAGACCGAGATGAAGGCCGAGAAGCGCAACAAACTGACCGCGCAGGCTCTCGAGAAGATCTACCTCGACATGCCGTACATGGTCACGGACTTCGACAAGATTCGATGGCCGGTCAACTCCGAGAAGTTCACCGGTTTCATCCCGAATCTCGTGGACCCGACGCTGACCACGCTCGGCGCACAGGTCAACAACCTCCACCGGAACGAGTAGCGCAACCGCTTCTCTCTCGGGTTCCGTTTTCGTCAGGTCGCCTCGAGCGAGTACTGGCGAGTGGCGGCGCGAGGGTGGTTGTGTACCGTGGTAAATCATCACATTGATAACGAACCTCGACTATGAACATCACGTATTTGCCAGAGTCGCGATTCAAAGAAGTAGACAGACCGTAACCGAATACAAACAATGACACGAATTAGCGCACGATACCTTGGCAAGCGCTTGGTCGTCTCTTACTTGACCCTGCTTGTCATCATGTCGCTGCTGTTCGTCCTCATCCGGAGTATGCCGGGGTCGTTCATCGGTTCGATGATCACCCCGGAACTGGACCAAGCAGACATCCAGCAGCTACGCGAGACGTGGGGTCTCAACGAACCGATTTGGAGACAGTACATCGACTTCATGCTCAACTACCAGACCGGCGACTTCGGTCGGTCGCCGACGTACAAGGCACCCGTCTGGGACGTTATCATCAGTCGGCTCCCGCGTACGCTGATCCTGTTCGGCGCGGCGTTCATCGTCCAGTTCATCGTCGGTCCGCTCGTCGGGATGTACCTCGGCTGGTGGCGCGGAACCCGGAAGGACAAGAGCATCTTCACGTCGAGTCTCGCGGTGTACTCGATGCCGGCCTTCTGGCTGGCGTGGTTGTTCATCTGGCTGTTCAACTACGAACTCGGCTGGCTTCCGAGTACCTACATGTTCACGAAGTTCGCGCAGTTCGACTGGACCGTCGTGACGATAGTCACCGACGTTCTCCGGCACATCGCACTGCCGTTAATCAGCATCGCGTTCGTCTCGTGGGTCGGCGCGATGCTGGTCATGCGGCCTGCGATGAACAACGTCACCAGCGAGGACTACGTCTTCCTCGCGCAGGCCAAGGGGCTGAGCGAGCGAACCGTGATGATAAAACACGCGGCGCGCAACGCCCTGATTCCGGTGGCGACGCAGGCTATCGTCGGTCTCGCGTTCCTGCTCGACGGGAGCGTCATCATCGAGAACGTGTTCAGTTGGCCGGGCCTCGGGCAGGTCATCGTCACCTCCGTCCTGAGTCGGGACTATCCGGTCTCGCAGGCGGCGTTCTTCATGCTCGCCGTCCTCATCATCGTCATGCGACTCGTGACCGACATCGCGTACACGTATCTCGACCCGCGAATCAAGTTCGGGGGTGACTAACCATGTCTACGGAAACCGAAAGCTCCTCACAGTTCGACTCGCTGAAGGAGCGATGGCGGCCTCGTATCGAGCGGTTCCGTCGCGGTTGGGACCGGTTCACGCAGGAGAAGATGGGGGTGCTCGGCATCATCATCATGGTGGTGTTCGTCCTCTGGGCGCTGTTCCCCGACTTCTTCGCACCGCACTCGGTGGAGTGGCGGGCGTATCTGGGCACCGAACCCGGGCGGCTCACGGCCGAGCAAGCAGACTCGCTTCCGCATCCGCCGGCGTTCGGCGACCCGTTCTGGGCCCCGCTCGGGACCAACTACGTCGGACAGGGTATCCTGTCGCTCATCGTCCACGCGGCCGACGACGCGCTCTACATCGGTTTCGCGGCCGGTCTGCTGTCGAGTCTGGTCGGCGTTCCGCTCGGACTCGTTAGCGGTTTCTACGGGAACACGTGGATAGACGAGACGATTCAGCGCATCGTCGACGTGATGTACGGTCTGCCGTTCCTGCCGTTCCTCATCGTCCTCGTGGCGATTCGCGGCATCACGACGACCAACATCATCCTCGGCATCGCGGTCACGTCGTGGCTCAACAACTGCATCGTCATCCGCGGAGAGACCCTCTCGCTAAAGGAGCGTTCGTACGTCGAGTCGGCGAAGGTCGCGGGCGCGAGCGACACGCGCATCGTGTTCCGACACATCATGCCCAACGTCCTGCCGCTGGCGTTCGTCTTCCTCGCGCAGGACGCCGCGACCGCCATCCTCGCGCAGGCGTCGCTGGCGTACCTCGGACTGGCGGACTTCACGGCGAACTCGTGGGGCCTGATGCTCCAGAACATCAAGTCGAACGGATACGTCTTCGATGCTTGGTGGTGGCTCATCCCGCCGGGCATCTGCATCATGCTCATCGCGGCCGCGTTCTACTTCATCGGATTCTCGATGGAGGACGTGACCAACCCGCAGGAGGACAGCTAACATGTCACTACTCGAAGTCAACGACCTCTCGGTTCGATACGACGCCGGCGAGTCGCAGGTCCACGCCGTCGACGAGGTGAACTTCAGCGTCGAACACGGCGAGACGTTCGGTCTCGTGGGCGAGTCGGGGTGCGGAAAGACGACCCTCGGCAAGTCGCTCATCCAGTTGCTCGACGCCAACGGCTCCGTCGAGGGCGGCGAAGTCTGGTTCGACGGTACGCTTCCCCAGTGGGAAGACGAGAACGGCAACCCTCGACGGGAGATAGTCGAGGACGACCAGTACCCCGTCCGCGAGGACGGGATGACCGACCTCACGGAACTGGACGACCAGGACATCCGGGACATCCGGTGGCGCAACATCGCGCTGATTCCACAGAGCGCGATGAACGCGCTCAACCCCGTCTACGAAGTCGGCGACCAGATCGTCGAGGCCATCCTCCGACACGAACCCGACACGACGAAGGCGGAGGCCGACGAGCGTGCCCGCGACCTGCTCGAACGGGTCGGCATCGAACCCGAACGGGCCGACGACTACGCCCACGAGTACTCCGGCGGGATGAAACAGCGCGCGGTCATCGCGATGGCGATGGCGTGCAACCCGGACATGCTCATCGCCGACGAACCGACTACCGCCCTCGACGTCATCATTCAGGACCGCATCCTCGAAGAAATCGAGGAGCTACAGGAGGAGTTCAACGTCTCCATCCTCGTCATTAGCCACGACATCAGCGTCATGGCCGAGATATGCGACAAACTCGGCGTGATGTACGGCGGCAAGATGATGGAGAGCGGACCCAAGCGCGAGGTCCTCGAGAGCGCCGCGAACCCGTACACGCTCGGACTGAAGAACTCCTTCCCGACGGTCAAGCAGGAACAGGAGCAGTTGGTCTCGATTCCGGGGTCGCCGCCGACGCTCATCGACCCCGGTAAGGGCTGTCGGTTCGCCGACCGGTGTCCGTTCGTCATCGACGAGTGTCACACCGAACACCCGCCGATGTACGAGGTGGACGCGGCCGAGGACGGGGTGCGAACCGAAGCGGCCGACCGCCACGCGCATCGGTCGGCGTGCTACCGAGTCGACGAACTCGAACGAATGCGCGAAGACGCAGCCAAGGAGGAAACATGGACCGAAACGCAGACCCACTGATCGAAGTCGAACATCTCTCGAAGTGGTTCGGAACGTCTCAGGGCGTCGTCGACCGCCTGATGGGCAACGAGCAGTCGCCCGTGAAAGCGGTCGACGACGTGTCGTTCACCATCAACGAGGGCGACATCATGGGCATCGCGGGCGAGTCGGGGTGTGGCAAGACCACGCTCGGCAAACTGCTCGTCCAGCTCTACGAACCGACCCAAGGGAGCATCCACTTCGACGGCAACGACATCACCGAGATGTCCAACGACGAGGAGAAGGAGTTCCGCAAGCGGGTCCAGATGATATTCCAGGACCCGTTCGAGAGCCTCAACCCCCGAATGACCGTCTTCCAGTCGGTCGTGGAACCGCTCCGCATCAACGACATGTTCGGCGGGTACAACGAGCGCCGCGAGCGCGTCATCGAGGTTCTCAACGAGGTCGGTCTCTCGCCCGCCGAGGCGTACCTCAACGAGTTCCCGAAGGAACTGTCGGGCGGCGAACTCCAGCGCGTCGCCATCGCGCGGGCGCTGGTCGTCAACCCCGACTTCGTCGTCTGCGACGAACCCGTCTCGATGCTCGACGTGTCCATCCGAGCGGGCGTGCTGAACTTGATGAAGGAGTTGCAGGACGAGTACGGCCTGACCTACGTGTTCATCAGCCACGACCTCTCGCTCATCCGGTACATGTGCGACCGGACCGCCATCATGTACCTCGGCGACGTTATCGAACAGGGGCCGACCGACGAGGTGGTGATGAACCCTAAACACCCCTACACAGAGGCGCTGTTCGACGCGGTGCCGGAGGTGGCGCCTGACGCCGAGCGCCACCGCGCCAACGTGACCGGCGAGGTTCCCAACCCGCGGAATCCGCCGTCCGGGTGTCGGTTCCATCCGCGGTGTTCGAAGATTATTCCGCCGCAGGACTGGACCGGCGGCCAACCCGCGTTCCGTCGGGCGTTCCAGTTCAAGCGGAAGGTGCTGACCGAGCAACTCGGACCGGAGGACGTGGCGACCAGCGCCGAAACCGCGAGCGGTCGGGCGGCCGACGAACTGCTCGAACACGGGCTATCGCTCGAACTCCCCGAGGAACACCGGCCCGCGGGCGGGACCGGAACCACGGTGGACCTCTCGCAACTCGACCTGCCGCGCGACGCCGAAAGCACCCTCCGTGAGGCCGCCGAGCGCGTCGTACAGAGCGACTACGACGGTGCGCGAGACGTTCTCGACGGCGAGTTCGAGACCATCTGCGAGCGGGAACACCCCGACCTCCGCGAGGCCGGGCCCCAGATAACGGCGTGTCACCTCTACGAGGGCGAGGAGCAGAAGACTCGGAAAGCGCCGAGCGCGGACGACTGACCGCGGCGGACGGTTGACCGTGGCCGGCGTTCGCTGCGACCTCGTCTCTCGAACGTTCTCGCGGGGTCTCCCGGCCGGTATCGAAAACTCTTATGTTATTCTAGCGAAGCATTTGTGTATCACATGACAGACCGCACGCTGTTTCGGCCCCGGAAGCCCGTCGCGATGGGGTCGTTCCTGCTGGTCGCACTCGTCGCGGCGGCGCTGTTCGTGCCGACGTTTATGGGGCACCTCGCCGTGACGAACGCGGTCAGCATCGACGCGACCGCGACCGACGTGGCGCTCTCGGAGGACGGCGAGCGCCTCGTCGTCCGAATCGAGGTCCACAACCCGACGCGGGCCGCGTTCACCGCGACGTACGGTCAACTCTACGGGAAGGTGGGCGGGACCAAGCTGACGGGGACCGGCTACGAAGTCGAGCGGACGACGATTCCCGCGGGCGAGACTCGGACCGTGACCGCCCGCGTGAGCGTTCCCGAGGAACACCGCGAGCGCGCCGCCGAGGCCGTCGAAGCGGGCGCGGTCGTCGTGACCGGGCAACTCGAAGGGTCGATACGGGACCAGCGCGTCGAAATCGAGGTCACGGAGGAGACGGATGGCTGAGCGCACCCTCGCCGGGACGCGGTTCGGATTCGAGTCGATTCGGGGACGGCTCCGACTGCTCGCGCTCGGGTCGCTGACCGGCGCGGTCGCCGGGATGGGCGCGTTCATGTTCCTCAAAGAGCAACTTCTCCCGTGGGGCGTCACCGAGACGTTGGCGCTGGCGCTCGTCGGCGTGGCGGGCGCGTACACGCACTTGCTCGCCGAGGACCTCTCGGAGAGCATCGCCCTCGCGCTTATCGCGTCTGGAATCGGTCTCGTCGTCCACGTCCTCGCGTGGATTGCACCGCTGTGGATACTCTCCTACCCGCCGCCCGCCCGCGACCTCCTCCTGCCGAAGATGGTCGGCGAGGCGCTCGCCAGCGGCCTGCCCCCGTACGTCGTCACCTTCTACGGGGCGTACTTCGGCGCGTTGCTCGTCGTCGGCTACTTCGAACCCTGACTCCGATGGGCCGGTGCCGCGCCGCCTCGACGGACGCTTCCGCCGGGCCGCCGGACGCTCGGCGGTCCGGCCGATTCGTATCCCGACGTTTATGGGCCGTCCCGCGCTACGTCGTCCCGTGCCGAAGGACACGCCACAGCGGGAGAAGACCGTCCGCGAGCGAGGTACCTACGCGAGTCACAACGACGACCCGACGCTCGCAGGCTACCTCTCGTCGCTGTTTCTGGTGGTGTCCGTGCCGGGGTTCATCGCCGCGGCCTACGCCGGTCACTGGGCCGGACTGTACGGCTACTCGGCCATCGTCCCGGTGTTCGCCGGACTCCTCGTCGCCTCGCTCGCGGTGGCGTTCTCGCTGATGCACTGGCTGACGGGGAACTGAGACCGGACGGTCGGCGACGGTCTGACGCTTTCGGACGGTCCGCGACGCTCCTCTCAGTAGACGTTCGTCCGGAGCGTCGTGTAGAACACGACTACCATCGCGGCGACGATGAGCGCGAACTCGGCGCGCGACGGGGAGTTCGAACTCCCGGCGAAGAAAAAGAGGAGGCTGGTGAGACCCAAACCGGCCGCCAACGCGAACAACAGCATCGTCCGGTTTCGCTCGTCGGTCAACCAGATGTACACCGACTCCTTCGGGTCGTCCATGCGGTGAGTTAGTACCAGATGTCCTTAAATTCGCACTGGACCGGTTCGGTGGTGACGTTCTGGGCGAGCGCCATCGAGGTCAGCGCGACCTGCGGGTCGGCGGTGAACTCCGACTTCTCGTCGCGCCACTCGCAGACGCCGACGCCGACTTCGACCTTCCAGTCGCCGACGGTTATCAGCCACTCGTCGGGCAGGTCCTCCACGTCGTCGTCGAGTTCGACGCGGAAGAGGTACTTGTAGGTCGTTTCGCGACGGTCGCTGATGTCCTCGCCCGCCATGTACTCGGGGAATGTGGGCGTACCGAACAACTGGACCAGTCGGTACAGCGCGGTTCCCACGTCGCCCTCGACCGGTTCGCCCGGTCCGTCGCTCATGGGTGCGCGCACGTCGAGGTCCTCGCGGTCGTTGACCACGTCTTCGGCCAGCACCTCGCCGTTCTCGCGCCGGCGGCGAATTTCCTCCTGCGGAATCGGTTCGAGGACGAGATTCTGTAGCTTTTCGAGGTCTGGCGCGTCGGGATGTGTGCGAACGTCCGTGGGCATGGTCAGTAGGCGAAGTAGTTGAAGCCGCGCCATCCGAGGTAGCCGACGACGAGCGTGGCGACCCCGATGCCGGTCACCGAGAGCGCCTCGACGCTACTGATGGCCCCTTGTTCGATGGGGTCGAGGTTGAAGTAGAGGGTGAGACCGGTGGTGATGAGAATGTACCCGATTACGACGCCGAGGAGCATGACTGCCAACGATGCGAAACCCGCCGGACCGCGGAGGGGCTTCGGGACTTGTTCGCGTATCGCCATGGTTTGTGGTACTATTCGCCAAGGTTAAAAGTTCCGCACTTTCAGTCGATGTGACGCTGGGAGGACTGGGAGACGGTCTGGAGACGGTTCTGCGACGTTCGGGTGACGCCCTTACGGAGTCGGTCACTCGCGGTCGTCGCGGTCGTCAGCATCGACGTGGTCGAGACCGTCTCCGCCGAGCGGCGACATCTCGGGGTCGAACTCGCCGGACCCGTCGGGGTCGGGTGACCCCTCGCTCGACTCGCGAGACCGGTCCGGTTCGCCCGACGGCATCTCCACGTAGCTCTCGACCGGCGACTGGAACCGATAGCCCAGCGCGATGAAGACGCCGCCGAGGACGACCCGCAGGACGACGTACGGCGAGGTCACGGCGTACTCCCCGGTCACGACTCCGCCGTGGAGCGCCTCGCCCACGAGGAGCGCGCCGACCACGAGCAGGAGCGTGCTGAGCATCGCCAGGAACCGTGCTGAAATCACGCACGGGGGTTGCGAGGCCCGCAAGTTACGCTTTCCGGTTTTTCGATGGGGAGAGGACTATCGCCGGCGAATCCCGTTCGTAGAACCACCTGTCCACAGAACTGTCGGCCAGAAACGTCGCGTTGTCTGACCGACGACTTCGCGGAAACGATAACGAACCTGACTGAAGTCTCTGGAGCGAGATTCGGCCCACGAATCGGGCTCGTGACCGACGCCAACGTATCACGTTTCTATCCTGTCGGCCATAATTTTGATTATCCCTCCATTGAGCATGTAACGTAAACTATGACGACGTATCTCTTCTCTGTTACAAGGTTTTTTGCGTCATTAGCCGAGGGGAGTAGCCAATGAGCGACGAACGGGACGCCGGAGGTAACGCCTCCGGCGAGGAACCACGGCGGGACGACGAGCGTCCGGACGCCGAACGCCCGGACAGCGACGGGAGCGAACGCGACGCGCGCGCCAGCGACGGAGAGTCCGTCGAATCGGCTGGCGGCGAGGAAATCGGCGACGCGGACGCCGCAGTCGAGGACGCGGAGGACGTCGATTCGGAGTCCGCGGCCGACGCAGAGCCGCAGGACGACTCGGAACCGGATGGCGAGACCGACGGTGCGGACGACGACCCCGAGGAGAGCGAGTCCGAGAGCGACGCCGCCAACGAGCCGGAAGTCGAATCCGAGGACGACGAGTCCGACGGGACCGAGGGGCCGCGCTCGCTCGAAATCAGCGACGAGGAACTCGCCAGCGCGGCCGTCACTGTCGGCGACTACGACTGGGAGGCGTTCAAAGAGGAGTTCTTCTACGAGGACGGCAGTCCGCCGACCAACTGGCGGGGCAAGCCCCGGCCCTTCGACCCCGAGGAGTTCCTCGGCCACGACCCCGACGAGACGGGCGGACGCGTCGAGGACGCCGCCGAGACCGCAGCGGGACTTAGCGCCTACTTCGAGGACTTCCTCGACCCAGACGAGACGCCGGTCGCGCTCGGTGAGTACCTCTGGGAGCACTTCCGCTACGAGTACTACTACGACGAATCGGAGGAGCGGATGGCGCTCCCCCGCGACGAGTCGGGCGAGGTCCTTCCCTTCGACCGGAGCGAGTGGCTCGGCCACGACGACTTCCCGGCCAGCGTCTTCGAGGCCGGGACGGCGGTCACCGACCTGAGTTCGTCGTTCGAGGAGTGGCTCGACCCCGCGACCACGCCGGTCACGAAGGGCGAGTACTACTGGGAACACTTCAAGTACGAGTACTACTACGCCGACACCGACGTAACCGCGCCCGAGCGACCGCGCGACGACGAGGGAGAAATCGAGCGGTTCGACAAAGAGGAGTGGCTCGGCTTCCCCGAGGAGGACATCGAGGACCTGCTCGCGCAGGGCGCGGCCAACGCCGAACACATGCTGGAGGTCGAAGACGAGCGCACCCTCGACGTGCCGGAGGAACTCGACGAGGACGCCTTCTTCTCGACCGTCGAGGGCCACACCACGCTGGTCAACCGCTACGACTTGGAGAAGGAGGTCGCGCTCCCGAAGAAACAGCACTTCCGGGAGACCGACCGCTACTGGGTCAACAAGCCCTACTCGTTCGTCGTCATCTTCCACTCCGCCAAGGAGAACGAGACGAAGTACTACCTCGTCGAACCGTACTGCACGCCCATCGAGGACGACCTCAAGGAGTTCCTGACCAAGAAGCTCCGGTCGTCCATCAAGTACTCCAGCGACGAGGTGGTCGTGGACGCCGAGGAGGAAGAGCGCGGAGACGTCATCGAGCGCGAGACCCTCCAACTGCTGGCGCGCTACGACCTCTACGCCGAGAACGACGGTGAGCGCGCCGAGCAACTCAAGGAACTGCTCGACCGCTACGACGAGACCAGGGACGCGGTGAGCGCCTACGTCGAACGACTCCGCGAGGAGACCGACGCCGCGGTCGAACCCCTCCGGGAGTACATCGAGGAACGCCGCGACGCTCGCGCCGAGGACGGCGAGAATGATGCGGAAGACGACGGGCACGACGCCGACTCCGAGGACCGCGACGAGGAGGCCGCCGAGGTCGAGACCGACAGCGAACCGTCACCCGACGCCGAGGCCGATTCCGAAGAGGTCGCGGCGGACGGCGGGGCGGTCGAGGGAGACGCCGAGTCGGCGACCGGCGCACCCGACGACTCGGAGTCGCCCGAGTCGCCCGACGCGCCGGCAGACGCCGGAGAAGCCGACCTGCCGGCCGCGGAGACGGCCGACGCCGACGACGAAAGCGACCTCCCCACGACGACCGACGCCGAGGAGTCTCGCATCCGACTCGACGAGTACCTCGACCTCGACTTCGAGGCCGAGGGGACGCTTCGCGAACAGGTCCGGGCCGCGGTCGAGGCCAAAATCGAGGAGTTGGAACCCGACGAGGAGGGCGGTCTCGACGGCATCATGGTCCGGCCGGAACCGGTCCTCATCGAGGAGGACGACGACAACCTCTCGGAGTACCAGGCCGAGAAACTGCTCTACTACCTCCGGCGGGACTTCGTGGGCTACGAGCGCATCGACGGCATCAAGCACGACATCAACGTCGAGGACATCTCCTGCGACGGGTACAACTCGCCCGTCTTCGTCTACCACACCGACCACGAGCAGGTCATCTCCAACGTCTACCACGGCGAGTCGGAGTTGGACGACTTCGTGGTCAAGATGGCCCAGCGGTCGGGCAAGGGTATCTCGAAACGCCAGCCACAGGTCGACGCGACCCTGCCCGACGGTTCGCGCGCCCAGTTGACGCTCGGCCGGGAAGTGAGCGACCACGGGACCAACTACACCATCCGGCAGTTCAAGGACGTGCCGTTCACGCCGGTGGACCTCGTCAACTGGAACACGTTCTCGCTGGAGGAGATGGCGTTCATGTGGCTCGCCATCGAGAACCACAAGTCGCTCATCTTCGCCGGGGGGACGGCGTCCGGGAAGACGACCAGTCTGAACGCGGTGTCGCTGTTCATCCCGAGCAACACCAAAATCGTCTCCATCGAGGACACCCGCGAGGTCGAACTGCCCCAGCGCAACTGGATTGCGTCGGTCACCCGACCGTCCTTCAGCGACGACGACAAGGGCGACGTGGACGAGTTCGACCTGCTGGAGGCCGCGCTCCGCCAGCGCCCCGACTACATCGTGATGGGCGAGATTCGGGGCGAGGAGGGCCGGACGCTCTTTCAGGTCATGTCAACGGGTCACACGACCTACACCACCTTCCACGCCGACACGGTCGGCGAGGTGCTCAAGCGGTTCACGACCGAACCCATCAACGTCAGCAAGACGCTGTTCACGGCGCTCGACTTGGTCTCCATCCAGACCCAGACGCGGGTGCAGGGGAGCAAGGTCCGCCGGAACAAGTCGCTGACCGAAATCAACGAGTACAGCGCTGAGAACGACGAAATCAACGTCCAAGACATCTTCCAGTGGCGCGCCGAGGACGACGAGTTCATGCGCCTGTCGGGGTCGAACACGATGGACGAAATCATGTTCGACCGCGGGTGGGACCGCGAGCAACTGGAGAAAGAGATTCTCAAGCGCCGGGTCATCCTCGCGTACCTCATCCGCAACGGCCTGAACGAGTACACGCAGGTCGCGGCCACGGTGCAGGCGTTCATCAACGACCCCGAGACCATCCTGACGCTCGTGGCCAACGAGAAGTTGGAGGAGAGCCTGCAGGACCTCCGGGAGATGGAGAGCGTCCAGATCAACGTCGACCCCAAGAAGGAGGAGATGGTGCCCCGGCCCGACCCGACCGAGGAGACCTACGAACTCGCCAAGGGCATCCTCGCGGAGGCCGAGGACCGACTCCTCGACGAGTACCGCGGGGCCGACGCCGACGTGGACGGTCTCGCGGTCGCGCTGGCCCAGTCGGCCGAACCCACCGACGCGCCCGCGGAAATCGAGGCCGACCCCGACGAGGACGGGAGCGACGCGGACGGGGCGACCCCCGACGGACCCTTCGGCGGCGACCTGCTGGACACCGACCCGGCCGACGACCGGTTCGAGGACACCGAGTCGGTCGGGCCGGAGGACAGCGTCCGGGACATCAACGACGCCGGGGAACTGGGTAGCTTCCCCGACGTGTACGACGAGCGCGAGGACGACGAACGCGAGGACGACCAGACCGCGGGGAGCGACGGTGAGTCCGAGGAGAGCGACGACGACTCCTTCGGCGACTTCGAAGCGGCGTTCGACAGCGACGACGGGACCGCGAGCGAGGAGGACGAGCGATGAGCCACGGGACCTCGGGTCCCGACCGGTCGGCCGACGCGCTGGCGGACACGTTCTATCCGCTGTTCGACTACCTGTTCGACGAGGACGGCGACTTCGTGGCCGACGTGGAGACGAAACTCGCCGAGGCCCGCATGCCCGACACCGTGGAACTCTACCTCTCGCGGGGACTCGCCGTCGGCGTCCTCGCGGGCGCGCTCCTCTGGTTGCTCGGCACGCTGGTCGGCTACGTACTGTTCATGACCGGCGTGGTCGAGGTGGGCATCCTCATCGGCGTGCCGGTCCCTAACCAGTACGTCGCGTGGATAATCAAGACGTTCAAGATTCCCTCGCTGGTGGTCGCCAGCGGACTCGTCTTCGGCGCGATAGGCTTCGCCATCGGCTTCGGCATCGTGGTCGGGATTCCGTACATGCGGGCGAGCGAGCGCGAACGGGAGATAAACATGCTCCTGCCCGACGCCATCTCGTTCATGTACGCCCTCTCCATCGGGGGGCTGAACCAACTCGAAATCCTGGAGGCGATGGCGAAGGCCGACGACACCTACGGCGAGGTGGCCCGCGAGTTCCAGTCCATCGTCCAAGAGACCGAGTACTTCGACACCGACTACCGGACCGCAATCCAGAAGCGGGCGCTGGAGACCCCGAGCGACGAACTCGGCCAGTTTCTCACCGACATGCTCTCCATCGTCAACTCCGGCGGGGACATGAGCGACTTCTTGGACGACAAGAAGGACAAGCACATGCGGACCGCCAAGCAGCAACAGGAGATGACCCTGGAGACGCTCGAACTGTTCGGCGAGATGTACATGACCCTCTCGCTGTTCCCCCTGCTGCTCATCATCATCCTCGTCATCATGTCGATGCTCGGTGAGGCCAAGGAGTCGATGCTCTACGCGACGGTGTACGGACTGATTCCCCTGACGGGGGTCGGCTTCCTCGTGTTGGTCTCGACGGTGAAGCAGGACGACCCCGGCGACGGCTACCTCAACCCCTCCGACGGCGGCGAGCGACTCGAAGCCTCGACCGGCGCGGGCCTGCTCCACCTCGGTCTGGTCGAGAAGTACGTCGGCGAGTTCTCCGTCTTCGACCGCATCAAGAGCCGCGAGGGGACCTACGAGACGGTCGCCCTGCTCAAGCAGCCCCACATCTTCTTCCGGGAGCATCCGCTGTTCATCCTCGGACTCACGTTCCCCGCCTCGCTCGTGCTGGTCGGCAACGCGGTCTGGACCGGGGCCGCGCCGACCACCTTCAAGCAGATGGTCGCCCGACCCATCTGGGGCACGTTCATCTACGTCTACGTTCCGGTGTACGTCAACTTCCTGCCGCTGGCGGTCTTCCACACGTGGAACGTCCGGTCGCGCCAGGCGGTCATCGGCAAACTCTCGGACAACCTCCGAAAGCTCTCGTCGGCCAACGACACCGGCCTGACTCTGCTCGAATCCATCCGGACCGTGGCCGACACCTCGACCGGAAAACTCGCCGACGAGTTCGACGTGATTCACGCCAAGGTCGAGTACGGGATGAGCCTGCGGGCCGCGCTCATCGAGTTCAACAACCGGTACCACATCCCGCGACTCGCCCGGACGGTCAAACTGGTCTCGAAGGCTCAAGAGGCCTCCAGCCAGATTACGGCCGTCCTCTCGACGGCGGCGCAGGCCAGCGAGAATCAGGACGACATCGACCGCGAGCGCAAGTCCCGGTCGCGGATGCAGGTCGTCATCATCATTATGACCTACCTCACCCTGCTGGCGGTGATGGCCATCCTGAAGGTGAAGTTCCTCGACGTGATGGCCGGACTCGCCGGACAGGCCTCCTCGGGCGGCGGCGCTGGCTCCTCGCAGTTCGGCGGCGGCATCGACACCAAACTCCTCTCGATGCTGTTCTTCCACGCCGTGACCCTGCAGGCGGTCCTCTCGGGCTTCATCGCGGGCTACATCCGCGACGCCTCGCTGATGTCGGGCGTGAAGTTCGCGGTCGTGCTGCCGACCGTCGCGCTCGTCACCTTCGCGTTCATCTGACCATGCTCCGAAAAACACCCTCCACTGCGGACCGCCGACCCCCCGACCAGCGCGGCGACTGCTCCGCCGACGACTGCGACCGCGAGTCCCCGCCGACCGCCGGCGAACGTTCAAGTACACCCTCGGCTCGTTCGAGCAGACCGAAGGAAGCCGGGAAAACTCGAAACAGTCTCGTCGCTACCGGAAGCACTCGGAGTCCAATCGACCGAGGCGCCGCGCGAGGCCAGACCAGCATCGACTTCGTGGTCGGGATGAGCGTCTTCCTGCTGACGGTGGCGTTCGTCGTCGCGTTCCTGCCGGGGATGTTCGGGCCGTTCACCGCCACCGGGTCGGGCGACGTGCTGGCGGCCGACCGGACCGCGGGTCTGCTGGCCGAACAGACGTTGGCCGACCCGACGAACCCCGGCGTTCTGAACGCCACCTGCACCGCGGAGTTCTTCTCGAAGACGGACGACGGGGCGATTGCCGCCTGCGGACTCGGTGCCGACTCCTCGGACCTCGACGCCGCGCTTGGTCTCGGCTCCGCGACGGGGGTCAACGTCACGATAGAGCGCGGCGGGACCGTCCGGTCGAAGCGCGGCGTCACGCTCGCCGCAGGGCCGGAGCCGCCCGTATCCGAGAGTGTGGTCGTCTCCCGCCGGGTCGTTCTGCTCGGTGGCGACAACGCGAATCTCTACGTGAGGATGTGGTAGCATGGCGGGCAAATTCTCACTCGGTGGACGGACCTCTCGGGGGCAGGCCCACACTCTCGAAGCGTTCACCGCCGCGCTGTTGGTCGTCTCCGGCGTGCTGTTCGCGCTACAGGCGACCGCGGTGACGCCGCTGACCGCCAGCACGTCGAACCAGCACATCGAGAACCAGCACCGGACCGCGGCCGCCGGCGTGCTGTCGACCGCGGCAGAGAACGAGACGCTCCGGCCGGCGGTGACGTTCTGGAACCCGACCGAGCGGAAGTTCGTCGGGGCCGGAAGCCGCGGCTTCTTCGCCAACGGCGGGCCGCCCAACGACTTCGGGGCCGCGCTGAACGCCACGTTCGGCAACCTCGCGACGCCGGGGCGGCGAATCGCGTACAACGTCGTCGTCCGGTATCGGACCTCGGACGACGGCACGCGAACGCAGACGATGGTCTACATGGGGTCGCCGAGCGACAACGCGGCGTCGGCGACCCGGACCGTCACCCTCTCCGACGACACGCCGCTCTCGGGCGCGAGCGGGAACGTCTCGTCGGCGAACTTCTACGCGCCGGACGCCGCGCCCAACGCGAGTTTCTACAACGTCATGGAGGTGCGCATCGTCGTATGGCAGATGTGAGGCATCGAGACCGCGGCGGGGACGCCGCGGACGACACTAACTGGTGGCGCGAGGACGCGCGCCGGGCCGACCCGCGCCGAGGCGGCCGTGACCGCCGCGACCGCGGCCAACTCATCCTCGTGACCGGTCTCGCCATCGCGGTGATGCTGGTCGCGCTGGTCCTGCTGCTGAACACGGTCATCTACACGCAGAACCTCGCCACGCGCGGGGCCGAGGTCGAGGACGACGCCGCCGTCTCGTTCCGACAGGAGGCGATAGCGGGCGTCGGCGAGGTCGTAGACGCCGAGAACCGCGCGGAGTACGACACCCGCGCGAAGGTTGAGGCGAACGTCACCGAAGGCGTCGAGCGGTACGACGGACTCGCGTCGAGATACCGGGCCGAGCGAAGCACTATCGCCGACGTGAACGAGAGTTCGCTCGCGTACACGGACGGGCGCATACTCCGCCAGACCAACGCCTCGCGCAACTTCACGAGCGCGGGGGAGTCGAGCAGTTGGACGCTCGTCGAGGACGCCGGTGCCGGAGGCGGGCCGGGCGTGCGCGGGTTCGCGCTGACGGTCGCCCGCGAGAACCTCAGCGACGCCAAGTCGTCGGCGTTCACGGTCACGGCCGACGGTAGTTCCGACGACTGGGAGGCCCGCATCTACGACGACGGCGGGGCCATCACCGTCGCGGTGAAGAACGGGAGCGAGTCGAACGCCGACCCGGTCTGCTCGGTGACGAAGTCCGAGGCGACCGTGGACCTCACGTCGGGCACCGTCGGCGGCGTTCGGTGCCCGGCGCTCGTCTGGGCGAAGGGCGTCGCCGCGCCCTACGACGTGACGTTCGACAACGCCGCCGACGCGACCGGCACCTACGGTGTGACGGTGAACACGTCGGCGGCCGGAACCGACGTCCAGACGGCGAACTTCGCGGGGCCGGGGGCTACGTCGTCGCCCCGGTGGGCACCCGCGGTGTACGCCGCCCAGTTCGAGATACACTTCGAGACCCCGAACGTCGAGTTCCACACTACCGTCCGGTCCGCGCCGGGTGAGCCGCGATGACCCGGCGCGACGGCGGTTTCCGCGGCGGCAGTCGCGGTCGCAGCGGTTCTCGCGACCTCCGGAGCGACACTCGGAGCGTCTCGGTCACGGTCAACTACGCGCTCAACCTCGTGGTGGCGACGATGCTCATCGGCGGGGTGCTGACCGCGACCGGCGGGATGGTACAGGACCGACGGGAGTCGGCGGTCCGGACCGAGTTGTCGGTCGTCGGCGAGCGCATCGCGGGCGACCTGATGGCCGCCGACAGGTTGGCCGAGGTCGGGACCGCCGGGCCGGGCGCGGACCCAACCGTCTCGCTCTCGGTGACGCTCCCCGAACGCGTCGGGGGGACGCGTTACGACGTGTCGGTTCGGACCTCGCCGGCGGTCCTCGTCCTCCAGTCCGACGACCCCGAGGTGACGGTCCGGGTCGGGTACCACCACGACACGCCGGTCGAGACGACCACGGTCCGGGGCGGGAACCTCCGCATCGAACTGGCGAGCGACGGCGACTTGGAGGTGGTCTCGGCGTGACGTCGGTGGCTCTCTTCGACCGCCGGGGCGCCAGCGAGACCATCGGCTTCGTGTTCGTGTTCGCGCTCGTGACGGCCTCCGTCGGCGTGATATACACGACCGGCATCGGCGGACTGGCCGACGCCCGCGAGGACGAGCAACTGACCAACGCGGTCCGGGCGTTCGACGTGCTGGACGACAACGTCGCGGACCTGACCCGCGAGGGCGCCCCGAGTCGGGCGACCGAACTCAAACTCTCGGACGCGGGACTCGGGTTCGGCGACCCGGTGACGTTCGAGGTGCAGGTCAACCACACCGACACGGACGCCAACGCGACCTACCGGGCGAACACTCGACCGCTGGTCTACTCCGGCGAGGCGGGGAAGGTGGTGTTCTCGGCGGGCGCGACGTTCCGGGTTGACGGCGGGTCGGCCGCGATGCGCTCGAAACCCGGGTTCCTCGTGGACGACCGCCGGTCGCTGGTCCCGCTGTTGGTGGCCTACCCCCAGGGCGGTTCGGGCGGCGTCGGCGGGTCCTCGACCGTCCTCGTCGTCACCCACCGCCAGTCCCAGCAACTCGACGGCGAGTTCGACACGGGTCCGGACGCCGCCGACGAAGCGCGGGTCAACGTCACGGTCGAGTCGCCACGCGCCGCGGCGTGGGGCCGCTACTTCGAGGCGCAGGGGATGACCGCTATCGACGGGACCGCGGACGACGGCGACGTGACCTACCAGTTCAGGACCGACCACCTGCTCGTGTCCGAGACTGTCGTGGAGTTCGACATCAACGCCTGAGGTCGTCCGGGGTCCGGGGTCGTCCGAATCCGGACCCGTCCGAAATTCGGGGTCGCGCGAAGCCTGAAGTTCCCGTGACGCGGCGACTCCGTGGTCGAAAATCAGCTGGTTCTCTTCTGCTACCCTCAGACGCTCGTCACGTTCACGCGGTTGACCGTGACGTGCATGTAGGTGACTCGCGGCGCGGTCTGGTAGTTCTGCGGTAGCGTCGTCGAACGCGCGAGCGCGGCGTCGTAGTGGACCGTCCCGCCCGACTTCATGCGGGTCTCGCCGCCGACCAGCGCGCCGAAGACTTTCGCGTGAGTCGTGACCGCCACGCTTCCCTGCACGCTCGGACTGTCGGGCGCGTAGAGCATCCCGACGAACCGCGAGTCCGAGAACTCGGCCTCGACGCCCGGCGGGCCGTACACTCGGAAACTCCCCGACTTCTGGCCGGGAATCCGAACTTCGCCACCGCCGACGACCTCGAACTTCGTCGCGTCCATGTAGACGTTCGTCCGGCCGCCGCTCGGGTTCTCGACACGGATGGTACCGCCATCGACCGAGATGGGTCCGGAGACCGCGAGCGCGACGTTCCCGTCAGAGAGGTTGACGACGAGTTCCTCGCCGTTGTCGATGTCTATCTCTTCGAGGTAGTACTTCCCGGCGGTCAGTTCGCAGGTCGAGGAACACCCGACGAGGCGACCGTTCGAGATGGCTCCGGTCGCGCCGTTGTCGTTGCTGTCGTGGATGCTGTCGTTGCGCGCCGTGACCATCGGGCCGACCGGGTCGATGTCGGCGACCGACCCGTTGTTGGCCACCCACCCGGTGACGGTCGCCTGTCCCGAGAGGCTGAAGCTCCCGCCGTAGGAGACGTTGCCCTCGACGCGGGTCTTCGAACTCTTGATCTCCACGACGCCGCCGCCCGAGACGAGGTTGCCCCGGATTTCGGCGTCTCCGCTCATCGACACGCCGCCGACGGTCTCGATGGTGCCCGACTGATTTTTGCTCTCGGTATAGGGGCCTACCGAGGAGTTGTAGCTGTCCGTGAACGTCTCTTCCCCGCCGCCGCCGTGGATGTTCAGTTTCTTAGAGGAAGTCGAGGCCACTCCCTGCTTCACTTTGGGGACGTTCGGCGGCGTGATTAGCCGGAGGGTGACACTCCTATTGTCGTGGTCGAACTTGACTTCGCCACCGGTTCGCTGTTCGAAGAACCGCCCCCACGCCCGGTAGTACTCGCTCTGGACCGTGAGGTTGACCTCGGCCCGAGTGAGAGGGTTGGACATACCGTTAGTCGGGCGCGGATACTTGGGGTCGCCGGTCCCGTTCTTCCGGACGACCGCAGTGCCGTCGAGGGGTCCGCGACCCGAGACGGCCACCAGCGGTAGCGTCAGCGTCGTGTCCCGGTAGTGGACTTCGGGCGGCGATACCATCGTCGTGCCGTTGCCCGTGCGCTTCCAGACGCCGCCGCCCTGATACGCGATGGCGGTGTCGGCGTTCCGGTAAGTCACCGCGCCGAGGCTCTGGTTCATCACCGTGCGCTCGGGTTCGTTCACGTCCATCGGATTCACCCGCACCCGCATCCACCCGCTCCGGTTCTCGACGGAGACGCTATCGACGCCGAGCGACGTTCGCTGGACTGGCGACGCCCCGATGCCGACCAGACTCGCCTTCGAGTCGAGTTGGGTCATCGCGTTCTCGGCGCTGTCTATCTCCGAGGCCCGCTTGGAGTCGTCGAGCGCCGACGACCCGAACGCGACGATGAGACCCGTGCCGACGATGGTGATGCCCAGCAGGAGGACGACGCCCAGAACCTCCGACTGGGCCCGCGTTCCCGCCGCTCGGTCGCGCGTTCCCGCCGCTCGGTCGCGCGTTCCCGCCGCCCGTTCTCGCACACTCGTCCGTCGGCCGTCCGTTCTCCTCGCTCCCGTCCCCCCGAACTCTGAACTCCGCCGACCGGTCATACCCGCCCAATCGAACCACGGGTTTATAAACTAACCCGCCACCTCTCGGGAAAAATTCACTAGCGAACTGATGCGACCGGCGGCGTTCGGGCCAATCGCGCCGCGTCGCTTCCGCGGCGCGTAATCGGGACGGCGGGCGGTCACGAATCTCGGAATCGCCGGCGAACAGTCGAGGTTGGCGAGACGCCCTTCGCCGTCGTATCGGGTTCTCGATGCGTCTCCCGGCAGTTTTACTCACCGGAAAGTCTTTGTACGGCCCACTCTGATAACGGGTAGCAACCAAAATGAGTATGTCGAGAAAGAACATCGACCCCGTGGAAATCGAATCTACCGAGGAAAACGGCGCCTCCAACTCTACCTACGTCTTCGACATCAGCCAGCACATGCTCGACGGGGAGGTGTGTACGGGCGTCGCCCTCGCGCTCTCGGAGGTGGTCGAACGCGACCCCGCGAAGATGACGCCGCTGAGTTCCGTCGTGGACTGCGACGCGCTTCAGTTGTTCTTCCGGACGCGCCGGTACGGCGACCTCCGCGACGACGTCTCGGTGTCGTTCCCCTACGACGTGTACGAGGTCACTGTCCATTCGAGCGGTCGCGTCGTCGTGCAGGGGTAGCCGCGGGGGTTCAGGTTCGATTCGGCTTCGATTGCGGTCGAGTACTTCGACTCGTATTCTTCGACGCGTCACCTCGGCTGCCAAGAGTGATGTGTCCCGCCAGCGTATCACCGCGAGATGCGGGACTTCCTCGGTCCGACGTACCTGAACCTCGCGGCGCTCGCCGCCGTCACGGCGCTCATCGGCGTCGCGTACGTTCTCGCGTCCTCCCCGCTGGTCCGGTACGGGGCGTGGCTCGTCGCGTTCGCGGTCTGGATGGCGTGGTTCGTCGCGGTCGCCCGCGAGTGGATTTCGCGGGCAGACTTCTGACACGGATACCCGACCCGGAGGGCACGTTCGAGGTACTGGCGCTCTCGCGCACGATGCGACCCTTTAAAAACGTGGAACGCGTATTTTGGGTGTGAGTGAAGATTCTGGGCGACGGAACCTCCGCATGCCCGACGATTCAGAGCAGTTTGCCATCGTAACCGAGATGCTCGGCAAGAACCGCGTTCGCCTCCGCTGTAACGACGGCGTGGAGCGAATGGGCCGGATTCCGGGCCGGATGCGCAAGCGTATCTGGATTCGACGCGACGACATCGTGCTGTGCGAACCGTGGGACTGGCAGGACGAGAAGGCCGACATCGAATGGCGCTACGACGGGTCCGCACAGGACCAACTGCGGCGCGAAGGCCACATCAACGTCTAATTTTTCTAGCCTCACTGCGACGCGCGAACCCTACCGAGTTAGACGGCGTCTTCCGTTCTCTCGCCGTGTTCTCGTCGGACGACTCGCGCCTCGATTGGAATCCGCGAAACTGAGACACGAGTTCGTTTACCGACATCACCCCACCTGCCGATAGTATCGGCCCCTGGTACGTCGGAAGACGAACCGACGACAGGCCCATAACAAACCGTTCGTAGTAGAGAAAACTTATCACGGTCGACCCGCCAGTCCGGGCCATGGCTCGAACGGTCGATTCCCCGGAGCGGTCCAGAAGGAAGCGGATCCACTACGGGTTGTTCATTTTCGGCGTCTTCATGGTCGTCGCCGGGGTGGTCATGTTCTTCCCTGCGGTCCAGTACGAGTTTCAACAGAATACGAGCGTAGACGCCGAGGGGCAACACGTCAATCAGTACGACCTGCTCACACCTCAGGAACAACGCGTCGTCGACGGTGCGCTCAGTGGAGAGACGTACGTACTCGAGACCAGCAAGCCGATTCCCGGCACAACCCGGATACCCCTTCAGCCAGAGCACGTGAAGGTGAACAAACAGGGAACGACCTACACGTTCACCTATCGACTCATCTTCCCGGCGACGGAACCGAAGGGGATGGCAACCATCGCGCTCGCTGTCGGCGGCCTGCTGGCGATGGCCGAAGCGGTTCGCCGCCACCATTTCCCGAAGTCGTTGCCGTGGCAGATCAGCTAATCGACTGTGCAGATATTCCCTCCTGAGCGGAACATCGACCCGCTACTCCCACCAGTCACTCTGTCGCTCACCGTCTCCACTGTCGACGAACGGCTCGGGCAACTCGTCCCCGCTGAGGCCCATCGCGTCCGCCAGCCAGTAGCCGACGTGCCACCCAATCGCGTCCACGTTTAGGTCGCGTAACTTAATCTCGTAGTCAGCGAAGTACTCGGGCGCGCCGTCGGTGTCCGTATCGTACACCCAACTCAGCCCACACGACCCCTCACGTACGCGCTCACCCCCGCAGTCGAACGGGTCGTCTGCGAAACTGATTCGCACGTCCGCCGCCGACCGGTTCGAAGTCGTCACGAACGACACGTTGCTCGGAACTGAGCCTTCTGCGCCAGACTCGTAGTAATCGAGGGCGTGCCGAATTTGCGTGCGAGCGTCCTCGCGGTCGTGGCCCGGAAGCGCCGACACGTCGACGTAGACCGAAAGCGTGCTATTTCGCCACGGGACTGCACGGTCAGCGATGTCCGCCTGAGAGAGGTAGGTGTGTTCCGCTATCGCTTGCATCGTCGGCATCGGCTCCTCCCCGTGTTCGAGGCCGACGACGTGTCCGAACTCGTGTTTCAGAATCCGCCTCGTGGACTCGTTCGAGTAACCCGCGACGACCCTGACTTCGACGGAGTCGGTTGGCGTCTCCCACGCGTCGAGTACCGGCGCACATCCGACCGTGGAGTTGGTGTCTCCACCGCCGCACTCCGAAATTCCGGCGACGAGTCTGACGGTGATGTCCGCTTCGTACACGTTCGTCGTGGGGACGAACGTGACGTTGTACTCCGCGTACTGGCTCCCGTTACCGTTCCAATACGTCAGCGTCTGATTCACGAGCGGTTTGACGTTCCGCGACTGGTTGACGGTGTTCCACACCGCGACCGTCACGTTCTGTTCTCCCCACGGGTTCTCGACCTCCTTCTCCTGGCTGGTCGTCGTTTCCTCTGGGGTCGTCGCGCTCGTAGTTGGAAGTGACTTGGTCGTCGTAGTCGGGTCGACCGACGAAGTCGTATCTCGTGTCGTCGACGTCGGCGTGGTCTCCTGAACCGCGCCGCTGCACCCGGCGAGAAGAACGAGGCCGACGACAGCCACCACCCGCTTGTCCAACATAATTACGACACGCTGAACGGAGGAGATACATGAAAATAGCGGTAAACGGACAGCTGTCGAGCGTCGTAGCTATATGACAGACGCGTAGCTGTCTGTTTTGTGTCCCTCGGAAAGACGGTAAAACGGGAGTGGACTCGTCGGGATTTGAACCCGAGGCCTTCCCCGTGCCAGGGGGATGATCTACCGCTGATCTACGAGCCCTCGTACGCATCTCTTCGTTGGCCGGGGTTACTGATAAACCTCTCGGATTCTATCCACCAGCGAGCAGTGACCTGAGGCAGGCCGGGATGCTGATTTGAGGCACCTCGGTGCTCGATCGAGAAGCGGACGGCGATGCGCCGTAGAGACGCACCAGCGCGCCGAGACTCGATTGGCGAAACCTGCTCGACTCGCGCGAGTAGATTGCAACTCTTAAATACCTCCGTACAATTTGCAACACGTACGGGAACAGCACAGCCGCAAATCTGACTCGTCGGGGACTCGCGGGCGTCGCCCGCCCGCGACCGAGGTCGTTCGACCTCGCCTCTTTCCCGACTCGGGATTGCGGACGTGCGCCGCGTCAGACCGACGCATCAGCACGCCTACCTCACAATCGGCGATAGCGGCCTGTGCAGTTCCAATCAGAAAACTATGGCACGAATGCACACCCGCCGCCGCGGCTCGTCCGACTCGGACAAGCCAGTGGCAGACGAACCGCCGGAGTGGAGCGACGTAGACGAAGACGAAATCGAAGAGCGCGTGGTCGAACTGGCCGAGCAGGGTCACAGCCCGAGCCAGATCGGCCTGAAGCTTCGCGACGAGGGCGTGAAGGGCACGCCGATTCCGGACGTGAAGCTGGCGACCGGCAAGAAGGTCACGGAGATTCTCGAAGAGAACGACGCCACCGGCGAAGTACCGGAGGACCTCTACAACCTGCTCGAGCGGGCCGTCCGCCTGCGCGAACACATGGACGACAACCCGCAGGACGCCGCCAACAAGCGCGCGCTCCAGAACACCCAGTCGAAGGTCCGTCGCCTCGTGGACTACTACCGCGGCGACGAACTCGACGAGGACTTCACGTACTCCTACGACACCGCCAAGGAAATCACCGAAGGCTGAACTGAATGTCCACCTCGGGTCGAAGCGGAACCGGTGACGGGCGAGCCTCCTCGGCCAGCGACGCGGCCGCCGAACTGCGCGAGGCCGACTTCGTTCGCGTTCTCGCGCGCGCCGACGGCGACTGCCTCGCGGCGGCCGGACTGCTCGCCCGCGCGTGCGCCGAGCGCGGCGTCCCCTATCAGGTTCGCGTCGGGCGATTCGGCGAGACGCTCGCCGACTCGGACGAATCCGGCGACGAAGACGCGGACGCCACGGTCGGCGTCGGTCTCGACGCCGCGGCCGACGTTCACCTGCCGGCCGAGGCGACGCCGGCGAGCGTGACCGCCTTCGACGTCGCGGGCGAACTCGGTGCGACCCCGAACGCCGCGCTGGCGCTCGCGGGGGTCGTCGCCGCAGGCCACCCCGCAGGGTCGGGCGAGAGCGCACACGTCCTCGAACGCGCACGCGAGGCGGGCCTCGAACCCCGGCCGGGCGTCGGCGTGCCGACTGAGGACCTCGCGGACGGTCTCGCTCACTGCACGCTCGCGCACGCCGAGTACTCGGGGGACACCGAGGCCGCGCAGGCGGCGCTGGCCGAACTCGGTCTGCCCGCCGAACTCGACGAGGCGGCCCACCGCACGGTCGCCTCGGAGTTCGCACTCGCGGTCACGGGTGTCGAAGCCGCGACCGACCGCGCCGCGGAAGCGGTCGAGCGCGCGCTTCAGCCCCACGCGATTCCGGGCGGCGGGTCTGGCGACGAGTCCGACAGCACCGATCCGGAGGACGTGAGCGCGCCCTTCGCCACGGTCGAAGGCTACGCCGACGTTCTGGACGCCGTCGCGCGCGAGCGACCGGGCACCGGCGTCGCGCTGGCCCTCGGCCACGACGCGCGGGACGACGCGCTCGACGCGTGGCGCGGCCACGCCGAGCGCGCCCACACCGTCCTCCGCGAGGCCACGACGGGCCGGTACGACGGCCTGTTCGCGCTCCGGACCGACGACGCCCCCGTGGAGACGGTCGCCCGTCTCCTGCGGGACTTCCGGTCGCCCGAACCCGTCGCGCTCGTCGTGAGCGAGTCCGAGGCCGCCGCGTTCGCGGTCGAGGATTCGGCCGTCGGCGCGGCGATGACCGAGGCCGCGCGAGCGGTCGACGGAACGGGCGGCGGCACGCCCGACCGCGGTTACGCCCGGTTCGACCCCGAGACGGACGCCAAGGAGTTCCTTTCCGCGTTCCGGGAGGCCAGACCGTGACCGACCGTCGCGCAGACTCCGAGGAGTCGGCCGGGCGTTCGGCGACCGTTCGGACGGAACTCGACGACGCCGAGATTCTGGCGGCGTCGGTTCGCCCGGACAACACGTCCGAAATCGACACGCGGGTCGAGACGGACGACTCCGGCGTCGACGGCGACGCCGAGGACGCCGGGACGGTCGTGACGACCGTCGAGCGCGAGACGACCGGCGGCCTGCGGACCACGGTGGACGACTACGTCGTCAACCTCGCGGTGGCACAGCGAGTCGTACAGGCAGGCAAACGATTCACAGCAGACGAAGACACAACAACTCAATCATGAGCGAACGATCCGTATCCAAGCAGAAACAGGAGAAGCGGTGGTACACCATCCACGCTCCCGAGCAGTTCGACCGACAGGAGCTCGGTGGCACCCCCGCAGACGAACCGGACAAAGTTCTCGGCCGCAACATCGAGACGACGCTGGGCGAACTGAAAGGCGACGCCAGCGAGAACAACACCAAGCTCACGTTCAAAATCAACGACGTGGGGAGCGACGCGGCGTACACCGAGTTCATCAAGCACGAACTCACCCGCGACTACCTGCGGAGTCTGGTCCGCCGCGGTGCCTCGAAGGTCGAGGCGTACATCACGGTCCTGACGACCGACGACTACCGCGTCCAGATTCAGCCCGTCGCGTTCACGACCAAGGACGCCGACGCGAGCCAAGAGCAGGCGATTCGCCGGACGATGATCGACATCGTGGAAGAGGCCGGGAAGGACCGCACCTTCGAGGACCTCATCGACAGCGTCGTCGAGGGTCGACTCTCCTCTGCCATCTACGGCGAGGCCAAGACCATCTACCCGCTGCGCCGCGTCGAGATTCAGAAGGCGACGCTGGAAGCCCGTCCCGAGGAGGTCGCCGCCGAGGAAGAGACCTCCGTCGACGTGGACGAGGAAGAAGTCGAAGTCTGAGCGCGCGCTAATCGGAGTCGATTTTTCGTTTTATCGAACCGCAGAGAGCCGTCTTCACCTCAACCGATTTAGCGGTCTGGACCGAACTCGGAGTATGAACGTAAACTGGGTCGACCACCTGAACCTCCGGATACCCGAAGACGGCGTGGACGAGTTCGTCGCACTCTACCGCGACGCGCTGGGGTTCGACACCGAACACTTGGACGAGTACCGTGCGGGCGAGACGGGGTTCTTCTACCTGCGTCTGACCGACGAGTCGGTCTTTCACGTCTCGCCGACCGACTCGTTCACTCCGCCCGACGGCGACGCGTTCAATCACGTCGCGCTGTTCGTGGACGAACCGCGTTCGACGGTCCGAGAGCGTCTGCAAGAGAGCGACGCCGAAATCGTCGAGGACGTCGATAGTCGCCTCGGTGCGACCGGACGCTACCCCTCCGTGTACTTCGAGGACCCCTTCGGCTATCTCGTCGAACTGAAATCGAGCGAGTAGTCCCGAGTCGCTACTCCGTCACGACGACTTTCCCGACCATCCCGGTCGGTTCGTGCGGGATGCAGAAGTAGTGGTACTCGCCGGGAATCTCGAAGGTCCGCTCGTAGGTCGCGCCGGGGCTGATGTGGCCCTCGAAACCGTTCCGCCACCCGTCGCGGGCGGCCTGCTCGGAGTCGAAACCGCCCGAGGCGAAGAACTCGGCGTCGTCGGGAATCTGGTTCTCGTAGGCCGTCACGGTGTGCCTGCGATTGCCCGTGTTGGCCCAGACGACGGTCTCGCCGGTCGTGACTTCGAGGACTTCGGGCCGGAAGAACGCCGACCCCATGCCCACGTCATAGTCGCTCGGCGCGTCGGTCCCGCCCCCGAGAGCGGTGCATCCGGCTACCCCGACTGCTGTGACGTTCGCGGCCCCGGCGAGGAAAGTGCGGCGGTCCATGCCCGAGGGTCGGTGTTCGAGCGATTTAGGTCATGCGGAACCCGCCGCGAAACGCGCGGTCGCGAGTGCTCACGGCTCCGACTCCTCGAACGTCCACCGCGTGGCGTCCGCCGGGTAGTCGCTCCACGCCAGCACCGTCTCGGGTTCGACCGCGAAGAAGGGCGTCCCGTGGCGGATTCCGTACTTCTCGTCGTACGCCGCGTCGATGCGCTCGATTCGCTCGGGGTCGGCGGTGTCGTCGTTGAGGCGCTCGGCGGTGCCCTCCACGACGACGACTTCCTCGCCGCTCTCGCGGTGGACCGTGACCGCGGCGTTCGCCGCGAGATTGCGGACCCACCGCGTTCGCTCGCCGCCGCCGCAGTGGAACCGGTCGTCGAGCCAGACGCCCCACACCGGTCGGGCGTGCGGGCGGCCGTCGGGTCGCGTGGTCGAGAGCCAGTAGGTCCGGTCGTCCGCCAGCCGCGAGACCACGAACTCCCACGACAGCAGGCCCTCCTTCGTCGCGGGGATGCCGTAGCTCTCCTCAGTCTCGGGGCGGTCCCGGCGCGCGTCGAGGTCGAGCGAGTCGTTTCGCCCGTCGCTGCGTTCGTCTCGGTCGGTCATCGGACCGGGTACGACCGCAGAGCGCATAACCTGTCCGGCGGCCGAGAGTCGGACGGATATAAAGACGTATGAACGGCCGTCGCACACCCGACACGTATGGAACCCCGGTTCGTCGGTCGGCTCGGCGTCGCCGACGCGGTGACGGTCGCCAACGCCGCGCTCGGTTTCCTCGCGGCGGTCGCCGCGACTGTCGACCCGGAACTGGCCGCCCGACTCGTGTTGCTCGCCGCGGTCGCCGACGGTCTCGACGGCGTCGTCGCCCGGAAACTGGGCAGCACGCCCGCGGGCGAGTATCTGGACTCGCTGGCCGACGTGGCCTCGTTCGGGGTCGCGCCCGCCGTGCTGGTGTTCGCGGTCGCTCGCGGCCGCTGGACGCTGACCGACCCCTCCGCGGTGACGGTCGCGGTTTTCTCCGTGCCCGCGCTGTTCGTGGCGATGGCGGTCGTCCGACTCGGACTCTACACCGCCTACGACGTAGGCAACGGCCACACTGAGGGCGTGCCGAGTACGCTCGCCGGTACGGTTCTGGCCGCGAGCGTGCTGGCGGGCGTCGAGGACGCCGCGGTCCTGCTCGCGGCCGCGGGAGCCTTCGCGTACCTGATGGTGACGCGCGTGACCTACCCGGACCTCTTCGCGCGGGACGCGCTGGCGATGGGCGGACTCCAGGCGCTGGCCATCCTCGCCCCGGCCGCGTTCGGCCGGACGTTCCCCCGACTCCTGCTCGCGGCGGCGCTCGCGTACCTCCTTCTCGGCCCGCGGTTCTACTGGCGCGAGACCGACTGCGATCTCGAAGAGCGCGAGGTCGAGGGGCCGGAAGTCGGCGACGCGCGAGGGTGAAGGGAAACGCTCTTGAGGTGTACGCACCGAGTTTTGAGCATATGAGTCCGGTAAGCCTTGCGGGGTGGGAAGAATGAGCGACGAGGAAGAGGCCGACGAGACCGAAACCGAGGACGCACCGGAAGCGGACGAGCAGGCCGAAGAAGAGCAGACCGAGGAGACGGAACTCGACACGACGCCGCTCTCCGAGGAGGAGATAGAGGCGGAACTCGACGAAGCCGAGTCGGAACTCGACGCGGCCGAGACCGAGGCCGACCTCGACGAGGTGGAGGCCCACCTCGACGAAATCGAGGGTCACGTCGAGACGGCCGACCTCCCGGAACCCGACGACGAGGACGAGGAGGGTCCCCGCGAGGCGTTCGAGGACCGCCTCGCCGACCTCCGGAGCGAACTCGAAGACGCCCGCGGCCCCTACGCCGAGGACGTCGTCGAGGACGTGAGCGAGTCCGGAACCACCGTCGAGGAGACGGAGTGGACCGACACGGGCCGCGAGGAACTCGCCGAAGTGGTCGAGGCCTTCGTCGCCGACGTAGAGGAGATTCTCGGCGTCTCCATCTCCGCGCCCATCTCGACTGACGTGGCGGACCTCGCGGGCGCTATCGAGGACGCCGCCGTCGAAATCGGCGAGGCGGGTCTCGACCCCGACGCGGACGCCGAGACCATCGCGGAACTGCAGGACGCGGCGGCGGACCTCGACGCCGGCGTCGAGGCCGCCGAGGAGTGGGACGACCTCGAAACCCGCGAGCAGTTGCAGGCGCAGGGCTTCTACGACGTACTCGACCACCGCAAGGACTACCCGCCGGAGTGGCACGCGCTGAAGGTCTGGGAGAAGCGCGGCCGCGCCGACATGGTCCTGCTCGCGCTCGACAGCCTCCAATCGAACTTCATGGAGGAACACTGCAAGGAGGCGCTCGAACGCATGGGCCACCCCGACTCGCTCGACAAGATGAAGGAACTCGCCCAGCGCCGCGACGAGTCCGCCATCCGCACCATCGGGAAAATCGGCGACGAGGAGGGTCTCGACGCGGTGCTGGACTACGTGGATTCGGACCCCGGCCTCGCCAAACCCGCGCTCAGAGCGGTCGGCGAAATCGGCAGCGAGGAGGCGACCCAAGACGTGGCCGACCAACTCGTGGCCGACGAGGCCTCGATTCGGAGTCAGGCCGCCCGCGCGCTCGGTCTCATCGGCGACACGCGCGCCATCGAACCGCTGGCGGACCTGCTCGAAGACGACGAAGCCGACGAGGTCCGGGCCAGCGCGGCGTGGGCGCTCAACCAAATCGGCACCGAACGAGCGCTCGAAGCGGTCCGACCCTACGCCGACGACCGTGCGTACCTCGTGCAGGCCGAGGCCGAGAAGGCGGTCGACGGCGAGACCCGGTCCGCGGCGTAATCGCCGATTACCGCCGTTAGTATTACGACGGCCGTTTCTCCACTCGTTTCAGTACGACATTACCGACTCGACGCTCGAAGTAGCCACACCATAACAAAGCCACGGCTTTTCGTCGTAATACGTACGCATACATGGCGTACGAAACGCAAACGGTCGGGCACTGTCCGAACTGCGGCGAATCGATCACGCGAGACTACCTCCTCATCGAGTACGAGTCCGACGGCCGTCCCGCCCGCTTCGCCGAGTGTCCCGACTGCCGGGAAGTCGTCCACCCGTCAGCCGAGTAGCGTCGCGACGAACTGCAGGGCGAACGCGACGATGAGAAGGAACGCGCCGACGCGACCGATCCACGTGTGTTCGGTCACTTCCATCGGCGAGATGTCCACGCTGTAGTCGTTGTACTCCTCGCTGTACTCGACGTAACTCGGCAGTTGGAAGAACTCGAAGAAGACCAGCGCCGCGCCGAGCGCACCGACCGCGTTGCCCGCCAGTTCGAGTGCCAACACCAGGTCCACCATATTCACACCGGCGAACCTATCGAGCAAAAAGCCACCGGTCCCCGAGGGTTTAAATCCGAGAGCGCGACCAACCCTGTCCGTGCGCTCCTCGACCGATCACGCGCCGACGCTGCTCGCCGTAATACTTCTTTCCGTCGTCGCGCCAGCGACCGCTCCGGTTTCGGTCGCCGCGAACGCGATGACAGCATCAGGGACGAACGAGACGGCGGTATCGAGTACGAATACGACGACAGGGTCGGCCGCGAACGCCCCGACGCCGCCCGCAGTCGTCGCGGTCTACCCGAATCCCGTCGCGGACGGCGACGCCGGGGAACTCGTCGCGGTCGAGTTCCCCGACCGGACCAACGTCTCGGACTGGGCGCTCGCGGACGGCGAAGCGACGGTGTCGCTCCCGAACGCGACCGTCTCCGGCCGGGTCGCGCTCTCGACCGACCCCAATGTCGCCCGGAACGCGACCGACGCTCCGGTCCTCTCGCTCGACGGCGACCTCTCGCTGGCGAACGGCGGAGAGACCGTCCGACTGCTCCGCGGAAACGCGACCGTCGCGAGCGCGTCGTACGAGGACGCCCCCGAGAGCGAGCGCTGGCATCGGACCGACGGCGGCCGCTGGCGGTGGACGCCGCTGGGCGCGACCGATTTCGAGGTGACCCGGACCGGACCGACGGAGGCCCGCGCGTTCGTCCTTCCCGACGCGCCCGCGGTCCCGGTCGAGACGCTCCGCGCGGCCGACCGGCGCATCCTGTTGGCGGGGTACACCTTCGCCTCCCCGCGCGTCGCCGACTTACTCGCCGACGCCGCCCGTCGCGGCGTCGAGGTCCGCGTGCTGGTGGACGGTGCGCCGGTCGGCGGTCTGTCGCGTCGGTCGGCGAACCTGCTCGACTCGCTGGTTGCCCGCGGCGTCGAGGTCCGCGTCCTCGGCGGGCCGCGCGCCCGCTACGACTTCCACCACGCGAAGTACGCCGTCGCCGACGACCGGGCGCTCGTGATGACCGAGAACTGGAAGCCCGCGGGCACCGGCGGTCACGCGAGTCGCGGATGGGGCGCGGTCGTGCGCGACGAGACGGCCGCGGGCAGACTCGCGGACCTCTTCGCGGCCGACGCGGACTGGCGCGGCGCGACCCCGTGGTCGGAGTTCCGGCGCGGCGAAAGCTTCACGCCCGCCGACGGTCCGCCCGCGAACGAGACCTACCCGTCGGTGTTCGCGCCGAGAAATGTAAACGTTTCTTCGAGCAGTGTTCTGATTGCTCCGGACAACGCAGAGCGTGCTCTCGTCGACCTGCTCGACGCCGCGGACGAGTCGATTCGCGTCCAGCAGGTCGCTGTCGGCGGGCGGGAACACTCCCTGCTCCGAGCCACCCTCCGGGCCGCGCGCCGCGGCGTCGAAGTCGAGATTCTGTTGAGCAGCGCGTGGTACGTCGAGGAGGACAACCGGAAATTGGTCGAGTGGCTGAACGGGCGGGCGAAGGCGGCGGGACTGCCCTTGGAGGCCCGACTGGCGAACCCCCGCGGGCGCTACGAGAAGATTCACGCCAAGGGCGTGGTCGTGGACGGCGACGCGGCCGTGGTCGGGAGTCTGAACTGGAACGACCATTCGGCGCGGAAGAACCGAGAGGTCGCAGTGGTGTTGCGCGGCGAGGAAGCGGGCGTGTATTACGCCGACGCCTTCGACGCCGACTGGAAGGCGAGCACGGGCGACCGCACGAGCGGCGGTCCGAACCGAGTGCCCGTCGGTCTGCTCGCGGCAATCACTATCGGTGCAATCGTCGCAATCGCGCTCGCGAGACGCGAGATACGCTTCGAGAAACGGTAGCGGTCGGGTCGACGCGAACGCGCTCAGTCGTCCTGCTCGTGGCCGACCGTCGTACTCTGCAACTCCTCGTCGATTTCGGCGTCGGCCATCTTCTCCACGAGGGCGTCCAGCACTTCCTCGCGCATGCCGGGCACGAACTTGATGGACCCGACGACGAGGTGGCCGCCGCCGGAGACGCCGCCCCCGACGATTTCCTCGTTGAGTTCCGTCACCATCTCGGGGATGTCGAGGCGCACGCCGTCGCTCCGGAGGACCGCGAAGTCCGGCCCGTAGCCGATGGTGATGACCGGTTCGCCGGTCTCTTGGACCTTCCGGTCGTGGATTTCGCCCGTGGTCTTGCCCGGCGCGGGGTAGGTGAACCGGTGGGCGTGGTTCTCCACGTCGATGCGGTAGAGGTGAGCGTCGCTCTCCAGTCGCTCGTGTTCGACGTGGGGCATGGCGGCGTCGAGTTGGTCCTCGACTTCCGACTCGGCGGTCTCCGAGAGGAAGGAGACGAGTTCGCGGTGGCGCTCGTCGCCGTCGCCGTTGCCGACGTTCAGCACGTCGTTGATGAGGTTGCGCCCGGCGTCGTACTTCAGCCAGTGGGCCTCGTAGTCGAGGGCCTCGCCGACGTCTCGGAGGAAGGTCTCCTCGTACCCCTCCGACTCGGCGAGTTCGACGTAGTCGGTCATCGCGTCGGCCTTCGAGCGGTCACAGAGGCCCGCGACCGCGGGCACGTGGCGGAGTTCCTCGGTGATGGGCGGCCAAATCATGCGCGCCAGTTCGACGCACATCATCCCGGTCGTGATGCGGTAGTCCTCGTCGTAGAGGTACGGGTTGACGTGGGCGTCCACGTAGGGTTCGACCGCCTCGGGGTCGGGGTGGTGGTGGTCCACGACGACGATGGGGATGTCGTAGTGCGCGAGGTTCTTGTACGCGGGCACGTCCTCGGCGGTGCTCCCGTTGTCGAGCATCAGCAGGAGCGGAAGCTTCTGGCCGTGGCGCGCCTGGTCCTCCAAGGCGAAGTTGAGGTCGCGGGTCACGTCCTCCATCTCGTAGAAGGGAGCCTTGCTCGGTAGGCGCTTGAACAGGTGGCGCTTGGCCTGCGGGTCCTGGTGGGTCTCGGCGATGAACTGCTCCAGCGCGTACTGGACCGGAATCGAGGCGCACATCCCGTCGCCGTCGGCGTGGTGGCGAACGCGGATGGGCCGGCTTTCGAGGACGGTCCGGCGGAGCTGTCGCGCGACCGCTTCGAGGTCGGGGAACATCTGGGTCAGCGCGGGCCACTCCACGAGCGGTTCGGTCTCGTGGGGTTCCGCGCGCTCCTCGAACGCGGCTTGGAGGCGCTCGCGCACGTCGTCGGCGTCACCGTCGGACAGGACGTCGAGCGAATCGACCTCGACCTGCAGCGAGTTGTCGCGCTCGTCGACCTGTCCGGTCACTCGAACCACGTCGTCGATTTCGACCTCGGGGTAGGCGCGGACGCCGGCCTCCTCGAACGCGGCGCACGGGACGACGCCTGTCTCGTCGCTGACGTGGAAGATGGTCGGGCCGCCGGTCTGCTTTATCTGGACGATTTCGCCTTCGAGGTGGACCGTCTCGCCGACCGCGCCCGAGAGTTCGCCCGCGTCCGAGATGTCGTAGTCGTGGTCGACTTCGACGGTCTCGTAGTCGTCGAGGTCCGCGGGTTCGAAGCTCAGGTCGCCGTTCTCCCGAATCTCGGTCAGTTTGACCACGAGGTCGTCGTCGACCGCGTAGCTTCCCTCGTAGTTCGATTCGTGCGCGAGTCCGGAGACCGAGTCCGAGAGGTCCACGAACACGCCGTAGTCGACCACGCCGTTGACCGTAGCGTGGTAGTAGTTGCCCTCTGAGACGTCTTCGAGGGTGCAGTCCGGGTCGAGGTCGTAGACGACGACCTCGTCGCCGGAATTAGCGGAGGCTGTCATTCTTGTCCGTGTTTCGGTTCGGCCGATTTTAAGGGTTTGCAACTCCGCTCACAGGAACTCCCAGTTTCCGGAGAGCGATTCGGGTCGTTTCCGAGCGGTTCGGTCGGTTCACGGTCTCCCGTGGACGGTCTGGCGCGCTCCGGGAAGAAACAGACGACGGCCGCCGGAGAGGACGGACGCGTTCGCCCACCGGTTCGCAACCTTTAGAACGCGCCCGCCCGGAGATTTCACCATGCGGTTGTTCCGGTCGAGCGAGATTCTCGGCATCGCCGAGGACGCCCTCCAGTTCGCCTTGGCGGCGTCGGAAGACGCCCACCCCGACGAGTACATGGGCTTTCTCCGGGGCGAGGACGCCCGGTCGCTCGGACTCGAACGCGACGGGACGGTCATCACCGACGTGCTGGTCATCCCCGGCACCGAGTCCAACCCGATGAGCGCCACGGTCAAGACCAGCATGATACCCAACGACTTCAACTCGGTCGGGTCGGTCCACTCCCACCCCAACGGCGTCCTCCGGCCGAGCGACGCCGACCTCGCCACCTTCGGCAGGGGGAAGGTCCACATCATCATCGGCTACCCCTACGACCGCGAAGACTGGCGGGCGTTCGACCGGAACGGCGACCCGCGGGAGTTAGACGTTCTCGACGTCTCGCTCCCCGAGGGCGAATCGTTCTTCGACTTCACACAGGCCGACATCGACGCGGAACTGGATTACGACTTCGACGAGGACGCAGACGCACCATGACTGACGAGGACACAGGACCGACCGGCGAGGGCACAGCACCGACCGACGAGGAGACAGCATGACCCACGTCATCGCGCAGGGAACCTTCGACCTCCTCCACCCCGGCCACGTTCACTACCTCCGGGACGCCGCGGCGTTCGGCGACCGACTCACGGTCATCGTCGCCCGCCGGGGCAACGTCACCCACAAGGAACCGCCGATTCTGCCGAACCGCCAGCGCCGGGACATGGTCGCGGCGCTCGACCCCGTGGACGACGCTCGCGTGGGCCATCCCGAGGACATCTTCGCGCCCATCGAGGAACTGGAACCCGACGTCATCGCGTTGGGCCACGACCAGCACCACGACGAGGTCGCCATCGAGGACGAACTCGCCCGCCGAGGCGTCGAGTGCGAGGTCCGGCGCGCGAGTCCCCGCGACCCCGCCTACGACGGCGAACTGCTCTCGACGGGCCGCATCATCGACCGGATTCTGGACGAACGCGGCGACTGACCGCTCGGCCCGCGACTGCTCGCGTCTCCGCCCCGTTCTGGCACCGCGAGTCGTCGCGGAGCCAATAGAAGACTTATACCGCGCCCGGCCGACGCCGGACCCATGCCCTCCCGCAGACGATTCCTCCTCGGCGTCGCCCTCGCGTCGGGACTCGCCGGATGCACCGGCGGCGAACTCGCCGACTCGACCGAGAGCGACGCGACCGGTCCCGAAAACGGAACCCGGCGGACCGCCGACGGACCCCCGACGACCGTCGGGGGAACCCCGACCGACTCCGACACCGTGCCGAAACCGACGCGAGAGTCGCCCCGACACGAGGCGGTCCGCTGGCGAGTCGCCTTCGACGCGCCCGTCGAGCGGCGACCGGCCGTCGGTGGCGACGCGGTGTACGTCGGAGTCGGCGAGGTCGGTCTCTCCGCGAACGGGAGCGACTCCCGGTCGAGCGGTTCGCTCGCCGCGCTCGGCGCGACCGACGGGACGCCGCGATGGACGAGCGCGCTCCCCGCCGCGCCCGCGCGCGTCCCCCGAGTCCACGACGGCGAAGTCTACTGCGTCGCAGGTCGGAGCAATGGTTTCCACGGCGTAGACCAGCGCCTCCTCGAGTTCGGGCCCGACGGCACCGAGCGCTGGCGGACCGACGGGGTCGACCAGTTTCTCGACCTCCTCGCGGTCGGCGGCGGTCGCGCCTACCTCGGAACCAGCGACGACGCCCTCGGGTTCGACGGCCAGCGACTGTTCGCGGTCGGCCGCTCGGACGGCGATTCCCGGTGGTCGGTCGAGACCGGCGACGCCTTCCGGGGGACGTACCTCGACGGGTCGCTGCTGGTCGGCCTCGGCGGTCGCGGGGTCGCGCGTCACGACGCCGCCACCGGCGAGCGGCAGTGGCAGAAGCGGGTCGAAGGCGTGGGGTCGTCGGACGGGTCGTTCGTCGTCGCCGACGGCGCGGTGCTGGCCGGCGGACCCCGGGACGGCGACGGACGGCTCGCGGCCCTCGACCTCGCCGACGGGAGCCAGCGGTGGACCTACGCCGCGGGCGGCGGCCGAGCGTTCGTCCCGTCGGGCGCGGCACTCGCCGGTGACACCGTCGTCGGAACCGAGTACGGCGGTCGGGTCTTCGCGCTGGCCGTCGGCGACGGACGCGAGCAGTGGGCGACCGACCTCGACGGCGAGACGCGCCGGGCCCCGGTGGTCGCGGACGGCACCGTCTTCGTCGGCGGCTACCGAAGCAATGCGGCCGACGTAATTCACGCGCTCGACGCCGAGACGGGTGAAACGCGGTGGCGCGCCGACGCGCCCGGGTTCTCCGGGGCGGTCCACCCGACCGGCGAGACGGTCGTGGTCCGGACCGGCGACGGCCGGGCGGTGCGGTCGCTCGACGCGGCCGACGGGTCGGTCCGGTGGTCGTTCGAGGCGAGCGAACCGCTGTCGGCGCTGGTCGTCGACGACGGCGGCGTCTACGCCGCGAGCGAGAGCGGAATCGTGCGAAAATTCGAGAAGTGAGCGTCCGAACCTACAGCGAGTCCCACGCCTTCAGCGCCTTGGGCACCGAACTCACGTCGGCGATCCAGCGCGCGGCGATGGCCTTCTTCAGGAGCTTCGCGGGGTAGGAGTTGAACGTCCGGAACGGAACCGTCACGCCGCCGGCCTGTACGTCGTGGGCGACCGCCTTGTCGCCGATCGAGATGACCGTCCCCTTGTCCTCGTGGGTCCACGTCTTGAGCGGTTGGTCGTTGATGGCGCGGGCGATGTTCTCGCCGACGACCTCGGCGGCCTGCCACGCGGCCTGCGCGGTCGGCGGTGCCGGGTTCTCGCCTTGGTCGACGATGGCCGAGTCGCCGACGGCGAAGACGCGCTCGTCGCTGGTCTGGAAGTCAGACTCGGTGGTGACGCGGTTGTGCTCGTTGTCGAGGTCGGTGCCGTCGAGCGCGTCCTGTCCGGTGATGCCGCCGGTCCAGACGAACACGTCGTAGTCGAGCGGGTCGCCCTCGTCGAAGTGGATGGCGTCTTCGTCGGCCTCGGTGATGGGGTCGTCGGTCAGGATTTCGACGTCGGCCTCTTCGAGGTGTCGCCGGACCGTGCCCTGCAACTCGGAGTCCTGTCCGGGCATGATCTCTTCGAGGGCTTCCACGAGGTAGATGTCGATGGGCGCGCGGTGTTCGTCGCGGTACTCCGCGATTTCGCCCGCGCTCTGGATGCCCGAGAGGCCCGCGCCGCCGATGACGACCTTCGCCGGGTCGTTGCGCGACGCCCGCGAGGCGGCCTCCTCGACCTGCCGGTGAATCTCGTGAGCGTCGTCGAGGCTCTTGAGCGTCAGGGCGTTCTCCGCCATGCCGGGGATGCCGTAGTAGGCGGTCTGGCTTCCGAGTGCGACGAGCAGGTAGTCGTAGTCGACGGCGTCGTCGCCGTCGAGTTCGACGGTCTGGTCGTCGGTGTCGACGCTCTCGACGCGGGCCTGCACGAACTCCGTGCTCGGACTCGCGATGTCGCCGACCGGAATCGTGATGTCGTCTTCCACGCTCGGGTCGCGGATGACCCGATGGGCTTCGTGAAGAACGAGATGGTAGTTGTTTTCGGATATCCACGTGATCTCCGCGTCCGCGTGTTCCAACTCGGCTTCGAGGCTCTGAACTGCGCCTGCACCGGCGTAACCCGCGCCGAGTACGACGACCTTCTCAGTCATACACCTAACTCCGAAGTCCTCGGATACAAAGGCTTTGGAACCCCCGAACGATTGAGAGGGATTGACTACCACGTGAAAACTGAAGGATAAATGTCCGATTTCCGGGGCGGAAGTCGGCTAGTGGCCGGGTTCCTCGGCGGGGGCCTTCATCGACTCTATCTTCAGAATCACGATGTTGTTCGTGTCGTCTTTCCCGTCTACGCTACCCGTAACGACGAGTTTCGAGAGCGGCGTCGGACCCACGCGGACGCTGTCGCCCTCGTGGAACTGCCCCATCGACCCGCGGACGTGGATTTCGGCGCGGCAGAGTTCGGGGTGGTGGACGCTGGCGAGGTCGATTTCCTCGACGTTGACGTCCTCGACGGGTTCTCCGTCGAGGGCGATGGGGACCTCAGCCTCTTGGTCCATGTCTTGGATGCCGAGTGCGTCGAACGCGTTGGCGGTCGGCTTGTACCCGCCCTTCGGACCGGGGACGCCCTCGACGAGTTGGAGGGCTTTGAGACTCTGCATCTGGTTCCGGATGGTGCCGGGGTTTCGGTCGACTTCGTCGGCGATGTCCTCTCCTTTCACCGCGTCTTCGGTCTCGCGGTGGAGGTCCACGAGCGCGCGGAGAATCTTCTTTTGACTCGCAGTCAGTTCGATTGTCGACATTGTCGAACCTTGGCGATAGATTGGCTTAAATGCGGCGAACCGGAGGACGGCGCGCCGGGAATCGGGATTTCGAAGCGCCGACAGTTAATCCCCTCGCATCCAATCGGGGAACGACACCGATTTGACGGTGGGGGCGATGGGTCCAGATATGCAAGGGAAACGCGTCCTCGTGACCGGTGGCGCAGGCTTCATCGGGTCGAATCTGGCCAACTACCTCGCCGACGAGAACGAAGTCGTCGCGGTGGACGACTGCTATCTCGGCACGCCCGAGAATTTGGACGACGAGGTCGAGTTCCACGACGTGAGCGTGCTGGACGACGACCTGCCGACCGAGGGCGTGGACGTGCTGTTCCACCTCGCCGCGCTGTCGTCGCTGACCATGCACGAGGACAGCATCGAGGGACTCCGAGAGGGCGCGCGCGTCAACGTCGAGGGGTTCGCCAACACCGTCGAGCAGGTCCGCCAAGACGGCTGTGACACCGTGGTCTACGCTTCTACTTCGTCCATCTACGGGAGTCGGACCGAACCCTCGCCCGAGAGCATGGACGTGGAGGCCCGCACCGGGTACGAGGCGTCGAAACTCGCCCGCGAGCGGTACGGCGAGTACTTCGCCAACGCCCACGACATGCACGTGGCCGGAATGCGCTTCTTCTCGGTGTATCAGGGGTACGGCGGGTCCGAGGAGCACAAGGGCGAGTACGCCAACATCGTCTCGCAGTTCGCCCACGACATCGCCAACGGCGAGTCCCCCGTCATCTACGGCGACGGGAGCCACACCCGCGACTTCACCCACGTCTCGGACGTCGTCCGCGGCCTCGAACTCGCGGCCGACCACGAACTCACCGGCATCTACAACCTCGGCACCGGCGAGTCCTACAGCGCCAACGAAGTGGTCGAACTGCTGAAGGAGGAACTCGACTCGGACGTGGCGGTCGAACACGTCGAGAACCCCATCGACGACGACATGTTCGTCCACGACACCATGGCCGACGCCTCGAAGATGACGGAGGCCACCGGATGGGAACCCCAGATTAGCTTCGAGGAGGGCATCGAAGAGGTCTGTGCGCCGTACAAGTAGTCGGACCGCCTCGACTCCCGACCGGACCCGCAATTCTCGCGCCAAACCGAAATCAGGCCTTCTTTACGCCGGGCTTTCGAAGGTTCCGCCATGAACCGACAGGTGCAGATTATCGGCGTGCCGATGGACCTCGGCGCGGACCGACGCGGCGTGGACATGGGTTCCTCGACCATCAGATACGCGGGTCTCGCGGACGAACTCGACGCCCTCGGCATCGACGTGACCGACGCGGGCGACCTCCCGGTCCCCCGCGCCGAAGAGCGCGACCCCGAGGCCGAGCAACCCGCCGAAGGCGAGGCGAAGTTCCTGCGCGAGACCGCCGACGTGTGTACCCGCCTCGCCGACGAGGTGGCCGACACGCTCGAAGCGGGCCACTTTCCGCTCGTCCTCGGCGGCGACCACTCCATCGCCATCGGGACCGTCACGGGCGCGGCCCGCGACGCCGACCTCGGCGTAATCTGGTTCGACGCTCACGGCGACTTCAACACGCCCAAGACCTCGCCGTCGGGCAACGTCCACGGGATGCCGCTGGCCGCGGTCCTCGGAATCGGCGACTTCGCCGACACCGAGTGGGCGAACGCGCCGAACCTCCGGGAGGAGAACGTCGCCATGGTCGGCCTCCGGAGCCTGGACGACGCCGAACGGGAAGCCATCCGGGAGAGCGACGTGACCGCCTACACCATGTCGGACATCGACGAGCGCGGCGTCACCCCGGTCGTCGAGGACGCCCTCGACGTGGCGACCGACGGCACCGACGGCATCCACGTCAGCCTCGACATGGACTGGCTCGACCCGAAGGTGGCGCCCGGCGTCGGCACTCCGGTCCGGGGCGGCGTCAACTACCGCGAGGCCCACACCGCGCTGGAGACGGTCGCCGAACGCGACGAGGCCGACGGCGTCCTGCGCTCGCTGGAGGTCGTGGAGGTCAATGCGATTCTGGACGAACACAACGAGACCGCCGAGTTGGCGACCGAACTCGCCGCGAGCGGTCTCGGAAAGCGGATTCTCTGAGCCGGTCGTTCGAAGTGAATCCCCGACGAGTCGGAAGTAGTCGGTCGGAAAAACGTGCGTCGGGTCGATTAGTCCACTCGCCCCACCGTTCTCATGCCGCGGTACGACAATACTGCACCGACGACGAACAGGAGGGTCGCGAGGTAGATCGGACCGAGGTGTGTCAGCCAATCGTGGGCGAACAGGTCGAGGTAGTGCATCGGTAGTGCGAAGGCGAGCGACACCACGGGAATAGCGACCGCGGTCGCCCACGCCCACAACTGCCCGCTCCGAACGCCGTACCACGCTAACGCCACGACGCCGATGCCGGCCCCGATGAGTAGTCCGGAGACCGCGACGTGGAGATGGTTGATGTAGTGTAACATCTCCGGGTTGCTCACGGCGAGTTCCGCTCTCGTTACGCCGCCGATGGTATCGACCCCCAACTCGAAGCCCGAACCGAGGAACGTTCTGTACAGAAACGCGACTCCGTACCCGACGAACCCCAATCCGGCGAGGACCATCAAGCGTGCGCCGTTGCGAACTCCGGTGGTGGCCTCGAACGTCCTCTCGTGTTGCCTGACCGCGGCTTTCTCTGCCATCTCATCACCAACATTGTTGTACGTTCCCAATTATCATAACCGTGCTGGATACGCTCTCCCCCGTCCGGACAACTTTAACGAACCACTTCGGGGAGACCATGAGCCGACACGCTCGAAACCACCACGACCGAGTCCGTTTCCGCGTCGCGAGCGGAATGCCCGACTACGACGCGACCACTGCGCAGGCGTCGAGGTGTCGGCCGAACTAAACTACGAAGTCGAAGACCGACAGGACGTAGCAGAAATAGCGAGTCGGTAGAACAGACGACCGGAGGCGACCGCGAGTTACTCCTCGCGTTCGACCGTCTCGGTCGGTTCGTCGGTCCCGTTCGCCTCGGGAATTACGTCCACGGTGGCGACGCTGTCGTCGCCCTCGACCTCCATCACTTTCACGCCCATCGTGTTCCGGCCGACCTCGGAGATGTCGGCCGCCCGAATCCGCATGATCTGGCCGTCTTCGCTCATGATGATGAGGTGGTCGTCGGGAGCGACCGCCTTGACCGACGTGACGCCTCCGTTCCGGTCGCCGGTCTTGATGTCGGTGAGTCCGTAGCCGTACCGCGACTGCGTGCCGTACTCGGTGAGCGGCGTCCGCTTGCCGTATCCGTGTTCGGTGACGGTCAGCAGCGACCGGTCGTCGTCGTCCGTCGCCGTGACCATGCCCGCGACCGCGTCGCCGTCGCGGAGTTTCACGCCGTTGACGCCCTTCGTCCGACGGCCGGTCGCGGTGACCTCCGACTCGTCGAACCGAATCGCCATCCCGTTCCGCGTGGCGATGAGGAGGTCGGTCGTCCCGTCCGTCACCTTCACGTCCACGAGTTCGTCGCCGTCTTCGAGTCTGGCGGCGATGATACCGGTCGAGAGGATGTTGTCGAAGTCGCTGGCGACCGTCCGGTTGACCATCCCCTCGCGGGTGACCATCGCGAGGTACTCGTCGTCCTCGAAGTCGTCGGTGTTGACGACCGCGGTAATCTCCTCGCCGTCGTCGAGGTCGAGGAGATTTATCGCCGACTTGCCCCGGGCGGTCCGGGACATCTCGGGAATCTCGTAGGTCTTCAGGCGGTAGACCTGTCCCTGATTCGTGAAACAGAGCAGGTAGTCGTGGGTGTTCGCCCGGAACACCTTCGAGACGCGGTCGCCCTCCTTGATGTCGCCGCCGATGATGCCCTTACCGCCGCGGTTCTGGGCGTCGAACTGCGACACCGGCATGCGCTTGACGTAGTCCTGTTCGGTCACGACCACGACCACGTCCTCCTCGGCGATGAGGTCCTCGCGGGTCACTTCGTCGGTGTCCTCGATGAACGAGGTCCGGCGGTCGTCGTCGTACTCGTCTTTGACTTCGAGCAGTTCCTCCTTGATGACCGAGAGGAGTTCGGACTCGTCGCCGAGGATGGTCTCGAGTCGCTCGATGCGGGCCTGCACGTCCTCGTACTCGCTCTCGATTTCGGCGGCCTCCATCGAGGTGAGACTCCCCAACTGCATGCGGACGATGTGGTCGACCTGCTCGTCCGAGAACTCGTACTCGGCCTTGAGGTCGGCCTTCGCCTCGTCGCGGTCCTCGGCGTCCTGGATGATGTCTACCACGTCGTCGGCGTGTTCGAGCGCGGTCAGTCTGCCTTCGAGGATGTGAGCGCGGTCCTCCTTCTCGGCGAGTTCGTACTGGCTCCGGCGCCGGACGACGTCCTTCCGGTGGTCGAGGTAGTGCCGGAGCGTCTCCTTCAGCGACAGCACCTTCGGTTCGCCGTCGACCAGCGCGAGGTTGATGACGCCGAAGGTCTTTTCCAGATAGCTCTCGAGCAGTTGGTTCTTGACGACCTCCACCATCGCGTTCTGCTTCAACTCGACCACGATGCGGATGCCGTCGCGGTCCGACTCGTCGCGCAGGTCCCGAATCCCCTCGATGGACCCCTCGTTGACCGAGTCGGCTATCTTCTCTATCATCCGGGCCTTGTTGGTCTGGAAGGGGAGTTCGGTGATGATGATGCGGTCGCTGCCCTTCTCGCGCTCCTCGACCTCGTACTCGGCCCGGACGCGGATGCGACCCCGACCGGTCTTGTACGCGGCGTGGACCGCGTTGTGACCCACGATGTTCGCGCCGGTCGGGAAGTCGGGACCCTTGACGTGTTCCATCAGGTCCTCGACGGTCGCGTCGGGGTTCTCGATGAGTTCCACCGTCGCGTCGATGACCTCGCCGAGGTTGTGGGGCGGGATGTTCGTACTCATCCCGACCGCGATGCCCGACGACCCGTTCACGAGCAGGTTCGGGAACGCCGACGGCAGGACTTCCGGTTCCTGAAGCCGGTCGTCGTAGTTGGACTTCCAATCGACGGTGTCCATGTCGATGTCCGCCAGCAGTTCCTCGGCGATGGGGGCCATGCGGGCCTCCGTGTACCGCATCGCGGCCGGCGGGTCGCCGTCCACCGACCCGAAGTTCCCTTGCCCGTCCACCAGCGGATACCGCATCGAGAAGTCCTGTGCCATCCGCGCCAGCGCGTCGTATATCGAACTGTCGCCGTGCGGGTGGAAGTCACCCATCGTGTCGCCTACGATGTTGGAGGACTTCCGATGGCTCGCGCCGCTGGTGATGCCCGCCCGGTGCATCGCGTAGAGGATGCGCCGGTGGACGGGCTTCAACCCGTCTCGAACGTCGGGCAGGGCCCGTCCCGCGATGACCGACATCGCGTAGTCGATGTAGCTCTGCTCCATCTCGTCTTCGACGCGTACGTTGCGTACGCGGTCTGCGACCTCGCTCGGGAGGTCTGGCGTGTCCGAACTCATATCAGATGTCAACCCAGTCCGCTTCCGTGGCGTGTTCCTTGATGAACTGCTTGCGCGGTTCGACCGCGTCACCCATCAGCACCGAGAACATCTTGTCGGCCGTGGCCGCGTCCTCGACGGTAATCTGCTTGAGGATGCGGTTGTCGGGGTTCATGGTCGTGTCCCACAACTGCTCGGGGTTCATCTCGCCGAGTCCCTTGAACCGCTGGACCTGCGAGGGAGTCCCGTCGCACTTCTCCTCGATGATGCGGTCGCGCTCCTCCTCGGTCATGGCGTCGTACGTCTCGCCGCGGTGCCGGATGCGGTACAGCGGCGGCTGGGCCGCGTAGACGTACCCCGCTTCGAGCAGCGGCCGCATGTACCGGTACAGCAGCGTCAGATACAGCGTCCGGATGTGGGCACCGTCCACGTCGGCGTCGGTCATGATGATTATCTTGTGGTAGCGCGCGTCGTCGAGGTCGAACTCGTCGCCGACGCCGGTGCCGATGGCGGTGATGAGGTTCCGAATCTTGTCGTTCTCCAGCACCCGGTCGAGGCGGTGTTTCTCGACGTTGAGGACCTTGCCGAACAGCGGCAGGATGGCCTGAAACTCCCGGTCGCGGGCCTGCTTTGCCGACCCGCCGGCGGAGTCGCCCTCGACCACGAACAGTTCCGAGTCGGAGGGGTCGCGGCTCTGACAGTCCGCGAGTTTACCGGGGAGCGCGGTCGACGCGAGCGCGTTCTTGCGTCGGGTCAGTTCCTCGGCCTTCTTCGCGGCCTTCCGGGCCTTCGCGGCCTCGACGGCCTTCGAGACGATGGCCTCGGCGGTCGAGGGGTTCTCCTCGAAGTACGTCGAGAGTCCCTCGTGAATCGCCGACTCCACGATGCCCCGGACCTCGCTGTTGCCGAGTTTGGTCTTGGTCTGGCCCTCGAACTGCGGGTCGGGGTGCTTGACCGAGATGACCGCCGTCAGACCTTCCCGCACGTCTTCGCCCTTGAGATTCTCGTCCAAGTCGCCCAAGAGGTTGTTCTCGTTGCCGTAGTCGTTGACGAATCGCGTCAGAGCGGTCTTGAACCCGGTGAGGTGGGTACCGCCCTCGCGGGTGTTGATGTTGTTGGCGAACGCGTGGATGGACCCCTGCAGTTCGTCGGTGGCCTGCATCGCCAACTCGACCTGAATGTTCTGGTCCTCGTCCTCGAAGTAGATGACCTCCTCGTGGAGCGGCGTCTTGGTCTCGTTGAGGTACTCGACGAACTCCCGAATCCCGCCCTCGTACTCGAAGGTGTCGGAGTTGCCGTCCTCGTCGCGGAGGTCGTCCAGTCCGATCTGGACCCCGGAGTTGAGGAAGGCGAGTTCGCGCAGGCGACTCTCCAGCGTCGAGTAGGTGAACTCGGTCGTCTCGAAGATGTCGCCGTCGGGCCAGAACCGAATCTCGGTCCCGGTCTCCTCGTCGGGTTCGAGGTCCCGGACGCGTTCGAGAGGCGTGACGGGTTCGCCCTGCTCGAACTCCTGGTGCCAGAGCGCGCCGTCTCGCTTGACCTCGACTTCGAGGCGCTCCGAGAGCGCGTTGACCACCGAGACGCCGACGCCGTGGAGTCCGCCGGACACCTGGTAGGACTTGTTGTCGAACTTCCCGCCCGCGTGGAGGACGGTCAGAATGACCTCGACCGCGGGCTTGTCGTACTCCTCGTGGGTGTCCACGGGAATGCCCCGACCGTCGTCGGCGATGCTGACCGACCCGTCGTCGTGGATATTCACATCAATCGAGTCACAGTAACCGGCGAGGGCCTCGTCGATAGAATTGTCAACTACTTCGAACACGAGGTGGTGTAAACCCCGTGTGTCGGTAGAACCGATATACATCGCCGGGCGTTTTCGAACCGCCTGTAGGCCTTCGAGAACCTGAATTTGCCCGGCCCCGTATTCACTTTCCTGACTCATAAAACCTGATTCAGCGTAGCAGTTCCGTCCTGATAAATCCCTCGCACACGCGCGCGCGACCGGTGTCACCCCCGTGAGAAAACGAGGGGAAAGCGACAATTATTCCGGGGCCACGTCGACTTGGTCGAGTTCGCTCACCTCGTCGATGGAGATACCGCCCGTGAGTTCTCGGTAGGGGTACGGCATCTCGACGCCCTCGTCGTCGAACCGCTCTTTGACGCCCTCGACGTGTTCCGAGAGGACCTGTTTGAACTTGCCCCGGCCCGGGTCCGCTATCCAGATTCTGGATTCGAGACCGACGTAGGAGTCGGCGAGTTCGGTCGTCCGGACCGACGGTTCGGGGTCGTCCAGCACGTCGGGGAGCGACCGGGCGTCTTCGAGGATTATCTCGCGGGCCGCGTCGATGTCGTCGTCGTAGCCGATGCCGAAGACGAACTGGAGTCGAAGTCTGTCGTTGGCCATCGCGTTCGTCACGGCGTTGTTCGCGAGTTCGGAGTTGGGCACCGTGATGACCTCGTTGTTGAACGTCTCGACCTTCGTCACACGGAGGTCCACCTGCCGGACGACTCCCGACATGTCGTTCCACTCTATCCAGTCGCCGACCTCGAAGGGTTTGTCCTTCAGGATGAAGACGCCCGCGACGAAGTTGGCGACGAGGTCCTGCGCCGCGAACCCGAGCGCCAGCGCGAACGCGCCCCCGAGCGTGGCGAACGCCGCCAGAAAACTACCGAACCCCGCGACCGTGAACGCCACCGCGACGGCGACGAAGAGCGCGACGGCGCCCGCCGTCGTCGTGGCCAACTGGACCACCGCCGTGTCGAACCCCCGGGCCGACAGCGACCGCCGGACCAACCGAACCAGCACGTACCGCCCGAGGAGATAGACCGCCGCGAACGCGACGACGAAGACCGCGACGTCCCAGAGCAGACCGCCGAACTGAGCCAGGAACTCCTCGGTGGTGGTCGGCAGTTCGAACTGCTGTAACGGAACCATCTCGTGGCAGTTCGCCGACACTCGGTAAATGGATTCGGGCCGAAACGAGCGATTACGACCGGGAGCGTCGCGTCGAATTCGTTTCCTGTCGATTGAAAATCCCAGTTCGCCCGCGGTCGGACGCGGCCAGCGAACGGGAAACGGCCGACAGCGAGGAGTCGGACTCGGACTCCGAGACCGGCCCGAACCCGGGGTCGCGGAACCCGTCTGTCCCTCCCGAACGAGTGCTTGAAGCCTGCAACCGAGGGAAACGGAAATGGTGGCTTATCCCGCTTCCGACACTCTCTTCGGAGGCATGGTTCACGGCCACAGAGAGCGGAGTATTTCTGACGAACAGCGACGGGAGTTCCTGAAGGCGCTCGGTGTCGGGGGTGCGGTCGCGGCCGGTGGCGCGACGCTCGACGACGTTCGAGACGCGGTCGAGACCGGCGAGACCGCCGAACTCGCGTCCGTCGGCGAGGCGATTCGGAGCGACTTGGCGGGGTCGCTCGACCGGGGCCTGCTGGCCGACGGTCACGCCGAACTCGCCACCGCGGCGGCCGACCTGACCGCGGTTCCCGAACGGGGCCTCCCCGGTGCCGACGCGGGGCCGCGCGAGGAGTTCGCGGCGGTCGCGTCGGCCGCCCGACCGGTGTACGACCACCTCGGAGAAGTAGGCTTCTTCCAGAGTACGACCGAGCGACTGCCCGACTTCGACCCCGGGTACGTCGAGGACAGCGTCCGGCGCTTCGTCGTCAGCGAGGGACTGGCGGGGTCGCTGTCCGACCTCGACTTCGCGGAGGACGAACTAGTGGACCTACTGGCGACCGTGGTGAACCACCGCGAGCGACTCGGCGGGCGCCACTGGGTCAGCACCGACCGACTCCCCCGCGAACAGATGGAGGTCGGGGAGTACATCCCCCCGATGACGAAGGCGGCCGCCGGCGGCGTTCTGCTCTGGTTGGAGGACTTAGACGACCACCTCTGGCGGAACGGCGTCATCCTGACCGACGAGATTCTGGCCGACGCGACGTGGGACGGCCGGGCGATGGCGGCCGGGTTCGACCTGATGGTCGACGGAGCGCGGCGAATCGCCGACCCCGATGACGACACCGCCGACGACGAACTCGCCGGCCTGCTGTCGAGCGGATTCGCCCTGCAGGCCGTCGCCCAGAACCTGCTCCCGCAGGACGCCTACTGGGTCAGCGAGGAGATGCGCGCCGAACGAGACAACGACTTGGAGATTCCCAACTAACAATGGCTGCCGACATCGACCCCGAGAACGAGGAGATCGAACCGGAAGAGCGACCCCACTACATCGACACCGGGCCGGAGGCCCGCGGCGAGGACGAACACGTCGACTACATGCAGGAGTACGACGTCGAGTACGTGTTCGGCGGCGGCATCTCCGGGTGGCACGCGCGCCAACCCCCTCGAATCGAGGGGCAGGTGAATCCCACGCTCGAACTGGAGGCCGGGAACCGCTACCGGGTTCGCTGGGAGAACATCGACGGCGCGCCCCACAACTTCGTCATCCAAGACGCCGACGGAAATCGGCTCGTGGGGACCGACGTGTACTCCGCGGAGGGCGCAACCGCCACGCTGGTGTTCACGGCGACCGAGGAGATGTCTCAGTACATCTGCACCATCCACCCCAACTCGATGGTCGGCGACGTGCAAATCGCGGGCGAAGCCCCGAGTCCCGCCGACCAGCAGGGCGGGAAACTCCAACAGCCACCGGGCCCCGGAGCGGCGCAGGGCGACATCCCCAAGCTTCCGGTCACGACCAACCTGCTAGAGGAGGACAGCGAGCGCCGCGACTCGTGGCTCCACTACGACAAGGGACTCGGCCAGCGCGGGTTCACGCCCGTCGACCGACTCGACCCCGAGAACGTCGCCAGCCTCGAACAGAAGTACACCATTCCGACCGACAGCGCGGGCCTCGAGACGAACCCGATAATCGTCCCGTCGGACCCGCCGGTGATGTACTACACGACCAGTAACCTCTCCGTCGTCGCGGCCAACGCTCGGAACGGGAAGAAGTACTGGGAGTTCAAGTACGCGCTCCCCGAGGACGCCGCGGGACAGACCGGCCGCAACCGGGGCGTCGCCGTGTGGAAGGACAAGGTGTTCCTCGCCACGACCGACTCGTATCTCGTCGCACTCGACCGCTACACCGGCGAGAAGCAGTGGGAGACGCTGATGCTGACCGACGAACAGCAGCGCGAGATGGACCAACCCAAGCGGATGTCCATCAGTCAGGCCCCCATCGCCTACGACGGCCGGATTCTCGTCGGGATGAGCGGCGACTTCGGCGGGTGGTGCGTCGCCTCCTCGGTGGACGCCGAGTCCGGAGACGTGGAGTGGACGGTCAACATGGCTCCCAAAGACGCGTGGGTGGGCGACAGTTGGCGGTTCGCCAGCAACGCCCCGTGGATGAGTCCCTCCATCGACCCCGAGACGAACAACGTCTTCTACGCGGTGGGCAACCCCTGCCCGATGATGAACGGACTCGTCAGGCCCGGGCCGAACCACCACTCCAACTCCATCGTCGCCGTCGACCTCGACTCGGGGAACATCAAGTGGGCCAGCCAACAGATTCCTCACGAACTCTGGGACTACGACAGTCACGCCACCCCGACCGTCTTCGACATCGAAGTCGACGGCGAGACCCGGCGTGCGGTCTCGACCGACCAGAAGGCCGGGTGGACCTACGTCTACGACGCCGAGACCGGACGTCTCCTCGAACGCACCGCGCCGTGGACGAAGCAGGACCACGAGTGGGCAGAACACTTCCTCGCGCTCCCGCCGCGGGGCCGGGAGAACGCCGCGACGGCGTGGCCGGGCACCATCGGCGCGACCGAGTGGCCGCCGTGCGCCTACGACCCGGAGACCGGTATGCGCTACATCGCGGCGGTGGAAGCGGCCCAGCGGGTGTCCTACGACCCCGACTGGGAGTACACGACGAAGGGCGACATCTCGCTCGCGGAGGGCGGGTCGCGACTCGCCTCCGAGGACACCTCCCACAACGCGTACGTGCAGGCCGTCGACCCCGCGACCGGTGACCTCGCGTGGCGGACCGAACTCCCGGACGTGAACTCCTCGTGGTCCCACTGGCGCATCTGGCCGGGCGGAACGACCGCGACGGCGGGCGGCGTCCTGTTCGTCCCGTCCTCGGGCGGACACGTCTACGCGCTCGACACCGAGACGGGCGAGCGCATCTGGAGCGCCGAGACCGACGCCGACCGCATCACCCCCGCGCCGGTGGTGTGGGACGACCCGGTCGAGCAGACCCAGTACGTCGCGGTGGCGGCGGACGACGAGATTACGGTCTGGGCGTCGGGCGGATTCGACGAGTGACCGACGCCGACCCGAACTGAGACCGCGGCCTCTTTTCCGACTCGCGACTTCAGCGCGGCGCGTCGCGCGAAACTGGGACGACTCGACGTGGACGCTCGGCGACCGTTCCGGTCCGACCGGCGGCGTCCGCCGGTAGCGGTCCGTTCCCGCCCGACCGGCGTCTGCCGGGCGTCCCGAGCGGCGCCCGTCACGCCGAGTTAACCCGGCTCTAACTCCGCTTCGGAGGCCGAAATCCGAGTGTAATCCGGGACGACGCGCCGGGACGGTCCCGCGGGATATCGAACGGTGTCCGGCGTTTATCAGAACGCCCGGAATAGACACGCCGGCATGAGCGACACGACGACACTGATAGCACTGATAGCTACGCTGGTCGTCCTCGCGGGCGGCGTCGCGGTCGGTTCGACCGGTCCGCTCGCGACGGGGACTGCGGACGTGGCCGAGCAGGAGACGGCGCAGAACGTGGCCCAAGAGACGACGACCCAGAACGGAACCGCACAGGAGACGGCACAGAACGGAACCGCGCAGGCGACGGCGCAAGCCGGGGGAGCGCAGGACTCGACGAACGTGACCGCCCGGAACGTCACGATAGATACGCTCGTCCTCCGGAACGCGACGGTCCTCGACGCCAACATCGGGGAGTTGACCGTCGTCAACACCTCGGGCGAGAACGCGACCAACCGGACGTACGAGGGCGTCTCCGTCCGGCGCATCGAGGCGTCCGGCACCGTGACCGACCTGACGCTCGAGAACGTCAGCATCAACAACGAGTCGCTGGCGACCGCCCTCCTGAACGAGTCGGGTCGCCTGCGACTCGACACCCGACTCGTCATGGACCTCGCGGTCCTCCAGAACCAGACCGTCAACGGTCTCGAAATCGAGCAGGCGACCGTCCGAGCGAGCGCGGCCCGGAACGTCTCGGTCGGCGCGCAGGTCGGGGCCGGCGGGCAGTCCGGGAACGGAACGGCGTCCGAGGGTCAGCCCGCAATCTCGGCCGAGAGCGTCGTGGTCGAGGGCGCGAACCTCACGCGATTGAACGTCACGGGCGTCTCGACGGGTGCCGAGACGGCGCAGACGAACCAGACCGCTACGGAGACGACCCAGACGACCCAGACCACCGCGGCCGCGAACGGAACGGCCCAGACGACCGGGGCCGAGGAGACGACCGAAACGTCGACGATTCCGGCGGAGGCCAGAAGCGGTGCTACGGACGAGGGAACGACCACCACGGAGACCAACTAGTCCGACGGGAACTGAATCTCGACGGGATCGGATACGACCGGCGGGGCTGAGTCCGACCGGCCCAACCGCTCGGTCCCGCCCCGCGGTCCGCCCGAACGATTATGTCGCTGACACCCGTGGTTCCGAGGGAAACGATGGGGGAGACACGACGAGAGTTCCTTCGAGCGACAGGTGTTTCGGCGGTCGGACTGACGGGAGCGGTCCGCGTCACCGCGGGCCAATCGCAGGGGGTCGGCCTCCTGCTCAACTGGAAGCCGAACGGGCTTCACGTGCCCTACTACGCCGCGAAGGCGCGGGGCTACTACGAGGAGCAGGGCGTGAACCTGACGGAAATTAAGGCCGGACAGGGGTCGGACTTCTCGGCCAAGCAGGTCGGTCTGGGCAACGTCGAGTTCGGCGTCACCGGCGCGAGCCAGATACTCAACGTCAACTCGCGGGGCCTCTCGCCCCAGTCGGTCGGCGTGATGATGCAGCGGAGTCCGGTCGTGTTGTTCACGACGCGAGAGACCTTCGGCGGCGAGTTGACCAGCGTGGACCAACTCGCGGGCAAGACGGTCGGCACCGGTCCCGGGATGGTCAAGATACTCACGAAACTCCTGCTGGAGGAGAAAGGCGTCCTCTCGGAGGTCGAACTCGTCGACACCGGGTTCGACACGGTCCAACAGCTTCTCAGCGGGAAAATCGACGCCGCGGGCGGGGTGTTCGCCGACGCGGTGGCTACCCGGCCGAAGGCCGAGGCGGTCTACTCGATTCCGGTCGCGAAGACCATCCCCTCCTACGGCCACGTCGTGGCCACGAACGAAGAGTTCGCGACCGACAACTCCGAGACGGTCCGCGGGTTCCTGAACGCGACCGCTCGGGGCGCGGCGTGGGCCACGAACAATCCCCGGAAGGCGACCGACAGGCTTATCGAAGCCAACTCCGCGCTCAAGGAGACCGCCGAGGTCCAGCGCGCCAAGTGGGTCGAGATGGCCAGCCAGTACGTCCTCTCTCAGACGGTCCGCCAGCAGGGGTTCGCGTGGAGCAACGCGAAGCCGTGGGAGACGATGTACGAGGCGCTCCGCGACGCCGAACTGCTCGGCGGCGAGGTGGACCCCGCGACGGTCTGGACCAACGAGTACCTCGACACGGACTACCAGTACGTCGGGCGATACGCCGCGCAGGTCTCGCCGCCCGAGTCGACGCTCTCCGGGACCACCACCTCCGGAGGCGGGTCGGGAACGACCGCCGCGGGCACCGCGTCGGGGAACGCTACGTCCGGCGCGGCGTCGGAGACGACCACCCCCGGGACCGCCTCGGAGACCACTACCACCGGCGGTAGCCACTGATGAACTCCTCGGGGTCGCCACCGTCCGACGCGTCCGCGCCGGACGCGGTCGCACGGCGCGCGGCCGGGTCGGCGTCGGCGCTCGCAGCGCGGGCCGGGCCGCCGCTCGCAGTCGCCGTACTCGCGGTGGTCGCGTGGTGGGCGGCGGCCCGGACCGCGGCGGTCCCGGACGTAATCTTCCCGACTCCGTTCGACGTGGGGCGGGCGCTCGCCGACCACTGGCCCGCGCTCGTCGGCGCGGCGGGCGTCACCGCCGTCACGGCGGGTCTGGGAGTCCTCGGCGGCGCGCTGGTCGGCGTCCTGCTCGCGACGGCGATGACGGTGTCGGAGACGACTCGCGCGGTGGTCCGGCCCTACGTCGTCGCGCTCCGGGTGGTTCCGGTCGTCGCGGTCGCACCGCTCCTCTTCCGGTGGTTCGGCGACGGTGTTCCGGCCCGCGCCCTGCTCGCGGCGACGCTGGCGGTGTTCCCGGTGACGATAGCGACTCATCAGGGACTGGCCGCGACGCCCGACGAGTACCTCGCGCTGGCGCGGTCGGTCGGCGCGTCGTCGGCCGACCGGTATCTCCGGGTGCGACTCCCCGCGGCCGCGCCCCAAGCGTTCGCCGGTCTGAAAATCGCGGCCGCCGCGGGGGTCGTGGGCGCGGTGGTCTCCGAGTTCCTCACGCTCAAGGCCGGCATCGGCTACCGGGTGTTCCGGGCCTCGACGCGGCTTCAGACCGCCCGCATGGTCGCGGCGCTGTTCGTGCTGGCGTTGCTGGGCGTCGCGTTCTATCTGGTTCCGGCGCTGGCCGAGCGCCGGGTGGACTGGGGGTAGCTCACCACGAGAGTCGGTTCTCGACCGCCGCGACCGCGCCGTACACCGCCATCCCCTCGGCGAAGAGGACCACCACCGCGGCCAGCACCACGTCGGTCTGGACGTTCTCCGCGCCGACGAGAATCAGATAGCCCAGACCCGCGTCGGTCAGAATCCACTCTGCGACCACCGCGCCGACCACCGCGAGCGCGGCCGACTGCTTCAGGCCCGCGAAGACGGCGGGGAGCGCGGCCGGAATCCGGACCGAGAGGAAGGTGCGAACGGGACCGGCGTCCACCGACCGGAGCAGGTCGAGGTACTCCTCGGGCGTCTCTCGGAGTCCGGACGCCGAACTCACGAACGTCGGGAAGAACGCGACGAGCGAGACGAACGCCACCGCCGTCCCCGCGCCGGTCCCCAGATAGACCAGCAGGAGCGGCGCGACCGCTATCTTCGGCAGGACCCGGGCGGTGACGAGGTAGGGGGCGAGCGCGCGCCGGAGGACCGTCGAGTGGACCACGACCGCGGCCGCGCCGAACCCGCAGAGGACGCCGACCGCACCGCCCGCGAGAATCGTTTCGAGCGTGATTCGCGCGTTCCGGAGGTAGAGTCCCGGCCGCGCGAGCAGTCGGTCGGCGACTGCGGCGGGCGAGGGGAGCAGATACGGCGGCACGTCGAGCAGGACGACGACGGCCCACCACGCGAGGACGCCGACGGCAAGCCCTCCCGCCGGAAGCGAGAACCGCGCGGCCGGAACTCGGTCGGCGTAACTCACGGCTCCGAAGTCGTCGCTACTCGTCTCATCGGAGTTCGTACCCCTCGTGGAGCGCGGTCCGGACCCGCGCGACCTGCTCCTGAAACGCCGTCGTGCCGTACACGGACTCGTCGCGGGGTCGGGGCAACTCCACGTCGAAGACGCCCTCGATTTCGCCGGGGTGGTCGCTCATCACGACGCACCGGTCGGCCAGAAAGACCGCCTCCGGGACGCTGTGGGTCACGAAAAGGACGGTCTTTCGCTCCTCGCGCCAGACGCGCCGGACCTCGATGCCCATCTCCTCGCGGGTGAGTTCGTCGAGTTCGCCGAACGGTTCGTCCATCAGGAGGACGCTCGCACCGAGGTGGAGCGCTCGCGCGATGGCGACCCGCTGGCGCATCCCGCCCGAGAGTTCGGCGGGCCGGGCGTCCGCGAACCCCGCGAGACCGACCGTCTCCAGCAGGTCGCGGGCGCGCTCCCGGTCGGGCGACTTCCCGGCCAGTTTCCGGAGGAAGACGACGTTGTCGAGCGCCGACTTCCACGGGAGCAGGGCGTGGCGCTGGAAGACGAAGCCGAACTCGCCCGCCGCTCTGGCGCGGTCTGGCGGGTCGCCGCCGACGCTGACGGTGCCTGCGGTCGGGTCTTGGAGGCCGCCGACCGTCCGGAGCATGGTCGTCTTCCCGCACCCCGACGGGCCGATGACCGTGACGAACTCCCCCTTGCCGACCCGGAGGTCGGCGTCTGAGAGGGCGCGGACGCCCTCGAAATCGACCGTCACGCCGTCGAGTCGAATCGCGGTCTCGCCGTACTGTCTCTGCTCGCGGCCCGGTTCGTCCGTCGCTCGCGCGCCGGTTTCGTCTCCTCCCATCGAGTTCGTGGAACGTAACGGTCCGGAGCCATAGGTGGTTTTCGCCCGCGACGACCGCGCTCGCCCCGCACTCGGACCGAAACGGTCGCGTCACCCCGTCGTCTGGGAGTCGGACATCCCGTCGGCGGCGTCCGTCGCGCCCGAACCGCCACTATTCGGAGTCCTGCCGGGCCGGTTGCCCGTGTCACATCGGGGGGTTTCCTCCGGCGGAGCGCGTCGCACGACCTTCAGTATCTGGACAGAACGTGACTATATATGTGGAATACAAACAATTTTATTTCTAAAGAATGGCTCGGAATGTCTCATCGCCGGTTATCCGCCCAGTCCGAAAGTGCCGGCTTGACCACCAAGCCGGCCGACACGACGCGGACTGCACCGGGCGAATCTATCGGAGTGCGTCCGCGCGTTTACTCCGGGAGGCGACCACGTCGAGTCCGGGACTGTAGTAGTACACCGGGTCGTCGTCCGGTCGTGCGAAACCGTGGGCCGAGAGGAGCGTGTTCGCCTCGATGTCGGCGGTAGCGGGGTACAACGTCCACGGGTCGTGGTCAACGTCCGTGTACCGAACCGACCCATCCTGTGCCTCCGTGTAGAACCGATAGCGTTCGACGAGAAACGCTCCGAATGGGTCGTCGGGTGCCGAGAACGGTTCGCCGGACGGGCCGTACGTTCCCGCGTAGCGTGCGGGTCGCGAACCCGGATGCCGACGGCGACTGTCGAACCGCACTCGGCCGTCTTCCCACTTCAGCGCGATTCGCGCGTAGTAGTAGGGCAGGTGATGGAACAGGCGCGCGCCGAGAACGCTCGCGATACCCTGCGCGTCGAGACTGAAGAAGTAGACGCTCGGGACGCCGTCGCGGGTGACGTACGTCCGGAGGTTGAGTTCGGGGAGTCGGATACCGAACGCTTCGGGGACTCCTCTCGGCCGGACGGCGACGTTGGTGAACGGAATGACCGAGAGCCACGCCGACCCGTCGTACTCGTCGGGGGCGAACCCGTCGGGCAGGTGGGCGTCCATCACCTCCGGGTCGACCCGCCAGTTCTCGAAGAGAAGGTGTCGCCATCCCATCTCCAGCGCAACGACCATAGACTCACTCCGCGACCCGTACAAAAATCTCTTCGGGACACATGGTACTACCCGTTCTGCGTCTGAAGGGAGGCGTACTGCCGACCCACGCGGGGATTCGACCTGATTCGACGGCGATGCGGCGCGGCCGGGAAACCGACTACGTTTAGGCCGATTCTCTATCCCAGTATATGATTTATTCATGGTTTTCACTTTCGCTTTGCCACCGAGAAGCCTTTAACATCTACGCGGCTACGACGTACTACAGAATGCCATCTATCCAGTCGACGCTCGGCGAGGAGGAGGGGATCGCCGAGGAGCTGGCCGAGAGCCAGCGACAGATCTCCATCGCCGAATTCTTCGAGAAGAACAAGCACATGCTCGGGTTCGACAGCGGGGCCCGGGCGCTGGTGACGGCGGTGAAGGAGGCGGTCGACAACGCCCTCGACGCGACCGAAGAGGCTGGCATCAAGCCCGACATCTACGTCGAAATCGACGACGCGGGCGACTACTACACCCTCGTCGTCGAGGACAACGGTCCCGGCATCACCAAGGAACAGCTCCCCAAGGTGTTCGGAAAGCTCCTCTACGGGTCGCGGTTCCACGCTCGCGAGCAATCGCGCGGTCAGCAGGGAATCGGGATTTCGGCCGCCGTCCTCTACTCTCAGTTGACCTCCGGCAAGCCCGCCAAGATCACGAGCAAGACCGAAGGAGGCACCGAGCAGTACTTCGAACTCATCATCGACACCGACGAGAACGAACCCGAAATCAAAGACGAGTCCGACACGCCGCCCGCGGGCAAGCACGTCAACGACACCCACGGGACGCGCATCGAGTTGGAGATGGAGGCCAACATGCGCGCCCGCCAGCAGCTCCAGCGCTACATCAAGCACACGGCAGTCGTCAACCCGCACGCTCGCATCGAGTACCGCGAGCCGAGCATGGACGAACCCCAGCACTTCCGGCGGGCCGACCGCGCCGAACTCCCGGCCGAGACCGAGGAGATTCGCCCGCACCCCCACGGCGTCGAACTCGGCACGGTGCTGAAGATGCTGGCGAGTACCGACTCCCACAGCGTCTCCGGCTTCGTCCAAGAGGAGTTCACCCGCGTCGGTCGGAAGACCGCCGACTCCATCCTCGACAACTTCCGCGACCGCCACCTCGGCCGCGAAGCCGCGTGGCGACCGCCCCAGTCTCACGAGAAGTCCGACCTCGCGCGCGCTGTCGCGAACGCGGTCTCGAACAAAAGCGCTGACGCGACCGCGACGTTCGGCGACGAAGTCGCGGAGGCAGTGACCGCTCGGAACCGGGTCGCCCACAGCGAACTGGTCGAAATCGTCGCCGAGACCGCCGAGTCGGTCGGCGACGACCACGGCGAGACGTTCGGCGACACCGTACGGGAGAAGGCCGTCGAGGCGGCGTGGAGCGAACTCACCGACGAGCGCACGAGCGACCTCTACGAACTCGTCGACAAGGCGACCAGCACCCGGAAGGACGACGAGACGGTCCACGGTCTCGCCGAACGCCTCGCCAAGCGCTTCGAGAAGGGCCGCGAGCGCGACCGGGCCACTCACGACGAGGTCCGGGAGTACGTCGACCGCGCGGCCGACCAGACCGAGGAGTACGACGACGCGACTATCGGCGACACGGCCCGCGAGAACGTCGTGATGGAGGTCTGGAACACGATGGTCACGGTCCCCGACGAGGTGCCGAAGGTCCGGGAGTTCGTGGACGACCGCGACATGTCCAGCGACCTGCTGGAGTCGATGAAAGACACCGACATCATCTCACCGCCGACCAACTGCCTGTCGCCCATCACCGACGAACTGGTGGAGGCCGGACTCCGGAAAGAGTACGACGCCGACTTCTACGCCGCCTCGACCCGCGACGCCGACGTTCACGGGGGCGACCCGTTCATCGTGGAGGCCGGAATCGCCTACGGCGGCGAGTTGGACGAGGACGGCAAAGCGGAAGTCCTGCGGTTCGCCAACCGGGTCCCGCTGGTCTACCAGCGCGGGGCCTGCGCGACGACCGACGTGGTCAAGTCCATCGGGTGGCGCAACTACAACCTCAGCCAACCGGGCGGGTCGGGCATCCCGAACGGCCCGGCGGTCATCATGGTCCACGTCGCCTCGACCAACGTGCCGTTCACCAGCGAGAGCAAGGACGCCATCGCCAACGTCCCCGAAATCGAGGACGAAATCGAACTTGCGATTCGGGAGGCCGCACGCGAACTCAAGTCGTACCTCAACAAGCGCAAGTCGCTGGAGAAGCGCAAGAAGAAGCAGAACGTCATCGCCTCCATCCTGCCGGAGATGGCCGAGAAGTTGGCCGACGTGACCGACCAGAGCAAGCCGCAGTACGAGGACGCGCTGGCCCGCATCATGAACAACGTCCTCGTGGAGCGCGAGGTGGAGGACGGAACGGTTCGGCTCTCGGTAGAGAACAACACCAGCACGAACGCCTCGCCCGAGATTACCGACATCGTGAGCGCGCAACCGCAGAACCTCTCGGACGGTGCGACCGCCGTCGACATGGACGGCGAGTGGTTCGTCAAGTGGTCGCCGACTGTCGAGAGCGGCGACGAGGCCGTTCTGGAGTACGAAGTGGACGGAGAGGCAGAGTTCGACGTTAGCGTCGAAGGAATCGAAGACCCCAAACTCACGGTAAACCAATGAGCGCAGACAACGAAGCAGAAGCCCAAGAGAAACTCATCGACCTCGCGGCGGAGTTCTACGACCAGTTCGAGCGGGGCGAAATCCCCGAAATGTCGGTCCCGACACGGACCAAGAGCAACATCGTCTTCGACGAGGACGAGGACGTGTGGGTGTACGGCGACCGCGAGAGCACCCGGAGCGCCAACAGCGTCCGGGGCGCTCGTAAACTCCTGAAGGCGATATACACTATCGACTTCCTCTCCGAGCAGTTGGAGGAGGACCGCTCCTCGACCCTGCGTGAACTCTACTATCTGAGCGAGAGTTGGGACGTGAACGAGGCGCAGTTCTCCTCGCAGGACGAGTCGAACCAGTTGGTCGAGGACCTCGAAATCGTCTCGGAGGTCACCCGCGAGGACTTCCACATGCGCCCCGAGGAGTCGGGCGCGACCATTATGGGACCGCTCTACCTCCGCGAGCAGACCCGCCGGGGCGAGCGCGAGATTCACTGTCAGGAGGACGTGGGCGAGGGCGGCTACCAGATTCCGAACAACCCCGACACCATCGAGTTCCTCGACCACGACGCGGACTTCGTCCTCTGCGTGGAGACCGGTGGCATGCGGGACCGACTGGTCGAGAACGGCTTCGACGAGGAGTACAACACCATCGTCGTCCACCTCAAGGGCCAACCGGCGCGTGCGACTCGACGCATCACCAAGCGCCTCCACGACGAACTCGACCTGCCGGTCACGGTGTTCACTGACGGCGACCCGTGGTCGTACCGCATCTTCGGGTCGGTGGCGTACGGGTCCATCAAGTCGGCCCACCTCAGCGAGTACCTCGCCACGCCCGAGGCCCAATTCATCGGCATCCAACCCGAGGACATCGTGGAGTACGACCTGCCGACCGACCCCCTGAGCGACTCCGACGTGAACGCCCTCGAATCGGAACTGGAGGACCCGCGCTTCCAGACCGACTACTGGGAGGAACAGATAGAGATTCAGTTGGACATCGAGAAGAAGTCCGAACAGCAGTCGCTGGCGTCTCACGGTCTCGACTTCGTGACCGAGACCTACCTGCCCGAGCGACTCGACGCGATGGGCGTGCTGTAGTCCGAAAAATCGCCGCCGTTCCTCAGGCGAACTCTCGTTCGCTCTTCCGACTGTTCTCGTCGCCCTCGACTCGTTCGCGGACGAACGGGTCGCCGTTCGCGCACGCCCGGCAGTAGACGTTCTCGCCCTCGTTCAGCGTCTCGACCGGAATCCCGGCGAGGTAGCGCTTCTCGGTGAAGGTCCGGCGCACGCCGGTTCCGACCGGCCGGGCGCAGGCCGAGCAGGGCCGGTTCGGCGCGTCCACGACCTCCTCGTCGGTGGTGCGTCGGCGGCCGAACGTCGTCGGCGACTCGGTCCCCGGCGCGAACTGGGCGCTGAGCGGAATCGACGCGGCGGCCGCGAGCAGGCAGGCGGCGGCGACGGCGGTCGGCGCGAGCGACGACGTGACCAGCAGTAGCACCGCCCCGACGAACGCGAGGCAGAGTCCGAGCGTCAGTCCCGCGGCGACGCCGACCGCCGACAGCAGCGTCCACCCCGACCGTTCGTCGGGGCGGCGCTCGGTCCCGTCGGCGCGCAACTCGACGCGCTCGGCCCCGGGCGAGTAGCGATACCACGCGTACAGCAGGTTTCCGACCGGACTGGTGGCAGCGAGCAGGAGCGCGTGTATCCACGGCGACCCGAGAGTGCGGTCTACCATCACCACCCGGTCGCCGTCGTCGCGTTTCACGTCCCATCCCTCGACCGCGTAGCGCTCGACTCGCTCGCGGAGGTCGGGGTTCGAGACGGTCGGGCCGCCGCGCGAGGAGGGCGCCTCGGAGACGAACCGTTCGGCGGTCTCTGAAGCGAATCGCGCGGCGCGTTCGGTGCCGGACGCCCGAGCGTTCGTCCGCCCTATGTCGTTCGACTCGTCGCCCACGGCGGTCCCGCACTGCGAGCAGAATGCGTCGCCGGGCGACAGCGACGACCCGCACTGCGAGCAGAAGTTGGGTGTGGTGCGAGAACTCACGTCCTAACTTGCCGGAGCCGGAATAAGTAGGTTATGTTGGATTTCCGAGAACGGGACGGGGAACCGAACTGACGGCGGTCGTCGCCGTCGTGCGTCGCCGCGTCCGCGACCGAGGCGGCGACAGCGAGGGGTCACTCGCGGTCGAACCAACTGTCCAGCGCCGCTTCGACCGCCTCGTCCTGCGAGCGGACGTGTTCGCGCTCGGGGTCGCTCCGAAACTCCGGTCGACGGAGGTCGCCGACCGCCACGCGCTCGGCGTCGAGTTCCGCGGCCGCGGCGACTCGGTCGTCGTCCAGCGCGAACGGACGGCCGTCCTCTGCGCGGCCACCGCGGTCCACCAGCGTTCGGGCCGCTTCGAGCGCGTCGATGCCCCGTTCGGTCCAGCACTCGTGACAGCACCGGAAGCGGAGGGTGCCGCTGTAGCCGCCGACCGCGGTCGGCGCGAGGCCGCCGTCCATCGCCGCGCCCCAGACGAGACCGAGCGTCTCGACCGTGACGTGGCGGTCGTCGTCGCTCCCGCAAGCCGCGCAGACGGTCGGTTCGTCGGCGTAGGGCCAGTCGTCGGGAACCTTCTCCATGCTCGAAACGTGGCACCCGACCGACAAATACGTGTCTCTTCGGAGGTCCGGGTGCTCGCGGCGGTGCCGTTCGTCCGCGTCGAACTTGCTCGGTGGACCGAGACGGGACTGATTCCTACCCTGCAACCAGCTTGGGGCCGGTCCGGCCGCGAAGCCACCGTTCGACCACGGCTAGCAGGAGGTAGCCCGCGGCGTACAGCGGCGCGAAGAGGAAGACGAACGTGAACCCGGGCGTATCACCCTGCCCGCTCCCGATTGGCGGGTATTCGACGAGGACGTGCCAGAACAGGAGGAGACCGGCCATCAGCGCGACCGGACTCCGGACCCGGTAGTGAACCCAGAGGACAATCGGCACGCCGACGGCACCGACCGCCCCGAGGAACGCGCCACAGACCGTCCACCAGAGCGGCGTCGAGAAGGCGATTTCGGAGTCGGGGCGGAGACTCCACGCGAGAACGACGGCGGCGTAGAGCACGCTTGCGATGCCGCCGAACATGAGCGGGCGAGTCCCTTTTCGAGTCGGGACCCTCACGTCTAAAAGCAGATGACGTGCTCGGGAAAGATAGTTCTGTAGGTCGCCCCGTCTACTCGTCAAGCACCACGGGAACGCCGCGTTTCGCCACGTCGGCCGCGAACGCGCCCGAGTCGGTCTCCAGCGCCTCGAAGGTGTTGTAGTGAATCGGCAGCACGAGGTCGGGGTCCATCTCCGCGGCGAGGTCGGCGGCCTCCTCGCGGTCCATCGTGAACGACCCGCCGATGGGCGGACAGAACAGCGACACGTCGAGTTCGGCGTGGCCCGGCAGGGCGTCGGAGTCGCCCGGCCAGAACACCGTCACGTCCTCCGCGTTCCGGCCGGGGAGCGTGAGGTGGTAGCCGACGCCGAACCCCTCGGGGTGGAACGGGTCGCCGTTCTCGTCGGTGTGGGGACCGTCGGGTCGGTTGTACCCCGCGACCGACCGGACGATGACGTCGCCGAACAGTCGGTCGTCCTCCTCGTCCACCCGGACCACGTCGCAGGGCAACTCGTCCAAGTCCTCCACGTCGCGGTCGATTTTCGGCGGGTAGACCGCCTCGTAGACGACAAGCGTGGCCTCCTCGCCCGCGACGCGCCGAATCGCGTCCGAGTCGTAGTGGTGGTCGTGGGTCACGAGGACTATGTCGCCGTCCTCCGGGCGGTAGTCGCGCGGTTCCGGGTGGCCGACGCCCTGCGTGTCGGGGCGCCACTCGCCCGTCAGCGTGCCGTACCGACCGGGGTCGAGGTAGACGACCGTTCCGTCGGGCGATTCGAGTCGCAGGCCGGCGTAGCCGAGCCACTCCGCGGCGAGTCCGTCGTGTCGAATCGTCATGCTCTCGGGTTGGAGCGCCCGAGTCAAAACGGTTCGGCCTCGGCGGAACGCTGGTTCCGGGATAGAGTACGAAGTTCTGTCGGTGGTTCGCGCCACGGGCGCGTCCGACAGTCGGTCCGCAACGCACTCGAAACGAGAAAGTTAGTCGGCGCGCCGGAACGCCCGGAGCGTGTCGCGCTTCGTCGTCCGGCACTCAACTTCGGCGAAGCCCAGTTCGGTGAAGATGCGGTTCCAGTTGCGGTAGTAGAGCGGGAACTCCTCTTTCACGTAGTTGACGCCCCGGCGAGCGGCCGCCTCGATGTCCTCGTCACCGTCGGTCGAGTCGGCGGCGGCCGAGTCGTCGGTGGTAAACTCGGCGTTCGCTCCGTCAGCGTCCGCTTCGGAGTCGCCGGCGTCCGCGTCCGCCGGGTCGCCGTCGCGGTCCTCGTTCTCCACGGTGAGCAGCGCGTCGTCGGTGATGCGGGCCAGTTCCCCGAACACCGCCTCGTCGTCGGGGTGGATGTGCTGGAGCGTCTCGACCGAGAAGACCGCGTCGAACCGACGGTCGGGGAACTCCGGGGAGAGGTCCTCGATGGCGTCGTTGTAGAAGGTCCCGGCGTCGGCGAGGTCGGGGTAGGTGTCGGCCATCACGTCGAAGGCCTCGTCGTTGATTTCGACGCCGTGGAGGTCGGTGTAGCCGTGTTCGTGGAGGTGCGCGAGGTGTCGGCCCGAACTGCACCCGAGTTCGAGGACGGCCGCGTCCGACCCGACGAACGAGTCGAGGAGGTCGAGAATCATCTCGCTCGTCTCGTCGGGACCGTAGTAGGCGTAGTAGCTCGGGGAGTACTCGCCCGACCGCTCCGCCCACCGTCTTCGGACTTCGTCAGAATTCACTACTGTCGGAACGGACCGCTGGCGTAAAACCCCACCGGCTTCCGGACAGGAGACCCATTTCGGGACGACGGGCGACCGGAGTTCGAGACGGCGAGACGCCGACTCCCTCGCCCAGCGGTTTTTTCGGGCTCGCTGACCTATCTCGGGAGCGATGGTCGTCTCGACGCTGATTCCCGTCGTCGTCTTCCTCGTCGGCATCGGACTGGTGGTCTGGAGCGTCGAGGAGTTCGTCGAACACGTCGCCGAGGCCGCGGTGGACCTCGGCGTCTCGACGTTCCTGCTCACGGTCGTCCTCGCCGGGACCGACCTCGAAAACGCGGTTCTGGGGGTCGCGGCCGCCGCGGGCGACCTGCCGGACGTGGCGCTGGGCACCGTCTTCGGCGAGGCGCTGTTCATCCTCGGCGCGGCGGTCGGTCTCGCCGGCGTGCTGGTCCCGTTCGAGGAGTCGACGCCGCGGGAGTATCTGGCGCTGACCGCCCTCTCGCCCGCGCTCCTCGCCCTGCTCTCGGTCGACGGCCGACTCTCGCGTCTCGACGGTGCGGTCCTGCTGGTCGCGTTCGCGCCGCTCCTCTGGGTGGTCTACCGACTGGAGTCGTCGCGCTCGACCCGGTTTCTGGAGGCCGAGGACGCCGAGGAAATCGAGGACGAGGCGGCGGCCGACGGAGACGACTCGGGCGACGGGGACGCCGAGGAGGACGAGCGCGAACTGGCCGAAATCGGGGTCGTCCTGCTCGCAATCGTCGGCATGACCGCGGGGTCGGAGTTGGCGGTGATGGGCGCCCGCGACATCCTCGACGCGTTCGACCTCGTGGGACTCGCGTTCGGGGCGACCGTGATGAGTTTCATCGCGAGTCTGGAGGAGTTGCTTCTCACGGTCGAACCCGTCCGCGACGGCCGTCCCGCGGTCGGCATCGGCAACGTCGTCGGGAGCATGCTCTTCTTCGTCACCGCGAACGCGGGCGTCGTCGCGGTCGTCCGGCCCCTCGACCTCTCGGCGACCGTCTTCGCGGTCCACTGGCCGTTCTTCCTCGTGGCGCTCGCGCTCGTGCTGGCGTTCCTCTTCCGGGGCGTGGTCGGCCGGGCGGAGGGTGCGCTCCTGCTCGCCGTCTACGCGGGCTACTGGGTGGCGAACTACCTGCCGTGAGGGCCGACCGTTTCGACCGGTATCCCGCGTTCGCGGAAGGTCCGCTTCGCGCGCTCGAACTCCGACTCGCCGTACGAGAGCAGGCCGGAGGGCATCATCACGCGGCGTCGCTTCACGCCGCCGTCCCGCCAGTACCGGACGACCAATCGCGGGCGAGTCAGCCAGTCGTCGCCAGCCACGGCCGTGACCGACTCCACGTCGTACAGCGGGATGCGGTCGGCCGACCCGACTCCGCGGCGGCGATTGGCCGCCCGTCCGGCGACGAGGAGCGTGACGACCGCTATCGCGCCGACGACCAGCGCGCGCCACTCGCCCGAACTCGCGACTCGGGCGCTGGCGACGAGCAGCGCGGCGTAGAGACCGAGATAGACGGCGAGGAGCGGTCTGTTCCCCTCCCAGTAGCGTTTGGCCTGCAGGTAGAGTCCCGACTCGACGCGGAGTTCGTCGTCGGTCAGCACGCAGCGCCCGCGCTTGGTCCGGAAACTCGCCACGTCGATTCTGTCAACTTCGGTGGGGGAATAGTTTACTGCGGTCGCGTGGAGTCCGTTCGACGTAGCTACGCGAAGAGAGTACGAGTCGTCGAAGCTAGCTATCGCCGACGCCCATCGAACCGCAACCGGACAGCACGCACCTAAACCTGCTCGTCGTTCGCGTCCGTTCACGACGACCTCGCGCGGAGATGCCGCATCGCCCGGAGTGACGCGCCAGCACGCGCTGAGAGCGGGAAGTCGAACGGTCGCGCTACTGCTGGTCGGCCAGTCGTTCGACGCGCGCCAGCGAGTCGGCGTTCTCGGGGTCCTTGTCCTCGCGGACGCCCAAGAACCGGGGGAACCGCAGGGCGTACCCCGACGAGTAGGTCGGGGACTCCTGAATCTCCTCGTAGCCCACCTCGAAGACGACTTCGGGGGCGATTTCGACCTCCTGTCCGTCCTGCTCGCGGACGTGGGGTTCCAGCAGTTCGGTCAGGTCCGCGAGTTCCTCGTCGGTGATGCCGGTGGCGACCTTGCCGAGCGTCTCGAACTGTTCACCCTCCCCGACGCGCGCCGAGAGCAGGAACGTGCCGAGGAAACTCGCGCGCCTGCCCTCGCCCCACTCCGCGCCCGTGACCACGAGGTCCAGCGTCTCCACGTCGGGTTTGCGCTTGAGCCAGTTCTTCCCCCGGCGGCCGGGCGAGTAGGTCGAGTCGGGGTTCTTGAGCATGATGCCCTCGTGGCCGGCGTCGAGGGCCTCGGCCTCGATGTCGGCGATTTCCTCGGCGTCGTCGGTTATCCAGAGCGACGAGAGGCCCGACGGGTCGCCCCCCGAGTCGTCGCTCGCTTCGCCCGCGGAGGCGCCGGCGCCGAGCAGGCCCTCCAGTCGGTCGTGGCGCTCGGGCAGGGGCGTCCGGAGTAGGTCGTCGCCGGCGGCGTGGAGGCAGTCGAACGCGAACAGGTCGAGTTCGACCTCCTCGCGGGCTTGGGCAACGTCGTGCTTCCGGCGGAATCGCCGCAGGACCTCCTGAAACGGCCGGGGGTCGCCGTCCTCGGTGGCGACGACTTCGCCGTCGAGGATGGCCGGCGCGTCCACGTTCGCCTCGACGTGTTCGACGATTTCGGGGAGCGCGTCGGTCACGTCCTCCATGTTCCGCGAGAAGACGGCGACCTCCCGGTCGTCGCTCGCGCTCGCGTCCGCCGCGGCGGAACCGGCGGTTTCGCTCGCCCAGGCCAACCCCTCCGGGTCGTAGTGAATCTGGACGCGAGCGCCGTCGTACTTCCACTCGACGGCGACCTCGTCCCAGTCGTCGAGCGCGTCGGCGACGCTCCCTGCCTGCGCGAGCATCGCCTGCACCGGGCGGCCGAGTTCGAGGTCGAGCGCCGCGAGACCGTCCGCGCCCTCCTCGCGGGCGACGCGAGCTACCTCGCCGTAGTCGTTCGACACCTGCAGGGCGCGCTCGACTGCCTCGACAGGAACGTCGAAGGCGTCGGCGGTGGCGTCCCGGACGGTGCCCTCGCCGACGCCGATGCGCATCTCCGAGAGGACGAGTCGCGCGAGATAGCGGGCCTCAGTCGCGCTCGCTCGGTTGAACAGCGCGAACAGGACGTCTATCTTCTTGTCCTGACTGCCGGAGCCTTCGGCGGCGGCGAGAGCGTCGAGTTCGTCGGCGACTTCCGCGACGGTCAGGTCGTTGGCGCCGCTCGCGCCGGAGTCGCCGCCCGCGCCCCCGCCGGTGAACGCGCCGAGACCCTGCTGGCCGCCGAAGTCGTAGCTCGCGGCCACCTCGCCGATGTCGCCCACCTCGGCGAGGCGGTCCTCCACGTCGTCGGCCGAGACGTTGGTTCCGGCGGCCCGCGCGATGGCCTCGTAGCAGTAGTTCGGCCCGATGTCGAGGGTCCGCGAGGACCACGCCGGGAACACGCGGCCCTGCACGAACCGGGCCAGCACGGGGAGGTCGTCGTTCGCGCCCTCGAACAGGCGCGTGACCTGCTCGGTAATCGCGGTGTCGGCGCTCAACTCCTCGATTTCGGCGGCGATGTCGGCGAACTCCCCGAATTGCATCGGTCGTGAGTAGTCGGTAGGTCGGATTAAGCGGTTCGACTCTCGATTCGGATTCGTCTCGGGGATGTCGTCGCGGCGGGACGGAGGTGGAAGTTAAAGACGGTGACAGCCAAGTGAGGGTCGCGAGCAGGAAAGAAATCTCCTTCATCCTCTTGGAAATGAAAACGAGTGTCAGAGAACGGAATAAACTGGTTACGGGCGCAAAAATCCACGTCACTCCTCGACGGCCAGTTCCGACTCGTCGCCGAGTGCGTCGTCCAACGCTCGGACGAGCGCCCGGCCCTTCGCCAGCGTCTCCTCGTACTCGGCGTCGGGGTCCGAGTCGTGGACGATGCCCGCGCCGACCCGGAGGTAGTAGCGCTCGCCCGCCCGGACCAGCGTCCGGATGGTCATGTTGAGCGTGGCGCGCTCGTCGAACCCCACGACGCCGATAGCGCCGGTGTAGGGGCCGCGTCGGGTCGATTCGAGTTCGTCGATAATCTCCATCGTCCGGGGTTTCGGCGCGCCCGTGATGGTCCCGCCCGGAAAGACGGCGGCGATGGCGTCCGCCACCGAGGCGTCGGCGCGGCGTCGGCCCACGACCTTCGAGACGGTGTGCATCACCGCCGAGTAGCGGTCGATGCGCCGGTACTCGGACACCTCGACCGACCCGTACTCGCAGACCTTCCCGAGGTCGTTTCGCTCCAAGTCGACCAGCATCGCGTGTTCGGCGTGTTCCTTCTCGCTGTCGAGCAGTTCGCGCTCCAGTCGTCGGTCCGCCGCGGGCGTCTCGCCGCGCGGTCGGGTCCCGGCGATGGGTTCGGTCACGAGGCGGTCGCCAGCGCAGTCTATCAGGAGTTCCGGACTGGCCGAGACCAAATCGACGCCGGGGAACTCCACCAGCGCGGAGAATGGCGCGGGGTTGACCCGGCGGAGCGCCGCGAACGCCGAGACGGGATGGACCGCGGCGGGCGCGACGAGTCGCTGGGAGACGTTGGCCTGAAACGTCTCGCCGTCGCGGACGTACGACTTGGTCCGGCGCACGCGCTCGGCGTACTCCTCGCGGCCGACCTCGTTGCGGAACGTCGCGGTGTCGGCGTCCGCTGGCGGGGCCTCGACGGTCGAGTCGCCCTCGCGCGCCCGGCGAGCGAGGGCGGTGGCGCGCTCGACCGCCCGGTCGTACGCGCCGCCGAAGTCGTCCTCCGGCGCGACCCGGGGACAGCAGGTCACCCGCAGTTCGGTCGGCCCCTCGCCGCGGGGTTCGCGCCACGCCGCCACGCGGTCGTAGACGCCCAACTGGAGTCGCGCGAGACCCCGGTCGTCGGCGGTCGTGTCGGGCAGGTCCTCCAACTCGCGGGCGAGGTCGTAGGAGAACCACCCGAACGCGCCGCAGGGGTAGGGCACCTCGCAGTCGCCCCGGACCAGTCGCTCCGCGCGGAGCAGGTCGTCCACCGCCTCGAACCCGCCGGGGGTCGCGTCCGAGGCGTCCGTCCGGACCCACCGCTCGGGGTCGGTGGCGAAGTAGCCCCACCCGTCCTGTCCGCCGGTGGTTTCGAGGTACACTCCGCCCTCCTCGTCGCGCGCCCGCCGGTAGGCGTCGTACGGGTCGCCGACCGTCGTCCGGACTTCGACCGGAATCCGGGCGGGCGCGTCGAGGGTCGCCGCGAGTCGCTCGAACGACTCGCGCGAACTGACCGTTCGAATCGTCACGAGAGGGAGTATCACGGCCGGGGTTATTTCACTTCGCTTTCCCGCCGGCGCGCGACTTACATCTCGCGGATGCGCTCGACACTCGCGGACGCACTGGACGCTCGCCGATGCAGTCGACGCTCCCAGATGCGCTCGACGCAACGGACGCGGCAGATGGGCGAACAGTTGCTACTCAACAGGAGCGCGGACCGGCAAAAAACGGGGCAGTCCGAGTCGGTCGGCGTCGGCCGCCGAGTCGGTGGTCGGAGTGCTACTCCCGGAGGTGCAGGTTGTTCACCTGCGCGTCGAAGTTGGCGAACGCCGGGTCCACGATGTCGGGGATGTAGCCCGCGAACTTCGCGGAGTTGATGGGCCAGCGGAACTTGGCGTAGTCCCGCAGGATGTAGGGCATGTCGAGGTATATCTTCTCGATGGCCCGCGCCGTGATTTTGTTGCGCTCGTCGGCGTTCATCGTCGTCCGGGCCTGCGAGAGCAGTTCGTCGGCGCTCCCGCCGTAGAGGCCGTACCCCGTGGAGTTGTACCGGAATCCCTCGTCGTTGCCGCCGTCGGAGTGGTCGTCGGCGTTGTCGCTGTGGAAGAACGAGTAGGCCGAACTGCCGAACGGACCCGTGTCGCCCCACCCCATCGGGTACATGTCGAAGTTCTCCTGATTGTAGACCCGCGAGGTCATCGTGTTGAACGACAGCGCCTGCGTCTTAATCGGGATGCCGACCGACTTCAGGTTCTCGACCCACCGCTGGATGGCCTTGGCCTCCTTGGGTCCCTGCTTCGGCGGGTCGATGAACAGCGTTATCGGGTCGCCGTCCATCGTCTGCGGGATTGTCTTGCCGTCCACGCGAAGTTCGCGGTCCGCGCCGTCGTGTTCGCGCAGGACCTGCGACTGGACCGGGCCGAACGAGTAGTTGTACTTCGACTCGGACCGACTGGCGCTCACGCCCGAGAGGCTACCGGGGTAGTCCTTGCCGACGTAGGTGCCCGACGACCCGTCGACGACGTTGCCCTCGGTCAGGAACGTCCGGACGCCCTCGACGTCCGGCGTCGGTCCTTGGTCGGCCGACCGGTAGTCGAAGGCGTCGGTCGCTGGATGGGTCAGCATCTGGTCCTCGCCCGCGAACTGGAAGTCGGGCCGGGGCTTGGGATAGCCGTTCGACTGGGCGAAGTCGCCCTTCCAGACGTAGCCGTTCATCAGGCGCTGGACCCAGAAGTAGTCGTCGTACATGAACGCGACCGCCTGCCGGAAGGTCACGTCATCGAGCGGTTTGCGCCGCAGGTTGAACGCGTAGTAGGAGAACCCGCTGTCGGTCCCGTTGACCAGCGACATCCCGTCGGTCTGCTTCACCTGCGGAATCTTCGCGGTCGTCATGCTCCCGTAGTGGGTGTCGATGTTCCCCTGCAGGAACGCCTGCGTCATCGCGGTCTCGCTCCCGAACACCTTGTAGTTCACCTGGTCGATGAACGGACCGCCGGCCCGGAGTTGGTCGTGGTTCTGCTTCCAGTCGAGGACGCTGAGCGTGTCGTAGTAGTGTTCGTTGTCGAAGACGACCTGCATCGAGGTCGCCGGCTGGAACTGGGTCAGTCGCCCCGGCCCGAGACCGACCGGCCCGTTGTCGGGGTTGGCCTTCATCGGGTCGTACTGCTGGTAGTTCTTCCCCTCCCACTTGTGCTTAGGCAGGAGCGGAATCTGTAGCTGTTCGGACGCCCAGACGCCCACCGGTTGGCTCAGCTTCAGGTGGAAGTCCCAGTCGCTGCGGGAGGACTCCTCGATGCGCTCCATCGGCGACACCGCCGCGGCGTAGTTGCCCGGCTGGTTCTCCATGTAGTAGCGATACGTGAACAGCACGTCCTCGGCGGTGAAGTCCTCGCCGTCGTTCCACTTCAGGCCCTGCCGCATGTTGAAGTACACGTCGGGCTTCGGGTTCTGGCCCTCCGTGTTCTCGACAGTCCAGTCGGTGAAGACGTTCGGCTTGACCTCGCTGGTCACAGGGTCGAGCGTGGTCCCGGTCTCGTACACCCTATCGACCGCGACCGCAGAGTAGACCGACCCGAGCGTCAAGATGTTCGACGTGTCCGGCTTGGAACTCATCCCGTAGACGAGCGTCCCACCGGTCGGTACGTCTCCGCCCTGCCCGCCCTTGGTCGTCTCCTGTCCGCCCTCGGTGGTCGTCTCCTGCCCGGCGTCCTGTCGGCCGCCGAGTCGCTTCGCCGCGCTCGGTCCCGCCAGCGACACCGCGACTGCTCCCGCCCCACTCGCCTTCAGGAACCTACGTCGCCCCTCGTCTGGTTTCTCCGTGTCAGTATGCCTTCCCGGCATGAAACGTATAGACCATAATGATAGTTGTAAGGTTACTGGTTAGACCGGTTTTCTAACGCGTTAGATGAGTTTCACTTCGTGACAGAGGAATGTGGTAAGCGGGTCGGGGGTCTGGTCAGAAGTCCGTCTGCGCTCGATTGTACCGAGATTCGCTCTCGGCTGTCGGACTGACGGAAAACTAGGTTGCCGGACTGTGAGTTACGACCGCAAAAAATCGGAAAAGTGCGAACGGCTTAGAAGTTGACTTCTGACTCGCCGATAACCGCCGTCTTGTCACTACCGTCTGCATGCCAGATGACTTTGACAGTTTCGCCGTTCTCTATTGCGGAATCATCACCGTTTTCTGCTAGGGCAAGCTTATCCCCTGCAGTGATTTTTCCATTCCAATCACTGCCGTCAAGTTGGAAACCGTTAGACCCAACTGGGCCGTCTGAACTCCACGCGTTTTGACCACCGACGCTGATATTCACCTGCGATGATTCGATACCAGCACCACCGTCGTGGGTAATTTCCACAGCGTCGTTGTTACCCGCAGTGTAGTCGAACGAGAAGGTCGCACTCGGACTTGCCTGACTCACTCGGTCGCCGAGACCGAGAACGAACGTTCCAATCACTGCGGCCAGAATCACCGTAATCGCCACCATCAGGATGACGCCAATGACGGGACTGACTGCTCGGTCGTCATCACCGCCGACGAATGACTTGAGAGCGTTTTTCAGTTCCATCGTTAGTACGAGACCTCTGACTCGCCGACAACGGCGGTTTTGTCACTGCCGGAGGCGGACCAGATTATTTTGACAGTTTCTCCGTCACTAATGGCCGAATCGTACTCTTTCAGCGACGAGCCAGCAGTGATCTTTTTACCCGACCACTCGTCAACCTCTTCAGAGTCAACGGTGGATCCAGGTGTCCAAACTTCGTCGCCTCCTACGGTCATGCTCAATTGGTCGCCCTCAACACCTTCACCACCATCGTGGGTGACGTTCACCCATTGGTGACTGTTTGTCTGACTGTACTCAAACGTAAATTGTGCGTTTGGCTGTGCCTGACTAACCCGGTCGCCGAGACCGAGAACGAACGTTCCAATCACCGCTGCCAGAATCACCGTAATCGCCACCATCAGGATGACGCCGATGACGGGCGAGACCGCACCGTCGTCTTCGAAGAGTGCCTTTATGTTCATGTTTTGTATGTCTCCGTTTTCCGGCACGTTATCAGGCGTGAGAAGCGGCCGCATCCTTTATTGTACCGACCACGAATGGTACAGTCGTCGGCGGGGGACCGTCAAAAGCCGCCCCGAACCGGCACTTCTCGCGCGATGACACGTGCTTAGTTGCGACGTTCGTAGTCACCCTATATAAATACTTGCTTACCTGAAAACAGAATTATAGACTTTGATACCTTGTGATATCTAATAGTGACAGTAACGGTATAGTATTCGGCGTCGCCGAGAACGCTCAGATTTAAGACTATTCGCTCAGATATATCGACCGATGAGCCAGCAAGTTACTCCGGAGACGCTTCGGTCCGCGCTTCAGTCGCTGGCCGCCCGACTCGGCAAGACGCCGACGGTGGTGGACATGCACGAGGAGGGGGAGTACGCGCCGGAGCGGTATCAGGAGGTCTTCGGGGGTTGGAACGAGGCGCTGGAGGACGCCGGGTTGGACCCCGACGAGATGGGTAGCAAGCGCATCCCCGACCGGGAACTGCTGGCCGAACTTCAGCGACTCTACACCGAACTGGGCGAACCGCCGACCCAGCGCGACATGACCGAACGCGGCGAGTACTCGAACCGGACCTACCAACTCCGGTTCGGGAGTTGGTCGAACGCGCTCCGGGAGGCGATGCTCGATACCAACGACGGCATCTCCGAGCGCGAACTCCTCCGCGAGATAGAACGCCTCGCCGACGAACTCGGCCGCGCGCCCAAGGCCGCCGAGATGGACGACCGGGGCCAGTACGCGCCCGTGACCTACCACCGACGGTTCGGGTCGTGGCGGCGGGCGCTGACCGAGGCGAACCTCGACGGGGTCTCCGACGCCGCCGGCGACTGACGACTCTTCTCGACGGATTCGACCGCCCGAAGCCGACTCGACCGCCGGAGGATCACCGTTCTCGGCCTGTTAGCCGCTCCCGAACTCCTCGTAGGAGATGGTTCCCTGATTCACGATGGCCTGCTCGGACGGCACGTCGCCGTCCGGCGGGTCGCCCTCCACGTCGCCGGGTTCGCCGCAGACGATGCGCGCTATCATCCCGAGCGCCTTGTGCGGGAGACAGAAGTAGTCGTAGGTGCCCGTCACCTCGAAGGTGTAGCTGAACGACGCCCCCTGCTCGGTGAGGATGCCGCTGTTCCACGGTTCGGCCTGCTCGGGAATCCGGGTCACGTCCGCGGAGTCGAGGCTCTCGGCGTAGGCCGTCGAGGAGTGAGACCCCGACTCGATGACCCACTCCACCGTGGTCCCGGGTTCGACGAACAGACCGATGGGGTCGAAGTAGTACTCGCTCCCCTCGGTGATCATCGCGACCTGCTGAGTGCCGCCCTGCGCGCCGCCCGTGGTCGTTGCCGCTCCGCCTTCGGTGGCGGTTCCGCCCTCCCCGGTCGCCGTTCCGCCCCCGGTCGTCCCCTCACCGCCGCCGCCGTCCCCCGTCGGCGCGGAACACCCCGCGAGTCCCGCGAGACCGCCCACCGCGACTGTGCCCCCGCCCCTGACGAACGCTCGTCGTTTCATAGCGTTGGTAGTACGGATTCGACCGGGAAAACGAGTTCGGCCGGACCGGCGCGCATCGCTCGAAACCGAACGTGTACGGTGAGACGGGACTTGTCGGAGCGAGGCGGGATTTGTCGGACCGAGACGAAGTTTGTCCGACCGAGGCGCGTCGCCGCGAGAGGACCGGTCGGCGACCCACACCGCGACCGCCCCACGGCTTTTGCCGGTCGGAGACCTACGGAACGCCGTGTCCGAGCGGTCTGAATCGGAGAACTCGTCGGCATCGCTGTCCGAGAGCGGCCCGAACGGTGAACGCGGGCAGAGTGACGAGAGCGCGCGGAGCGACGAAACGGACCAGAACGGTGATAGCGGCCGGAACCTCGGCGGCGCGGCGAACTGGCTCCTCGTCCGGGGAGACCGCTCGGTCGTCGTCGCCGGCATCCTCGCGGGCGTCCTGCTGGCGGTCGTCGCCATCCTCTGGACGATGGGGTACCCCGCGGTCCGGTCGGCTAGCCCCGTCTACTTCCTGCTCAGTTCGCTCGTCACCGGCGACCTCACGCTGGTCACGGTCGTCCTCTCCATCAACCAACTCGTCCTCTCGCGGGAACTCGGCGCGCCGGGCACCCTGAGCGAGCGGATTCAGGGCGCCAGGGAGTTCCGGGCCGAGGTCGAGGAGTCGACCGAAACGTCGGTCGCGCCGAAGTCCCCGAGCCAGTTCCTGCGTTTCCTCCACGGGAAAGTCGAGTCGGAGACCCAGCGGTTAGCGGACGCCGCGGCCGACGCGCCCGACGAGTCGCTCCGGGAGCGACTGGGCGACCTCGAGGAGTCGCTCTCGGCGGACGTTGCGCTCGTCAATCGGACGCTCGACTCCGAAAACGGCATCTTCGACGTGGTCGCGGCGACGATAGCGACGAACCACGGGAGCCAGTTGCACGAGATTACCGCGATTCGGACCGACTGCGGCGACTCGCTCTCCGAGGACCTCGGCGACCTCCTCGACGACATCGAGACCCGCCTGCTCCAGATAGACGTGGCCCGAAACTACTTCGAGACGGTGTACGTTCAGAAGGAACTCGCCTACCTCTCGCGACTCCTGCTGTACGTCGGGCTTCCGGCCATCGTCTTCGACGGTCTGGCGCTGGTGTTCTACAACGCGCTCGGGCCGACGCCGGTGCCGCCGCCGGTCGTCTACGCCGTCCTGACGGTCGCGTTCACCGTCGGGTTCGCGCCGCTGGCCATCCTGTTCGCGTTCGTCCTCCGACTCGCGTGGGTCGCCCAGCGGACCGCGACCGTCGCGCCGTTCTCGTCCGGGCAGTACCGCTGACTCAGCGGACCGCTATCGAGACGGCACCGCGCTCGCGGTCGGCGCGCTCGACCAGTCGGTCGATGCGCTCGTCCATGTCGGGGTGCGTCGAGAGCAGTCGCGTCAGCGTCCCCTCTTCGTCGCCGCGGACGTACAGCGGCGACGACATCGCCCACCGGGGTTTCGTGGCGCGCTCTATCTTCCGCAGAGCGCGGGCGAGCGCCAGCGAGTCGCCCGTGACCGTCGCCGCCCGGTCGTCGGCGGCGTACTCGCGCCTGCGCGAGTGGGCGAGCAGGACGAGCGTGAGCGCGACGAATCCGACCATCACGACCCGTCCGACCCGTCCGCGGAGCGAGGCGACGGGCGCGAACGCGTCGGCTGGCGGCCGCCCCCGAAGCCAGTCGAGCGCGCGTCGCAGGCCCGACCCGACGAGGACGAACGGGAGCGCCAAGGCGACGACGACCCAGACGACCGACTGCCCGGCGCTGTAGGCCAGCGTCTGGACGAGGCTGTCCTTGCTTTCGAGGTGCGCGAGTTCGTGGGCCAGCAGGGCTTCGAGTTCGTCGCCCGACAGCAGGAAGAACACCGACCGGTCGAGGACGACCACGCCGCCCCGCATCCCGCCGAGCGCCATCGCGTTCGGCGCGCCCATCCGCCCGACGAGCAGGCGGGGCCGGGTCACGTCCATCGCGTCGGCGAGGCGGTCGAGTCGGGCGTGGACCGCGGGGGCGCGATTCCGCGGGAGGTCGGCGGCGTTCACCTGCGAGAGGAGTCGCCCCGTGCTGAAGCGGTAACTGAGGTAGCCGAGCGCGACGGTGAGACCGGTGGTCCAGAGAACGACCTCCAGCACGTCGCCCCGGGCCAACCAGACCGCGGCCAGCAGTCGATAGCCGAGGAAGGCGACGCCCGCGTAGGCGACCAGCAGGGAGAGTCCGACCAGACCCATGAGGACCCGGAGGCCGACTCGGCGCATGGGCGACGATTCGGACGGTAGGGCCAAGGAGATGACGGTCCCGACGGCGCGTCGGCGACTGACAGAAGGCAAAGCTATTGTATCGTGGTCGCCCGTATTTCGATATAATGACTACCGAGCAGCGCGAACGAGGGTTCGACCATACGTCGGTCGAACCGAAGTGGCAACGCGAGTGGGAGGAGGCCGACGTGTTCCGCATCCCGGACAGCGCCGAGGACCCCGAGTACGTCCTCGCCATGTTCCCCTACACCTCCGGGAACCTCCACATGGGCCACGTTCGGAACTACACCATCACCGACGCCTACGCCCGGTTCGAGCGACTCCGCGGCGAGAACGTCCTCCACCCGATGGGGTGGGACTCGTTCGGTCTGCCCGCCGAGAACGCCGCCGAGGAGCGCGACACCAACCCGCGCGACTGGACGATGAAGTGCATCGAGTCGATGAAAGAGCAACTGCAGGCGATGGGCTTCGGCTACGACTGGGAGCGCGAGGTCACGACCTGCGACCCCGACTACTACAAGTGGAACCAGTGGCTGTTCAAGCGGTTCCGCGACGAGGACCTCGTCGAGCGCCAGAGCGCCGAACTCAACTGGTGTCCCTCCTGCGAGACCGTGCTGGCCGACGAGCAGGTCGAGGGCGAAGAGGAACTCTGCTGGCGGTGTGGCACGCCCATCGAACAGCGCGAGATGGACCAGTGGTTCTTCACCATTACCGACTACGCCGACGAACTGCTGGAGGCGCTGGACGACCTCGAGGGGTGGCCCGCCAACGTCCGCGAGATGCAGCGCAACTGGATCGGCCGCCAAGAGGGCGACACCGTCGCCTTCGAGATTCCCGGCTACGGCGACGTGGACATCTTCACGACCCGACTCGACACGATTCACGGCGCGACCTTCTTCTCGCTCGCGCCCGGCCACCCCGTCGCTCAAGAGATTGCGGAGGACAACGAGGAAGTCGCCGAGTACATCCACGAGGCCGAACACGCCGACGAGGACGACCTCGACGTGACCTCCGGCGTGTTCACCGGCGAGTACGCCGTCAACCCCGCTACCGGCGACGAGATTCCCGTCTACGTCGCCGACTACGTGCTGACCGACGTGGGCACGGGCGCGCTGTACGCGGTGCCCGGCCACGACGAGCGAGACCACGAGTTCGCCGAGGCCCACGACATCCCCATCGAGCAGGTGGTGGAACCGGCACCGGACGCCGACACCGACCCCGAGGACGTGGACGTGCAGGAAGAGGCCTACACGCCCGACGGCGTGCTGGTCAACAGCGGCGAGTACGACGGCCTGACCAGCGAGGAGGCCCGCGAGCGGTTCGTCGACGAGTTCGACGGCGAACACCGCACCGAGTACAACCTCCGGGACTGGGGCATCTCGCGCCAGCGCTACTGGGGAACGCCCATCCCGATGATTCGCTGCGACGACTGCGGCTACGTCCCGGTGCCCGACGAGGACCTGCCGGTCGAACTCCCCGAGTTCGTCCACACCACGGGCAACCCGCTGGACGCCGCCGAGGAGTGGAAGCACGTGGAGTGTCCCGACTGCGGCGGCGACGCGGTGCGCGAGACCGACACGATGGACACGTTCGTCGACTCGTCGTGGTACTTCCTGCGCTACGTCTCGCCGGACCTCGACGACGCGCCGTTCGACACCGACCGAGCGAGCGACTGGATGTCCGTCGACCAGTACGTCGGCGGCATCGAACACGCCGTGATGCACCTGCTGTACGCCCGGTTCTTCACGAAGGTGCTGGACGACATCGACCTGCTGGAGGGCGTCCGCGAACCGTTCACCGACCTGACGAATCAGGGGATGGTGCTGGGCGAGGACGGCAACAAGATGTCCAAGAGCAAGGGCAACGGCGTCTCGCCACAGCGCATCATCGACGAGTACGGCGCGGACACCGCTCGCCTGTTCATCATGGAGGCGGCCCAACCCGAGAAGGAGTTCGCGTGGAGCGCCGAGGGCGTCCACTCGGCGAACAACTTCCTGCAGAACGTCTACCGACTCGCCGACGAGTTCGCCGCGGGCGAAGTAACCAGTTCGGATAGCGGAACCGACGCCACCGCCGTCGCCGACTACGTCTCGCGGGAGATAGACGCCACCGTCGCCACCGCGACCGAGGAGTTCGAGGACTTCCGGTTCAACCACGCGCTGCAGGCCGTCCGCGAGATGGTGTCGCTGCTGCGTCGCTACCGGGAGTACACCACCCCCGACGCCGACACCTTCGAGCGCGGACTGGTGACCGCGGTCAAACTCCTCGCGCCGGTCGCGCCCCACCTCGCCGAGGAGGTCTGGGAGCGACTGGACCGGGACGGACTCGTCGCCGAGGCCGAGTGGCCCGCCGCCGACGCGCCCGAGGACTACGACGTGGAGCGCCGCCTCGTGGAGAACACCCGCGAGGACGTGCGCGACATCGTGGACACCGTCGGCATCGAGGACCCCGAGACCGTCACGCTCGCGGTCGCGCCCGAGTGGAAGCACCGCGCCCACGACATCGCCGCGAACGCCGACGGGAACGTCGTCGGGACGGTCATGGGCGACGACGAACTCCGCCAGCAGGGCGAGGACGCCGCCGACTTCGCCAAGGACCTCGCGGCCCGGTCGGAGGCGCTGGACGAGCAACTCTCGCCCGACCGCGAGCGCGCCGCCCTCGAACGCGCCGCGTGGCTACTCGAACGCGAGTTCGGGGCCGACGTGGTCGTCCAGAGCGCCGAGGAAGCCGACCCGGACCTCGCGGGCAAGGCCGAACCCGGCCGCCCCGCAATCGACATCGCGGAGTAATCGGGTTCGTTTCTCTTTCGTCTTTTTCTGCGGCGTGAGGTTCCGTCCCGATTCCCAATAGTGCGGAGCGGACGCCCGAATCGTCGTCCCGTCACCGAGGCCGAACCTTCTTTGTCTCCGCCTCCGACGCCACGTTCATGGACCAACCCACGGCGACTCAGCGTTGCGAGCGCGTCCTCGACGCGGTCAGTTCGGCGGTCATCGCCGACGAGGAGTTCCTCGAAACCGTCCTCACCGGGATTCTGGCCCGCGGTCACGTACTGCTCGAAGACGTGCCGGGAACGGGCAAGACGCTGACCGCCCGGAGTTTCGCCGACGCGCTCGGCCTCTCCTTCTCGCGCATCCAGTTCACGCCCGACCTCCTGCCCGCCGACATCACGGGGTCGAACGTCTACGACGAGGGGACCGGCGAGTTCGAGTTCTCGCCCGGTCCGGTGTTCGCCAACGTGGTCCTCGCCGACGAGATAAATCGCGCGCCGCCCAAGACGCAGGCCGCCCTGCTCGAAGCGATGGGGGAGGGGCAGGTCACGGTCGACGGGACGACTCACGAACTCCCGACGCCGTTCTTCGTCCTCGCCACGCAGAACCCCGTCGAGCAGGAGGGCACCTTCGGCCTGCCGGAGGCCCAGCGCGACCGCTTCATCGTCAAGACGACGATGGGCTACCCCGACTTCGAGGGCGAGCGCGAACTGGTGGACAAGCGCGCCGACCGGACCGCCAAGGCCCCGAGCGTCGGGTCGGTCGTGGAGGGCCGAGAGGTCGCGGCCGTCCAGCGCGTCCTCGAATCGGTCCGGGTGGACGGGAAGTTGCGCGACTACGTGGTCTCGCTCGGCCGGGCAACCCGGCAGGACGACCGAGTCGAGGTCGGCGTCTCGCCCCGAGGCATTCAGCGCCTCTTCGAGGCGGCCCGCGCCAGCGCGGTCATCGCGGGCCGCGAGTACGTGGTCCCCGACGACGTGAAGCGCGTCGCCGAACCGACCTTCGCCCACCGCCTCGTGCTGACCGACGAGGCGAGCGTCCGCGGGGCCGACCGGAGCGCGGTCGTCGCCGACGTGCTGGAACGCGTCGAGGTGCCCGCGGTGAAGTCGCCATCCGCCTGAAGAAGCGAACCGCTCGCGGCCGCAGTAGAAGTCAGTCGACCGGTTCGACGTTCCGATTCATCCGGAAGAGATTCGTCGGGTCGTACTCGGCCTTGAGTTCGGCCAGTCGGTCGTAGTTCTCGCCGTACGCGAGGGCCTGTTGCCCCTCGTCGCCGGAGAAGTTCACGTACAGGCCTCCGGTAGCGTGGGGAGCCATGGCGTCGTAGAACTCCCGCGCCCACGCGATGCACCGGTCGTCGTCGGCCGGGTCTTCCCACCGCGTGTGGACGTTCATCGCGTACTCGGCGTCTCGGTGCGGGTACGCGGTCGCGTCGTCCGGCACTCGAGCCATCTCGCCGCCCAACTGCGCGAAGAATATCTCCGAGAGCGGTGACGGGATTTCGGCCGCGTACTCGACGGCCGTGTCGATGGCCTCGTCGGGAAGTTCGTCGAAGTTGTGGGACTTCCAGTAGTTGCGCGCGCCCTCCGTGAGCAGCGGGTCGAACGATTGCTGGAACTCGGCGTACCGGTGAGGACCGACCGCGTCGGCGATGGGGTCGCCGTAGCTCCGGAGCGGTTCGAGGACCTGTTCGCCCTCGTCTACGTCGCCCGCGTAGAACGCCACGACGATAAGGACGCCCACGCCGTGAGTGTCGCTCGGGAGGAACGGGAGCGGCGGAGCCTTGCGAAGGATGGCCCAGACCGCCGCCTCGTCGGGTGCCTCCTCGTTGAAGTCCCGGACGTGTCGAAGCACGTCGGCAGCGTCGTCGCCCGAGTAGACCACGGGTCCCGCCAGCACTTCCGGGCCGACCTCGTGGAGGTCGAACTCGAACGACGTGGCGACCCCGAAGTTGCCGCTCCCACCGCGGAGTCCCCAGAAGAGGTCGGAGTTCTCCGCTTCGCTCGCGTGCCGGAGTTCGCCGTCGGCGGTCACCACGTCCACCGACCGAAGGTTGTCCACGGTCATCCCGTACTTGCGGGTCAGCCACCCGAACCCCCCGCCGAGGGTGAGTCCGGCGACGCCGGTCGTGGAGTTGATGCCCAGCGGCGCGGCGAGACCGAACGCTTGGGCTTCGTGGTCGAAGTCCGCGAGGGTCGCGCCGGGTTCGACGCTGGCGGTCCGCGCGTCGGGGTCCACTCGGACCGAGCGCATCTCCGAGAGGTCTACGACCAGTCCGTCGTCGCAGACCGCGTCGCCCGCGATGTGGTGGCCGCCGCCCTTGACAGCGACCAGCATCTCGTTCTCGCGGCCGAAATCGACCGCCGCCATCACGTCGGCGACGCCCGCGCACTGCGCGAGGACCGAGGGTCGTCGGTCTATCATCCCGTTCCATACCGCTCGGGCGTCGTCGTATCCCTCGTCGCCGGGTTCGAGGACTCGCCCCCGAAACCGCTCGCGTAGGTCGGCGACGGTGACTGCTTCTGTCGACGCGGTCGTGGTTGCCATTCCGTCTCCAATGGCGTCGTCGGAACAAGTAAGTATCTTAAATAACCATTACCGTTTCGGCGGGAGGTATGTCGCTCCCCGACTACCGAACCCGTCGGAGCGGTGTTCTCGGAATTCGTGGTGCAAATGAATCCTGTATCGAACGTCATCGGGGACGTTCCCGTCCTTCGAAAATCGTCCGAGGAGCCTTGCCCCCGCGACCGAATCGCCCCGGCATGGTCGAGAAGGCGAGACGCGCGAGGGTCGAGGAGTCGCGCCCGGACGCAGAGGCCGAGTCCGGCGCGGACGCCGACCGCGAGTGGGAGATTCTGGCCCGCGAGGGGGCCGACGACCCGCCGCGATACGTCGGCACCGTCAGGGCCGAGGACGCCGCGGCGGCCCACGAGGAGGCGACGCGACTGTTCTGCTGGTACGACCGCGAGGTGTGGGTCTGTCCCGCCGGAGCGATTCGGCGGTTCTCGGCGGACGCGGACGACGCTGGCGACTCGGAGTCGGAACTGGCCGTGCCCGAGTCGGGGTCCGAGGGTCGAACGCACGAGCTATGATTTTCGCCTCGCAGCGACAGCACGTTGTGAGCCGTTTCCGGCGCGCTCCGTCGAACTCTCGAAGGAGCGCCGTCGTTCAGGGCGCGACGGTGGCCTCGCCGTACACCGGTATCACGACGAGCGCGAGCGAAATTGCGCCGAGAAAGACGGGGACCGCGACCCGCCGTCGGAGCGAGGGCGTCGAGTAGACGGCGCGTCCGGCGACGGCCAGCAGGACGGCCTGAGCGAGAAACTCAACGTAGGACGCGGTGATTCCCGCGCCGCCGCGGAGTACCGACACGAACAAAATCGTCGAAGCGACGGTCAGACCCGCCGTTAGGAGCGCCGAACGCGACGTGGCGCGAGTCGATTCGGCGACGAACGCGGTCAGCGCGGCGTTGAGGAGGACCTTCGACACGACGAGCGCGGTCAACGCTGCGGGATTGGACCAGTTCGGAAACAGCCAATCGAACACGTCCGTTACTCTTGGGGCTTAGTCATAGTTCTTCTTACATTTGGACGGGCCGTATCGGCGGACCGTTTCGATACCGACCCCGCGCCTCTCGGTCCAAACTTTAAGCCGTCCCCGGTCCACGGTAGCGTATGACGCACGACTGTTCGTTTCTCGCGGACCTCTCGCTCGACGGCGACGTCTCGTTCGGCGACTCGGCCCGGGAGAATCACGCCGCGGACTTCGGCGCGGAGGAGCGCGGCGAGGGCGTCACCCCCGACGCCGTGGTCTGGCCCGAATCGACCGCCGACGTGGCGGCGGTCCTCTCGGGGGCCAACGAGCGCGAGGTGCCCGTCACGCCCTACGCCGCCGGGACGAGTCTGGAGGGCAACGCCGTGCCCGCCCGCCGCGGGGTCAGCCTCGACCTGTCGCGGATGGACGCCGTCCTCGACGTGCGGCCCGGGGACTTCCAGATAGACGTGGAACCCGGCGTCCTCGGTGCGGAGGTGGACGAAGCGGTCGCGGACGAGGGCCTGTTCTTCCCGCCGCTGCCCTCCTCGGGCGACATCTCGACCGTCGGCGGGATGATAGCCAACGACGCCTCGGGCATGAAGACGGTGAAGTACGGCGAGGTGGCCGACTGGGTGCTCGAACTGGAGGTCGTCCTCGCCGACGGGTCGGTGATTACGGCGGGGAGCGGGGCCGCGAAGACGTCGAGCGGCTACAACCTGAAGGACCTGTTCGTCGGGAGCGAGGGCACGCTGGGCGTCGTGACCCGGGCGACCCTCGAACTCGCCGGCCGCCCCGAGCAGATTCGGGGTGCCCGCGCGCTGTTTCCGTCGCTCGACGAGGCCGCGGCGGCGGTGTTCGACGCCGTGCGCTCCGGCGTGGACGTGGCGAAAATCGAACTCGTGGACGCCGACTCCGCCCGGATGGCCAACGCCTACACCGGCACCGACCTACCCGACGTGCCGGCGGTGTATCTGGAGTTCCACGCCAACCACGGCGTCGAGCGCGAAATCGACTTCTGCCGCGACGTGTTCGCGGCCCACGACGTGACGCGGTTCGACGTGGCCGAGGACGCCGCCGAGATGGACGACCTCTGGCAGGCCCGCCGGGACCTCGCGTACGCCATCCAGCTCTGGGACCCCGACCTGACCGCGCTCCACCCCGGCGACGTCACCGTCCCCATCAGCGCGTACCCCGAGATGGTGTCGTTCGTCAAGTCCGAGGCCCGCGAGCGCGACCTGCTGGTCCCCTGCTTCGGCCACGCGGGCGACGGCAACCTCCACTACTCCGTGCTGGTCGACGAGGACGACGACGCGCGGGTCGAGGCCGCTCACGAGGTCTACGCGTCCACCGTCGAGAAGGCCATCGACCTCGGCGGTACCGCGACCGGCGAACACGGCATCGGGACGGGCAAGCGCGACTTCTTGGAGGCCGAACACGGCCCGGAGGCGGTCGAGGCGATGCGGCGACTCAAGCGGGCGTTCGACCCGCGTGACACTCTCAACCCGGGCAAGATGTTCCCCGAGACCATCGACGGCGGGCGCGTCAGGGCCGACGCACCGGACGACGGGGCTTGAGAACACCGTCGGCGTTCGTCGGCGGAGACGGCCGCCCCCATCACGTACAAGGACACTCCACCCTTACCCTGTGGATGATGAGTCCCGACCCGGTCGTGGGCCAGCAAGTCGGCGACGCCGTCCGCGGCGCGGTACCGCCGTGGCTGGTCCCGGTGTTCATCGCCATCACGCGATTGGGCAACCCCGCGTTATTCCTCGCGGTGTTCGCGGTCGACTACTGGTTCGGCGACCGTCGGCGGGGCGCCCACGCCCTCGCGCTCGCCATCGGCGGTTACGCGCTCATCACGGCGCTCAAGACGTTCTTCGACGCGCCGCGGCCCCCGTCGACGGTCAACGTCATCCCGATATCAGGCTACAGTTTCCCGAGCGGCCACGCCACCAGCGCGACCATCGGCTACGGCATCCTCGCCTACGACCTCGAAGTCGGGTCGTGGCCCACGCGGTACGCGGTGGCCGGCGTCGCCATGCTGCTGGTCGCGCTGTCGCGGGTCGTCCTCGGAGTCCACTACGTCCGGGACGTGGTCGCCGGCATCGTCGTCGGCCTCGCTTTCCTCGCCGGAGTCGTCTGGCTCACGGAGCACGACCCGAAGGAGGGGTTCGTCGTCGCCATCGCGCTCGGAGCGGTCGCGTTCGTCGTCAGCGGGGCGAGCCACGACGGGGCGACGATACTCGGAGCGGCCGTCGGCGCCACGCTGGCCTACACGTATCTCGACGCGGTGCCCCGAGTCGACGGCGCGCGCGCGAGGTTCGCGCTCCTCGGCGTCGTCGCGCCGGTCCTCGGGGCGCTCGCCTACGTCGGGGAGGAACTGCTGGTCGACCCGCTGGTCGCGTTCGTCCTCTACGCAGTGACGATGGCGGGCGTGTTGCTCGCGCCGACGCTAGCGGTCCGTCTCGGCGCGGACCGGGAGCGCGAGACCATCGACCTGTCGTGACCGACGGACTCACCGGTTCCGCGCGGCCCGCCACAGCACCGCCGCCAGAAGCGCCGCACCTGCCACGCCCGCGACAGCGGGTCCGGCGGGATGCTTCGCCGTCGCGTCCCGGTACTCCATCGGCATCTCCTCGGCGCGGTCCATCCGGAGGAACTGCCCGCTCCCGGCGGTCCGAATCAGTCGCTCCTGCCACGCCGGAAACGCCTCCGGAACTGCGGCGGGGTCCACCAAGCGCGGGCACTCGGCCCGGTAGGCCCGGCCGCCGTAGACCACGACGCACTCGTCGGCCGCCCGGACGTTCCGGTACCAGTCCGTTCCGGTCCCGTACGGTAGCGGCACGACGAACCGGTCGCCGACTTCGCTCACGAGGACGGGCGTGTCGTAGCGCCGCCCCGACCGCCGGCCGACGTGGCGCACGAGACCGTACGGCGAGAGCGGCCGCCCCGCGAACCGCATCGCGAACGGGTTCAGAACTCGCTTGTTGAACGTCCGGACGCGGTCCCGCACCTGTCGATAGCGCGAACGCTGTTTGGCCTCCGTTCCCATGCTCTGTTTCGAAGGACGCTGAACGACTTAGTCGTTGTTCGGAAGTCGTCGGAGTCGCGCGTCGGAAGTCGAACCCGCTTCGAGGCCTCGTCACGGCGAACGCCGGGCCGGACCGCGACCTACCGCCCGACTTCGGGGAAGAACTCGCCGTGGAACCCGAACGGGATGTGGTGGGGCACCTCCGCACGCGCCAGTTCCTCGAAGCGCTCGCCGTCGAGAACGACCAGCAGCGACCGCTCGCTCTCGGCGTCGAGCGCGGGCGCGAGGACGACTCCGCGGTCCTCCGGGCGGGACGCCTCCCTCTCCTCGGCGTCGTGCCCGTCTTCCGCCGGTTCCGGCACGAAAATCGGCTCTCCGGCGTAGTGGTCGTCGGCCCACCACTCGGTCGCCTCACCGGTCTCGACGTTCACCTTGACGAGGCCGTTCTGGCCCTCGCGGGCGGTCGCCTGCCCGTAGGCGTAGCGGTACGACTCCATCCGGGCCCGCGGGGCCACCCGCGGAAGTTCCGTGCCGGTGTAGAGGTCCCGGCGCACGACCGTCGCTTCGGGGTCGTCCCCGCGGGCGTCTCCCTCGACGGGAACCCGGAACCGCGCCAACTCGCCGTCGGCGGCGTCGAGTTCCGGTCCCGAGTCCGGAGCGCCCTCCCCGCCTTCGACCGCGGCCATGAACAGGTTCTCCACGATGCTCGCGTCGTCGTAGGCCACGAGGTCCACGACGACGTCGCCCGCCGACTCGAAGGCGTTGACCGTGTGAAAGAAGAAGAACGGGGCCACGCGGCGCTCGACCGCGAGGTCGCCCGTGTCGCGCTCGAAGGCCAGAAATCGCGTGCCGCGCTCGGGTCGCCACCGGTAGTTGTCGATGAACCCGCCCTCGCCGGGCAGGAGAAAGCGCATCGGGTTCGTGACGAACGGGGGTTCGACGAGGACGGCGTACCGCGGCGTGAGCGCGAAACTGTGGAGGTACGCCGGGCGGTCCACCTCCAGCGACGCGACGGGGATTCGTCGCGGTCTGGACCCGCTCTCGGCGTCCGCCGCCCCGTCGCCGGACCGCTCGTCGGGGACGCGATACAGGTGATACCGGTTCGTGCGCCCGAACTGGGTCGCGTAGCCGACCGTCTCGCCGCGGCGGTCGTCGCGCTGGAGGTGGGCCGTGACGTGGTGGACGGACAGGTCGTCGGCGTACTCGAGGTGTCCCCGCGTTGCGAGGCTCTCGGGGTCGAACCGGACCCGGCGTGGCGTCTCGGTCAGCGCGACGTACTCGCCGCCGACCCGGGCGACGTTGACGTTCGCGTTGTCCGTCGGGTCGCCGAGAAACGACTTCAACCGGTCGAGATAGCCCCCGGAGGTCGCGAACTGGCCGGAGATGGTGCCCTCCTCGACGGCCGTCCGGTAGGCGTCGGTCCGGAGGAAGCGATTCGAGTAGGTCACCCCTCCCCGCCCTTCCTCGAACCGGAACTTGTGGAGCATCGCCAGTCCGTCGAACCAGTGGTCGACGCGTTCGCCGCCGACCTCAAACTTTCCGGGCCCGTTGCGGACCAGCGACCCCGAGAGCCACGACGGAATCTCGCCCGTCACGTCGAGCGCGAGGGCGTCGTGTTCGGCGTCGAGCGACCTGAACCCCGGGGCGTAGGCTGGCATTCGTCTCTCAGACGGTCTCCAAGTCGAAAACGGTGGTGGCGCGAAGGCAGGGCGGCGTGAGGTCTGCGGACCCGGTGTTGGGCGAGGTGGAGCGGTGCAGAGTGGGGAGGCGGAGCGGTGCGAGGCGGTGCAGTGGTGAGTCGGTGCGGAGTCAGTCGTGAACCAGCACGTCCAGCACGTCCGGGCCGTCCCTGTCCAGAGCCTTCTCCAGCGCCGACTCGATTTCGTCGGGTTCGGGGACGAGACGCCCGCGAGCGCCGTGGCTCTCGGCGTTCGCCGGGATGTCGACCGGCGGGTCGAAGTCCATGCCGACGAACTCGTAGTCGTCTTCCTCGCCGCCGAAGAGGTCGAGCGCGTTGTCCTTCAGGATGCGATAGTTCCGGTTGTCGGGAATCACGACCGTCAGGTCCACCTCCTCGCGGGCGGCCGAGTAGAGCGTCTGGGGGTAGTAGAGGTAGGAGCCGTCGCCGATGAACCCGATTACGTCACGGGGGTCGTCGGTCTGGCTCTCGGCGATGGCCGCGCCGACAGACGCCGGGAGGCCGTAGCCCAGTCCGCCGCCCTTGTTCGAGACGTACTGCTCGGGTTCGAGGTCCCAGCGCGTCAGCATCGCGTACTTGGCGGTGACGCCCTCGTCCACGATGTAGGCGTCGGGGGCCACCGCCTCCATCGCGTCCACGAGTTCGGCCTTCGAGGCGCGGGGGTCGTCTGCCTCGCCGTCGCCCATCTCGGCCATCCTGCTCTCGACCATGTTCTTGACCATCTCGACGCGTTCGAGACGCCCCTCGCGGTCGGTGGCCGTGAGTCGCTTGCGCAGGCGCTCGGAGAGTTCTCGGAGGACGCGGCCGGGGTCGCCCACGACGGCGGCGTCCGCGGGCTGGTTCTTGCCGACCTGCCACGCGTCGTCGCTGACGTGGACGCAGGTGGTGTCGTCGGCGACGAGCGGGCGCTCGTGGCGGGTCAGCGTCGTGTTGGTCGAACACCCGACGAAGACGAGGTTGTCAACGCCGAAAAGCGTCCCCGCGAGGTCCTCGTTCGGCGGAACGTACGAGACCCACTGGTCGTGGTCGGTCGGGAAGTCCACCTCGCAGGCCAGAATCTCGCCGTGGACGCGCGCGCCGGTCGCCTCCGCGAACTCGACCGCCGCCTCGATTGCGTCGACGCCCGAACGCGCGACGCCGTCGCCGACGACGAGCGCCAAGTCCTCGTCGGGGTCCGCGAGCAGGTCCGCGGCGCGCTCTATCTGGACGGGGTCGCCTCGACCTGCGTCGGGAATCTCGCCCAGACGCTCGGGGTCGGCGTCGGTCTCCGCCATCATCACGTCGAGTGGCAGTGCCAGAAAGACCGGGCCGGTCGGGGGTGTGAGCGCGACCCGGAACGCCCGGCGGACCATCGCGGGCAGCGCCGACACGTCGGCCACCTCGGCGCTCCACTTGGCGAACTCGTCGGCCATCTCCACAAGGTCGCCCGAGAGAATCGGCTCCTCGTGGCGGAAGTCGGTGCTGTGGTTCCCGGCGGTCACGACCAGCGGCGCGCCCGCCACGCTCGCGCCGTAGAGGTTGCCGAGTCCGTGGGCGAGTCCCGGCGCGACGTGGAGGTTCACGACGCCGACGGGGGTGACGGCGTCGTCGTGGTGCGAGTGGTATCGTCGGGTGCTGGCGTACCCCGCGGCCATCCCGACCGCCACGTCCTCGTGGAGTCCGAGGACGTATTCGAGGTCGCTGTCGCCCAACGCCTTCATCACGGGGAGTTCCGTGGTTCCGGGGTTGCCGAAGACGTGCGAGACGCCGTAGCGCTCCAGCGCGTCCACGAACAGGTCGGCCCCGGTGTACTCGTCGGCCATGGCGTGTGATTCGCAAGCAAGTGTGAAAGATGTTGGTCTCGGCGGAGGTGTTTCCGGAACTCGGTGGCGGGGTTCGGGAGGGCGAGGTCCGGTCCCGCCCGGCCGCCGGGCGTTCCTATCACTCGACCGGATTTTCCACCAGTCTTTTTACCTGTCTGCGCACACGTACCACCCGAGACTCCGCGGCGTTCGCCGAACCGACTCACCTATCTCACATGTCAGAGAAGCCGTCACCCCTGTTGCCCGACGACGAACAGTCCCGCGACCGACTCCGCGCCGCGCTGGTGGCGTGTTGCGTCCTCGCGGTCGTCGTCGCGGGCACTCTCGTCCCGGCCGTCTCGGGGGCCGGACTCGGCGCGACCCCGCTGGGGTCCGTCGTGCCCCAACCGAGCGTGAACCCCTACGGCCTCTCGAACGGTGGCGGCGGCACCGGGAGCGGCGGCGGCCTCGGCGCGCTCAACCCCGGGAAGCGGACCGACGTGGGCGGGTCGCTTGCCGCCGAGAACGCGAGTAACGCCTTCAAGTCCCGGAACGCCGAGACCCACTTCCGGGTCCAGAGTTCGGTCCCCTCCTACTGGCGGACCGGCGCGTACGACACCTACACCGGGTCCGGGTGGAAGCAGTCGGGCGAGCGGCGACCCTACGACGGTCCGATTCGGGGCGGCGGGATACGGGGCCGAGAGGTCCAGTACCGCGTCACCCTGAAGCAGTCGGCGACCGCCCTGCCGAGCGTCTGGCGCGCCAACTCGGTGCGGACCGACGCCGACACCGGCGACCTCTACGTCACCGACGCGCGCGCCTTCGAGACCGGAAAGCCGGTCCCGGCCGGCACGACCTACACCGGCGTCAGCCACCGCCCCGCCCGCGACCCGACCGTCCTGCGGGCCGCCGGCCGGAACTACCCGAGCGAAATCGAGCGCCGATACACCGGCCTGCCCGCCGAGACCCTCCGGCGCGTCGGCCGGTTCACCGACGAACTGACCGCGGGAGCCACCTCGCCCTACGAGTCCGCGAAGCGAATCGAGTCGTGGCTCGAATCGAACAAGAACTACTCGCTGAACGTCTCCCAACCCGCGGGCGACGACGTGGCCTCCCAGTTCATCTTCGACATGGAGCGGGGGTACTGCGAGTACTTCGCCACCTCGATGACCGTGATGCTGCGCTCGCAGGACATTCCCGCCCGGTACGTCGTGGGCTACTCGACCGGCCAGTCGGTCGGCGCGAACACCTACGCGGTCCGCGGGATGAACGCCCACGCGTGGGTCGAGGCGTACTTCCCCGAGGTCGGGTGGGTCCGGTTCGACCCGACGCCGGGCCGAGAGCGCCTCCAAGCCGAACAGCGGGCGTTCGCGAACCAGACGAGCGCCGACCCGAGCGACTACTCGCCCAACGAGTCGGGGAGTCCCGGCGAGCGGTTCTCCCCGAACGAGTCGAACGCGACGACCGGCGAGGGTCGCGCCGCGACGACGGCCGGAAGCGGGTCCGGCGGGTCGGGCACCGCCACCCCGCCGGAGGGGGAGACGCCGCCCGGAAGCGGGACGCCCACGGACGGCACGCGGACCGCGGGCACCGACGGAACATCCGAGGGCGAATCGCCCTCGGGTTCGACGACCGACGCCGGCGGAACCACCAGCGGGGACGAGGGAACGACTCGCGAGGGCGAGGGGACGACCCGCGAGACGACCACCGCGGGGACCGACGCCGGGACCGATGGCCGGTACGCCGTCAGCCTCGACCGGACGCCGGTCCCCGGCGCGACGGTCGAGGTGACGGTAACGGAGAACGGCGACCCCGCCATCGGCGTCGCGGTCTTCTTCAACGGAGAGCAGGTCGGCATCACCGACACGGAGGGGACCGTGACCGGGCAGGTGCCCTACGCCGAGAACCTGACGGTGACGGTCGGAGGAGAGGCGGACGGCGACGCGACCGCCCGCGTCGCCGCGCCGCCGACGAATCTCGACGCGGCGTTCTCGCTCTCCCCGCCGCCGCGCGCTCTCGCGCCCGGCAACGAGACCAACGGCACCGAGTACGCGCTGGCGACCGACGCCGCGCTCGCTGTCTCGGGCGACGTGGCGACCGGGAGCGAAGTCGTCGTGACCGCGACGGTCGAGGGCGTGCCCGTCCGGAACGCCGACGTGACCCTCGACGGGGAGACGGTCGGCGAGACGAACCGGGACGGCCGGGTCCGGGTCCGCCTTCCCGAGTCGCCCGGCAACGTCACGCTCGCGGTCTCCCGCGGGCCGGTCTCGGGCGAGCGCACCCTCTCGCTCCCGCGACTCGAACTCGCCGCCGACCCGCAGTTCCCGGTCGCGCTCCCCGGCACCGCCGTCGAGGTCCGGGCGACCTACGGCGACGACCCGCTGACGAACGCCACGGTGCGGGTCGCGGGAACCGAGCGGACGACCAACATCGACGGCACGGCGACCGCCTCGCTCCCGTTCCGGCGGAGCGCGGCGGTCGTCGTCTCCGCGGCGGGACAGACCCGCCGGACGACCGTCTCGGGACTGCTGGTCAACCTCGCCGGCGTCCTCGGCGGAGTCGCGGTCGTACTCGGCGGCCTCGGTTTCGGGGCCTACCGCCGGGGACTGACGCCGCGCAGACTCGCCGCCGCGCTGGTCCGGACCGTGCGCGCCGTTCCCGACCTCGCTGTCGCGGCGCTGTTCGGCGCCGCCGACCGCCTCGCGTGGGCGGTCGAGACGGTCCTCGACGCGCTCCGAGAACTCGCGGCGGGCGAGACGACGGTCTCGGAACTGCTCGCACGCCTCCGGGCGTGGCTGAGCGAGCGCGCGGGAGCGGTCGGCGCGGGGTCGCTGCGGTCGTTTGGCGGCGGGCCAGCGCCGGACGTCTCCCAACCGGACGACGCCGCGGAGGCCGACTCCTACCGGACGCTCCGGGAGGCGTGGGCCACCTTCCTCCGGGTCGTCTCGGTCCGGCGGCCCGAGGCCTCGACGCCCGGCGAGTTGGCCGACCACGCGGTCAGCGAGGACGACCTGCCGCCCGCCGCGGTCGTCACCCTGCGGGACGCCTTCCGCGACGTGGAGTACGGCGCGCGCTCGCCGACCGACCGCCTCGCCCGCGTCGAGGAGGCGGTAGACGCCATCGAGCGCGCGGCGCGAGCGGACGACCGCGGCGGTGCGGGCGGCCCGGACACCGCGGACGGCCCGGGAGGTGACGAGTGATGCGCGCTCGCGTCCTCGGCGGACTCGGCGCGCTGGCAACGCTCCTCGCGGCCGCGGTGGTCGTCGCGCCCGGCGTCGCCGACCCGCTCTCGGTCCTCGACTCGCTCGACCCCGAGCGCCTCCTGCTCGTCCTCGGGGCGGTCGTCGGGGCCTACGCGGCGTGGGCCGCCCGCGGGGGAACGCCCGACCGCGAACCGACCGAGGGACCGGCGGCCCGGTTCGCCGCCGCGGGCGACCGCCCGGAGCGCGCGAGCGCTGCCGACCGCGCCCGGACCGGCGAGACGTTCGACGCGAGCGTCGCCGACGCCTGCGACGGCGACGAGAGCGCGCTCTCGGCGGTCCGGTCGAACCTCGCGGACGCCGCCGCGAGCGCCCACGCCAGAGCGGCCGACCGCGGCCCCGAGCAGGCCGAGTTGGCGGTCGAGACCGGCGCGTGGACCGACGACCGCGCGGCGGCCGCCTTCCTCTCGGGCGAGTCCGGCCCGAACTTCTCGCTGGCGGCCCGCCTGCGGGCGTGGCTCGACCCCGCGGCCGAGCGCCGCCGGCGCGTCGAGCGGACCGTTCGGGAGGTCGAAGCCGTCCTCGGCGACCGGGGAGCAGACGGTGGGGGCGTCGGCGTCGCCGACGCTCCCGGGAGCGGTACTCCGGCCGACGACCGCGCGGACGACTCGGGAGGTGGCGCGTGACTCGCACTCGCGTCCCGCGGTTCCGCGGTGCGCTGGCCGGGACGCTCCTGCTGACGACGCTCGGCCTGCTGTACGCCGAGGCGCGACTGTTCGCGGCCGCGGCGGTGCCGCTCTCGTACGTCGCGTTCGGCGCGCTCTCGTCGCTCTCGGGCGCGACCGAACCGGAGGTGAGCCGGGAGTTCGCGCCGACGAGTCCGCCGCCGGGCGGCGAGGTCGAGGTGACGCTGACGGTCCGGAACTCGGGCGAGTCGGCGCTCGCGGACGTGCGCGTCGTTGACGGCGTGCCCGACGAGTTGGCCGTCGTCGAGGGGTCGCCGCGGGCCGCGGTCGCGCTCCGTCCGGGCGAGGAGACCGCGATTTCGTACTCGGTCGTCGCCAAGCGCGGCGACCACGAGTTCGGCGACCCGGCGATTCGGGCGCGGACCGCCAGCGGGACCGACCGCGTGACGACGGCGGTCGAGGCCGCGGGCGAGACGACGCTCTCGTGTTCGCGCTCGGTCGCCGACCCGCCGTTCGGTCGGGCCTCGCCCCGGCGCGTGGGGACCCACACCACCGACTCGGGCGGCGAGGGAATCGAGTTCCACTCGACCCGCGAGTACCGGCCGGGCGACTCCATCAGTCGCATCGACTGGCGGCGCTTCGCCAAGACCGGCGACCTGACCACGGTCCGGTTCCGCGAGGAGCGGGCGGCCCGGACCGTGGTCGTGGTCGACGCCCGGCCGGTCGCCCGGACGACGCCGAGCGCGGGCTATCCCAACGGCGCGGCGCTCTCGGTGTACGCCGCCGAGCGCCTCCACGACGCGCTGACGGGCGCGAGCGTGGCGACCAGCGTCACCGCGGTCGGCCTCGGCGAGGACGACGTGGCGGGCGGCCTCCCGGCAGACGACCTGCCGTGGGCCGACTCCGACGGCGCGGGGAGCGCCCGCCTCGTCTTCGACGCGGCGGGCCGCGCGGCCGACCGCGACGACGCCGGTTCCGTGCCGACCGACGGGACCGAACCGGTCGCCGACGCGAGTCGCGTCGGTCGGACGGCGGGCGGCCGGGCGTCGAGCGACCGGACCGAGCGGTCGGCGGACGCCGGTTCGGACCGAGTCGCGGCGACGGCCGACGGCGGGAACCCGGAGGACTCCGCGACCCGGCGACTCCTCGCCCGTCTGCCCGGCGACGCGCAGGTCGTGGTCGTCTCGCCCGTGCTCGACGACTGGCCGGGGTCGCTGGCCCGGGCGCTGACGGCCCGCGGCCACGATGTCGCGGTGCTGAGTCCCGACGTGACGGGCCGCGACTCCGGGTCCGAGGCGGACCGCTCGCCCGGCCGCTCGGTCGCGGGAACCCGCCGTGAGATTCGGCTCTGGGACCTCCGGACCGCGGGGGCGACGACGATAGACTGGACCGTGGACGACCCGCTGGGCATCGCACTCGAACGCTCGCTGCGGACGCTACTCTGACGATAATGGACGAACACGACGCGACCGACCTGTCGGAGACGAACTGGGCACCGACGACGACGAGTACCGCGGTCGCGCTGCTGGCCACCGCCGGCGGCGTGGCGGGCCTGAGCGCGGCGGCCGGAGTGGCGAAGGGCGCCGTCGCCGCCGCGGCGGGCGCGGTCTGTCTCGCGGCCGCGCTCTGGTTGCTGACGTGGGACCGGTGGCGCGCGCCCGCGACGCTGGCGGCGAGTCTCCTGCTGGTTCCGGCCGGGGCCGGAATCGCGGCGGGCGTCGGCTACGAGTCGCTGGTCGCGTTCGCGGCGTCGTTCCCGGCCTCGTCTCCGACCCGCGTGGTCGGCGAGACGCTCCGCATCGTCGGCGTGATGGCTGTCCTCTGGGGGAGTACTGTCGCGGTCTTCGGCGCGGCCGCGTCGGTCCGGGGCGTCGCCACCTCGCGGACCGTCTCGCGGTGTCTCGACGCCGCGAACCGGGTCGTCGCGCTTCCGGTGGCGCTGTTCCTCGCGCTCGCGGGCCACGCGCTCGTGACGAACTTCGAGGTGGGTCTGGCCGGGATGGTCGGCGACTTCGCGTCGGCGGCGACCGAGTGGCTGCTCGCGCCCTCGGGCGACGGAACTCACCTGCTCTCGCTCGGCCTGCTGGCGGCGGCCGCGACGTTCGCCGGGTACGTCGCGCTCCGGGACCTCCCGACCGAGGAACTCGCGGGCGAGGCCGAACTCGGCGACGTGAGAATCGCCGACCTCGCGGCGGGTCTCCGGCGCACGCTCGGCCGACTCGTCGGACTCGCCGCCGTCGCGCTCCCGGTCGCGTTCCTCGTCGAGACCGCGATTTCCGAGTCGGTCGTCGAGAGCGCGCTCCCCGGCGCGGTCTGGAACCTCCTCGTCGCCCTCACGGGGTCGGCGGCCCTCCGGACCCTGCTCTGGTGGAGCGCGCTGGTCGCAGGGGCGCTGGCGCTCGTGGCGGCGCTAGTCCGGCGGTCGTCGCGGGCCTCGACGCGGGAACTGCTGGTCGGCTACGCGCCGTTCCTCGCCGGGGGCGCGGTCGTCGCGGCGGCCGGCGCGGTCCACCGGCCGCTCCTCGACGCGCTGGTCGGCTTCGTCGCCGGGCGACTCGACGCGCCGCTCGCGGGGCAGTTCCGGACCCTCTCGGAGAACGTCGTGACGTTCTACGGCGGCGAGACGGTCGTCCTCGGCCTGACCGCGGGCGTGTCGCTGCTCGCGGTGGCGGGCGTCGCGGCGCTCCGGGTCGCGTTCGCGCTCGGGTTCGCCACCGACCGCGCGGCCGGTCCGGCGCTCGCGGGCGGCGGTCTGTTCGTCGCCGCGGCGTTCGCCGGCACGCTGAGTACGCCGACGTGGCTGGTCCTCGCCGCGCTGGTCGCGGCGCTCGCGGTCTGGGACGCCGGGGAGTTCGCCGCGACGCTCGGGTCGGAGGTCGGCCGCCGCGCGGCGACCCGGCGGGTCGAACTCCTCCACGGTCTCGGCGCGCTCGGGGTCGGCGTCTGCGGCGCGCTCGCGGCCGGCGCGCTCTCGTGGGGACTGCCCGCCGGCCGGTCGGGCGAGTTGGACGGCCTGTCGGTCGCGCTGCTTGCCGCCGTCGCTGGCGTGGTCCTGCTGGTGACGGCGCTCCGGTGACTCCGTGTTTCCGAAAGCAATACGAGTATTGCCGAAGCGATTGCAGACCTATTCAGCTTCGGTCTCGACTTCCCGCTCGGAGCGGGGCGTGCGCTCGGACTCCGCTCGCTCGGACGCCGACGCGTCCCACCGACTGCCCGACCGCTCGTGAATCTTCATCTCGACGGGGCGTTTGGGCCGGGCGGTGATGCTCGGGCGGAGGTCGAGCGCCGGCGAGGAGACGAGTTCGAGGTGGTACTCCTGCAGAATCGTCGCCAGCACGAGGCGGGCCTCCAGCAGGGCGAACCGGTCGCCGATGCACCGGCGCGGCCCCGCGGCGAACGGGAAGTAGGCGAGTCGCGGGAGCGACTGCTCGAACCCGTCGGTCCAGCGGTCGGGCCGGAACGCCATCGGGTCGTCGTACCACCGCGGGTCGCGGTGGACGACGTGTTGGCTCATGCTGACCGTCACGCCCGCGGGAATCCGGTAGTCGCCGACCCGGTCGTCTTCGACGGGTTCGCGGACGATGCCCGGCACCGGCGGGTAGAGGCGCATCGACTCCTTGACGACCCGTTCGAGGTAGGGCAGGTCGCCGAGGTCCGCCATCGTCGGCCGGTCGCCGCCGAGTTCGCGGTCCAGTTCCGCGACCAACTTCCGCTCTACGTCGCCGTTCTGGGCCAGCAGGAAGAAGGTGAACGTCAGGGCGAGCGCGGTGGTCTCGTGGCCCGCGAGCAATAGCGTCATCACCTCGTCGCGGACCTGCCGGTCGGTCATCCCCTCGCCCTCCTCGTCGCGGGCGGCCAGCAGCATCGACACCACGTCGTCGTCGGTCGGGTTGCGCTTTCGCTCGGCGATAATCTCGGCGACCACGCGGTCGAGCGTCTCGACGGCGTTCTCGAACCGCCGCCTGCCGGGCGTCGGAATCGCCTCCGGGAGCAGGTCGGTCAGCGAGAACTCCGAGGCGGCCATCACCACCTCAAGCGCCTCGCCGACTCGCTCGGAGTCGTCGCGCAGGTCCACGCCGAACAGCGCCCGGCCGACGATGTCGAGGGTCAGCGCGGTCATCTCCGAGTGGACGTCCCGGACCTCGCCGTCGCGCCACCTCGCCGTCGCGCGCTCGGTCGAATCGACCATCATCTCGGCGTAAGTCGAGATGCGGTCGGGGTGGAACGAGGGTTCGATGAGGTGGCGCTGTCGCCGCCAGAACTCGCCCTCGCTGTTGAGGACGCCGTTACCCAGCACGGGGCCGAGGGTCTCCTGAAACGCCTCGCCCTTGACGTAGTTCTGGTTGTTCTGCACGAGGACGTGTTCGATGTGGTCGGGGTCCGCGAGGTGGTAGACCCAGTTGCCGGGGAAGCGCCACCGGACCACGTCGCCGTACTGCCGGTGCATCCGTCGCTCGAAGTCGAACGGGTCGCGGGCGTACGCCGGGAGACTTCCGACGACCGGGAGGCCGTCGGGACCCGGCGGCGTTCTGGCGGGCGCTCGCTTCGTCATATAGCCGAGTACGCCGCCCGGACCCAAGTAGACCGCGTTAGAAACGGGCTACAACCCGAAAACCGTTCAGTCCGAAATCCGAGAGGCGACGGCGGGACTGCCCCCGACCGGCGGACGCTCGGCGGATTCCCCGGCGGGCGAACGCTCGACCGACCTTCCGACCGCCGTGGATGCTCGACCGACCGCGTGGGTACTCACCCGACCAATCGACCGCCGTGGAGGAGCGAAGGGCCGCCGGTCCACCACAAAACTCATGCCAGTCGTCCGACAATCTCCGCCGATGCCCTCCCAACACGACGACTCTCACGGAGACGAAGGCTGTCCGAAGTGCGGCCACACCGAGACCGACGTGGGGACAATCTCCACGACCGGCGGCGGTCTCTCGAAGATGTTCGACATCCAGACCAACCAGTTTCAGGTCGTCTCGTGCCTGAACTGCGGTTACTCCGAACTCTACCGCGACACCGGGTCGGCCGGAAGCGACATCGTGGACGTGTTCCTCGGTTGACTTCGCAGTCTCCAGTTCCACCATGGCCGAACTCGGTATCTTCCTCGTGTTCCTCGTCCTGAGCGTCGGCGGCGGTCTGCTCCTCTGGAGCGCGGTCGATTCGGAGAAGCGCCAGCGGCGGGTGATGGACCGCGGGTCGGCCGAGAAGGCGGCGCGGCGCGACACCAGCGAGGACGGAGACGAGCGCCGAGGCTTCTGAGTTCCGGACGGATTACCTCGTCAGTCGCCGCCAGCGGCGTCCGCACCGCCACAGACCACCGCGGACTCCCCCGCCACCGCGGTCGGTTCGCCGTCGAGTCGGTAGGTGAACGTGTAGGCCGCGCTCCCGCCGGAGGCGTGGAGGACCGCGATTTCGGCCGTCCGCTCGTCGCCGCCGCAGTCGGCGGCGTCGGCCCCGTCGGGGAACGCGAACGGCGCGTAGGTCGTCTCGAACGGCGCCACCTCGCCGGGCGACACGACGAGGTCGGTTCTGGACGACGAGAGCGTCCGGTTCCGGCCGACGCCGACGACGCCGGGACCGAGGTCGAACCACGACGCGTCGAACGAGTCGGCCTGCACGTCCACCGCGGGGTTCGGCACGTCGCCGGAGATGCCGACGAAGCGGACGAGTAGCGGCGCTTCGCCCTGATTCTCGACTTCGAACCGAGCGCGGCCGTCGTCGAGGACTTCGACGCCTTCGACGTATCCGTGGACGGTCTCCGGTATCCGCCGACGGACCCGCCCGTCCGGCGTCTCGGCCTTCACGTAGAGCGCTCGGGCGACGTACGTCTCCAGTCGGTCCGGGAACACGACCGGAAAGCGCGCCGCACCCGCCGGTCGCTCGACCGTCTCGAACTCCTCGTCGGTGGACGAGTCGAACAGGACGGCGCTCTCGACCTCGACGCCGTCGCGGAACTCGACCACGAGGTCCGTTCCGTCGAACCGGTGGTCCGCGAACACGTCCGCCGCCGTCGGTCCGTCGGCGGCGAACGGGAGCGATTCGGTGCAACCGGTCGTCAGGAGAGCGCTCCCGGTCGCGAGAGCACGGAGGAACGGGCGGCGGTTCATAGCCGCAAATAGTTGCGATCGTGATAAGTATCTTCTCTCACCGGGCGGTCCCGTTCACTCCTCGCCGTACGTCTGGCGGAGGACGAACGGCCCGATGGCGAGGGTGTGCTTGGCGACGACCACGATGCGAAGGATGTAGGTCAGGAAGATGAGAAACGGCGTGAGCGTGACGGTGAACGCCGCGGCGACGACCCACGTGACGTTCGGGATTCCCAGCGTGGTACCGGGGAACGTCGGCGCGCCGACGAACGCCAGCATCGTCCCCGCCACCACGAGCGCCGGGACCGCGGCGTAGAGGATGTACCGCGAGAGGTCGATGAGTTCCCACTGGAAGTAGAGGGTCTTTATGTGCTCGCGCGCCGGCCCGAACATCGTCAGCGCGGTCTCTAACTCCCGAAACGCCTCCCGGTCGTCTTCGTCAAGGCTGTCTTCGAACTCGTCGGTCAGCCGCTCCACCTGATATATCTTCCACGAGTAGTTGTAGTCGAGCGCCGCGTTCAACACGGCGAACGTGCCGAACTGGGCGTCTTCGAGTTTGTCTATCGCCGCGTTCGCGTTGTTCCGGAGACTGTCGAGCAGTTCGCCGACCTGCTGGCGGAGTTCCTCGTCGTCGTTGTCCGCGAGTTGCGCTTCGAGCGCGTCGGCCCGGCGCTCGTTGACTTCGAGGAGTTGGCCGAGGAACGCTCCGGGGTCGGCCTCCGGGGGCGACTCGAACAGTTCGGTCGCGTAGGTCCGGAAGTCCATCGCGTCGCTCATGCGCTGGCGCTGGTCGCCCAGCGGCCCGTTCTCCTGAGAGATGACGAGTTGGCTGATGGTGACGACCAGCGTCGTCCCCGTGACGACGGTGCCGATCATGGTCGAGAACATCGTCTCGACGGTGTCGGCCGAACGAATCGCGACTTGCAGCGACGGGACGACGACGGTGCTGACGGCGACGAACGCGGCGAAGACGCCCGCGGCGACCAGTGCGGTCGCGGCGAGTCGGTTCCCGTCGAACAGGAACCACTCCGCTGCGGCGTTCAGTCCGATGCGGTCGCTGAGGGTGTTCGGCGTCCGAATCTCGTCGGAGTCGCCGGACTTGCTCATGCGCTGGCCCTCCCGCGCTCACCCATCGTCGCCCTCGGCGCTCGCCCTCTCGCGCTCGGCGTTCGGGCCACTCGGTCGCCTGAACACGAGGAACTTGGTCCCGCCGCCGACGTAGTCGATGGTCTCGTCGAGTTCCCACCCCTCGGCGGCGGCCTCGGCGAGCGCCGAGGAGGGGTCGCGGGCCTCCTTCTGGGAGGGTTCGCGCGGCGGTCGGACGACTCGGTACTCCCATCGTCGCGGCGTGTCGGCGCTCATGTGTCCGGTCCGACGGGAGTGAGGGGGCTAAGCGTGACGGCCCGAACGAACCGAACGACCCGGACGACTCGCCCGGTCCGGCCCGGTCTGACGACCGAGCGCACCGGACGTTCCCGACCGAACGCATCGAACGGCCCGGAACTGTCCGCTACGAACCGAGACCACGCTTCTCGACCATCCACCGGAGGCCGACGAACGCCGCCAGCGAGACGACCAGATAGGCGACGACCGAGAGGTGCGTCGTCTGTGTCGGACTCCCGATTGCCAACTTCGCCACCGCGTTAGCGGGCGATTCGGGCAGGAGGTAGGTCGAACTGAACACGACCAGCACGCCCATCGAGAAGAGGAACTGGGCCTGCTTGCGCTCGCGGAACGCCAGCGCCGCGGTCGCGCCCATCGTGACCACGCCGACCGAGAAGCCAGTCACGAGGAGCAGGATTTCGAGCGGATTCGAAATCGGGGTTCCCCGCAACGACAGCAGCGCCAGCCACGCCCCCGCCTGCGCGGGCGCGAGGACGCCCATCGCCAGCAGTTTCCCGTCCACGATGTCGGTCGGGGTCAGCGGCGTCACCCGGAGGAGTTCGAGCGTTCCGCGGTCGTACTCCTCGGCGATGGCGTCCACCGCGATGCTTCCGCTGACGAACACCGGGAGGAACGTGAGCAGCGGAACCAGCACCGTGTAGGTGAACCCGAAGTAGGGGCTGGACGACGCGTCGGGCGGGAGTTCGACCGGCTTTCGGTCCAACCGGGAACTCAGCCGCTGGCGCTCGTGGCGTTCGAACGCCTCCAGCACGCCCTTTATCTGGGTCACGACGAGCGTCGTCCGGACGTTGCCGTCGGGCGCGACCGCACTGACGTGGGCCCTGCCGTCGGGCAAGCGTTGGACCCTGAGGACGGCGTGAATCTCACCCCGTTCGAAGTCCCGCATCGCGGCCGACTCGTCGCCGTACTCGACCGCCCGCCAGCCGTCGCGCTCGTCGATTATCGGCGCGAGGTCGTCGCCCGCCTCGCCCGTGACGCCGAACTCCACGACGAACTGGTTGGAGACCGAACCGGGGTCGTACAGCGAGACCAGTCCGACCGCGAGGAACGACGAGAACGCCGCGACGAACAACTGGATGAGAATCGCCAGCACGATGGTCTTCTCGCTCCGGAGCGACGCCAACTCCCGGCGAGCGACCGTCAGGCGCTTACCCAAGGTAGCTCACCACCGTTAGGTTGTAGGCGGCGTGAAGCAGGGTCGCCGCGACCAGCGTTCCGGCGTACCAGTTGCGGTCGCGGGTCGCTCCGGCGGCCGTCACCGTCGCCGTGACGGTGTGAAGCGCGAGGGGCGCGAGGAACAACGCGACCAGCACCAGCGGCGAGGACTCGACGCCCAACCCCGTCGCGGTGCCGAACGCGGCCTGTCCGAGTTCGAGATTCGGTAGGCCGACCAGTTGAGCCACCGCGGTCGCCTTCTCGCCGACGAAGAAGCCCAGACCCGAGAGGAACCCGAGCGTCGCGGCCGACCGGAAGGTTCGTTCGAACCGCGAGTGAGCGAACCCGGCGTAGACGTGGACCGATTTGGCGACTTCCTCCACGAAGGCGATGGCGACGAGCAGGACCGGCATCGACACCGACACCGGGAGCGCGAACAGCAGGGCGACCGCGAGCAACTCGCCGACGAAGACGAACGGAATCGAGAGCGCGCTGACCTTCGCAATCGAGCGCCGCCCCGAAATCTGGCTGTTCAGCGCGTCGAGGAACTTCAGCGGGACGGACCGCTGGGTGAACATGTCCTCCTCGCGGTAGACGCCCGCGCCGAGCGCGAACAGGGCGCCTGCCGAGAGGTAGAGCGGCCCGGTCGAGAAGGCGTACTCGCCGAGCGAGAAGGCGGTCCCGCGCAGGGCCTTCACCACGAGCGTGAGCGGCGAGATGGCCGCTACTGGGTGGACGTTGGTGAAGATGGCCGGGACGAAGGCGTAACTCGTCAGGAACACCGAGAGCGTCACGGTGACGAACGTGAGTTCCTTGAACGACCGGGCGAACATCCCGCCGACGAACGCCGCCGAGAGGAAGAGAAGCGCGATGGGAACCACCGCGGAGACCGACTCGGCCGCCGTCGTCGCCACCGCCGCCGCGCCGTCCGCCGCGGGGGTCAGGACCGCGATGCCGACCGCCGTGACCGAGGCGATGGCGACCATCCCGGCGAAGTACGGCAGTGTCTTGCCCGCGATGATGTCGCCGCGCGAGACCGGCGAGACCAACAGGAGTTCGCCTCGCTCGTTGACTCGCTCGTCCAGAATCGTGGAGGCGTACGCCTGAATCACGAAGTTCATCGGCAGGACGAACGCGAACGCCAGCACCAGCGACTCGAAGGGGAACGGCGGCGCCACGTCCGCCGGAGTGCCGCCCCGGGCGTTCGACCCGAACAGCGACCCGCCGCCACCGCCGACCGAGGGAGCGCCGACGGGGCCGTCGTTCCCGCCCGCGCCCGACTCGGGCGCGGCGGTCGCCGACCCGCCGGAGTCGCCACCCGAGTCGCCACCGCCGTTTCCGCCGCCTCCACCGAGTCGCTTCTCGCCCTCGCGGGTCGTCCGCGTCGCGGCCGACCCGGAGCCTCGGACCTGCAGGTCGCTCTGCTCCTCGTAGCGGACCGAGACCGAGACGGGGAACGCGGCGGCCTCGTCCGACTCGTCGGCCATCAGGCGGTCGTTGTACCGCGCGACCGACTTCCGGAACTCCGAGAGCGCGGCCGCTCCCTTGTCGGTGTCGTCGGCCCGAATCTCGCCGGGGGCGCACCGCGGGGTGGTCTCGGTGCAGAAGAACAGGTCCGACCCCTCGTCTCTGGGTTCGACCGCGACGAACGTCGAGTCGTTCTGGACGGGGGCGTAGTACGGACTGTCCTGCGAGACGCCGACGCGGTAGATGCCGTCGTTCAGGGTGACGCCCTGACTGGCGACCAGCGGCGTCAGCGCGCCCACCGCCAGCAGGACGACCAGTCCGACCGCCACGGTCCGGCGGTCGAGTTGGCCCGCGTTCTTCGACACCTCCCAGCGGGCGATGCGCAGGGTCTTCCGGAGGTTCACGGTCGGCCCTCCACGTCCGGGGACTCGTCGGCGAGGTCGAGGAAGATGTCTTCGAGGCTCGGGGTGTGAGTCTGGATGTCGTCGACCTCCCCGCCCGCCGACTCGGCGAGTTCGCGGGTCTCCTCGACGGCGTCCATGCTCTCGACGGTGCGGCAGAAGCGGCCGTTCTCCTTCACCGCGTCCGCGACTTCGACAGTAGTGTAGACGCGGTACTCGGTCCGGCCGTGTTCCTCGCGGATGTTCTCGACGCTCCCGCGGGCGACGATGCGACCGTCGTTCATCACCGCCACGCGGTCGCAGATGCTCTCGACGTGGAACAGGTTGTGGGCGCTGAACACCACGGTCTTGCCCGACTCGGCGAGTTCGCGGGTGAACTCGATGATGTAGTTGGTCGTCAGCGGGTCGAGTCCGCTCGCGGGTTCGTCGTATATCAGCACGTCGGGGTCGTTGACCAGCGAGCGCGCGATGGCGACTTTCCGGGTCATCCCCTTCGACATGTCGCCGATTTTCCTGTCGCGGTGGTCGAGTTCGAGTCGGTCCAAGGTGTCGTGGATGCGCGACTCGGCCGCGCTGTCTGGCACGTCGTAGAGGTCAGCGAAGAACCGGAGGTACGACACCGCGGTCATGTCCTCGTAGAGCGGCGACTCCTCGGGCAGGAAGCCGAGGTGCTCGCGCATCTCGGGGTCTTGGGCGTCGTAGCCCGCGACCCGGGCCGACCCGGCGGTGGGTTCGACCAGACCGGAGAGCATCTTCAGGGTCGTGGTCTTGCCCGCGCCGTTCGGGCCGATGACGCCGTAGACTTCGCCCTCGGGGACCGAGAAGGTACTCCCCTCCACGGCGGTGAACCCGCCGTACTCCTTCCGCAGATTTTCGACTTCTATCATCTGGATACTGGGGAGTGTTCACCGGGGGGACTTGATTTTAGGGTTACGCGAGGAAAAACGGAGTACAGCCAACCTTTATCACTGGACTGTCAGTAACGTCGAAAACACAAGTCATGAGACTCACCCCGGACGTTTCGCGGCACAAACTCGTCGCCCGATGGCTGGTGGCGGCGATACTGATGGCAGGGGTCGTACTGCAACGCGGTCCTCAAGCCGTCGCCCTCGCGTCGATAGCGTACTTCGGCGTCGAAGGATACCGCGTCCAGTCGGTGGCCGAACGTTGCGGTGCCTCCACCGCCGAGTTGGTGGCGTCTTCGGGGTGGTTCCTCCGACGGGGGTTCCTCTGGGCACTCATCGGACTGGCGATTTTCTTCACTCTGCTGGTCTGGTGGAGTCTTGCGGTGACGGTCGTTTCCGTGGTTCTCCTGTACACGGCCGGACTGTTCGCACAGGCGGTCCGCGCAGCAGAGGACGAGCATCTGCGGGGAGACGAACGCCGTGGACGCTCCCCAGAGACTGACAACGAACGACGGCCGGAGGACGACCGACGACCGCCGAGAACCGAATCGACCGGCGAATAGCCGCCGCTCGCCGAGCACGGCTCTCTCCTTTAAGTAGTTCTGGCGACAAGGGATAGATACGAGGGAAGACGGTCTCGTTCTGCCGAAGTCACCCCGACCAGAGAAATCGCTCTGAGCAGACGTTACTCGGCGTAGACTCGGGTCCGACCAGACGCCAATTGGTGCAGACTCGGGTCCGAACGGCCATACCAGACAACAATCTAACTAGACGCCAATCTTTACGCCGCTCCGGAACGTCGTTCGACCGATGGCGTGGAATCGCCGCGACCTGCTCTACACCGCCGCGACAACCGGAACCGCGGCGCTCGCGGGTTGCTCGGGAGCGTCGCGCGAGCAGGGCGACGACCCCGAAATCCGCGCTCCCGACCGAACCCTCGTCGGCCGCCCCGCCGGGATTCGACTCGCAGGGTTCCCGTCCGAGACCGAGGTCGCGCTCGAAGCGAGCGCGACCGACGCCCGCGGTGTCGAATTTTCCGCCGCGTGGTCGCTCCGGACCGACGGGAACGGCGCGGCGTCGCTCGCCCGACGGGTCTCCTCGAAACCGACCGACTCGGCCGCCCGGACCGAGTGGACCGCGATGGGTCGGGGGTTCGAGTCGCCCGACGACCCTGCCTTCGAGATGGTCCTCCAGCGACTCGCGCCGCGGGGAGACGCCTCGCCCACCCCGAGCCACTTCGTCGCGGGCGACCGGGCCGCGGTGGACGTGGCGCTCACCGCGCGCGCCGGCGGCGAGCGCCGGGCCTCGGCGACGACCGCTCGCGTCGTCACCGACTCGGGCGTCTCCCGGCGGACCGTCGAAGACGCGGACCTCGTGGCGTGGCTCTACGAACCGCCGGACGGGAACGCGAACGGCGGGGAACCGAACCCCGGCATCGTGACGCTCCACGGGTCGCAGGCCGTGGTCCCGCACGCGCTGAGTCGGACGCTGGCGGGCCACGGCTACGCGGTGCTCGCGCTCCAGTACATCGGCGCCGAGGGCCTGCCCGAGTCGGTGGCCGGCGTGCCGGTCGAGTACTTCCGGCGCGCGACTCGCTGGCTGACCGACCGCGAGCGCGTGGCCGACGGCCGCGTCGGGTTCGTCGGTATCTCGCGGGGCGTGGAGGCCGCCCTGCTCGCGGCGGCCCAGTTCTCCGGCGAGACGGTCGCGGTCGGCTACTCCGGCGGGGGCGTCCTCGGACCGAGCGTCGACGCGTCGGCCACGACGGTCACCGACTGGGCCTCGGCGTGGACTCGGAACGGCGACCCGCTCGCGGACGCCGCGGCGGTCCGGACGGTGTTCTCGGCGGTCGAGAACGCTGGCGGCGAGTGCGAGACGGTCGAGTGCGTTCCGGAGACCGTCAGTGAGTGGGTCGGCGACTCGGTCCGTCGGCGCGCGCTCGCGCCGGTCGAGGAGATAGACGGTCCGGTGCTGCTCCTCGGGGGAACCGACGACGCGACGTGGCCCGCCCCGGCGCTGTCGGCGATGGCTATCGACCGACTCGACCGCCGGGGCCACGACGCGCCGTACCGACTCAGAGTGTACGACGGCGCGGGACACCTCTTCGGCCTGCCGTACCACCGATACACCGGCGAGGCGACGGGACCGCGATTCGGCGGGTCGCCCGGGGCGAACGCCTTCGGAGCGGCGAACTCGTGGCCGGTGGTGCTCCGGTACTTGCGCGCGGGTCTACAAAGGTAGTCGCTCACTTCCCGAAGTCATTTAAGTAGTTCTGGCGACAAGGGGTAGATACGAGGGAAGACGGCCTCGTTCTACGGGACGCTATTCACCAGACGCCGGTCTCTCGCCTCGGAAAGTAGAAGGAGAATCGTCGTCGCTACGCCGGTCTCCGTTTAAGTGCTTCTGGCGACAAGGGATAGATACGAGGAAGATTCGTTCGCGGTCTTCTGCGGTTTTCGTCTCTTTGTGTACTCACGCTCCGCAGTCCCTACTCCTCACACGCCACTCCACTACTCCTCGTGAGCCTCGTCCGCCCGGCGAGCGTCGAGACTCGGCAGGTTGGGGTCTCGGTGGGGGTTCCGACCGTAGACGGCGTCTTCGAGGTGCTGGTCGGTGAGTTGGTCTTTGAGCGTTCGCCGGAGTCGGTTGAGGCTAGTCACGTCGAGACCGTGTTTCTCGACGAGGTCCGTGAAACGCTGTTCGTCGGTGATAGAGCGGAACTGGTCGTAGAGGTCTCCGAGTCGGTCCGGCGGGAGTTGGCCGATCCACTCCTCGTCGTGGAGGCCGAGGTAGTGTTCGCGCTCTCGGTCCACGACGTGGCGGATGACGACCAGCGCGACCTTCGGAATCGCGCGCTGGCTTCCGAACGCAGTCAGGTCGAGGTCCGACATGATGCCGACCACGCGGTCGCGCTGCCACGGCGTCAGCGAGAGGTCGTTACAGAGCGCGTGGGAGATGCGGAGTTTGTCGAGGCGGTGCATGCGCGAACTGTGACCCGCCATCGCGGAGTGTCGCTCCTCGTGCATCCGGCGGACGCTCTCCGAGAGGTCGGCGTCGGGCGATTCGGCGCGGCCGATTTGGGTCGCGCTCGGCGTGACTGGCCCCCACTGGCGGACCGTCTGGTCGCGCTGGAGGTCCGCCCGGCCGACCGCCCCGTCGCCGGGGCGCTGGCTGAGCGGTCGGTCGGCGTTCCGGTCGTCGTGCGTCCTCGACTGCCACGTCGGCAGTTGCGAGTCCGTCCACCCCTCGGTCATCACTCGCCCGTACTCGGCGGGGATAGTTCAAACATGCGCCTCTCGGGAAGGTGAGAAGACGCGTCGCTCCTCGAAAACGAATCCAGTAGAACGGGCCGTCGTTCCGTCGTATCTACTCCTTATCGCCAGAAGCACTTAAAGAGGAATCGTAGCGGAGACGCCCTGTCTATTCGGTCGCGTGTTTGAAGTCCGTAGTTCAGGGTCACGCAGAACGAGGCACGCCGGCGCGGGCGCTATTCGGAAACTTGAGTCGGCAGAACGTCGCGCACTTTCCGTCGTATCTATCCCTTGTCGCCAGAAGCACTTAAACGCCGAGCGCTGACGTGACGAGTCCGACCGCTGTCGCTCGCCGCAGACCGACCCGTTCGCTGCTCACCACCGGGAGACTACTGGTCGTCCTCGTAGAACTCCGCGCGCAGGTCGTCGTCGTCCAGCGTTCCGGCGGTGTCCGAGAGTTGAGTCCGGAGTTCGGCCAGTTCCTCGGTGAGGTCCGCGTACTCCTCGTTGGCGTCGAGTTCCTCGGGGCTCTTCTTGGTCTCCAGAGCGGCCTTCTTGTTGGCCAGCGAGAGGAACTGCTGCATCTGTGCGTCGTAGGTCGAGCGCTTGAGCAGCGTCTCGACGGTTTCGAGCAGTTCCTCCGCCTCCGAGACTGGCTTTTCGAGGTAGGCGTCGAAGCCGAGTTCGAGGATGTCGAAGTCGGGTTCGACCGCCGAGACCAGCGCCACCCGGCAGTTGAGTCCCTGTTCGTGAATCCGCGCCAGTACGTCCTCGCCGGAGAGGTTCGGCATCCGGCGGTCGAGGAGGACCACGTCGACCTCCTCGTCCAGTTTTTCGAGCGCTTCCGACCCGCTGTAGGCGGTTCGGACGTGGTAATCCTCTTCGAGCCACTGGGCGTAGGCGTCGGTTATCGGCTTCTCATCGTCGACTATCAGCACTGTAGCGTCCTTAGGCATACTTGCGATATCGCTCGCACTCCGTGATGATTCACTCATACTCCCTCGATGTTAAACTGGCGTCTCGCAGCGTTCGGCGACTGCGTCCGGACGCTGGTTCGATTCGCCGAGTCGTCGCGCGGTCGGCGGCGAGTTGTCGTCGTCATCTGTCGGTCGTCTCCTGTTCGAAGGGCGATTTGGCGGTCTCCGGTTCGTAGCCGCTCAGGAAGACGAGGTTGCCGCGGCCGACCTGTACCCGGGTGATGAGACCCTTCTCCTCCATCTTCGACAGTTTCCGGCTGACGGTCGACTTCGACCAGTCGGTCTCCTCGGTCACGTCGGCCTGTTTCATCCGGCCGCCGTAGCGGGTCAGCAGTTCGCGGATGCGGTCCTCGTCCGTCAGCATCGCCTCCTCGGGGAACTGCTCGACGTTCGACTCGCGCGCGGACTGGTCGTCCGACGGCGTCGACTCGACGGTATCGCTCCCGGCGGTCGTCTCCGGTGAGTCGGTCGTGGCCGCGGAGCGGTCGGTACCGTCCGCCCCCGAGAACAGGTTCGACACCGAACTCAGTACGGACGTGAACAGGCCGCCGTCGGAGTCCGGAACCGAGACGTCGGTGTCGTGAGACTGGGCGTGGTCGCTTGTCGCGCTCCGGTCGCCGTAGGTCTCGGCGACGGACCACTCCTCGCCGTCGTCGGAGACCTCGACCACGGCGTCGAACAGCGTCTTCAGCGTGTTGATGGTCTCCTCGTCGTGGATGTCCGGGTCCATGTGGTAGAACCCGATGGCGTTGGCCGCCTGTACCCGGTGGGTGAGGATGTGCAGGTACCGGAACGCTGTGTCGAAGTCGACGTACTCCAAGAGGACGGTCAGCGTCTGTACCGACACGAGCGTCTGGTTGCCGTTCCCCTCCCAACGGGTCAACTGTTCGCTCAGCGGCGCGATGATGTCCATCGGCTGGTTCGGATCGACGCGCGCGACCGACACGTTCGGCGGGACCTCGTTGCCGGCGGGTCCCTCGTCGGTCTCGACCGTGTTCGCGTGGATGAACGCGAGTTCGGCCGGGAGGTCGCCGACGTGCGCCGTCCAATCGGAGATCCACGTCTCGGGCGGCGGCGTGTACGTCACTGCGGCGACGTTGGCCTCGTCCGGTTTCGTCGTCGAGGCGAGCAGTTCGAGACAGGCGCGATTTCCCGTCGGCGTCAACGGTGCCAGTAAGAGGACGTTCGATGACTGGTCCAGTTGCCGCTTGTCCGATGTATCGATGTTCATTCGTTGTCAGTCATGGTGCGTTGTTTCCGACCCCGTCGTGGGAAAGCCCGAGGTATCTGCAAGTCGGAGAGAGTTACGGTCTCCGGATATTAAGCCGTTTACCATCGAGTGAACTCCGTCGCCTACCTTCGAGCGAGTCCCGTAACAGTTCCCCCGCGACGGGTCCCTGTTTCTACGTATGTACGACAGCCAAAGGGTAAAAACCCGGGGCAGGACGGGTACGGGGATTTAAGTAGGGTGATTGGTGATACCGTACCACATTACCTATCTGACGCGCGTCCGGCCGGCGCGTCTCGGCGACTCCGAGGGACTGAAACCCGTGGCCTCCGAATCCGAACTCATGCAAGCAGTGCTTCTGGCCGCGGGCGAGGGGACCCGGATTCGACCGCTGTCGGCGTCGCTCCCGAAGCCGATGCTGCCGGTCGCCGACCGCCCACTGGTCGCACACGCCGCGGACGCCGCGGTGGACGCGGGCGCGGAGGAACTCGTGGTGGTCGTCGGCTACGGGGCCGAGACGGTCCGGAACTACTTCGGGGACGACTACCGCGGCGTGCCGGTCCGATACGCGGTGCAGGACGAGCAGGCGGGGACCGCCGACGCGGTGCGAGCGGCCCGCGAGCATCTCGACGGCGCGTTCGCGGTGCTGAACGGCGATAACCTCTACGACCCCGAGGCCGTCGCCGACCTGTTCGAGTCGGGACCGAGCGTCGGCGCGATTCGGGTCGACGAGCCCTCGAACTACGGGGTGCTCTCGACGGCGGGCGACGCGGTCACCGACATCGTGGAGAAACCGACGGACCCGCCGACCGACCTCGCCAACGCCGGTGCGTATGTCTTCCCCGCCGAGGCCCGCGAGTGGCTGGACGTGCCCGCGAGCGAGCGCGGTGAACGCGAGATTACCGACGTGCTGGCGCGCGCCGTCGAGGAGTACGACGTGAGCTACGTCGCGATGGACCGGTGGCTGGACGTGGGACGACCGTGGGAACTGCTGGAAGCCAACGAGTGGAAGCTCGCCGAACTCGAACGCGACGTTCGGGGCGAGGTCCACGACGACGCCGACCTCCGCGGCCCCGTCGTGGTCGAAGAAGGCGCGACCATCGACGCGGGCGTCGTGATAGAGGGGCCTGTGCTCGTCCGAGCGGGTGCGAGCGTCGGTCCAAACGCCTACGTTCGCGGCGCGACCCTCCTCGGCGAGGACGCCCACGTCGGCCACTCGGTCGAGGTCAAAAACAGCGTGGTCGGCGAGGGGAGTCACGTCGCGCATCTCAGCTACGTCGGCGACAGCGTCCTCGGCCGGAACGTCAACTTCGGCGCCGGGACGAACGTCGCCAATCTTCGCCACGACGACGAGGCGGTGAAGCTCACGGTCAAGGGCGAGCGCATCTCGACCGGCCGCCGGAAGTTCGGCGTCGTCGTCGGCGACGACGCGAAGACGGCCATCAACACGAGTCTGAACGCGGGCGTGACGCTCTCGACCGGCGCGACGACGACGCCCGGCGAGGTCGTGACGCGGGACAGATGAGCGGTACCGCCCGAGTCTCGGGGGTCCGGCCTCCCGTTACCGACTCACTTTCGCGGTGTGCCACGCGTTCGCCGCCAACTCCCCGAACGCGTCCCGCGCCTCTTCGGCGAGCGGAAACTCGCCGTGATACGGGTCTGGCTCTCCCTCGACGCCCGTCACGCTCCGAATCGCGTCGGCCAGCGACTCGTAGTTGTCGCCCACGATGTCCTGCACGAGGACGGGCATCCCCGCCCGATCGCAGAGTTCGCGGGCCGCCTCGCGGCCGACGTAGACTCGGCCCTCGCGGCTATCGGCGAAGACCAGCGCGAACGGCGTCTCGCCGAACTGGGCCGCCAGAAACGCTTGGGCCGGTTCGTCCTCCCACTCGATAGCGCCGACGCCTTCGACCCGACGGAGCGCCGAGGCGGCCGCCGAGCAGAACGGGCACTCCCCGTCGTAGATGAGCACGCCGTGATAGTCGCTCACGGACGCGGGTACGCTCGCTGGCGGTAAAATAGCGGCGGGCGTGCGAGATAGCCGCGGGCAGGTGAGAGCCACGAGCGGCGGGCGCTCACCGCTTCGACCGGCCCGGCGGCTTGTCGTGTTCCGCGCGGTGGTCGAGCATCTCGTCGTACCGGCAGGCCCGAATCCGGAGGTCCGACTCGGGCTTGGCAGTGCAGGGCAGAATCAGGTCGGCTTCCTCGTCGGACTCGTAGTACCGCTTGGCGTCGGACTGGTCCACTTCGCCCTCCAGCAGTTCCGCGGCGCAGGAGGTACACCATCCCTGCTGGCAGTCGGCGGGGAGCCAGACGCCCTCGCTCCGGGCGGCCGAGAGGACGTACTCGGTCTCGGGCACCTCGATTTCGACGGTCTCTCCGGCCTGCTCGACGTCGCAGTCCTCCGGCACTTCGATGGCGACGGTGTGGGTACTCACGGGAGCGGCTAGCGGACAAGCGGGAATGAACGTGTCGGCGGGGTTCGGAACCGCGTGAAATCTGGCGCGCCTGCGGGACTCGCGGGGGGTCGCTACTCGCCTCCGCCGGTGAGCGCGTCGAGGAGGTATCGGGCCTGCGCCTTGTCGAGCGGGTCGTTGGCGTTCCCGCAGTGGGGCGACTGGACGCAGGACGGACACCCGCCCGGCGCGTCGCAGTCGCAGGCCGCTATCATCTCGGCGGTCCGAACCATCAGGTCCGCGACCGTCTCGTAGCCCTCCCGGACGAGTCCGACGCCGCCGGGGTAGCCGTCGTAGATGAAGATGGTACTCTCGCCGGTGTGGGGATGCATCGGCGTCGAGAGGCCGCCGATGTCGGCGCGGTCACAGAGCAGTTCCAGCGGGAATAGCGAAATCATCCCGTGTTCGGCGGCGTGGATGCCGCCGGCGAAGTCGCCCTGCTCGCGCATCGCCGCCTCGACTTCGCGGGGCACCGTGAAGTACAGCGCCTTCGTCCGGAGCGAGACCTCCGGCAGGTCGAGCGACTCGCGGGCCAGCGTCTCGCCCGACCGGTCGCGGCGCTCGAAGCCCGTAATCTGCTTGCGCATCGTCACGTCGGCGAATCTGACGGGCACGTCCTCGCGGGTCGCCAGTCGCTTCTCGCGGAGGTCCTCCTCGACGGTAATCTCCTTCTCGTGGAGGACCTTGGTGTGGTAGTCGGCCCACGTGGGGCTGAGTTCGGCGACTTCGCGGCTCAGGTCGAGGTCCACGACCTCGTAGGACTGGCCCTGATGGTGGTAGATAGCGCCGGGGTGGGCGTCGGTCAGCGCGTCCTCGAACGGGAGAGTGGCGATGGTGTCGTTGTTCCGCCTGTCCAGCAGGTTCACCTCGCGGTCGTCGATGGAGCGCAGACTCATCTCGTGTTGCGGACTGCCGTCGCCGTCGTAGGTCCAGCGCAGGCCGTCGGGAGTCGTCCGGCGCTCCAGCAGGCCCTCGGCTTCGAGGTCGGACACGAGGTCCGGGAACTCCTCGCCGAAGTAGTCGCCGTCCTCGGGCGAGAGCCACGTCTCGCGGGCCGCAGACAGCACGTGGTCGGGCAGGAGTTGGTCGTTCGCGGGGTTGACGACCGCGCGCTCGGGGTCGCCGGCGAAGAACTCCTCGGGGTTGGCCATCAGGTACTGGTCGAGTTGGTCCTCGCCCGCGACGAGGGCGACGAGGCTCGGGTCGTCGCCCCGGCCCGCGCGCCCGGCCTGCTGGAACGCCGCCATGCGCGTGCCGGGGTAGCCGTCGAGCAGGACCGCGTCGAGGCCGCCGATGTCCACGCCGAGTTCCAGGGCGTTGGTACTCCAGACGCCCCGGACCTCGCCGTCCCGAAGCCCTTCCTCGATTTCCTTCCGTCGGTCGTCGCTCAGAGCGGCCTGATACGCCGTCACGTCGGGCGCGAGGTCGCCCCGACCCCGGTCGCGGAGTTCGTCGGCGCTCTCCATGGCCCACTGTTCGGCGGCCTGCCGGGCGCGGGTGAACGTCAGCGTCTGGTGGTCGTTCGAGACGAGGTCGGCGAACACGCGCTTGGTCTCGGCGTGGTTCGACCGGCGTTGGCCCGACGCTCCGGCCTGCGGGGACTCGTACTCCGGCGGGTTCCAGAGCAGCCAGTGGGTCGGCCCGGTGTCGCTCACGTCCTCGTCCACCAGTCGGAACGAGTCGGCCTCGGTCCCCGTCACGCTGGCGGCGTGTTCGACCGGGTTGCCGACGGTCGCCGAACAGCAGACGAACTCGGGGTCCGAATCGAACCGGTCGCAGACGCGCCGGAGGCGCCGGAGCAGGAGCGCGACGTGGCTCCCGAAGACCCCGCGGTACTCGTGGACCTCGTCCAGCACGACCGTCTCCACCCCTTTGAAGAACCAGTCCCAGAGGCGGTGGGCGTGGGGCAACAGCGCGTAGTGGAGCATGTCGGGGTTCGTCAGGACGACGGTCGGCCGCCGGTCCCGGACCGCCCGCTTCTCGGACTTGCTCAGTCGCCCGGTGTACTGCTCGACCGAGACCCGACTGCCGAACCCGAGGTCCCGCGCGAGCGCCGAGAGGGTCTCCTCTTGGTCGTTGATGAGCGCGTTCTGGGGCGCGACGTAGAGAGTGCGCCCGCCGTGGTCCATCGCGCGCTCGAAGGCCGGGACCGTGTACGCGAGGCTCTTCCCGCTCGCGGTCGGGGTAGCGACGACGACGTTCTCGCCCGCCCGAACCGCCTCGACGGCCTCGACCTGATGGCGGTAGAGTCGGTCGATGCCCCGGGATTCGAGCGCGCTCTCCAGACGGGGTTCGAGGTCCACGTCGGCGAAGTCGCCGTCCCGGCCGGGGAGGGTCCGGTGGGCCTCGACCTGCCCGTCGTAGTACGGTCGGCCCCGAAGCCAGTCGATGGTCACGTCCACGAGTCGGCGATAGGGTCGGGGTCCCTAACGACTTTCGCCGCGGAGCGAAAGTGAACCCGAGCGGTCGGCGTTCCCGGAATCGAAAACCTATGTTCGTAATCTGGGAAGAATTATTAAGGGTAGGAAAGTCGTCGGTGGCCGTGGGGGAGAACACAATGGCAGACGACGAACGGCGACACGGTTCCGGCGACTACGAACCGGGCGATACGAGCAAACGAGTGGGGATGGAAGTGATTCGCGAGCGCGGACTCGAACCGGAGGAACTCCGCGAGCGACTCATCGACGCCATCGGGGCCGAGTTTTCGACGTACTACTACTACACCAACCTCCGGATGCACCTCGCGGGCCACGAGGACTACAAGGAGATAGCCGAGGACGCCCGCCTCGAGGACCGCGCGCACTTCGAGTTGGTCGCGCCGCGCGTCTACGAACTCGGCGGGTCGCTCCCGAACGACATCAGCGACTTCATGGGTCGGGCGTCGTGTCCGCACGCCGACCTCCCGACGCCGTATCAGGGCGAGGAACCCGACGAAATCAACGAGGGCGCCTCCGCAGAGCTGATTCTGGAGACGCTCCTCGAAGCCGAGCGGTGCGCCATCCGGACGTGGAGCGAAATCTGCGACATGACGCAGGGCAAGGACCCGCGGACCTACGACATGGCGAGTCGCATCCTGCAGGAGGAAATCGAACACGAGGCGTGGTTCGTCGAACTCCTCTCGATGGAGCGCGACGGCGAGGCCAACCCGGCGGGCCACTTCGTCCGGGGCGAACCCGGCGACGCGCCGCTCTCGACCAACCGTCGCTTCAACGACTCGGCGTGACGATTTCGACGCGAACCTCGGCGTAACGACCGCCAGACGACCGCCGACGAATCACTCGACTCGCGCTCGGTGACACGAGCCGCCGGCCCGAGCGGACCGGACCGGCCGCTCGGTCGCGCGAGCGATGCGCGGCCCGAAGTGCCGCGCACTGCGGGCGGCCGAGGATTCTGCGAACGTCCCCTGCTCCGTCGTCCGACCACCGGCGAGTGGCGACTCCGAATCGCGTCGAACCGCGCCGAGGCGGCCTTCCGGAGGCGAACTTCCGGGAGGCGACCCGCAGAATTATCGACGCTGAGAAGCGGGCCGCAAAATTAAGTCACCCCCTTCACAACTCCCGAACGACATGGACGACGAGGACCTCGACGCGGTACGTGAGCGCAAGAAACGCGCGCTCGTGCAGGAACAGGGCCTCGGCGCGCCGCCGTCCCCGGTCTACGTCGACGGCTCTCAGAGCTTCGACCGGACCGTGACGGCCCACGACGTCGTGTTGGTCCACTACTACGCCGACGGCGGCGCGGGCCAGCGACTCCACCCGGTAGTCGAGTCCGTCGCGCGCGAGACGTTCGCGGCGGTGGCGAAAGTGAACGTCGTACACCACCAGAAGTTGGCGCTGAAGCGGGGCGTCGAGGCGACGCCGACGTTCGAGGTGTACGCCGACGGCGAGTGTCAAGAACGAGTCCGGGGGCAGGTCGAGAAGGAGGAGTTGGTGGAACTGGTCGGCGAGTACACGGCGTTCTGACGCCGGCCGGACCGGCCAGTCACCGGCGTCCGGTCCGACGGACTACATCGCGCCGGCGACGCCGCTTCCGATGGCGGCACCGCAGTCGGCGCAGGCGACGAGGTAGAATCGCTTCGAGGCCTTGAAAAATCCCGTCGTGGAGTCCATGTCCAGAAACTCCACGTCGGACGCTTCTTCGAGCGTCGTCTCGCACTCCGGACAGTGAACCATCGTCAGGCGGCACCTCCGTTCGATTTCGCGCCGGCGACGCCGCTCCCGATGGTCCGGCCGCACTCGGCGCAGTTGGCTGTGTAGAACCGCTTCGATGCTCTGACGAACCCGGTCGCCGAGTCCATCTCGACGAACTCGATGTCCGACGAGTCGGCGAGGGACGTTTCGCATTCAGGGCAGTGTACCATGCGGGAGACGGTTCAGAGACTCGACACATAATCTTTGTGGCGAGCGAGAGCCACCCCATCGAAAGCTCTTTTAGGCCGGCCTAATTTAGATTAGGCCAGCCTAAACCATGCCCGACTCCCTCGACGCTATCCGCGGTCGAATCGACCGACGAGCCGACGAGTCCGGTGATTTCTACGTCGCGTGCGCCGAGACCGACGAGCGCCCCGCGCCGCTGACCGGCCGACGGTTCCCCACCGAGGCGGCCGCCAGCGAGGCGGCCGACCTCGCTCGCGCGTACCGCGAGGCCCTCCGCGAGTCCGACCCCGAACTCCCCGAGCGTCGCCTCTCGGTCTACGAACTCACCGACGACCCGCCGACGCTGGTCTCGACCCGCAAGCGCGCCGCGGGGCGGCGCGACAACGGCCTGCCCCGGACCTCGCGGTCGGTGACGCTCTCGGGCGACTGCGAGTCGGAGTGGCTCCGCATGGACAACGCCCCGCTGGTCCACGTCCGGCGCGACGGCGAACCGCTCCCCGACGACGCCGTCGAGCGCCAACTCGACTCTAAGCTATGACCGAGGAGTTCGCCGCGGGAGACGCGGCGGCGCTCGACCTCCGGACCCCCGCGGCCGTCGAGCGCGCGGCGGCCGAGCGCGACCGCATCGAGGAGAAGGTCGCGGCGTTCGGCGAGTTCCGCGAGCGCGTCGAGTCGGTGCCGACCGACGCGAACCGGCGGGCCGGCCGGTCGTCCCGGTCCGGGAGCAGGGCAGTCGGGAGCGCACTCGCGGTGGGAGCGAGCGGAACGAGTACGACCGGCGGCGCGGCGACGGTCCGCGAGGCGTTCCGCGAGACCGTGTTACCTTACGCCGACGCCGACTCGATGCAGGAGGCGATGGCCGACGAGCTATCGCCGGAACTGACCGCGGCGCTCTCGCCCGCGGCGGGCGGATTCTCGACCGGACTCCAGCGCCAACTGGTCTCGCGGGCCGACCGGCGCCGCAAGGAGTGTGGACTGCTCGCCGACGGCATCGAGGGCGAACGCGACCGAGTTCGGGCGCTCGCCGACGAACTGGGCGAGATTACCGATTGGCTCGCGGACGCCGACGAGACGCCGCTCCTCCAACTCGGCTTCGAGGAGTTGCGGGCGCGCCACGACCGACTGGAGGAGTTCCGCGCGACCTGCGACCGCCTCGCCGCCGAGCGACAGGCCGCGATTCGGGAGACCCGAAGCGACGGCCTGACCGGGATTCGGGAGGCGGAACTGATAGCTCACCTCTACGGCGAGTTCGACGACGCCCACCCCGTGCTGGCCGACCTCGCGGAACTCGACGCGGTGCTGGCCGAGTGCCAGCGCGCGGTCCGGCGTCACCTCTGTGCGCGAGTCTGAGTCTCCTTTCTGTCAGCCTCGCGGCCGATGCGGATTCCGAAACAACTTCAACGGTCCGCTGAGGTCTGCCCACCGAGTCCCCATGACCGACTCTCTGGAACACCTCCGCGAGCGGATAACCGACTTGACCGACCCCGACGGCGATTTCGTCGTCGTCTGTCCGCTATCCGGCAAGTGCCCGGTGCCCGTCAGGGGCGAGACGTTCCCCTCGGCGGACGCCGCCGAGGAGGCCGTCGACCTCGTCTGCGAGTACCGCCGCGTCCTCCGGGAGGTGGACCCGCACCTCGAAAACATTCCCATCGTGGCGACCGAACGAACCGCCGACCCGCTCGCGCTCGACGCGCACGAGCGGAGCGAGCGCGGGGGCGGAGCCGAGCGTTCGGCCGAGACCGCTCGTCGCTCCCGCACCCGTCGCGCCCGCGCTCGCCGCACCACCGGCCGGTCGGTCTCGCTCTCGGGCGACGGCGACGGCGAATGGCTCCGCATGGAGAACGCGCCGCTGGTCCACGTCCGGCGCGACGGCGAACTGCTCGACGACGAGACCGTCTCGCGGCAACTCCGGTCGGAACTGAAGTAGCCGACTACCCCGTCTCGCGTATCTTGCGACGCAGGTCCGGAATCAGGTCGAAGTCCGCGTCGGTGTCGCCGAGGACGAGCAGCGCGTGATACCGGAGGTAGGTCTGAATCGGCACGAAGACCACCGCGAGGGCGGCCGTCAGGAGCGCGAAGTACGCCAGCGCGAGGAGACCCGCGACGGCCAGCGCGACCGGGTTCGACAGCACCGCGCCGACGCCGCCGAGCGCCGGCACCGCCACGACGCCGACGACGGCGACCGGAGCGACCAACAGCGCGCCGACGACGCCGCCGACGACCGAGGCAATCAGACCGACTCCGAGCGCGAGGACGAACCGGACGAGCGCGTAGACGCCGTACTGCTTCCACTCGCGGGTCAGCGTCGGCCAGAACCGCCGCCACCCCGCGAGGACGCCGACGTTTTTCAGTATCATCACCGGCACGACGAAACTGACCGTGAATGCGTCCACCGCGGCGACGAGAAACCCGAGGAGCGCGAGCAGGGGAATCAGGACGACGAGCAGGCCGAGCGAGACGTCGAGGCCGCCCGTCGCGAGTCCGACCGCGCCGACGACCAGCGCGACTGCGGGAACCGCGACTAACAGACCGAGCGCGACCCGGAAGACGAACAACCTGAGGGCGCGCCCGAGGTGCTGGTCGGCGTAGGACCGAATCCGGACGCGCTGGCGGCGCAGCGATTCCACGAAGACGAACTCCATCACGGCCCCGACCAGCACGTACAGCAGACCGACGACCAGCGCTACCGCAATCGCGCCGAGGAGTATCGGCAACACGTCGCCCAACGCGGCCGGAACGTCGAACTCGACGCCGTGACCGGGAGTCGTCCCCGGCCCGTCGGCGGGCGTGCCCGTGGACCCGCCGGCGCCGGCCGACGGTCCGCCGCCCCCGCCGCTCCCGAGGAAGAAGACCACGAGCGCGAGTTTCAGCCACTGGCGGGCGTCGAGCGGCGTGAGCAGCGACTTCGTGGCGTCGAGCGCGTCGTCGAGCGCCTCCACGGCGTACCACGTCATGCGTCGTGCTACGACGCCGACCGGGAAAACCTTCGGGGAAGAGTTACAGGTCTAGTTTCCGACCGTTTTCGCGGTCGTCGGTCGCGCGAGTACGGCACCGTCGATTTCGGCGAGGTGACCGGCGTTACGGCACCGTCGCCCGTCCGAGTACCGCCGAGAAGTCGCCCTCCGGCGCGGTCCAGACCACGCGGACGGTCGTTCCCGACTCGACGCCCGAGAGGTCCGCGGTGACAGACTCGCCGGCGCTGACCTCGTCGGGGAACGCCGCGTCGGTCGCCTCGCCGCCGACTTCGACCGAGAGGGTCGGGCCCGACAGGGTATCCCCGCCCTCGTGGGTGATAGTGACCGACTCGTCGGCGAACTCGTAGGCCAAGGCGACCTTCGGGGCGGCGGGCGTGCGCCGGAGCGACTCGCCCGACTGGAGGGCGACGCCCCGCACGTCCGCCGCGTCGCCGGACCGCACCGCGTCGAGGGGCGCGTCGAAGACACCCACCGAGAGGGGCGCGCCGTCTTCCGCTCCGTCCACGTCCGCGCCCGAGACGGTCGTCCGGCCCACGGCGTCGGTCCGCGAGTCGAACTCCGCGGGCCGCGAGACGGCGGCGTCGCCGGCGACCGTTCCGCCGGGGCCGGCCCAGACGTGGAGGTCGCCCATCTCGCGGAACGCGGTGTTGGCGTAGACCCGGAACTCGAACCCGCCGTCGCGGTAGACCGGGGCGACGAACGCCCGCGGTTCGTCGGCGGGCGTCAGCGTCTTCGACGCGGTCGGCGGGCCGTCGGTGACGACTTCGCCCCCGGCCGCCGCCGCGAGTTCGAAGGTGGCGTCGGTGGGTCCCGAGAAGGCCAGCGTCGTGATTCCGTCCTCCGAATCGACCGACACCTCGCCGTCGGTCATCGCCGGGAAGTCCACGACCGTCTCGCCATTCCGGCGTGTCAGGTCGTCGGGGAGCGAGGGCGTGGTCGTCGCCTCGTCGGCGGTGGTCGTCCGTCCGGTACCGTTCGTCTCGTCGCTCGTCTGTCCGGTTCCGCCCGCGTCGGGCGCGCTTCCGAGACAACCGGCGAGGGCGACGCACGGGAGGGTAGCGAGGAGTCGGCGGCGGGTCGGCATGGTCGGTCGTTCTCGCGGCATTACAAAATAGTTTGGAACTTCGAGAGTCGCGGAATTATCGGCGGGGTCGCCCGCCGACCCGTCTCAGACCGACACCGCGTCGCCGAGTCCGCCGTCGATGAGTTGGATGAGGACCGCGGCGATGCCGGTCTTCGACGACCAGATGGCGGTCTCCTCCTCCAAGTCGAGGTCGTCGCGCCTGTCGCGGACGCTCAGCAGGACCGTCTCTGCGTCCACGACCACGACGCGACCCACGGGGTCGTCGCCGTGGGGGTGGTTGTTGTGCGGGTGGTCGGCCGGGAAGTCGACGACCGTAACGTCGCTGTCGGCGAACAGTTCGCCGAGCGCGGCGTCGCCGACGAGGACCACCTCGACGCCCGCGTCGGCCCGCTCTCGCAGGCGGTCGGCGAGGTCCTCGGTGAGTCCGCGGGCGTCGCGACCCACGCCGAAGACGACGCGGTGCTCGGCCTCTTCGAGCAGTTGCTCGACCCGGCCGTCGATGCTGGTCCGTCCGTGGACCGTCCAGATGTCCTCGCGCTCCTCGTCGCCCTCGCCGCGCTGTTGGCGGGCCGCTTCGAGGTAGTCGAAGGCCCGCTCTTGGGTGCGCTCGAACTCGCCGCGGAGATGCGACCGGGCGGCGTCGAGGCTGACGGGGCGGTACTGGATGGGCTTGGACTGCTGGACCTCCACGAGACCGCGGTCCTGTAGCGATTCGGCCGCGCCGTAGACCTGCGAGCGGGGCACGTCGGTCGCGACGTGTACGTCGCGGGCGGTCCCGGTGCCGAGTCGCTGGAGCGCGGTGAACACCTTGGCCTCGTAGTTCGAGAGGCCGAGGGTCTCGAGCGCGTCGATGGCGTCGTCTTCGTCCATCAGTCCTCGCTCACCTCCGTCCGACCGCTCGCGACCGCGGCGTTCGGTTCCGCGGCGCCGGCCTCGTCCGGCCCGAGGTAGCGCGTCCACAGCGTCAGCAGACTCGGGAGGACGAGGACGCTGGCGAGGAACGCGTAGATGATGGTCAGCGCGGTGATGATGCCGAACTGCTGGAGCGCGGGCAGGATGGCGAACACGAGGACGCCGAACCCGCCGACCGTGGTCGCCGCGCTACCGAGGAGCGCGCCGCCGGTACCGGTGACGCTCTCGCGCATCGCCTCACGGACGGTGCCGCGCCGCCCGAGTTCCATCGTGTAGCGCTCGCTGAGGTGGATGCTGTAGGCCACCCCGAGACCGACCGTGAGGGAAGTTATCATCCCCGTCAAGACGTTGAACGGCATCCCGAGCAGGTACATCGTCCCGAGAATCCACGAGACGCTGAACGCCACCGGGAGCAGGGTGATGGCTCCGAGCGTGGCGCTCCCGTGGGCGAGACGGTACGCTATCATCAGGAACGCGAACGTCGCGCCGAGCGTGATGAGCAGGCTCTGGATGACGGTGTCCAGAAGCTGTTTCTGGACGATTTCGAAGACGATGGGCTGGCCGGTCGCGGTCGCGGTCAGACCGCCGCCTTGGATGTTCGCGGCGATGTCGCGCATCTCGGCCGTGACCGTCGAGGACGACGCGCCGCCCTTGACCGAGACGACCATGCGCGCGGCCTCGTACTCGCCGTCTTGGCGACTGATGACGCCTTTCGCCTCCTGTGGCGCGACCTCGAACAGTTTATCGAAGACCTTCTCGACGTTCCGGTCGGGCACGCCGTCGCCGTCGGTGTCGGCCGCCGCGAGCGTCTCGTTGAACGACTCGTTCCGCGCCGCGACCCGCTCCATCACCGAGAGCGGACTCCGAATCTGCGGTTCGCCGTTCGAGAGGACCACGACCACGTCCTCCTTCTGGGCCGCGGTCTGCTCGGCCTGCTCGAGTTTGTCGAGGGCTTGGGGCGTCGCCACGCCGCCCTCGACCAGAATCTGGGCCTGCGAGTCCTGTCGCAGGAAGTTCTCGTTGACGTATTCGAGGTTCGCCTTCGCGGTGTAGGTCCCTGGCGCGAACGGTTCGGGCAGGTCCTTCATCCAGTTCGGCGGGTCCTCCGCGAGGAAGTCGGTCTGCGAGAAACTGGTGTCGACCTGCGTCGCGCCGTAGGCGCCGCCGGCCGACAGCACGAGCGTCAGCGCGATGACGACGAAGGGTGCCTTCCGGGCGGCGACCGCACCGACCGACAGCATCGAACCGAGCGCGCCGCCGCCGGTCCCGAAGGCCCGCTTCTTGCGGTCGTAGCCTCTGGCTTCGAGGTAGCCGTCGATTTCGACCTTGAGCGCCGGAATCAGGCCGCCGAAGACTATGAGCGCGGCGAGGATGCCGACCGAACTCACGATACCGAAGTCCTGAATCGGCGGCAGGGGGCTGACGAGGTTCGACATGAAGCCGATGACCGTCGTCGCGGTCACCCAGACGAGCGCCACGCCGACGCTCGCCAGCGCGACCGACATGCCCTGTCGGACGCTCTCGCCCTCGTGTTCCGCGCGCTCCTCGCGGTGGCGCATGAACACGTGAATCGCGTAGTCGATGGAGAGGCCGATGAGCAGGACCGGCACCGCGATGAAGATCTGGTTGAACGTGATGTCGAACCAGCCCATGAAGCCGAAGGTCCAGACGAGGACCGCGACGATGCCGAACACCCCGAGCAGGATGTCGAGCAGGTCGCGGTAGGCGATGACCAGCGTCAGCACGACGAACACGAGCGCCATCGGGCCGACGATGGCGATGCTGTCGGCCATCGACTGCTCGGTCTCCTCGCTGATGATGCCGGACCCGAAGACCAGCACCTCGCGGTCGAGTTGCTGCTTGGCGATGTCCTGTATCGCGGTCTGGGACTCGACGATGGTGCTGGAGGCCATGCTCTGGACGGTCTGGCCCTGCTGGGTCTGGAACACGACGAGCATCGTCGCGTTCGCCTGCGTGCTACCGGGGTCGTAGGAGGTCGGCATGAACGCGAACGCCCGACTCGACGGGCCGCTCCCGCCCTCGCTCAGGACGGTGCTGACCGTCGACTCGACCTCCGACTCGTTCATCGACTGCAACTGCTGTATCTGCTCTTCGAGCGTGGGCGCGGAGGCGTTCTGTAACTGCTGGCGCTGCTGGCGAAGCTGTTTGCCCGACTCGCGCAGCGACGCGAACTCCCCGCGGAGGACGCCCGGGAGTCCCCTCTCGTAGACTTGCCGGAACTGCTGTCGAATCTGGGCGGCGCGCTCGGCGTACGTCGAGCGGTTGATTTCGTTCGCGGCGAGCGAGGCGTTCAGCGCGTCGAGGTTCCCCTGCAGCGTCCGGGTCTGCCCGACGAGTCGCACGAACCGACCGGTCTGCTGGTCGGTCAGAAGTCGGTCGGCCCGACTGCGAACCTCTCGGAACTGCGATTCGAGTCGGTTCGCGCGCTGGCGATAGGTCGAGTTGTTGACCTCGCCGCGCTGGCGCGAGCGGTTCAGTCGGTCGTACTCGCGCTGAATTTCTCGGGTCCGGTTCAGCAGGTCAGAGAGGTTCCCGACCGTCGCGTTGAGGTCCGCGCGCTTGCGTTGGAGTTGCGCGCCCTGCTTGCGGAGTTCGGTCGCTTGCTCCTGCCGGATGGCGACCGTAGCGACGATGTTGGCGACGCCCGCGGTGGGCGTCTCGTTCGCCAGCGTCCGGTTGACCGTCGCGTTGTTGCGCAGGGCCTGCTGTAGTTGCAGGGTCTCGACCATCGCCCCTTTCGAGAGGACGTTGCCGTTCTCGTCGCGGACGATGAGTTGGACTGTCGTCTGGTTCTGGTCGCCGGACGCGAAGTTCGACTCGATGTAATCGAGCTTCTGGGCGGCCGTGCTGTCGCTCTGGAACTGGTCGAGCGACGACGACTGCTCGACCATGGGCGCGCCCGCCCCGACCAGCACGGTCAGCACGAGCAGCACGGCGATGATTCCGCGGCTGTACTTCGTCACGGCGGCGAAGAGGTCGCTCGCGTTCACGGGCAGACCTCCCGCGCGACGGATTCTCGTAACATATCTGTCGCTGTTGTTAGTAGCCTACTAACAGCGCGCGTATAAATGCCTTGAATTAGGTGGCACTCGCCGGAGTAGGGTCGAGGATAGTCTGAGACAGAAAAATACGGGTTAGGAATATCTATATGTCACTAAAAGTAGTCTATAATCACCTAAACAGCATCTGTTCGTGTCCTATTCGGAGAAAGCGGAGCAACGCGGCCGACGCACTCGCGTCGGCCGCGAACGTGCGACCGGCGGGTCGGCGACGAAAACCGAGCGCGAGCGACGGGGGACTCTGCCCTACTTCAGCGCCTCGTAGGTGTTCAGTTCCCCGGCACCGTAGTAGGTCTTGTCGAACTCCTCGGGAACGTCGGCGGTGGTCCGGAGTCGCTCGCGGACCTCGTTCGCGCCGAGGTCGGGGTTCTGGCTCCGGACGAGCGCGACCGCACCGGCGACCTGCGGCGCGGCCATCGAGGTGCCCGCGAGCCACGAGTAGGTGTAGTTCGCACCGGTGTAGTCGCCGTCGGCGTCGAACTGGGGTTCCGCGACCGTGTTGAACACGAGGTCGTAGTAGTAGCCCGCCGGGAAGTCGGGGTCGAAGTTTCCGCCGGGCGCGGCCACGTCGATGGCGTTCGTGCCGTAGTTCGTGTACTTCGCGGGCGTGTAGGTCGGCGAGTCCAGTCCGTCGTCGCCGCGGTTGAAGCCGATGGGACCGGTCGCGCTGACCGAGAGGACGTTGGCCGCCTCGGCCGGGAGGCTAACGAGACTGCCGTCGTGCTGGAGGTCCGCGGCGTCGTTGCCCGCCGCGACGACGACGACGGTGCCCTGATTCTTCGCGTAACTCGTCGTCCGATTGAGGACCTTGCCGTAGAAACTCCCGTTGGCCTTCCGGGAGACGGGGTACGCGCCGAGGCTGAGGTTCGCGGCGTCACAGCCGATGCGCGCGCTGTAGACCAGCGCCGCGACGATGTCGGCGAACGACGCGTTCTCGGTCGGGGAGAAGACCCGACAGTCCACGATTTCGGTGCCGGGCGCGGAACCGACCGTCCCGGCGTCGTTGCCGTCGTCGGCCGCGACGATGCCCGCGACGTGGGTGCCGTGATAGCCGCCGTAGGGGCCGGCCGCGCCGTAGCCGTCGCCGGTGAAGTCCCGCGAGCGGTCCACGTCGACCGCGTGCTGGAGGTCGGGGTGGCCCGCCGCGACGCCGGTGTCGATGACCGCCACGCGGGTGCCCTCGCCGCGCGTAATCTCGTGAGCGTCCGGGATGTTCTGGGCCTGCTTGTCCCACTGGTAGGAGTAGTCCGGTTCGTCCGAAGCGTCTTCGGCCGTGACGGGTGACTTCTGTTCGAGGGGCAGGTCGAGCGAGTAGGCGCTGTCGGCGGCGTAGCCTACGCCGAGCGACTCCACGTCGGACTCCGCGCCCTCGACGACCAGCAGGTCGATTTCGGGGAGGTCGTGAACTACGTCGAGACCCGCCGCCTCGGCCTCGGACGCACTGGTTTCGGTGCTGTCCACGAGGAATCGCTCGCTCGACGCCGCGACCGTCACGGTGGTACCGACCGCGATTCCGCCGAGCGCTGCGCCGCTGAGTTCGAGGAACGACCGTCGGTTGTAACGTGGCATAGGAATTTACCTAGTTTTGATAGCTTATAATATCTTTGTCTAGAACTAGAATTATATTCTCCGTACCGAATTTCGACATAGATTTCTCCTGCCGCGAGGTACGGAACCGCCGGTGGTGGTCGGACTTGTCGCGGTCCTCGCGTCGAGTCGCAGTCCGCCGGTGTTTTTTACTCGTCTCCCGTCACGTCTCCATCGATGGTCGAGTTCGCTACGGTCGCTCGGTTGCTCGGCGGCGTCGGTCTCCTTCTCGGCAACGCCTACTTCGTGACCATCGAGTTCGCGATGACCCGAGTCCGGCAGTTCACGGCGGGCGAGTTCGAAGGGTCGATGGGTCTCGAACGCGCGTGGGAGATGACCGACCGACTCGAAATCTTCCTCTCGGGGTGTCAACTCGGTATCACTATCTGTAGCGTCGGACTGGGCGTCGTGGCCGAACCCGCGCTCGCCCACCTCCTGAGGCCCGCAGTCGAGTTGACCGGCGTCGGTTCGCACGCGCTGGCGGCCGTCGGCGCACTCGCGGTCATCAACCTCATGCACGTCGTCGTCGGTGAGCAGGCCCCGACGTATCTGGGCATCGAGCGCACGAAGGTCGTCGCCAAGTACGGGTCCGCGCCGCTGTACTACTGGACGAAGCTCATGTCACCGGTCATCGTCCTCGCGGACAAGACCGCGAAGTGGTTGCTCTCGCTGTTCGGCGTCGAAATCACCCGGTCGTGGACCGAGGCCGAGGAGGGCGACGGCCGCGAGGTGTCGAGTCGCGGCGACGCCCGCCGCGAGATGGGCGAGATGCTCCGGGAGGCCGGACTCGAAGAGGAACGCGAGGAGGAGGTCCTCGCGGCGCTCGACCTCGGGACGATTCCGGTCCGGGACATCATGGTTCCGCGCGAGGACATCGTCGCGCTCTCGACCGCCGACCCGTCCGAGGAGAACCTCCGACTCCTGCGCGAGTTTCCCCACACTCGCTTTCCGCTCGTCGGCGAGTCGCTCGACGAGTTCGCGGGCATCGTCTACACCCCGCCGCTGGTGGGCCGCGAGGACGACCTCCTCGACGGGTCGCTGACGTTAGCGGACGTCGCGGGCGAACCGGTGACAGTCGAGTCGAGTATCGCGGTCAGCCGACTCGTGGACCGCTTTCAGGAGGAGGGACAGGAACTCGCGCTGGTCGTGGACGACGGGGAGACGGTCGGGATGGTGACGGCCACCGACGCCTTCGAGTCGATGATGGGCGAACTCGAAGACCCGTTCGACGACGGCGAGACGCCCGACGCGGCGGTCTGAGTCGAGAGACGCGAGCGCCGCGGCGCGCGGTCAGCCCTGCACCGTGCCGGAGGCGAGGTCTTCGAGTTTTCCTTCGACCGTGTAACTGGGCGTCTCGACTTCGATGGTCGAGTCCGGGCCGACCTCGTGGAACTTGAGGTGGAGTTCGTAGCTCCCGGCGTCCGAGATGTCGGTCGACTCCACCTGACCGGTCGAGCGGTGGCGCGCCCACGCGTTGCGCCCCGCGAGCGAGGCGTCGGTCTCGCCGCGGATGACCCAACTCTTGGGCTTGCTGGCCACGTTCTCGCCGCGCATCGGGTAGCCGCGGTCGTGCCACCCCTTCCAGAAGCCCTCGTCGATGACGTAGACGTTCTTGTAGCCCGAGTTGATGAGTTGCGAGGCGCGAATCGACGAGAGGTGGTGGGGACAGCCACAGTAACAGACGATGCGGTCGCCCTTCGGCCAGTCCATCACGGGGTCGTTGTCGGCGCGTCGCTTCGGCGACGCCTGACTCAGCACCGCGCCGTAGATGTGGGATTTCTTGTAGGTCGACTCGGTGCGGGCGTCGGCCATGCGGGCCTCGCCGCGCTTGTACCAGTAGTGGACCACGTCGGCGGGCGCCAGCGGCACCTGCACGCCGTTCTCCTCGACGGTGTCGAACGACGAGGTGTCGACGTTCCGCTTAGTCGGTTGGTCGTCGAACTCCGGCGGGTAGCCGTCGGTGTCGCCGTCGCTCGGTGTCACCGCCAGTTCGCTACCGCTACCGCCGCCACCGCCGAGGCACCCGGCAGTCAGGGAGAGCGACGCTGCCCCGCTCGCCAAAAACGTTCGTCGTTTCATCTTGAGTACTATTAGCAAACGGCGAGATATTAATTTTACCGTCTATAGATGCGTACGCAGTATTCGGAAAATTAGTCCCGCGGCGCGTCGAATGTAGTCCGGCCGTGGGAGGAATGTATCTCGGCCGTGCGGCGAAGATAGATCGAACGTGCGGGGAGTCGGTCCCTGTCTCGCGAGGACCTATTCGACCGTCACGGTCAGGGTACAGAGGTCCCGAAGCCGGGCGTACGTCTCGTCGGTGATGGCCTCTCGAACCGTGCAGTAGGCACCGCAGGCCTGCCTCTCGCGGGCGCTCGACACGACCGAGTCGAGGAGTCGGTACACCTTCTCCTCGCGGCCGTACATCAACAGGACGTTCACGTTGTCGACGACCACCCACCCGCCCTGCATCACGTACTCCATCGCCTTCGAGACACGGATGCTGATGCCCGTCAGGTCGCTCGGGTCCACCGGGTCGGTGGTCCAGAGCGGGCCGTCGTACTCGCTGGGCGACCCCGTAATCGGGATGACCCCGACCTTCTGGGGGTCGCCGCCCCGGCGCTCGACCAGCGACTCGACTTTGCCGGGCGCGGCGGTGGCCGAGACGACCAGCAGGTTGTCGAACGCCTCGTCGGGCAGGGTGGTCAGCGGCGACCCCATCGAGGGAACCGACACCAGCGCCTGCTGGCCGGGGTCGAGCGAGAACCGCGGACCCTCAGTCGTCTCCGGCACTCTCGAACCCTCCGGTCGCGTCGCCCACCGTCGGCGTCTCCACGTCTTGGTCGTCGAGTTGCACGAACGGCCGAGCGAACTGCCAGATTCCGGCGGCCGCGAGAACCGACGCCGTCAGGTCGAGCACGGCCGACGCCAGCGACATCCCGAGCGGTACCGAGGCGACGTACGACACCGTCAGAACGAGGAACGCGGCGGCCAGCAACAGCAGACCGCGGGTGTGCGCGACGTTCCGAGCGTACGTGACGACGGGGTAGGCGAGCAGGACGCTGGTGATGACCAGCATCGTGGTCTGGGCGATGAAGACGAACGAGACGAGGTCGCTCAGCGTGTTCATATCTTCCTCCGTTCCGTGAGCAGGACGAGGACGTTCGCCGCCCCGACCAGCGCGCCCACGGTCGCCACCCCCGACGCCACGAGGGCGACGGCCGGGGGAAGCGAGACCCCGACCGCCGTCCCGGCGTTCAGCGCGACGTACGCCAGCAGGACGAACGGGAGCGGTCGCAGGACCGACCCGAACGGCGCACCTTGAAAGCCGCGAGCGGCGACGACCGCCAGTGGAAGCGTCCCGGCGAGGACGATTATCGTCGCCAGCGCGAGTATGCGTTCGAGTACCATTCGCCACCGGGTTTTCGCTCCCGGATTAAATAACCCGCCGGTGCCGACGGGAAGACATTCGGAGTCGGTGGACCGACACGGAGTCCGAAGAACGATAACTGGCGACTTCGTACCGCCGGACCGATGGATTCGAAGATCGAACGATTAGTGTCGTCGCTCCGCGAGCGCATCGGTGACGGCCTGCGCGGCGTCTTTTACGGCGACTTCCGCGAGCGGGAGTACTCGGTAGCCTACGCCTCGGAGGACGCCACCGAGGGATACTCGGCCGACCAGATACGCGACGTCGTCGACGACGTCGCGTTCGAGCAGTTACACAGCGACCGGAAGAACGACCTCCACGAACCGCTCGGACGCTACACCGCCTCGGTCGAAGTCTTCGAGGACGGCATCAACCTCATCTTCATCGAAACGGAGGACGCGCCCACCATCTTCGTCGGGATGGACGGCGACGTGGCGAACGTGACGCCCGCGCTCGAAACCGCTCGGGACTGCTTGGAGTAGGCCGCTCTAGCTCTCGCGTCCGTTCCACTCGTCGGCCAGCACGCCGAAGTACCGAACGTCGACGTACTCACCGCCGGTGAACGCCTCGTCCCGGTGGACGCCCTCCTCCTCGAACCCCAACTTCTCCCAGATGCGCGCCGACGCCGGATTGGTGGCGAGGACGCGCGCCGTCACGCGCCGCATCCGGAGTTCGTGGAAGGCGTGGTCGGTCAGGAGGCGCGACGCTTCGGTGCCGTACCCCTCGCCGTGGTAGTCGGTCGCGAGCCACAGGCCGATTTCGCAGTTGCCCGCCCGCGAGTTCAGGTCGTGAAGCCCGATAACGCCGGATATCTCGCCGTCCGCGCAGATAGCGAGGTTCACGTCCTCCTGATTCGAGACGCGCTCCTCGAAGTACTCGCGCTCCTGTTCGGCGTTGAGCGGGTGCGCGGTCGTCAGGCCCTCGCGCACGTCGGGGTCGTTGACGGTGTCGCGCATGAACTCGATGTCGTCCTCCTCGATGGTTCGGAGCGTGACCGAGTCTCCTCGGAGGAACACTGCGCCGGGCATACTCGCGGGTATTCGGGGTGTGAGTATAATAGATGGGGTCGTGTGAAATATGTTAGCGTGTTTTAGTTGTTGGCGGAACTCGTTCTCAGAATCGTCGCGGGGTCGTCAGCGACCGGTCGTGCAGGAGGAGGTAGCTTCGGGGACGAATCGATTTACGCTTCCGCGACGAATCGCCACCCATGCGCACGGCAGTCCTGAACGAACCGGGAGAACTCGCGGTCGAGGAGCGCCCGCGGCCCGACCCCGCGCCGGACGAGGTATTGGTCGCGGTCGGCGAGGTCGGCATCTGCGGGTCGGACCTCCACTACTACGAACACGGTCGAATCGGCGACTACGTGGTCGAAAGCCCGCTGATTCTGGGCCACGAGAGCGCGGGCGAGGTGGTCGAAGTCGGCGAGCGCGTGACCGACCTCGAAGTCGGCGACCGAGTGGCGCTCGAACCCGGCGTCCCCTGCCGCCGGTGCGCCCACTGCAAGCGCGGCGAGTACAACCTCTGTCCGGACGTGACCTTCATGGCGACGCCGCCGGACGACGGCGCGTTCGCCGAGTACGTCGCGTGGCCCGCCGACTTCGCCTACCGACTCCCCGACGAGGTGTCGGTCCGCGAGGGCGCGCTCTGCGAACCCCTCAGCGTCGGCGTCCACGTGGCGCGCCGGGGGGACATCGGCGTCGGTGACTCGGTCCTCGTCACCGGCGCGGGCCCCATCGGACTCCTGACGATGGAGGCCGCCCGCGCCGCGGGAGCCACCGAAATCGTCGTCTCCGACGTGGTCGAGGGGAAACTCCGACGGGCCGAGGAGCGCGGCGCGGACGCGACCGTGGACCCCCGCGAGGAGGACCTCGGCGATGCGGTCGCCCGCCACACCGGCGGCGAGGGCGCGGACGTGGTCGTTGAGGCGTCGGGCGCGGAGTCGGCCATCGCGGGGTCGCTCGACGCCGTGCGGCGCGGCGGCACCGTGGTCTTCGTCGGACTCGCCGACGAGGCGGAGGTCCCGCTGGACGTGCTCGACATCGTGGACAACGAGTTAGACGTTCGCGGGTCGTTCCGCTACCGGAACACGTACCCGGCGGCGATAGAACTGCTCGCGGACGGCGCGGTGGACGCGGCCGGACTCGTGGACTTCGAGGCCGACCTCAGTGACGTGGACGACGCCTTCCGGCGCGCGATGGACCCCGACACCGTGAAGGGGATGGTGACGGTCGGAAGGTAGCGCCGCTACTCCTCGGTCTGCTCCGACTCGGACTCGTCCGAGGTCGGTTCCGCGTCGCCCACCATGGCCTCCACGTCGGCGTGGTCGTGGAGCAGGTCTCGCATCGTCTCGACCGTCTCGGCGTCGCGGGTGCGACCGCTCCGAATCACGTCCTCGGCGCGTTCGACCGTCGTCAGCGTGTCCGACTGGACCAGCATGACCGGCACGCCCTTCTCCTCGGCCTTTCCGATGATGGCCCCCGGCGGCCGGAATCCGCCGGTCAGAATCAGGCACTTCACGCCCGGCGCTTCCAGCGCGACTCGCTGGAGGTCCGGCCGGTCGCCGCCGGTGACCAGCGCGGCGTCCTTCGTCCGGCGGAGGTGGCGGAGCGCCGAGTCGCCCGACATCGCGCCGACGAGGAACCGCTCGACGAAGGCGTCGCCGGGCGCGTCGTTCAACTGCTCGGCCGACAGTTCCGCGGCGAGTTCCTCGACGGTCACGCCCGCGAGCGACTGCTCGCGCGGGACCACGCCGAGGACCGGCACGCCCCGGCCTTCGAGGAAGGGGACGACTTCGGTGTCGAGACCGTCGAAGTTGCCCTCTTGCACGGCGTTGAACAGCACGCCGAGCAGTCGGTCGCCCAGGTCGTCGGCGGCCGCCAGCACGTCGTCCACGTCGCCGGCCTGCGAGTACCTCGAGAGGAGCAGGACCTCGGCGTCGAGCAGGTCGGCCACGTCGGCGTCGGTCAGGTCCACGATGCCGCCCGTGGTGAGTTCGCCGCCGCCCTCGATCACCATCAGGTCCTTGCCCTCCGCGAGACGCTCGAAGCTCTCGCGGACCTGTTCGCGGAGTTCTTCCGGGTCTTCCCGCCCCCGAATCGCCTGCTCGACGAACGTCGGCGAGTAGACCACGGGTTCGAGGTCGTGCATCTCGGCGTCCAAGTCGAGCAGTTCGCGGGCGAGCATCGGGTCCTCGTCGAGCGTCTTACCGACGTTGCTCTGGAGTCGGGTTCCCTTGGGCTTCATGTAGCCGACCGAGAGACCGCGCTCGGCGGCCAGTTCGGCCAGCGCGAGCGCGACCGCGGTCTTGCCTGTGCTCTCTTCGGTCGCGGTAACGAGTATCGTTTTCATGATTCGGTGGTCGTCATGGTCGGGTGTCGGTGATCGTCGTCGGTGGTCCTCATAGTTCGTCGGTGTCCACGGTCAGTCGCACGTCCACTGCCTGTACGCCGTCGGGTCCCGCGACGAGCGGGTTCACGTCGAGTTCCAGAATCGCGGGGAAGTCGGTCACGAGTTGCGAGAGGCGCTGGAGGCTCTCGACGATGGCCTCTCGGTCGGCGGGGTCCCGGCCCCGCGCGCCCCGCAGGAGCGGCGCGGACCGGATGCCCTCGACCATTTCGGTCGCCTCGCGCTCGCTCACGGGCGCGACCCGGGTCTCGGTGTCCTCCAGAATCTCCACGAAGATGCCCCCGAGGCCGAACAGCAACAGGGGACCGAACTGCGGGTCGCGGTTCATCCCGATGATGGTCTCGGTGCCCGCGTCGAGGTCCACCATCTCCTGTACTTGGACGCCCAGAATGTCGGCGTCCGGCTGGTAGTTCCGGGCGCGGGTCACGAGGTCCTCGAAGGCGTCGTACACGTCCTCGGGCGGGACCCCGACCTTCACGCCGCCGATGTCGGACTTGTGGAGGATGTCGGGGCTGACTATCTTCATCACCACCTCGTCCTCGATGTCTTGGGCCGCGGCGACCGCCTCCTCGGGGTCCGCGGCGACGGTGCCCTCCGGCGTCGGAATCCCGTAGGCGTCGAGCAGGCCCATCGCCTCCACGCCGAGGCGGTTGTCGCCGCGCTCCTCGGCGCGTTCCAGAATCTCGCGGGCGCGCTCGCGGTCCACGTCGAACCGTTCGGGGTCCTCGTACTCGCGCCGGCTAATCTCCCTGTAGCGCGAGAGCGCGTCGAGGCTCCGGACGGCGCGAGCGGGGTCGAAGTAGTTCGGGATGCCGCCCTCGCGCAGGACCTCCTTGGCCGACTCGGTGCGCTCGCCGCCCATCAGCACCGAGGCGACGGGCTTGCCGTGTTCGGCCTGCAGGTCGGTGATGACCCGGGCGAGGTCGTCGAAGTCGATGACCGCAGTAGGTGCCGACAGGACCACCGCGCACCCGACGTTCTCGTCGGCGAGCGCGATGTCCAGCGCCTCCTCGAACCGCTCGATGTCGGCGTCGCCGATGGCGTCGATGGGGTTGTAGATGTTGGCCTCCTCGGGCATCGCCTCCGAGAGCGATTCGAGCGTCTCGTCGGTGAACGACGCCAGCGAGAGGTTCGAGTCGCCCACCGCGTCGGTCGTCATGACCCCGGGGCCGCCCGCGTTGGTCACGATGGCCACGTCGTCGGAGTCGGGCAGGGGTTGGCCCGACAGAATCTGAGCGAAGTCGAACAGTTCCTGCACGTTATCGACCCGGAGGACGCCCGCCTGCTCCAGTCCGGCCTCGTAGGCCTGCTCGCTCCCCGCGAGCGTCCCGGTGTGCGAGGAGACCGCCTGCGCGCCCGCCTCGGTCCGGCCGGATTTGACCATCACGATGGGCGTGTCGTCGGTGACGCGCCGGGCCGACTCGATAAACTCGCCGCCGTCCTCGACGCCCTCCAGATAGCCCAGAATCACGTCGGTGTCGGGGTCCTCGCCCCACGCCTCCACGAAGTCGGTCTCGTCCAACACGGCCTTGTTGCCCAGCGAGACCACGTCCTTGAAGCCGATGCCCTCGTCGTTGGCCCAGTCCAGCACCGCGGTGATGAACGCGCCCGACTGGCTCATGAAGGAGATGGAACCGGGGAGCGCGTTCTCGGGGCCGAAGGTCGCGTTCAGACCCGAGGGCGTACTCATCACCCCGAGGCTGTTCGGGCCGACCAGATTCAGGTCGTACTGGCGGGCGACTTCGGTCAGTTCCCGCTCCCGACTCGCGCCCTCGCTCCCGGTCTCGCCGAACCCGGCGGTGATGACCACCACGTTGCGCACGGCGGCCTCGCCGCACTGGCGGACCGCCTCGACCGCGATTTTCGGCGGGACGACGACGATAGCGAGGTTCAGTTCGCCCGGTACGGAGTCCACGTCGGGGTAACAGTCCAACCCCAGCACGTCGTCGTAGTTGGGGTTCACCGGAACGGTCTCGCCCGCGAAGTCGTCCTGCAAGTTCCGCGTAATCGCGCGACCGATAGACCCCTCGCTCTCGGTCGCGCCGATGACGGCGACTCGCTCGGGCGCGAACAGTCCCGACAACCCTCCTGTGTTCTCGTCCACGCTCGGAGATTCGCCCGATTCGCGGTTAAAAGTGATGTCCCGTTTTCGGACGCCGGGAATCGAGCGGGATAACCGACTCCTACGCCGACACAATCGCCGCCATCCGACGGAAAATCCGGATTATTTACTCGCATCCGAAATCAAAAATCCGGAGTAGAGGCCCCAACGGCCGCGTAAATGGTGCATAATTATACGTCCGGCCACCCTGTTTTCACTCGATGTCAGAATCCGGGAAGACAGTTCGGTCGCTGGAGACAGCACTCCCCGACCCTGTCGAAGCGGGGAACGTGGTATACAATCCGTCGGCGGACCGACTCCGCGAACTCTCCGCGCACCTCGAAACCGCGACGGAGTTCGGGTCGCCGTCGTACGTCAGCGACGAGCGCTCGCGGAACGCCGACCGGACGAAGAACGCGGTTGACGACGAGTTCGGCCCGGCCGACTACGCGCGCATCGAGGAGGCCCTCGAAGCCGCGAGCGAACGCGAGATGGTCTGCGTGGACCGCCGGATGGGCCGCCACCCCGACCACTCGTACGTCTGTCGACTCTTCGTCTCGAAGGAGCAGGCCCGCATCGCGCTGGCGTGGTCGAAGCTCTTCGAACCGGTGGAGAGCGGGGCGGGCGCGGACGCCGCCCCGGACCCGGACTTCGTGACGGTGCAGGTTCCCGAGTTCGACGAGACCGCAATCCGCGTCCTCCCCGACGAGGGCGTGACCGCGGTTCTCGGAAGCGACTACACCGGCGAGGCCAAGAAGTCCTTCCTCCGACTGTTCATGTACTACGCGAAACAGCAGGGCGGACTCGGACTCCACGCCGGGAGCAAGCGGGTCCGCCTGCGCGACGAGTCGGGCGACCTCCGGACGGTCGGACAGGCGTTCCTCGGCCTGTCGGCGACCGGCAAGTCCACGCTGACGGCCCACGGCCTCTGGTTGGACGAGGAGGCTGGCGAGGAGGCGACGATGCTACAGGACGACGTGTGCGCGCTCCGCCCGGACGGGGCCATCGCGGGGAGCGAGGGCAACGGTCTCTACGTCAAGACCATCGGCCTCGACGCCGACGAGCAACCCGCGATGTACGACGCCGTGACCGACGAGTCGGCCGTACTGGAGAACGTCGACGTGGCCGAGGACGGCGCGGTGGATTTCGACAGCGACCGCCACACCTCGAACGGGCGCGCGGTCATCGAACGCGAGGAACTCGCCTCGGCGGGCGAGGACATCGACCTCGACGGCGTGGACCAGATTTTCTTCATCACCCGGAACCCCGTGATGCCGCCGGTCGCCAAACTCGCGCCCGAGGAGGCCGCCGCGGCGTTCATGCTCGGCGAGTCGGTCCAGACCAGCGCGGGCGACCCCTCGAAGGCCGGCCAGTCCATCCGAGTGGTCGGCACCAACCCGTTCATCGTCGGGTCGAAGGGCGAGGAGGGCAACCGCTTCCGGGACCTCGTGGCGGACCTCGACGTGGACTGCTTCGTCCTCAACACCGGCCACCTCGGGGGTCGGGACATCGGCGTCGAGGACTCGGTGACGCTCCTGCGCGAAATCGCCCGCGGCACGGTCGAGTGGACCGACGACGAGGCGACCGGAATGACGGTCCCGAGCGAGGTGCCCGGCGTGGACGTGCGGGAGTTCGACCCGGCCGAGAACGTGGCGAATATCGACGGAAAACTGGCGACGCTCCGGACCGAGCGTCGGACCCACCTCGACACGTTCGAGGACTTGGACGACGAGATATCGGGCGCGGTGTACTGACCCGGCCCGGCCGTTCTCCGTCGGTCCGAACTGGGTCACCTCTCGATTTCCGCGAGGAGCTATCGGCGTCTCGTAAACGTACTTGTATCGAACGTCTGTACACCCGAATATGTCTGCTAAAGAATGGCCCGTGTGGGTCGCGGCGCTGACCGCGGGCTTGGGTGTATTCACCGCCGGGGTCCTGTATCTGGACGGAACTGGGACGATTCGGTACGCCGTTCCGGGTGCGGGGGTCCTCGTGTGTTGGGTCGCGCTCAGTCGGTTGCGGACCCTTTCGGCGTGACCTCCGGCGGGGTCCGCGCGGCGTCCCGCCGGTGTTACCGCTCGTCCGCGGGGGCCTTTCCCCCGGTCGCAGACTCCTCCACGCGGAGGTCCCCGCTCAGTTCGCGCTCGGCGGCCGGACTGATGGTGATGCCGGCGGCCTCGAACTTCGACTTGACCGCGAGTCCGAACTCCGAACGGATCCGCAGGATGTCCTGGCGCGTCGGATTGCGTATCCAGAACTGGACGTGGAGCACCAACTCGTCGTCGCCGAACTCCGAGAAGTAAACGCGGGGTTCGGGGTCGGACATCACCGCGGCGTGAGAGGTCGCCGCCTCCGCGAGCAGCGACATGGCCTCCTCGACGTCGTCGTCGTACGCGATGCCGACCTCCTCGGAGACGCGGAACTCCGCGCGGCCGTACTGGCTCACGATGGTACTCGTCGTCAGTTCCGTGTTCGGCACCGTGACAGTCTCGTTGTTCTCGGTGCGGACGCGAGTGGTGCGGAAACTGATGGCCTCGACGACGCCCTCCCGGTCGCCCCACGCTATCCAGTCGCCGACGTTGAAGTTCGGGTTGACGACCAGGAACAGACCGCTGATGAGCGCCCCGATGACCTCCTGGCCCGCGACGCCGATGGCGAGGGTCGCCGCGGCGACGATGAGCGTCGAGTTCGTCAGCACCTGTCCGTACCCGCCCGCCGCCATCCCGAAGGCGACTCCGATGACGATGACGACCAGTCGCAGGTAGCGACGGAAGGCGTCCAGAATCGTCGGGTTGTTCGGGTTCCGCTGTCGAACGATTCTGTTGGCGGCGGGTTCGACGAGGAACCGACCGACGAGGTAGACTGCGAGGAACGCCAGCGCGAACTTCCCGAACGGGAGTAGCACCTCGCGGTAGGCCTCCTCCGGCGTGTCGACGGGGTCTTGGAGCGGGTCCAGTTGCATCGGCGCGTCCGCACTGATATGTCCGCCGGAAAGATAATCGCCGTGGGCGAACGCCCGCGTTTCGGCGCGTCCAGCGAGGACCTGCGAGAGGGGTCTGCCGACGAGACGGGTCTACGTACCGCGGTGGTCGGCGTGGGCCCGCCGGACCGCCCGCTCCAAGCGCTCGCGCTCCGGCGCGAACTGGAGGTGCGACTCGCAGTCGCAGTCCGACGCGCCGAGACCCGCGACCGACTCGACCCCCGCCTCGTCGTCGGCTTCGACCGCTCGACTGACCGCGCACTCCGCGTCCGCGCCTGCGGTCTTCACCGCGTCCGCGACCCGACTCGCGGGGTGCCCGAGCAGGTAATCGACGTGCCAGTGGCGGGCGTCGCGCTCCCCGGCCGCGAGTTCGCGGTGTCGCTCGACGCGCGCGCGAACCCGCCGGTCCCGAACGCGCTCCCGGTGTAAGCGTACCACCCGGACGAGAGGTCGCGCTCGCCCGCCGCGCCGAACGAAACCGTCGCAGATTCGTCGAGCGCTATCAGCAACGTGTAGGTTCCTTTCGCCATTATTCTTCGTTCCTTTAGAAATAAAGAGTCACGTTAGAGGTGCGAAACGACCAGCGCGACGCCGACCGCGAGCATCGTGACGCCGTTCAGCGCGACCGACTGCTTGTGGTACTTCGCGAACCCGTCGTCGCCCGCCCGCTCCATCTTCGGGATGAGGACCTGCCGGGCGTAGAGGTTGAGCGCGACGCCGACCAGCGGCAGTACTGCGAGCGCGACGCCGTCGTAGGGACCGACGCGCGCGACCAGCGCGGCGGCGGAGGCGACGAACCCCAGCGCCGTTCCAAACGAGTAGTACTTCGGGAAGATGGCGTTGACGACTCGCCCCGCGTCGTCGCCCAGCACGTCGAAGGTCGTGGGCGCGCCGACGAACGAGAAGAAGACGATGCTTCCGAGCCAGACGCCGAGGCTGGCGTCCACGACGGTCACGAGCGCGGTTTCGAGGAGGCTCATGCCCGGCGGTTCGGACGCACGGAAAATCAAGGATTCGGATGCGAGAGACGGGAAGTCGGGTCGGTCGTCTCCGAGTCGTGTCGGTCGGCGACGTCAGTCTCGGCGCGCGGCGTTCACTCCGCCACGTCGGCCACCGTCGCCTCCGACAACTCGCCGAGTTCGTCGGGCGCGATTGGGAACACCGCCTCCGGGGTCCCCGCGGCGGCCCAGACCGTCTCGAACTCGGTGAGGGTCCGGTCCAAGTAGACCGGCACGTCGGCGTCGTGGCAGAACGGCGGCACCCCGCCGATGGACCAGCCGAGCGTTGCCTTGATTTCGGCGGCGTCGGCCATCTCCACGTCGCTCTCGTCGAGTCCGAGCAGGTCGGCGAGCCTCGCTTCGCTGACCCGGTTCGCGCCGCTGGTGACGACCACGACGAGTCGGTCGTCGGCCCGCATGGCGATGCTGCTCGCGATTTGAGCCACGTCGCACCCGACGGCCTCGGCGGCGTCCGCGGCGGTCTTGGTCCCCTCGGGGAACTCCTTCACGTCCACCTCGAAGCCGTACTCGCGGCGCGCCCGGTCGGCGAACTCCTCGGCTCGCTCGTGCATGCCCGTGGCTTGTGGTGGCGCGGGTCAAATAGTTCTGGGTCGAGGAGAGATTTCGTGCGGGGGTTCGCGGTCGGTTCCGGCGTTCCGAGTCACCCGAAGATTTGCTCCGCGACGACTGCGACTGCGACGGCTCTGCCGACTCAGTCCGTGCCCGACTCGCTTCCGGCGGTCGCGACGCCGGACCCGCCCGCCGTCGACAGTCCCCGGAGCGCGGCCACCACGACCGCACCCGCGGCGACCAGCGCGCCCGCGACGGCGAAGGCGACGCCGTAGCCGAACTGCGCGGCCCACCCGCCAAGCAAGCCGCCGACGCCGCCGGACGCGGCCACCAGCGCGGCGTGGACGCCGAGCGACTCCCCGCGGAGCGACGCGGGCGCGAGACGCGTCACCAGACCGGTCCCCGTCACGGCGATGACGGCCCACGTCACGCCGAGGAGCGCGAAGACCCCGCCGTTCGCGGTCAGACCGACGGCGCCCGCGGCGGACCCGACGACGGCGACCGCGGGGAAGGCGAGGGCCCTGACTCCTAACGCGGCGCTCTGGAACAGTCGCACGTCGAAGCGGTCGCTCAACTCGCCGACGACGCCGTAGCAGAGCGCCGACGCGAGACTCGTGGCGAGATACAGGCCGAACGTCGCGTCGCCGCCGTGGCCGGCGGTCGAGAGGTACGCCGGGAGCGGCGCCCAGAACGTGGCGAACCCGGTCGAGAACAGCGCGACGGCGAGGAAGTACGCGGTGAGCCGCGGGGTGAAGCGCCCGACGAGCCGACGCGGCCGAATCCCGAGCGTGGTCCAGTAGAGCCGATTCGGCGTGAACGCGAACGTCGCCGTCTTGGCGTTCCGCTGGGTCCGCGAGAGGAGTCGCGCGACCCGCCTGCGCTGGCCCCGTCCGAGGTCCGCCGCCGCGGGCGAGACCGACGGGACCCACTTCGCGGCCGCCGCGGCCGACACCGCCGCGAGCGCGCCGCAGACCGCGAACAGCCACTGCCTCGCCGCGAGCGGGGAGGCGAACCGGGGCGCGAGGACTCCGAGCCACGCGGTGCCGAGGACCAGACCGCCCGCCCACCCGTACCCTTGGTACTTGTTGAGCGCGGCGATTCTGCGCGACCACTCCGACTCGGGCGCGTCGGCGACTACCAGCAGGGTCAACACCGGTCCGCCCGCCGCCGAGACGAACCAGAGCAGGGCGTTGAGCGCGAGGACCGCGGTCACCGACTCGACGAGCGGAATCGCCGCGAGCGACGCCGCGACCCCGACCAGACTCCCGACGACCACCGGCCGGCGGTCGGCGGTCCGGTCGGCGACCCGGCCCCAGAGGAGTGCGCCCGGAGTCCCCAGCAGCGCCGCGCTCGCAGCGAGCAGACCGAGCGCCACGGGGTCGCCCCCGAGCGCGACGACGTAGAGCGGAACGAGCAGGGAAGCAGCGCCGAGCGCGACCGACCCGAGTCCCCACGCGTAGAGCCAGCGGTGTCTCATCGGCGGAGTTCACGAAAGCCCGATACGTAAAGGCCGTGAAATTACCCGGAGTCGGCGCTCTCGGCCCGGAGTTCCGCCACGGTCTCGAAGATGTCGTCCATCCACGCGTCGAGGTCGTACGCCGCCACGAGTTGGCGCATCTGGCGCATGCGGTTGCGCCGCTCCGTGGGCGAGTCGGTAATCGTCTGGTGGATGGTCTCGGCGAACTCCTCGGTGGCGTACGGGTTGATGGTGTAGGCGTAGTCGCCGAGCGTGTCGTCCACGCCCGCGAAGTCCGAGAGGACCAGCGCCCCCTCGTTCTCCAACTGGGACGCGACGTACTCCTCGGCGACGAGGTTCATCCCGTCCCGGACCGAACTGACCAGCGCGAGGTCCGCGTGGCGGTAGAGACTGTAGAGCGCCGTCGCGGGGAGCATCTCCGTGACGTTGACCACCGGTTTCCACTCGTCGGTCCCGAACCGGTCGTTGACGCGCTCGGCGGTCTCGGCCACCTCGCGCTGAATCTCCCGATACGCCGGAATCTCGCTCCTGCTCTCGCTGGCCTTCTGGACGTAGACGAACTCCCCGCGGAACTCGGGGTACGAGTCGAGGAAGTACTCGATGGCCCGGAGGCGCTCGGGGATGCCCTTCGTGTAGTCGAGGCGGTCGACGCCGACGGCGACGATGGCGTCGGCGTCGATGCCACGCTCGTCGCGAAACGAGTCCCAGAACGCCTCGGCCTCGCCGCTGTCGGCGAGTCGCTGGATTCGGTCGGCGTCCACGCCCATCGGGAACGACTCGACCAGCGTCGGCGTGTCGCCGCGGTGAACCACGCCGGCGTCCCAGTCGATGACGGCGTCGTCGAAGCAGGCGTCGACGCCCTCGAGGAACTGGGCGCAGAACCGGTCGACGTGGAAGCCCAGCAGGTCGTTGGCCAGCAGGCCCTCCAGCAACTGCTCGCTCTGGGGACACACCCGGAAGTCGTCCCACGTCGGCCACGGGATGTGCCAGAAGTGCGCCAGCGTGACCTCCTCGCCGCGGTCCCGCCGGACCATCTCGGGCGCGAGTCCGAAGTGGTAGTCCTGAAACCAGATTAGCGACCCGGAGTCGGCCTCCTCGCTGGCCGCCTCGGCGAAGCGCCTGTTGACGTCGCGGTAACGCTTCCAGAACCGTGGTTCGTAGGTGATTCGGCCCCGGTCGCTGTGACAGAGCGGCCACAGCACCTGATTGCTGTAGCCGTAGTAGTACTCCTCTACCTCGTCGTCGTCGAGCCAGATGCGACGGAGCGTGTAGGACGGGTCCTCGGGCGGCACCCGGACGCGGTCGTCCTCGTCCACCACCTCCCGGTCGGCCTCGCCGTCGCCCCACGCGACCCACGTCCCCGACGCTCGCTGCATGACCGGGTCGAGACCGGCGGTCAGTCCGCCGACCGGCCGTTCGACCGTGATTTCGTCGCCGTCGTACGAGTGGCTGTACGGTTCGCGGTTCGAGACGACGACCAGTCCCTCGGTCGGGGCCGGACCGCCGTCCGGCGGTTGGTCGCCCGTCATGTCGTCGGTGGGAGGTCGCTCCGGCGGGGGTCGGGTCGGCAGTCGCGTTCCGGCGCAGTGCGGCGCAGTCGTCGCGGACTCCCCCGCACAGTCGGTCGGATATCGGTCGGTGAGCGCATTTCCGTCTGATAACGACGTACGCGCCCTTCCCGTTTGGGGTCGAGCGGGTCGGCCGGGTCACTTCCGGAGTGCCCGAGTCACTCCCGAAATTTCCGGACCTCCTCGCGGGTCGGGAGCGCGGTCATCGCGCCCGGCGCGGTGGTCGTGACCGCCGCCACCGCGTTCGCGAAGCCGAGGACCTTCGAGAGCGACGTCTCGATCGAATCGCCGCGCGTCCGGGCCGCGAGCGCAGAGAGCGCACCCGCGGTGAAGGCGTCGCCCGCGCCCGTGGTGTCGGCGACCGATTCGACCTCGAACCCGCCGTGTGATGCCGCGCCCGCGCCCCACGGGGCGTCGTCGGTCGCGCGGGCGAACGCCCCCGAGCCGCCGAGCGTCAGCAGGACGGTGTGGGGTCCGGTCTCGATGACTCCCTCGGCGAGCGCCTCGGGCGACTCGCCCTCGAATCCGGCGGCCCGCAACTCCTCGGGCGTGGCCTTCACCACGTCGGCGAACGCGAGCATCTCGCGGACGCGCTCGCCGAACGCCGCCTCCGACTCCCAGAGTTCCGGCCGGGCGTTGGGGTCGAAGACCACGGTGCAGTCGCGCTCGGTCGCGCGCTGTGCGAGGTCCAGCGTGGCCGTCCGGCCGGGGTCGGCCGCGAGCATCACGCCGCCGACGTAGACCCACGAGACCGACTCTAGCATCTCGTCCGGGACGCCGCCGGGTTCGACCCGCGTGTCCGCGGTCCCGTCTCGGTAGAAGGTGAACTCGCGGTCGGCGTCCGCGTCGTGGCTGACGAACGCCAGCGCGGTCTTGGCGGTCGGGTCGCGCTCGACGAACCGGTCGGGGACGCCGAACTCGGCCAGCGTCTCCGCGAGGTAGTCGCCGAAGGGGTCCTCGCCGACGCGAGTCCAGAACCACGGCGGGTCGTCGAGTCGCGCCAGCGCGACCGCGACGTTCGCGGGCGCGCCGCCCGCGCGCCGCGAGAAGTTCGCCACGTCTGCGAGCGGGCCGGGCGAATCCGGCAGGAAGTCGATAAGGGCTTCGCCTGCCACGAGGATGTCGGGGTCCGAATCGGTCATGCGTCTCCAAGCTATCGCCGGGGCGCGGAAAAGTATTCAGTCCGCTACCGCGACTCCGGCGGTCGGACCGGGTTCCGCCAGACGACGCGCTCGCGGTCACGATTCGACCTCGCAGTCACGACTCCACCGTTTCGAGGACGTCGTTCAGATATTTCTTGCTCACGCCGATGTAGCCGTAGTCCAGCGTGAACACCTCCAGCGAGAGCGTCCCCGACCAGTCGTCGGGGAGCGCACCGAGCACCTGCTCGAAGTCGATGGTGCCCGCGCCGAACGGCAGGTGTTCGTCTTGGGCCTTCCGGGTGTCGTTGAGGTGGAAGTGCGAGATGCGGTCGGCGTGCCGTGCGACGAACTTCGCCGTCGCGGCCGAGTCGAGACCGTCCACGCGGGCGTGGCCGGTGTCGAGGGTCATCGCGGCGTCGGTGTCGGCGAAGAGGTCCTGAAAGTTCCCGGTCGAGAAGGCCCCGCGCGGGATGTTCTCGAAGCAGACCTCGAAGCCGTCGGGCGTCTCGGCGTCCACCTCGCGGACCGATTCGAGGACGATTTCGCGCAGGTCGGTGGCGTCCCACGCGGGACTCCACGCCTTCGAGTTGGCGTGGGCGACGCCCTTCAGTGCGCCCATCTCGGCCGCGGTCTCGGCCGCCGCGACGAGTTCCCGGACCGCGCCCTCGCGGACGTGTTCGTAGGCCGACCCCACGTCGAGCGCGAACGGGAGGTGGACCAGCAGGTCGAGGTCTCGTTCCGCGGCCGCCTCGCGCACTGCGTCGGGGTCGAGGCTCCGGCGCTCGTGGTCGCCGTCCATCAGCAGTTCCACGAAGTCGAAGTCCGCCTCAGCGGCCACGTCGAAGGCCGTCTCGTAGTCCATCCCGAGTTGGGTGACGAAGCCGATGGTCGCGTCCATGCCGGTGGGACGACCGCCGGGCAGTTAGTCGTTTTCGGGGGTCACTCCGAGGCGCTCTGGTCGCCCGCCGGCCGGAACGTCACCCGGACGAGACCGAGGTCCATCCGGACCTTCCCGACGACCTCGCCGAGGACGAACCGGTCGCCCGACTCCACCTCGGCCGCCTTCGGCGGGTAGAACAGCACGAACTCGTTGGTGCCCGCGTAGCGCGCGATTCGCGTCTCGTAGTCGTTCCAGAAGAAGTCGGCGAGGAACGACTCGCCCTCCTGAAACTCGACCGCCGGGTAGAACGCGAGCGGTTCGGAGACGACTCGAAACGCCGCGCCCGCCCGAACGTCGGTGGCGTGCATCCGCGCCGGTCGGTCGGCCCGCGAGCGGAGTCCCATCTTCCGAACCCGTACCGGAGCCACGGTCAAAGCTCTCTCGGCCGCGCTGGCCGCCTCCGGTGGCCCGTGGACTCTTACGGACTCGCGGCCAAGTCCCGGGGAGAACCGATGACTGGGGATTCTACGTCTGCGGAGCGCGGGGACTCAACGGGAACCGGTGGCGGGACCGGGACGGAGTCGGGGCGCGACCGCGGAGCGGACGGGGACGGCGCGACTCCCGAGAGTGACGGCGGAACCGGGAGCGACGGCGAAACGAGGGGGGACGACGGCGGAACCGTGGACGACGGCGTGACCCGCCGGACGTTCATCCGGGCGAGCGGTGCGACTGCCGCGGCGGGAGCGGGCGCCGCGTTCGCCGCCGACGACGTCTCGGCACAGACCCAGACCTACCGATTCGGCGGCGAGGTGGCGGCGTGGCGGGGCCGAGCGCCCGCGGCCATCGAGGGGGAGTCGAACCCGACCATCGAGTTGCAGGCCGGACAGGAGTACGAGTTCTGGTTCGAGAACATCGACGGCGCGCCCCACAACATCGCCATCTACGACGACGAGGAGAACGTCATCCAGCAGAGCGACACCATCCTCGAAGAGGGCGCGACCGCCTCCATCACGTTCACCGCGACCAGCAACATGGCCCAGTACGTCTGCACCGTCCACCCGACGTCGATGATAGGCGACCTGAACGTGACCGGGCAGGTCGAAGGCAGCGGCGGTGAGGGCGGCGGCATCTTCTCGTCGCTCTCGTTCGGCGCGCTGGTGTTGGTCGCCGGTCTCGCGCTCGCGTTCCTCTCGCCGCTCCTGTTCGCGCTGTTCCTCTTCTCGCGGGGCGACGACCGCGGCGGGGAAACGACGACCAGACCGTAACTAATCGACCGTTTCCGGAGTTCAAGCGGCGACGACCGCGCAGGGCGTTATTGCCTTCCGGAACGCACGCACGGGTATGAGAACCACCGCCCTGTTTCTCGTCACCGGACTGGTCGTCGCGGCGGGCGTCCTCCCCGCGGTCGGTCCCGCCGACCGGTCGCTCGCACAGGAGGAGGGAACGGTCGTCGGCCGCCCCAACATCGAACTCTCCGCGACCGAGAACCGGTTCGGACCGGGCGAGCAGGCCGTCGTCGAGGTGTTCGTCTCGAACAACGGCGACCTCGACCGCGGCGGTCCCCCCGAGTTCGAGGAACGCGTCACGACAGCGCGGAACGTCAGACTCGACGTTCTGGACGACCGTCTCCCCGAGGAACTCGCGGGCGAGTTGCAGGTCGATACCGGCGAGGTGTTCGCCGGGAGCGTTCCGGAGGGCGTCTCCGGGCCGTTCGGGTTCAACGTCGAGATTCCGGAGTCGGTGCCGCCGGGGACCTACCGGATTCCGGTCGAAGTGACCTACGACTACACCAACTTCGTCCGGTACGGACCGGGCCGCGCGCCCGAGTACGGCGACACCCAGCGGACCGAGACCGCCTACTTCACCCTCGTCGTCGAGGACCGGCCGCAGTTCGACATCCGCGCCCGGAACCTGACCCGGGTCTCGGCGGGCGACACCGCAACGTACCAGATAGCAGTCACCAACGAGGGGACCACGGCCGCGACGAACGCGCGGGTCCAGTTGTCGGTCGCCAACACCTCGGTCTTCTTCGGCGGCGCGGACGACCCCCAACAGCGGACCAGCGTCTTCTTCGAGCGAATCGACCCCGGCGAGACCGAGATAGCGAACGTCACCGTCGGGGCGAGTCGGGACACCGCGCCGGGGACCTACCTCGCCGACGCCTCGGTCGCGTACACCAACCCGAACGGCGTGCAGGAACGCTCCAGACCGCTCACGTTCGGGGTCGCGGTCGGAGGCGAACAGACCTTCGCGGTCAGAGGCGTCCACACCACGCTCCGGGTCGGCGAGACCGGCGTGGTCAGCGGTCGGTTGGTCAACACGGGAGAGACCAACGTCTCGGACGCGGTGGTCGTCGTCGGCGGCGAGAACTCCAGTTTCCGACCGCGGGAGACCGAGTTCGCGGTCGGCGACCTCGCGGCGGGCGAGTCGGTCAACTTCTCGTTCCGGGTCGACACCGCGAACGGGACCGACGCCGGACCGCGCCGCATCCCGATTCGAGTCCAGTACCGGAACGCGGGGGGCGACCAGCGGACGAGCGCCCCCATCGACGTGCCGGTCGCGGTCGCCCGCGAACAGACCTTCGACGTGGCCGCGACCGCGTCCGGACTCGTCGCGGGCGACTCGGGTACGGTCTCGGGCACCGTCCTCAACACGGGCGAGACCAACGTCTCGGACGCGGTCGTCGTCCTCCAGACGCAGGACTCGGGGCTTGAACCGGCCGAGCGCGAGTACGCCCTCGGCGACCTCGCGCCGAACGAGTCGGCCGCTTTCGAGTTCGAGGTCGCGGTGCCCAACCAGTCGAACCCCGGGGTCAGGCCGGTCTCGTTCCGAGTTCGCTACCGGAACGCCGACAACGAGATTCGGTACTCCGACTCGTTCGACGCCGCGGTGTCGGTCGCGGGCGAGCGGACCTTCGCGGTTCGGAACGTGAGCGCCGACCTGCAGGTCGGCGACGCGGGCACGGTGTCGGGAACGGTGGTCAACACCGCGAACGTATCGGTCTCGAACGCCGTGGTCGTCTTCGGCGGAAGTTCCGACCTCGTTCCCCGCGAACAGGAGGTCGCGGTCGGCCGCCTCGAACCGGGCGAGGCCGCCAATTTCAACGTTACCGTGGACGTGCCCAACACCTCCGAACCCGGCCCGCGGCAGGCGTCGTTCTTCGTGCGCTACCGGAACCGGGACGGCGACCTGCGTCTCAGCGAGGGCCTCGACGCGCGGGTCGCGGTCGGCGCGGAACAGACCTTCGGCGTCGAGAGCGCCAACGGCACGCTCAGGGTGGGCGAGACCGGCGAAATCTCCGGGCGAGTCACGAACCGGGGCGAACGACCGGTCTCGAACGCGGTCCTCGTTCTCCAGACGAACAACCCGAACCTCGACGCCCGGGAGTCCGAGTACGCGCTCGGCCGACTCGGACCGAACGAGTCGGTGCCCTTCGAGTACACCCTCGACGTGAGCGGCGAGGCCGAACCGGGACCGCGTCAGGTGACCTACCGCGTGCGCTACCGGAACCGGAACGGCGACCTGCGCACGAGCGACACGATAGACTCCCGGGTCGTGGTGGCCCCCGAACGCGACGAGTTCCGGGTCGAACCGGTCAACGCGACGGTTCCCGTCGGTTCCTCGGAGGTCGTCGAACTCCGAGTCACGAACACCGCGAACCAGACGCTCCGGGACGTGGAGGCGAAACTGTTCGCCAGCGACCCCCTGTCGAGCGACAACGACGAGGCGTTCGTCTCCCGACTCGCGGCAGGTGAGTCCACGACGATGAAGTTCCGGGTCGCCGCCGCGGGCGGGTCGATTCCGAAGGTCTACCCGGTCTCGGTCGATTTCACCTACGAGGACGCGCGGGGCGACACCGTCCTCTCGGACACCTACCGGGTGCCCGTCGAGGTAGTCGAGCGACAGGGCGGAGGTCTGCCGCTTCCGACGGGTTCGGTTTCGCCCGCGCTGGTCGGGTTCGCCGTGCTGGTGGTCGCCCTCGGGGCGCTGGTCTGGTGGAAGCACGAGACCATCGCGAAGTTGCTCCCGTGAGTCGCGGGGTCGCTCGCCCGCGACGGACCGAACTTCGCCGCGAACTTCTTGGGCGGTCGCGTCGATAGACGAGTCCAATGGCCGACTCGTCCCGCCAGCGACGCCGTCTGCGGGTCGCCCTCGCGGTCAGCGTCGCACTGCTCGCGGCGCTCTCGCTGTCGATGGCGACCGCGACGCCGGCCGGCGAACGAGGGTCGCAGGTCCGGCAGGCGACTCTCGCCGACCTCGACGAGCGGTCCGTTTCCTCTACCGACCCCGGCCAGCGGGCGACCACCGACGCCGCGGAAAACGACAGCGCGGACAGCGCCAATCGGACAGGTCCGACGTTCGACGCGACGGTCTTCCGGGACATCGCCGGGCAGGTGGCGACGGAAGACGCCACCGTGACGGTCCGGGGAACCGCGACGGAAACCGACGAGGTGCTGGTCGCGCTGTTCGACCGCAGGGGCCGGGTCCTCACGGAGTCGGTCTCGGTCGGCGACGACGGGACGTTCGAGGAGGAAGACCTCGAACTCGTCGCCGACGGGACTCCGCTCGCCGAGGGCCGGGTCGTGGCGACGGTCCTCTCGCCCGGCCGGGACGCGCAGGTCGGCGACGGCGAAGTCGGGAACGCGACCGAGGCCGACCTCGCGGCGTTCGCGGCGGCATTCCGCGAGACGGTCGGCCAGCGGTCGGGCGGCAGGGTCGTCTCGCGGACGCAGCGACAACTGGTCGAACTCTACTACGACCAGACCGTCGAGGACGCCGGGAGCGACGACCTCCTGCTGGCCGAGGAGTTCGTCTACACCGACGCGCGGACGAGCATCGAACGCGTCGCTCCTCGGTCGGCGGGGAACGCGACGGGACCGGTCGAACCGATTCGCGTCGGCGACACGCTGGTCGTCCGTGGACTGACGAACCGCAGACCCGAGGACAATACGGTCTTCGTCGAGGTGGTCTCGGGGCCGAGCGCCGACGCCTTCGACCTCGCCGCGACCGAAACGTGGGGCACCGACGGCGTCTGGCGAGTCGAACTCGACGCGGCGGACGTGCAACCGGGCGTCTACACCATCGAGGCCGAGGACGGCGCGTCCAGCGACAGCGTACGCGTGAGAATCCTCCCGCGGGTCGGAAACGCGACGGTCGAGAACGCGACGACTGCGAATACGACGGCCGAAAACGGGAGCGTCGGAAGTCACCGTCGTATCTCGTTTTTCTCGGGCGGACTGTTCGCGGAATCGTTCTCTGCGCGGTAACGACGGTTTGCCAGCGCGCTACGGTCGATTACCGACGGTAGCCTCCGACTGACTCGCGGCCGTCCGTCACACCCGGTGGCAATCGGCGGATAACCGCATATAAGCGCACCCGAGCGACACCCCGGCGACGCCGAACCGTCCTCCTCGCGGAAACTCGACATCCCAGTTGAGTTACCCTAACCTACCTCTCGGCTAACAATTATTCCGATGACAGCTCCAGCGAGTTCACTCTCGGAGAAAAGCGGCGTAACACGACGTTCTGTGGCGTGGTTCGTCGCCGAACCGCGCCGAGGCCGCGAGACCGATTCTCAGAAGAGAGTGACCGAATCTCGATACTACCCTCGGCCTATCCCGGATACCACGGCGGGATATTCTCTCCCTATGTGAGTAATCGGGGTTTCAGTCGAGTAGTTAGGGATGTCCTTTCGGTATTAGCCGATACTTACTCGGGGTGGCGAAAAACGGTCTGCGCTTTTTATGCACTCATCTGGCGTCCGCCTTTTCCGAGGTGAAACCTGCGAGACTCAGGACGCGGTGACGACGACCTGACGAACGACGACGATGGGATGGGGGGAACCGGCGCTCGAACACTGATAGGGGGAGTCCCGTATCAGCGACCAATATCAAACATGACCCGCATACGGAAATATCAAACATGACACGCATACGGATAACGAGAAAGAAGGCGAGTGCGCTCGCACTCACGGCGATACTGGTACTTTCGACGGTAGCCATGTCGGGGGCGGTCCTCGGCGCAGACGTGCAGCGAGGCGGACAGGACCCGACGTTCAACCCGGGCGTCGGTGGACCGAACACGGTCGTCGCGTCGGAGGAGAAACCGGTCGTCTTCCAAGGTGAGGAAGACATCAACTTCGTACAGGACAACGGCCAGCCGATAGACCCGTCGCAACTCATCGGAGTCTCGGGCGACGCGGAGGGCATTCCGCTCGAATCGCCCGTTCCGGAGGACCAGGAACTCGGCCAGTACGCCGTCAACGGCCAGCGCAGTAACATCGGCGTCACCGTCCAGAAGCCGCGAGTGACCGACCTCGAACTCTTCAACGAGCGCGGTATCGACGTCGAAGGCTCGACGGTTCAGGAGGACGAGACGCTCCTCGTCAAGGCCGACTGGAACTTCCAGAACGCCGAGGACCTCTCGCTCGAAGTCACCGACGAGAACGGTAACGAGATAACCGGCGACGTGCTGACCAACGTCGAGTCGCTCTCGGACGCGCAACTGCAGGAACTCAACGGCGCGTACGCCCAATACCCGGAGAAGATAGACAACCCCGGTCAGCGGGGCACCGGCACGGGCATCGAGTACCTGCAGGGCATCGGTCAGTTCAACAACACCCAACTCGAGACGAACAACACCAGCGTCCAGTCGGCGTACTGGGCCATCGACCTGAGCGACCAGAGTTCGGGCGACTACACCATCACCGTCGAGGGATGGGACAACCTGAATCAGGAGTCGGCGACCCGTTCGACGGTCGTCTCGGTGACCGGTGAGACGAACGTCGCGCTCGACCTCGAAGGTGACGAGGCCACGCGCGGCCAGAACGTCCGCTACACCGTCCGCGGTTCGACGGCGGGCGCGTCTCACATCGTCACCATCGAAGACAACGACTTCCGGAACAATCAGGTCAACGAGAACGTGTTCCGCGACGTGGAGGACGTCATCGACCGCGGGACGCTCGACACGAACAACGACGGCAGTTCCGACCTCGCGTGGGCCCAGATCGAGGTCAACGAGGACACCGGTCTCGGCGTCGGTCAGATCGACACCTCGTACCTCGACGACACGAACGTCGACGTGAACCTCTACCAGGAGGGCCAGAACCTCACCGACATCGCGCAAGACGCGGGCGACACCGAGGACGACCGGACGCTCAACGTCGTGCAGGGCGGCCTGACCTTCGAGAGTCCGGCGGGGACCTACATCGCCGGACAGGAAGTCGACGCGCGCGGTACCGCCGCGCCCGGCGTCGACGAGGTCGCCATCTACGTCCGCGACCAAGGCGACTGGGAACTGGCCGACATCAACGAGGACGGCCAACTCAACCAGCAGGACCTCATCAACGTGGACTCCGACGGCGAGTGGGAGGAGCGTGACGTGACGCTCTCGCAGGCCAGCGACGTGCTGAGCATCCCCGGTCGGTACCGCATCGGCGTCGTCGAAGGTGACGACGTCGTCGGGCAGAACGGCACCGTCCAGGAGCAACTGTCCACGTCCGAGTTCAGCAGCGCCACTAGCGAGCAGACGTCCATCATCGTCACCGAGCCGACGCTCGGCGCCACTAACAACAGTTCGATGGTCGCGTCGTTCGGTATCGGCGCGCCCGCGGCGATGCAGGACGGAAACAACACGACGCAGGACAACCAGACGCAGGACAACCAGACGCAGGACAACCAGACGGCGCAGGACGACCAGCGGATACGGCAGAACACTCCGGTGACGAACGAGAACCCGACGTGGGTCTTCCGCACCTACAACGAGCAGATCGCCGTCGAGGACGGCACCGTCGAGGTCACGGGCGTCGCGCCCGGCCTCGAAGAGGTCCTCGTCGTGATGGTCGACTCGCGCGGACGTATCGTCACCGAGACGGTCAGCGTGGACGACAACGACATATTCGAAGAGGACGACATCGAACTCATCAACGAGGAGGGACGCGAACTCAACGAGGGCGAGATTACCGGGATGGTCATCGGTCTGGGCCGCGACACCGTCGTCGGTGACGGCGTCGTGCCCGGTCAGGACCAGTCCGACCTCGCGGCGCTCGAGAACTGGATCAAGAGCTTCAGCACCGGGCTGACGCAGGACCAAGTCGTCGCCCGTATCATCGACGAGACGACCGGCGAAGCGGGTAGCGACGACCTGCGGCTTCGGCAGTCGTTCCGCTACGCCGACGCCGCGACCTCGGTCTCGGCCATCGTGCCGCAGGACGAGGCGAACGTCAGCAGCCAACCCGGCCTCCAGTCGCGCATCGTCCCCATCGAAGCGGGTCAGACGATGGTGGTCGAGGGCGTGACGAACCGCAAGCCCGACGACAACACCATCACGGTCGAAATCATCGACGGCCCGAGCGCCGACGAGTTCGACTCGGCGGCGGTCGACCAGTGGGGCCGCAACGGCATCTGGTCGGTCAACCTGAGTACCGAGGGCATCCAGCCCGGTACCTACACGATGGAAATCGACGACGGCGACAACACCGACATCGTCCAGTTCCAAGTCGTCGAGCAGGGCCAGCAGAACGAGACGACCACCACTACGACGAACCAGACCGAAGCGGGTGACAACGAAACCACGACTACGACCACGACAGCGGGAAATGAAGACACCGCGGCGGGTAACGAGACGACCCAAGCAGCCAACGAGACGGACGCCGCCGCGGGTAACCAGAATCAGCAAGGGGCACAGGCAGGAAACACGCTCGAAATCCGGAGCGAAGGAGTGACGCTGAACTACAGCATCTCCTTCGCGGGCACGGTCGAGGCGGTCAGCGACCAGACCGAGGAGAGCGACGACGTTCAGGACTCGACCGTCACGGGACAGGTCGGTGACGGCGACGCGGCCGACGCCTACAACTTCGTCGGCCAAATCAGCGACATCTCCGCCGAGGGCGACCTGAGCAACGCGACGTTCATCCTCAACGGCGACGAGGTCCAGCCCGGCGACCTTCCGGACGCGTCCGGGAACAACTCGTCGATGGTCGCTCCGGCAGTCGTCAGCGGTCCGGCGTAACTCGCCGACCGTCACCGACGACTCGACCGACTTCCGACGCGCGCTTTTTTCGCTACTCTACGTCGCCGGGAGCGGCGTCGTCCGACGCATTCGGAGCGGACGCGTCCGACGACTCTCCGCGCGCGCCAGCGCCCGACTCCACGCCCGAGAGTCGTGCCCAGACGACCAGCACCGAGGGCAAGACCAGTATCGACGCCAGATAGGAGTAGACGACGCTGAGCGCGGTGAGAAGGCCGAACTGTCCGATGGCAGGGAACACCGCGAGGACGAGGACGCCGATGCCGAAGACGGTCGTGAGCATGCTCCCGGTCAGCGCGCCGCCGGTGCCGGTAATCGTCCGGGAGAGCGCGACCAGCGTCTCTCGCTGGTCGGCTTGCTCGCCTCGCTCGGCGGACTCGCTTCGCTCGGCCGACCTGTCTCCTCCTCGTTCGCCGGTCCGGGGCGACTCCGCCGCCTCGCTCAGTTCGTCGGTGAACCGATGGACCACGTGGACCGAGTAGTCGATGCCCAGACCGATGGTGATGGCGAGGACTGTGGCGGTGAAGGCGTTGAGCGAGATGCCGACCGCTCGCATCGTGGCCGCGAGCGCAGCGACGGTCACGACGATGGGGACGACGTTGACGACGCCGAGCGACGGCCTGCCGACGAGGACCCAGTAGACGACCACGAGGAAGACCGCGGTGCCGACGAGCGCGACCGCGAGGCTGACGACGGCCGACTCGAAGATGAGGTCCGAGACGGCCTGAAAGACCACGATGTTGCCCGTCGCGGTGGCCTCGTAGCGGTAGCGGTCGGCGACCCGGCGGGCGTCGGCGGTCACCGCCGCGTCGGGGGCGTCGGCTTCGACCGAGTAGACGACGCGCGCGCTCCGGCGGTCCTCGGTCAGGTACTGGCGCGCCAAGGCCTCGTACTCCGACTCGAAGACCGCCTCGTAGATGCTGGCGAGGTCGTCGTCCGGAATCCCGTTACCGTCGCGGTCGTTCCGCGCGACGAGTCTGGCGAACTCGGGGTCGGTGGCCGCCAGCGACCGAACGACCGTGACGATGCTCCGGTCGCTGGCCCGACCGTCCTCGGTGACGAACGTGTCGGGCGGGTCCGCGCCCGCCCGGTGGATGGCTTCGAGCGCGGTGTCGCTGGTCATCGGTCCCTCGACGTAGACGACCACCTCCTCGTCCTCGCCGGTCTCGAAGTTGTCTTCGAGGAAGTTGATGTCCCGCGTGACGGTGTACTCGCTCGGCCGGAACGGTTCCGGCAGGGCGCGGAGGTAGTCGGGCGTCTCCTCGGGCGGGAGGAACTGCTCCTGACTGAACGAGGTGTCCACGCCGGTCGCGTATCCCGTCGCGCCCGCCGTGAAGACGGCGGTCAACAGGAGGAAGGCGAGGGGTGCGCGCCGAGCGACGGCGACGCCGCCGGTCAGCGCACGTCCGAGGGCCGACTCCTCGGAACCGAGTGGGGTCTGGCTGAACGTCGGGATGGGATACCGCTCGCGGCCGTAGTCGAGCAGGACCTTCGCCGCGGGGAGGAAGACGCCGAAGATGAGCGCGGTGAAGACGATGCCGACGCTGGCGACCACGCCGAAGTCCCGAATGGGAACGAGGGCGCTCGTCAGATTCGAGGCGAAGCCGATGACCGAGGTGGTCGTGACGACGAAGAAGGCGACGAGCAGTTGGTCGGTCGCGGTCCGCATCGAGTCGGCGACTCCGAACCCCTGGACGCGCTCCTCGCGGTAGCGGTTGACCGCGTGGATGCCGAAGTCGATGCCGACCGCGAGCAACAGCGGCGGGACCGTGATGAGAATCTGGTTGAACGGGACGGACGCGAATCCCATGAAACCGAAGGTCCAGACGATTGCCATCAGGAGCGCGACGACGCCGAGCAGGAGGTCCGCGAGGTCCCGGTAGGCGACCACCAGAAAGAGGACGATGAGGACCGTCGCGGCGGGCACGACGACGAGCAGGGTGTCGCCGATGACGCTCCCGAACTCGGCGTCCACGATGCCAGCGCCGAACACGCGAACGTCGCCGCCGACCGACGCCGCGACCGACTGCATCTCGCGCTGGATGGGCGTGAGCGGATTCGTCCCGGCGGCCTCCGCGTCGTCGGCGAGTTCCGGGACGGCGTGTTCGACGACAGTGACCGACGCGGAGGCCCGCGCCGACTCGGGGTTGAAGTCCTCGCTGAGGAGGTTCCGGAACGAGGGGTTGTCGCGGGCCGCCGCCCGAACCGCGGCGTCGATGCGGGCCGGAGACGCCCGCTCGACCGCACGGAGTTGCTGTTCGGGCGTCGTCGCGTTGGGATTCAACGTGGTCGCGACGACGTTGGCGGGGCCGGTCGCGCCGACGATTCGGAGTTCCTCGCGGCGACTGGCGAGGCGCTCTTGAACCGTGAGCATTCGGGTCAGGCCCCGCTTCGAGAGGACGTTCTCTCCGGTGTGGATGAGTTGCGTCGTCGCGGTTCCGGACCCGAAGGGCGGTTCGAACTCCCGGTTCACCGCGTCCAGCGCGACCTGTTCGGGCACGTCCTCGGCGAAGCTCTCGGTGCCGGACTCGGTCGAGACCTGCGTCGCGCCGACCGCGAGGACGGCGGTCACGACGAGGAAGACGGCGACGACCCGTCCCGGTCGGTTCACGATGCGGTCGTCCAACCAGTCGATGACGCGTTGGTAGTCGAGTGCCACTCGCTGTTCCCCCTTCTCCCCGTCGGTTCGACTCTTTTCTCCGTCTCCTTCGACCCCGAGTGCGCTCGTCGGTCGGATGCCGTCCCGGTTTCCGACTCGTATCGGATTTCCCCTGCGGACTCCGGCGACGAGCGGTGCGATTGCGACGGAGTACAAGGTGATTATCACGCCGAGCAGGAAATACCCGCGGGTCGGTCGGGAGCGCACGGCGGGGTTCGGACGCTCCGAACGGAGCGGCCACGAGACATCTCCGAACGGAGCGGTGACGGGACACGAGAGGCGGGTCGTCCCCACTTCGGATACGAACCTTCGGCGAGTGGAAAATAAATATCTATGTTTAGCAGGGATATAGTTAGGTTAAGAGCGGGTCGGCCGTCGTCAGAAGAACCGGCGGACGCTCCAGTACATCCCCGACAGCAGGTTCGTGACCTCGGCAATCGGCGAGAAGTCGGCGTCCGGATTCTCGGCGCGTTCGAACTCGTCGGTCAGCGTCTCGGACGCGACGTGACGCAGGTCGCCGGTGTTCGCGCGCCGACCGGCGGCGTCGGTGACGCGGAGCAGTACGATTTCGTCGGTCGCGCCGACGACGCGATAGACGGGACCGTCGCCGCTCTCGCCGGTGTCGTCCGAATCGCCGCGCGCCGGTCTGTAGTGGTCGCCAACTTCGACCATGTGTACGCTCGACTATTTTGTCGGGTACCGAATAATTGGTGGAAAGCCGGACGAGACACGCACGGAGTACGGTCAGCGGTACTGTGCGGTCACGGCCCGAACCAGCGAGTAGTGCGGTCGGGCTAGCGTGACGACCGCGAGCGAGGAGTGACAGCGCGGCGCGAAGCGCCGGGCGACGCGACGAGCGAGCGGACCAAGGGAGGACTAACACGAGGGAGCGAGTGGAGGGACGACCGCCGTGTTTTTTCCCCAAGCTTTTGCCAGCGAGGGAACCCGAGCCGCAGGCTCAGGGCGACCGAGCGCAGCAAAAAGTGGTCATAGGTAGCCCTTGACGCTGGCGTGGACGCCCATCGACTCGAAGGTCTCTTCGAGCGCGTCCAAGACGACCGCGAGGTCCTGCTGGAGGTCGTACTCCCGGTACTTGCCGCCGGCCGAGCCTTCGTTGATTTCGGTGACGTTCAGGATGCCGAGCATGGCGAGGTCGTCCAAGTGTTCGCGTAGCCACCGGGCGGTGAGCGAGTCCTTGCCCGCGGCGTCCGCGAGCGACTTGTAGCGCGTGTAGATCTCCCGGGAGCGCGCCGGGGTGTCGTCCTCGGCTTCGAGCGTGGCGAGCGCGTAGACCACGAGGCGCTCGTGGTCGTTGAGGTCCGCGATGCCGCGAGCGACCTGTTCGCGTTCGAGGAGTTGGCGGCCCCGGCGGACGTGCTGTTCGGTGACCTCCTCGTCGTTCTGCTCGCGGGCGAGGTCCCCCGCCTTCAGGAGCAGGTCGAGCGCCTTTCGGGCGTCGCCCGACTCTTGAGCGCCGAACGCGGCGCAGAGCGGCACCACGTCGTCGCTCAGTACGTCGTCCTTGAACGCGACTTCCTTGCGCTGTTCGAGGACCGCGCGGAGTTCGTTGGCGTCGTACGTCGAGAAGGAGATAGCGCGCTCACAGAGCGACGAGCGGACCTTGGGCGAGAGCGAGTCGCGGAACGTGAGGTCGTTGCTGATGCCGATGAGACCGATGCGGGCCTCGGTGAGGTTCTCGTTTTCCCGGGCGCGAGAGAGTTGGTAGAGGATGGAGTCGTCCTTGAGGTGGTCGATTTCGTCCAGCACGATGAGGATGATGCCGCCCGCGTTGTCGAGTTCCTCCCACATGATGTCGTAGACCTGCGAGCGAGAGTACCCCGTCTCGCTGATGTGGTTCGAGGGCGGTCGCATCGTGTTGACGAGGTTGCTGGCGACCCGATACGAGGAGTTGAGCCCGTCGCAGTTGATGATTTCGGTGCGAACGTCGAGGTCCTCGTACTGTTCGGCGTTGTCCACGAGTTTGTTCAGGAGAAATCGGGTGGCGGCGGTCTTGCCCACGCCCGCCTTGCCGTAGAGGAAGATGTTGTCGGGTTGCTCGCCGTAGATGGCGGGTTGGAGCGCCCCGTGGTACTCCTCCAGTTCGTCGTCGCGGCCGACCAGCGTGTCGGGCGTGTAGTCGTCCAACAGCGCCTCGCGGTTGGTGTACGGGGAGTACTCGCGGACGAAATCGAAAGAGCCCATGCTACTCGTGGCGGAGTGGTGGGTCGGTCTTGAACTTGTCGAAACCACCCGTTCCGCTGATTCCGCTGATTCATGTGAGCGAGTTATTTAAGAAACACCCCCACCCCATCGTTCCGCTGAATAGCGTGAGAGGCGGGGTGGGTGGGGCAGTCAGCGAGGAGTCCCTGAAAATAGCAAGCTTCTTGTCCTAGTCTCAGAAACAGAATCCGCAAACTAGTCTATTTAGTCTATTTCGACTACATCGTTCCGGAAATAACCGATGTCCGTTCGCTTTCACCGTACCCACCCCACCGTCCCCGGGCCGATTCAGAGGAACGACGGGGTGGGGGTATTTATATATCCCCCCGAACAGACGAAACAGCGGAAATGGTGGTTGGCTGTACCACGGTTCGCCGTGACGACTCCGACAGAACGAACTCGGTAGTACGAACCCAGCAGAACGAATCCAGCAGAACGACCCCGACAGAACAACCGGTTTCCGACCGAGACCTATCACCGGATTCCACGGAACGTTTTTATCTTCGGATTCGCTCTCCACCTTCGTGGACGACGCCGGAAGCGAGACCCGAACTTCGAACGCCGACCGGCCGGGAGCCGGTTCCCGAAGTGATGACATCTCCCACAGCGACGCCACCTCCCGGAACGATACCACCTCTCAGAATGGTTCCGCCTCCCGGAACGATTCCACCTCCGGAAACGACGACGCCCTCCGTGACGTTCGAGGCGCGGTTTACCTCCCGCAGAAGGACTGGAACGCCTACCAGATGTGGGCCGACTACGAGAACGCGACTATTGAGCGGGAACTGGGCTACGCCGCCCGACTCCGCCTGAACAGCGTCCGGGTCTTCGCGTCCTACGAGTACTGGCGCGAGGACGGCCCGGCGTTCTTCGCGCACGTCGAACACTTCCTCTCGGCCTGCCGCGAGCGGGGCATCCGACCTATCGTCGTTCTCTTCGAGGCTCCCCCGGAGTTACCGCCGACCGAGGAAAACTGCCGCGAGAGAGACCCCCAGAAGGCTTTCGGCGTCCACTCACCGTCGCGACCGGAAATCCTCCGACCGCGCAACTGGAAGGGCTACGACCGCTCGCCGATTCACTTCGCGCGCCGATGGGCGCAGGAGTACGCCGAGGACGACCGACTGCTCGCCACCGAAATCATGAACGAACCCGGCGACGTTCGACCGCGCCGAGACTTCGTGACCGACGCGCTCGGAGTCGTCCGCCGGACCGCGCCGGAGGCCACGCTCACGATGGGCACCAAGGACGTGCGCTTCGCCCGCGTCTACGACCGCGACGACGCGCTCGACGCCTACCAGTTCCACATGAATCTCCCGAGAGACCGGGACGCGGCACGCGAGTACGTCGCCGAACAGCGCGCGCTCGCCGACGACATCGCCGCGGAGGTCGGCGACGGAGAGTCGTCCTCCCCGAAACCGCTCTGGTGTACCGAGTGGCAGCGCACCCTCGAAGAACCGCCCACGCGCTTCGCGCCGAATCTCGCCAGTCTCGCACCGACGATTCGGGAGGTCCACGACGCGGGCACGCTCGACGGCGACTTCTTCTGGAGTTTGATGCTCCGCCCGGCGTACCTCCGGACGCCCCGCGAGAAGGGTCGGGTCAACGGTCTCTTCCACGAGGACGGCGCGGTCTACTCCCGACTCGACGCCGAGACCATCGCGGGCCAGTCTCTCGAACTCGCGCGCCGAGACTCGCTCCCGTCGTCGTGGCGAACCCACCGGTTTCCGTACCCCGATTCCGACGGTGCCCGGAGACCCGACCCGGGGAGCAGACCCGAAATCGCTCGCGTCGACGAACCCGTCTCGGAATCGAAGTCGGCGGGAGTCGGGAGTCACCAAACCCTACGTGAACTCCGAGAGCTACGAGACGCCCTGACGAGGCGAATCCGGGAGATGTTCGACCCCGGCGTCGGCGACCAGTCGAACGACGAGAGGTCGAACGACGAGAGGTCGAACGATGGGAGTTCGAACGGCGGAATGTCGAACGGCGAAACGTCGAACGGCGGAATGTCGAACGGCGAAACGTCGAACGGCGGAATGTCGAACGGCGAAACGTCGAACGACGGGAAGTAGAACCACGGAAAGTAGAACGACGAGAAACAAAAGTAGCGAGAGAGCGACGCGGAAAACCAGCGCGCGTCGCCGCAAAACGCTAGCGCAGCGTCGGAGCGCAACGACCACAATCGACGGGGGAGCGCGGCGGCCGACTTCAGAGGACGATGCTCTTCTTCCGGACCATCTCCTCGATGGTCGTGTGGAGGCCCTGCCGACCGATGCCCGAGGCCTTGTTGCCGCCGAACGGGATGTCGCCGAGACCGTGACTCGGGGCACCGTTGATGCGGACCGCCCCGGCGTCCAACCGGTCGCTGAGGTCCATCGCGCGGTCGTAGTCGCTCGTGAACACCGACGCGTCGAGCGCGAGGTCGCCGCGGTTGGCGATTTCGACGGCCTGCTCCTCGTCCTCGAAGGTCGTGACGGCCGCGACCGGACCGAACTGCTCCTCGTGGACGATGCGGGCGTCGTGGGGCACGTTCGCCAGCAGGGTCGGTTCGAAGTGGATGCCGTCGCGCTCGCCGCCGCGAACGAGGTCGGCGCCCTTCTCGACGGCGTCTTCGACCAGTTCCTCGACCCACTCGGCCTGCCCCTCGTTGATGAGCGGCCCCATCGTGGTGTCCTCCTCGAAGAGGTCGCCGGGTTGCCAACTGTCCATCTCGGCTTCGATCAGGTCGACCACCTCGTCGTGGACCGACTCGTGGGCGAGGACGCGGCTCACGGCCGAACACCGCTGGCCCGCGTACTTGAACGACCCCTTGGCACACTGGCCGGCCACGTCGCCCAAGTCGGCGTCGGGGAAGACCACGGCCGGGGCGTTCCCGCCGAGTTCCATGTGGAGGTTGACCATGCCGCTCTCCTTGGCGACGTGCTTGCCCGCCGCGCTCGACCCGGTCATCGAGATGGCGTTCACGCGGTCGTCGCCCGAGAGCACGTCGCCGATGACGCTCCCGCGACCCGGCACGAAGTTGAACGCGCCGTCCGGCAGGTCGAGTTCCGAAATCACGTCGGCCAGAATCGCCGCGCTGACCGGCGTGTCGCTCGCGGGCTTGAGGATGACGGAGTTGCCGGCCGCCATCGCGGGCGCCACCGACAGCGCCGTGGTCGATAGCGGGTAGTTGTACGGCGTGATGGCCAGCACGGTGCCGATTGGTTCGTGCTTGACGATGGCCTTCCAGCCCTCGTGTCCGGCGGTCGTGCCCTCGCGGAACTCGCCCTTCAGCGAGCGGGCCTCCTCCTTCGCGCGGCGGAACCGCTCGGCCGCGCTCTCGACTTCGCCGCGGGCCGACGAGATGGGCTTGCCCGCCTCGCGGACGATGACCTCGGCGAGTTCCTCCTTGCGTTCGAGCAGGCCCTCCGCAATCGCGTCGAGCCATTCGACGCGCTGGGGGATGGTCGTCTCGCGCAGTTCCGACTCGGCGCGCTGCGCCGCGGCGAGCGCGTCGTCGGCCTGCTCGGGGCTGGCGGCCGCGACCTGCGCGAACGTGCCGCCGTCGGCGAGGTCGGTCACTTCGAGTACGTCGTCGGCCTCGTGCCATTCACCGTCGATGTAAAGGCGCTCCCGACGCTGGAGTGGTTGTTGGGACATACACACCCCTTTGCACTCCGCGGGTAAAATATTTACTCAAGATTGGATTAACGACGATTCCGCCGCTCTCCCTCCATTCGAGCGGGTTCGGCGTCGATTTCCGGGCAAGCGGTCCAGCAGTCGCCCACTACGCTCCGAGGAATCACCCGGCGGCGCTTCGACACGTCCGTCGAGGGTCCCCAGACTCGAAAAGGTACTCGCCGCGAACCCCGACCGCTTTTCTCGCGTCGCTCCGAGTCGTCGGACGTGAACGGGGATTCACGACCCGTCGAGACGCCGACCACCGCCGCGCGGACGCCGACCGTCGCCGCCTGCCAGACGGCGGTGGCCGACCTCGACGTGGCGGCGAACCTCGAAACCGTCTGTGAGCGCGTCACCGACCTTCCACCGGAGATAGACGTCGCGCTGTTCCCCGAGTACGCTCTGACCGGGTTCGTCGCCGACGAGCGAATCCGGACCGCCGCCCTCTCGCGCGACGCCGCGGCGCTCGGACGACTGGCGGACCTCGCCGTCTCGACCGACACCGCGCTTCTCGTCGGCTTCGCCGAGGACGCTGGCGAGACCCGCTACAACGCCGCGGCGTACCTCGGCGCGGACGGTTCGACCACCGTCTACCGCAAGCGCCACCTCTGGGCAAACGAAGCGTACGTCCTCGACCCCGGCACCGAGCGCATCACGGTCGAGACGCCGGTCGGCACCACCGCCCTGCTGACCTGCTACGACCTCAACTTCGTCGGCGAGAGCGCGGCGTTCGCCACGCCCGACGTCGAAGCCCTGTTCGTCGTCGGCGCGTGGCCCGCGGCCCACAGCCAGAATTGGAAACTTCTCCTCCGCGCCCGCGCACTCGACGGGGTTCGGTGGGTGGTCGGCGCGGGCCGGACCGGCCGGAGTACGGTCGGCGACCCGACGGCGTACGCCGGGCGCTCGCGGGTCGTCCGCCCCGACGGGAGTGTGCAGGCGGGCCTGAACCGCGGCGAGCGGAACTTGGTGGCGGATTTGGACCCAGACGTTCTGGTAGAGTGTCGGGAGTCCGTTCCGATTTTCGACGAGCGCGGAGACTGAATTGGCTCCGCCTTCTCCGTGACGCTGATGCCCGGTTCGAGTCTCGAGGGATGTAGCCAATGCCGACGCGATTAGACCGCACGGCATCGCGACTGCGAGTACGCTTAAGCGGCCGCCGGTGGTACCCGAGTCGGAGGCTAACCCACATGAGCCAACAGCGACAGGTACTCCAGCAGGCGGGCACCGTCGAGGCCAACGCCGTCCGCTTCGACGCCGAGAAGGCCGAGCAGGTCGTGGAGGCCCTCAACCTCGACCTCGCGGCGAGCGTCGTCCGCTATCACCAACTCCGCAAGCACAACTGGAACGTCGCCGGACCCGAGTCGCGCGAACTCGCCGGGTTCCTCGGCGAGGCGGCCGCGGAGTCCGAGCGCCACGCCGACGCGCTGGCCCGCCGAGTCGCCGAAATCGGTGGCGTCCCCCTGAGCGGTCCCGCCGCGTTCGAGCGCCACAGTCCGATTCCCTTCGAGGGCGAGGACGTGTACGACGTCCGGTCCTCGCTGGCCAACGACCTCGAAGCCTACGGCGACTCCATCGAGAGCGTCAGCAGTCACATCGAACTCGCGGAGAGCCTCGGCGACCACGCCACCGGCCATCTGCTCCGGGGCCACCTCGCAGACCTCGAACGCCGGGCCAGCGCCATCGACGGACTGCTCGCGCGGACCTCGCTCACGGACTGGTGAAAACCGAAGCCACAGCCCCGACGTCTACCGATTCTCGCAGGTGATAATCCACGAGAAATTTATTGTCGAGCGGTGATTCGATACGGGTAGCGCCGATGGTGTCGAAAGCGTTCTTCACGGGGTCGAAGTACCTCGTCGAGGACAACGACGGCCGGTACGACTACCTGCGCCTCGACGGTGAGCGATTTCTGGAGGCGCTCGCGACCGCGGGCCAGCGAGTCGTCGGTCTCCCGGTCGAGGCCGACGACCAGAAGTCGGCCTACCTGAAGTCGCTGGTGACGCTCAACGGGAACTACTTCGCCGCCCGCGAGTACGAGGCCGACGCCAAAGGCAAGTACCTGAAACACGACGAGCGCGCCGAGCGACGCTTCCGAATCAAGACCGCCGAGCGACTCAGCGATTTGGTCGACGACCTCCATACGGTGCTGTCGGCCCACGACGCGCTCGTTGACGCCGCGGTCGAACACGTCGACCGCACCGAGAGCGGGGAGGACCGCCAGCAGAAGCGCTCGGCGGCCCGGTCGACCCTGCTCGCCTGTACGAACGACGCGGTCAGCGGAGGGTGGTACCCGACGGTCGAGTCGTACTACTACAGCCTCAGCCCCGGCGAACTCGTCGCGGAGGACCGCGAGCGCCGAAAACAGCGCATCGAAGGCACCGAGGAGTCCCGCGGCATCCGGGAACTGCTCGGCAAGCCCCACTTCCACCGACTCGGCAAACGCGACCTGCGTCGGATTCGACACGTCAACCGGGAGTCGCCCGGCGCGGACCCCCGCGTCTGGAAGCGACTCCTGGAGGAGCACGACTGGTACGTCGGCCACGAGCGCGACCGGTCCGTCGCCTCAGGCCCCACGGGGCCGTCGAAGCGGTAGCGGGCGACAGGATGGGGACGAAGGGATGGCGGGGAAAAGATGGCGGACGTAGGCGTGCGCTCGAAACGGTTAACTGGACAGGAACGAGGCGACGCGCTCGAAGGAGAACCGTCCTACAGCGACAGCCAATGGGTCGTCATGTCCGGTTCCGAGAGGTGCCACCGCTGTTCGATGCCGTCGCCGCCGTACCGGACCTCCACGACGGCGTCGAACAGCGCCTCGACGGAGCGGACCGTCTCGGAGTCGTACTCCGCGGGGAGGTGGTAGTGAGCCATCCCGTCGAACCGCTCGACGGTCTCGGTCAGGCCGAGGAGGAACCGGCGTACGTCCCGGTCCTCGTGGTCGGCGACCAACGGGACGATAGAGTCGAAGCAGAGCCGTAGCTCCGCGGGCGAGAGGCCACCGCTGTCGGCGTCGAAGCGCTCGATGGTCTCCTCGACGGTACTGCCGAGGTCCCGGAGTTCGTCGCCCTCGACGGGCACCCGAGCGAACGACTCGTCGGAGGAGTCGCGCACGCCGGACCCGTCCCCGAGCGATTCGTCTCCGAGCGTGCCGGTTTCGTGCGAGGCGTCGTCGGCCGCGCTCCCCCCGCGAACGTCGGCCTGCCAGTTCACGACCGCGGCTTCGTCGCCGTACGGTCCCGACTGGACGGACTTCAGCCTCGCGTAGGCGGTCGGCGGTCTCGCGTCGGTCGTCACGAACAGCCGGTAGCGCGGTCCGGCGCTCGACTCGCCGAGCAGTCGCTCGCAGGCCGCGTCCAGCGCGTCGGTACCGACGAGTAGAATGTTACACCCGTTCCGCTTGAGGTCCGCCAGTCGACGTCGAAATCGAGCTATCGATTTCTGGCTCCCCCTTCGTTCCTCCCCAGACATTGATTCACCAATAACGGGAATGGCTACAATAAGTGTTTCGGAGGTGCGAAAACCCAGAATCGCAACCCTCGGCAAGAAACGTGGGTGAGCCGAGGCCTTTCGGGCCCGGAGTCCCGAGGAGCAAGCGATGACCGACGACCTCTTTGCCGCGCTGTCGATTCGCGACGCGGAGATTCGGAATCGCGTGATGGTCTCGCCGATGTGCCAGTTCTCGCTGAATGAGTATATACAGCGTTAACGGTCGTGAGGTTGCCCGACGCCCCCGATTTTTCTTGGCCGAGAGGCTATATGGTCCCGTGAGCATGGAGAATGTGACCGACAGTTGCGTGAGCGAATCCTCGGCGAGGGGCAAGGGGTTGGGTCGTCTCTCGCTGGCGGTTTGTGAGCGAGACCGAGGGCACTCTGTGAGAACTCACGGGCGATTGTGAGCGTAGGGGGTAGCCCGAAGGGGCCGGAGCGCAAGGAACCGAAGCGCAAGAGTCCCAATGCGCAGTAGTCCCCAACACTTGATGTAGGGCGTACCGGGCCTTATCGAGTAACGGAACCGTTCGAGATTCATACTCTCGGGGTGGTACTCTTGGGTTGCCCCCCTCGGTTTGTCCCCCTCGTGGGTTTCTCTCCGAATGTAGATTACGCCCACGTGAGCGTCTGCGAGCGCGTGAGCGATTGCCCGCGAAGGCCGAGGGCTGAGGGTCGAACCCCGAGGGGCAGTAACGCGAGAAGCCGCCGAGACCGACGCGCGAGTTCCTGCGCCCGATTGTGCGCGGGGCGAGGACGGGGCCTTCCCGCGTTCGGTGTCGCCGAGGGTTGCCCCCGAGGGCCAGCCCCGCCCGCGATTCGCGCCCGCAACCCAACCCCGCGAGGTACCGCCCCACGCGAGGGGCGGGAAGGCGGTTATTACACCAGTCAGCCCGCCAATCGCGTTTGTTGGTAACTCGGCGTGCGTCGTAGTCTCGATTTTGCCTGAATTTCACCCGATTTTGCGCTCGGGGCGGGAGCGGGCCGTTATCGAGTCGAGTCTCGCCGAGTTCCTGCCTTGAGTTCTCCCCATTCTCGGCGGCGCGAGAGGCTGAGTCCCGAGTTCTCACGCGCGGATTCGGCCAAATTTGGAAGACAAACGTCCAACTTTCTCCGAGAAACTTGGAGGTATATCCAACTATTCCGCGTAGAGTTGAACGCCAAGAGTATATAAGTGATTTGGGATTCGGCCCGAGAAGTTCTCTGTCGGCCGAATAGGTGGGGGGTAGGGGGCGGTATATATACCCTTGTGCTTTCACAGGAATGAGGAAGGAGATTCGGAGGGACCCCCGTGGGTCCTCCGAGCATCCACCCCCCGGTATATATACCACTTGTGCTTTCATAGGAGTGAGAGCGAGGTCGTGGTCCCCGCCACGCAGTCTCCTTTCGATTCAATCCAATCATGGCCCGAAACAAGTCAATCCTACTGAGCGAAGACGAGAAGCGAGACCTGAAGAAAGCCGCCGAACAACTGTTTGGTACGACCGACGTGGCGAACGGCGCGGTCGTCAGCGCGCTCATCGAGCGTGTCCTCGAAGACGAACAGGACGAAAACGAGAGCGACTTCGCCGACAAGTTCGCCGACGTGGATACCGACCAGTCGTGGAAGGAAATCCGAAAGGAGTTGTCCTAACAATGGCGTATCGTAGAGAAGTCCTCTTTCGACCGAACCGCGACAAGCGAAACGACTTCCCGCAACCCGAGGAGGGCGAGTTCGTGGACGTAATCGAATCGACCGCCGACAAGCTCGTTCTTCTGCTCGAAGTCCCCGACGAAGACGCAGACTTAGACTACGGCGACGACGAGTAGAACCGACTTGCGGAGTTCTGGCCGGTGAAAGCCCGGTCGAGCAAAGCGTCCGTTCGAGGTCAAGGGCTATGTCCATAGGGCATAGCTCTCGTGCCCCTGCCGCTGGATGGTGGCCCGCCGTAGGCTAAGGCTGAACCGAGGAATACAACTCGTGGAAGCCGCCGACGCCTACGCGCGACTAAGAGGCCTTCAGCAACAGTCCGAGGCAAGCACGGCCGAGGGACGCACCCACTTCATGGGGGGAATTTGCAGTTTTAAATCCCGCGTTGGGAACTCAGCCCCCGTGAGAGTTCGATTCTCGGCTTTCGCGTTGCCCGCGTTGGATTCTCGTTCAACAACACGGCGAGTAACAACTCGCAACACCGAACGCGGGAAGTCCGGCAGAGTCCTACACGACAGTCTTCGGCGTTCTAACCCGAAGGGCCGTAATCCTATGCGCGTTAGGTTCATCGCGCTCGGTTCCTTCGGGGAGCAGTCGATTGACTGCGCGTAGTGTTTCCTACCGTCGCCGAGTTACTCGGCATCCTATTTTCCGTATCGCGGCCCTCGCTGTGCTGTTTTTGGCCGCGCTCCGCCGTCCGAAACCCCACAACAATGTCCACGACGCAACCCACCTCCACGACGACCGAGAGCAGTACTGACACGACCGAACCGAAGTACCGCGACGAGGAGTTCCTGCGCGAAGCCTACTGCGAGAAGGGTCTCAGCCAGCGTGAGATTGCCGCGCGATGCGGCTGTAGTCGCGGGGCAATTCGTCACCACATGGACAAGTTCGACATCTCGCCGCGCTCGACGCGCTCGCCGTCCGACCGTCCCGCCAATTTTGACACGAAAGAGAATGGTTACGAACGGTGGCGGTGTCAGGCTGGCGAAACGGACGACTACGTGTACGTTCACCGCTTACTCGCCACGCTCAAGGTGGACGACCTGAGCGAACTCGAAGGTATGCACGTCCATCACAAGGACGGCCATCCGTTCGACAATCGCCCTGACAACATCGAGGTCGTCAGTCCTGCCGAGCATCGCCAGAAGCACGCCGACGACGAACCCCTCAAAGCCGAGCAGTAACCGTTCGGAGGGCCATCTCGCCCGTCCAACCCCACACCCTACGCCGGGAGAACCGCACTCCACGCGTTTCCACGCGAGAAGCGCCCGTCCCCGCCGTTGCGCGTCGGCGTCGGTCGTGGCCTTCTCGCGTTACTGCCCGAACCAATCCCACCCACCCAATCATGAGCCATCTCCAGAACCGCGAACTCATGCGAGTAATGTTTGTTGACCGAGGAATGTCTGCCCGAGAAATCGCCGACGAGACCGGCGCGAACGTCGAGACCGTCCGGCGGTGGCTCTTGAAGCACCGACTCGCTATCCGAGGCACGACTACGCACTCGTCCGACGACGACTACAACCCCGACTGGAGTCGTCTCAAGCAGGACTGAGCGCGTCGGCGTCGGTCGGCGGCTTATCGAGTTGCCTGCGCAGAAAGAGCGAGAGCGCGTTGTGGCCGTCCCTGCGACCGGAGGGAGCGACGGCCCCGCGTGGAACTATTCCCGACTACTGCCCCAGTTCGGTCCCTGCGCCGTAGGTTCGCGCGGCGTCGAGCAGGTCTTTGTCGGTGAACTGAAGGTATTTCTCGGTCGTCTCGATTTTCGAGTGACCCATGAGCTTCTGGAGTCGCCGCGTGTCCATCCCGTTTTTGATGCATTGCACGGCGTAGCTATGCCGGATAACGTGCGCCGTGATTCTGTCGTGGTCGTTGTCCTGCGCGTCGGTGTAGAGGTATTTCTGTAGCCCGGCGTTGTCGGCGGCCTTCTTTATCATCCGGTTGACGTGATTTGGGTCAATGCGCTCCGAGTGACTGGTGGGAAACAGGTAGTCGCTCCCGGCAGTTGCGAGGGCCTTACGTTCGACGTTCAGCCACCGAGTCATGGCCGTATCGAGCGACGACTGATAGCGCACGGTGCGGTTCTGGTGGGTCTTCTCGGCGTGTACGTCGATAGTGCGCCGTTCGGTGTCCAAGTCGTCAAGCTGGATGTTGACGAGTTCGCCCCGCCGAAGCCCGGTATGATACAGCAGTCGAACTATCAGGTCGTTGCGGGGAATTGGCGACGGGACGTTGTTTGCCAACTCCCTGATTTCGTCGGGTTCGAGGTACGTCGGGCCTTTCGCCTCTTGCTTTTTCTTCGTCCCGTTCTTCAATGACTCCCAATCTGACAGGTCAAGGTCTTCAATGGGGTTCTCGGTTGAGGGTAGGTCTTCGTCAATGCGGGGGTCTCGGTCAATCTCCTCAAGCTCCTGATAGAATACGGACAGGGCGGTTTCCCGAACCCCGATACTGCCGCCTGTATAGCCGCCATTCTGTAGCAGTTGTTCAAGAAAGACTTCGACGTAGCCGGTCGTAGCCTCCCAAATCGACTTCGGTTCTCGGTCATGCAGGTTTGGGTCATAGTCCTTCTCGCCGGGGTTCTCCAGCCACTCAGCGAAGTCCTGCACGACTTGCGTATAGCGGTTGGCGGTGCTGTCGGCCTTCTTGTTGGTCTGCCGGTTGTGGAACAGGGAAATGGCGGTATCGCTATCCATCACTCGACCCTCCAGTAGTAGGCTTCGTCGGTCGTGCGGTGCGTGGCGTCCCTCACTTGCGCCGAGTTCGTGGCGAGTCGTTCGAGCGCGTCGCTCACGTCCGAGGTTCGCGCGCCGATTCGAGCAGACAAGTCCTCGGCGGTTGCGGCGTCGTTCTCGATTTGCGCCTCGTCGGGTTCCTGTAGTCCCGAGGGCGCGGTCGGCAGTATCTCCAGTAAGACTTGTTCGAGGTCGTAGAGTTCTTCGTCTCGGTCTTCCCGCCCGATAGCCTCCAGTTCGTCGTGCATCTCGCCGACGGTGCGCTCAAGTCGCGTGAGCGAATCGAGGACTTCCCCGCTGGCTTCGGTCGCGGGTTGGCCGTCCTCGGCGGCGGTCTGACGGCCCTCGCTGGCTATCTCTTTCTGAACTGAAAGCCGGATAAGGTGGCTGAGGCTGTTGTATTCTGGTCCTTCGGCGGCGTCTTCCCATTCAGCTTTCACGTCTTCGGCAACCCGAAAGGCGACGGTGGTTTTCTCGGCCATCGTATTTCGACCATCTCGGGCCGTCCCCATAGTGTTTGCGTTGTTTATACTGGACTGGCGAGTTGTGCCAGTACTCCTGCGACCGCGACGGACTCGCCACCGACTGGCACGAGGTCCACCTCGGGAGTCGGGCCACCGGCGGCGCCGGCATCGTGATGACCGAGGCGACCGCGGTCGAACCTCGGGGCCGCATCACGCCCCACGACTTGGGTATCTGGAGCGACGACCACGCCGACGCCCTCGCACCGGTCGCCGAGTTCATCTCGGAGCGGGGCGCGACGCCCGCCATCCAACTCGCCCACGCGGGTCGGAAGGCCAGCAAGACCCGGCCGTGGGACGGCAGCGTTCCGCTGCAACCGGACGAAGGCGGCTGGGAGACCGTGGCACCGAGCGCCGACCCCTACCCCTACGAGGAGGGCGAGGCGCGGACCCGGAAGATGGACCGCGACGACATCGAGGCGGTCACGGACGCCTTCGTCGCCGGGGCCGAGCGCGCGCTCGACGCGGGCTTCGAAATCGCGGAGGTCCACGCCGCGCACGGCTACCTGCTCCACGAGTTCCTCTCGCCGGTGACGAACCACCGCGACGACGAGTACGGCGGCGACTTCGAGTCGAGAACCCGACTCGTCCGCGAGGTCACCGCCGCCGTCCGGGAGGTCTGGCCGGGCGACAAGCCCGTCTTCGTCCGGGTCTCGGCGACCGACTGGTTGCCCGACCGCGAGTCGTGGACCGTCGAGGACACCGCCAGACTCGCGCCGCTGCTCGCCGAGGCGGGTGCCGACCTCGTGGACGTGAGCGCCGGCGGCACCCACCCCGACCAGCAGGTCCCCCAGACGGGACCGAACTATCAGGTCCGGTACGCCGAGCGCGTCGGCGAGGCGACCGAGGCGCTGGTCGGCGCTGTCGGCGGAATCACCGAACCCAAGCAGGCCGACGCGCTGATTCGCAACGACCGCGCCGACCTCGCCATCGTCGGCCGGGAACACCTCCGGGACCCGTACTTCGCGCTCCACGCCGCCGAGGAGTTGGGCGCGACCGACCGCGTGGAATGGCCGGTCCAGTACCGGCGCGCGGCGGAGTAGGTCGGCGCGAAGAATCAACTCTCGGCGAGAATCTTGTGCAGGACGGCCACCGTGGCGGCCAACACGCCCAGAAGGCCGGTGAAGATACCGAGTAATCCGAGGAGTGCAAGGAGGCTCCCGACGGCAGTTGCGAACACGAACTGACCGGCGAACATTAGCACAAATCCGCCGGCGAGAACCGCGTAGAGTTTCAGATACGCGTCTCGGGTGGCGTATTCGAGGGCGTCGCGAGCGGAGAGCGACATACTTCGGAGTGTCATGTAGATAACGAAAACCCTTCGATTCCGCGTCCGTCACTTGCCACGACGTGGCACACCGTGGCAACCTATTTGGTCGCCCCGGACGCCCCTCCGGCATGGACTATCGGCCCCTTCCGGACGACCGGAAGACCCAGTTTCGGGACTACGTGCAGTACGCCTTCAGCCCCGAGGACGGCCCGCAGGACGAGTACGAGCGGGACCTCGACGAGCAACCCGGCGAGGAGCGTGCGCTGTTCGACGGCGACGAGATGCTCTGTGTCTGCGTCCACTACTGGTTTCGGACCTCGCTTCGGGGCCAGCGGTTCGAGATGCCCGGCCTGTCGGCGGTGGCGTCGCCGCCGCAACACCGACGGCAGGGGAACGTCGCCCGTCTGCTGGGCGAGTCGCTGGCGGAGTACCGCGAGCGCGGCGACTTCCTGACCGCGCTCTGGGCGTTCGAGCATCCCTTCTACGAGCGACAGGGCTGGGGGCTGGCGAACAAGTGGCTCCGCTACGAGTGCGACCCGGGCGCGCTCTCGTTCGCCAGAGACTCCCCGCTCGCCGGCGGCGAGTTCCGGAAACTGGACGAGGACGATTACGACCGCCTCGACCCGGTTCTGGCCGCGGCGAACGAGGAGTACGAACTCACCGTCGAGCGCACCGAGGACTGGTGGCGCGAGCGCGTCTTCAGCGGATGGCGCGGCGACCCCTACGTCTACGGCTGGAAGCGCGACGGCGACCTGCGGGGGTATCTGGTCTACCGCGTCGAAGACGAGGACGAGGGCAAGCGCCTCCACGTCAGCGAGTTCGCCGCGGCGGACCGCGCGGCCCGCCTCAACTGCCTGCGATTCCTCGCCAACCACGACTCGCAGGTCGAGACCGTCACCGTCTACGCCCCGCCGGAGACCGCTCTTCTCGACGAAGTGCCGGACCCCGCGGACCTCGACTGCGAGGTGAAGGCCGGACCGATGGCCCGCATCGTGGACGTTCCGGCCGCGCTCGAGGCGCTGGACTACCCGGACGACCTCGACGCCGAGTTCACCGTCGCGGTCGAGGACCCCCTCGCGGACTGGAACGACGACGCCTTCCGGGTCGCCGTCGCGGACGGCCGCGCGACCTGCGAGCGGGTCCGCGACGGGGGAGACGCGGACGTAGCCGCTTCCGTGAGCGCGCTCTCGCAGGTCTACGTCGGCTATCACTCGGTCGGCGACGCCGAGACGTTCGCGGACCTCGACGCGCGGACGCCGGAGGCCCGCGACGCGCTCGCGGCGATGCTCCCCGAGACGGAGGTCTTCCTGAGCGAGGCGTTCTGAGAGGCGGAAATCTGCGGAGCGCGCGAAATCGGAATCCGTGACTGCGCGAAGCGAACAGACATGCGAGTCTCGTTCACTTCGCCTCGTCTCCGGAGCGGCCAAACTCTTTACGACGCGACACGTAGGCCCGGGCATGAGAGACGACCGCGACGACCGACGCGACGCGGGCGACCGGCCGACCCCCGACGACCGGGACCCCGAACGAATCGACGAGCGAGTCGAGGACCTCGAAGCGCGGGTCAGGGAACTCCGGACCGAACTCGGCCGCCCGCCGGAGGGACCGCTCGGCCTGCCGCGCCCGCCGACGCCCCGCGAGGTGCTGTCGTTCACCGGCGAGTACGCGATTCCGACCGCCATCGCCATGCTGGAGGCCAACGTCCGGGCGCTGAAGGCGCTCCAGCAGGTCATCCGCCTGCTCGACCCCGAGCGTAGCGTCGTCGGCGAGGAGCGCGACCGACTTCAGGGTCGGGCGGCCGACGCCAGTCGCCTCACTCTCGACCGCCTCGAATCGGCGCTCGAAGACGTGGAGACGACGATTCGAGAGAGCGACCTCCCCCGCGAGGACGCGGCGCGCGACATCCTCGAAGACGCCCGGCGAATCAACCGCGAGATTCGCGACCGGGTCGAGCGCGAGCGACAGGAGGTAGACGAGTCCCGGCGGCGCGAGCGGGACATCGACCGCGAGCGAGGCCGCGACGGCCAACGGGGGCGCGACGAGCGACCCTCCGACGACGAGCGGTCTGACGGCGACGCCGACCTGCAGGGCGGGACGACCATCGAACTCACCGACGAGAGCGAGGACTCGGAAGACGAGGGCGACGCTGCGGACGCATCGAAGGACGACCGGGCCGAGGTGGACGTGGAGGCCGAACTCGAATCCATCAAGGACGAGATGGAGCGGCGCCGGAACGCGGACGGTGCGTCTCCGGCGGACGCGTCCGCCGGAGACGCGACTGCGGCGGGCGAGGACGGCGACGACGAACGAGCGGACGGTTCAAGCACCGACGCGGGCGACTCTACTGCCGACGGCGCCGACGCCAGCGGTTCCGATGCGGACGGTTCCGACGCGGACGACGACGCGTAGCTACTCGGCCGCTCCGCCTCCGCGCCGAAGTCTGCGGTACAGTCGCCGGACCAGCGACGGGTCGGCCGTCGGGGCGCGGCCCGCGACCCACGCCGCCGTCGCGCATCCGACGCCGAACGCGAGCATCGCGTAGTTGGCGGCGTCGTTGGTCGCGCGCACGAGGTCCAGCGAGTAGAGCGCGGGCGAAACGGGGTAAATCGGCATCACGCCCCACGGGTTGACGAGGTCCGCGAGGAGGTGGGTGACGACCGCGAAACTCCCGAGGAAGAACGCCCAGAGCGCCCCCCGGAGCGCTTCGCGCCGCGGTCGGGCGAGGAGCGACGAGGCGACGACCAGCACGCAGAGACCGCCGACCGCCACGGCGAACCAGAGGGTGTGGGTCACGCCGCGGTGGACCAGAAACTCGAACCGGCCGTCCAAGTCGGGAAGCAGCGCGTACGAGAGGACGACGCCGCCGCCAGAGAGCGCGTCGCGGACGTACCCCCGCGAGAGTAGGGCGTACCCGACCACCGCGTAGAGCGCGAGCGCCAACCCGTAGTGGCCCGGCGGGAACATACTCCGACACGGCCGCGGATTCAATGTCAATCTACCGGTTTATCAGGTGTTGGAAGTCGAACACGCTCCGACCCGGTCGGGGCGCCGGACGCGGGCGACGAGGATTCGGCGACGCGCGAGGTGACAGCCGACTGACCGACGAGACGTTGATATCGACCGCTCGCGTAGGACGCTCGCTATGATTCCGACACCGCTGTTCGGTCCCGTGCCGGGCGGGATGGAGATGATGGTAATCCTGCTGGTCGCCGTCCTGCTGTTCGGCGCGAACAAACTCCCAAAACTCGCGCGCTCGACCGGGCAAGCGATGGGCGAGTTCAAGAAGGGCCGCGAGGACATCGAACGAGACATCCGGGAGTCGGCCGCAGTCGCAGAGCGCGACGAGGCGACCGACGATGCGCTCGAAGACGAGACGGCCAACGTCTGAGTTTTCGCCGGGTGACGACACTAAGACACGAAAACCGTCCTTTTCCACGTGAAAATACGTCTCTTAGACAGCTATTTATTGTTCTCTCTCGACCTACTTCCAGACCAGTCCCTCGACGGTGCCGGTCAGAACCGTCTCGCCGTCCTCGTTCTCGCAGGTGACGGCCGCCGAGAGGTCGTAGCGGTCGGTCTGCTCATCGACGGCCTCGACGGTCATCTCGCAGGTCAGCGTCTCCCCGGTATAGACCGGCTTTCGGAAGTCGAAGGTCATCGAGCGCCCGAGGACTTCCAAGTCGGCCCCGATTTTGGTCGGCATCGTCGCCGTGAGCAGGCCGTGGACCAGCAGTCGGCCGTCGTCGTCGGGTTCGAGGTGACGGGGTTGCTCGTCGCCCGAGACGTCGGCGAACTGCCGCACGTCCTCGGGCGTGAAGGTGCGCTGGAAGGTCCGGGTGTCGCCTTCTTCGGGGGGTGACATGTGAGTCCGTCGTTCGGTCGCCGGGGTTGTCAGCTTCGGGGGTCGACGAGGCGTCTTTTCGTCCTCCCGTTCGCGGCGACCGAATCTCGGGGGCCGGGAGTCACTCGCTCGGCCCCGAGAAGGCCTCGAAGTCGTCGAGATAGAGGTACACGCCGCCGTCTCCGGTCGGTTGCAACGCGTACGCCGTCGGATACTCGTCGGCGGTGAAGAACTCCGCCGGCGTCCGTAACTCGGCGGTGACCACCGCGTCCACCCCGGCGGCGAACTCGACCGCAATCATCGGCTCGAACAGGGTGAGCCGACCGACACCGTCGCCGTCCGGGTCGTACGCGCCGTAGACGTGCGTGTGCGTGAACTGACCGCCCTCCTCGAACTCCGGCGCGTTCGGATTGCCGATGGGCTCCCCGCGCTCCGCCTCCACGAGCGGTGCGTCGGGTTCCCCGTCGTCGTCGGTGTCGACCGCAGGCGGGCGGACGTGGCCCTCAGGTAACTGCGGCTCCGGAATCGCGTAGTTGGCCGGACCCGATTCGATTCCCTCCACGGTCGGCCGGTCGAGCATGTGGAACTCGACGTCCAGATGTGGAACGTCGTACACCCCTTCGGGCCAGTGGCCTGTCGGCAGGTACTCGAATTTCGCGAAGGAGAACTGGTGGCGGTCGATGTCCTCGCCGGCGACCGTCTCCGACGGCAAGGCGAGCGGTGTGGCCACTTCTTCGTCGTCGAACGCGTTCAGCGCGGCACCGTCGATGTGGACGCCGACCGTCGTAACTGCGTTCGTCGAACCGGTAGTCGCGTACGCCGTCACCGTGCCATCTCCGACGGCGACTGAGTCGCCGGGGTGGAAATTCGAGACGCTCGACCCTTCGTCCGCGCCGGCGTTCCCGGTCACGACGGAACCGACCGCCACTGCCGTCCCGGTCTTCAGGAACGTTCGCCGTCCGATGCGCTCCACTCGATTCGTTGGTAGTCGCGTCATCTGTCTGGTTCACCGGCCCGGAACGCGGGCCCCGAAGTAGACGACGCCCGATTCGTCCATAGCCCTATTCGGTGGGAATATTCCCGCGTCCCGCGAACGTTCCGGCCCCGTGGGAAAGTATTAGAGACCGCACGGGCGTACTCCCCGACACGGGGCGTGTGAAATGTCACCACGAACCATCGAGCCGACGCTGGACGCGATTCGAGTGTTCGCAAACTCGGCGAACAGCGTACGGGTGTTCGAAGCGCTCACCGACGGGCCGACGACGAGCAGGGACCTCGCCGAGCGAACGGGGGCCTCGCGCTCGACGGTCGCTCGAATACTGGACGAGGGCGAATCGCGCGAGTGGATACGCTCGGAGGGGAGCCGATACGAACTCACGGACCTCGGGTCGGTCATGATACGCGAGTTCCGCGACTACGTGCGGACGCTCGAAGGCGTCCAACACCTCGGAGAGGCCGTCCACTGGCTCCCGTCGCCCGCTCGCTCGCTCGACTTCCGCCACTTCTGTGACGCCGACGTAATCACGCCGACTCGCCCTGACCCGTCAGAGCCGTACGACTACGTTGCCGAGGCAATTCGCACGGCGACCGAGTTGCGCTCGCTCGTGGAACTCGCCATGCGACGGTACGTGGAGATAATCGACGACCGGTCAGAAGCGGGACAGTTGGACGCGCAGGTCGTACTGGAAGCCAGTTGGTTCGACCACCTCGGCGCGGAGTCGGAACAGGTTCCGCTCTGGCGGCGGCGAGCGGAGCGGAACGGGGTCTGGAAGTACGAGGGCGACGTTCCGATCAATCTCCACATCTTCGACGAACAGGTGGTGTTGTGGCTGGGCGACCGAGTCGGGGACGAACGGATGGTACGGGGAGTGTTAGCCACCGAGAACCCGACCGTCGAGTCGTGGGCCGAATCGCTCTACGAGGAGTATCGGGCCGCGTCCGAACCGCTCGACCCGGAAACTCTCCCCGGGGCGTGAGAAACCTCGCTGGCGTCGAGTCGAAGCGGACTGCTCAGACGGATTCGAACCGATACCCATCCCACTCTTGGCTCTCCTTCTCCCGAATCCCAGCGTCGGGGTCGCGCAACTCCTCGGCGTAGACCGGCCGCACCTCGTCGCCGATTTCGACCTCGGTGTCCTCGGCCAGTTGTCCGATGGCGCGGACCGACTCGCCGTCCACTTCGAACTCCACGACGGCCAGCGAGTTGGGTTGCCGGACGCCCGGCGGGGTCGCGGTGTTCGTCGTCCACGTCACGACCTCCGCCGTCTCGTCGCTCAGGTCGATTTCGTCAGACTGTTCCTCGCCGCACTCGGGACACAGTTCGTGGCCCGGATAGGTCACGTGCCCGTTCGGGCATCGGTAGGCGTTCAGCGTCATCTCAGGGTTCCTCCAGAATCGTGGTGGTCACGCAGTTGCCGAACCCGCCGACGTTGCAGGCGAGACCGACCTCGCAGTCGACCTGCCGGTCGCCCGCGTCGCCGAGCAACTGCCGGTGGAGTTCGTACACCTGTGCGACGCCGCTCGCGCCGAGCGGGTGGCCCTTCGACTTCAGGCCGCCCGAGGTGTTGACGGGCAACTCGCCGTCTCGGTCCGTGACGCCCTCCTCGACGGCCTTCCACCCTTCTCCCTGCTCGAAGAAGCCGACGGCCTCGCTCTGGAGGAACTCGAGGATGGTGAACATGTCGTGGAGTTCCGCCACGTCCACGTCCTCGGGGTCCAAGTCGGCCATCTCGTAGGCGTCGTCGGAACTCTCGACGGCACCGCCCATCACGGTGGGGTCGTCTCGCTCGTGGACGACGTGGGTGTCGGTCGCGCCGCCGATGCCCGAAATCACGGTGTACTCGCTCTCGGGGACGTACTCCTCGGCCACGGACTCGGGGCAGAACAGCAGGCCCGCGCTCCCGTCGGTGATGGGACAGAAGTCGTAGAGTCGCAGGGGGTCGGCCACGATGGGCGACTCCATGACGGTCTCTAAGTCCACTTCCTTGCGGAACTGGGCGTGGGGGTTGTCGAGTCCGTTCCGGTGGTTCTTCACCGCGACCTTCGCCAGACTCTCGCGGGGCGCGTCGTACTCGTGGAGGTACCGACGCGCCGTGAGGCCCGCGAAACTCGGCAGGGTCACGCCGTGCTTGTACTCGACGGGGTGAGTGAGCGACGCGATGACGTCGGTCGCCTCCGCGGTCGTCTTGTGGGTCATCTTCTCGCCCCCGACCAGCAGGGTCATCTCGCTCGCTCCCGAGGCGACCGACTGCCACGCGGCGTAGACGCCGGCGCCGCCGGAGGCGCTGGTCTGGTCCACGCGCTGGGTGTAGGCCGGCAACGCGCCGAGGTCGTGGGCCAGCGCGTTCGGCACGCCGGTCTGGCCCTCGAACTCGCCGCTGGCCATGTTCGAGACGTACAGGTGGTCGACCTCGTCGGGAGCGACGCCGGCGTCGGCGAGGCACTCGCGGCCCGCCTGCGCGAGCAACTCGCGCAACCACTCCTCGCGCTCCCCGAACTCGGTCATCGAGGCTCCGATGATTGCGACTCGGTCCATGCCTGCCAAAAGGCGCAGCAGGGGTTTATAAGCCGGGGATGGCAGAAGAGAAGTTTCAGACGGGCGATAGCTGGCCGGTCGGTCGTCCGGGAGTACCGAGGCCGGATTCGGACGGCGGTTCTCCGGCGGGGAAGGCTGAAAGGTTCGAATCCCCTACGTCGAGTTATGGGGGAAGACAAAGACATCAGCGACGTTTCGGGGCTTCCGGACGAACTCGGCATCGACGAGGACCTCGGACGGGCCGAACAGCAACTCACGGTCCGCGTCGAGGAGCGGACCTACGGCAAAGCGGTGACTATCGTGGAGGGGTTCGACTCCACCTCGGTGGACGTAGGCGACCTCGCCTCGCAACTCAAGAGCAACCTCGCCACCGGCGGGACCGTCGACGAGGGCCGCATCGAACTACAGGGGGACCACCGCGAGCGCGCCGCCGACCTGCTCCGCGACGAAGGCTTTCAGGTCGGGGGGTAGGCGGACCTCGGTCGGCAGTCGCACGCCCTCGGGCAAGCGAAGCTTCTCGGGCACGTAGGGGTCCGAGACGTAGGAGTGGAGGTATCGCGCCCAGAGCGAATCCAGCGGCGTCCGCCAGCCGAGCGCGTGGCTGAGGGCGTCGTCCCACGCGACGAACAGGCCGACGAGGAGCGCGGCGTGGGGCACCGTCCCGTAGCGCCACCAGCGCGGGCGCATCGCCGCGAGCGTGGCGACGCCGAGCAGGACCAACACGCCGAACGCGCCGACCGCGGGGTAGTACGGCCACGTCAGCGCGAACGCGAACACCGACAGCAGCGTCAGTCCCGCGATACCCCACGGGCCGCCCTCCGAATCGGCGTCGTTGAGCATCCAACAGACCAGCAGTATCAGCAGGACGCCGAGATAGAAGTGGTGCGGTCCGAACACGGCCCCGTCGGGTTCCGCCTCGTGGGGAAAGCTCCCGAACACAGGACACGTACGACGAACTAGAATAAATAAATTTCCGGGGCGATTTGAGAGCGTCCGGGAGGGTGACAAGTCTCTCCCCGACCCGTACGCTCTTGGCACCGGACGCGCGAGTTGACGTATGCTCCCGCAAGTTCACGTCGTCGCGACCGGCGGCACCATCGCAAGCACGCCCGACGAGGGCGGGGCCGCACCGAGTCTCGACGGCGAAGACCTCCTCGTTTCGGTGCCGAACCTCGCGTCCCACGCCGACCTCGGCGTCGAGTCGGTCTCGCAGGTCCCGGGGTTCGACGTGGACTTCGGAATCATGGCGGAGGTCGCCGGGCGCACCCGCGATGCGGCCGCAGAGGGTGCAGACGCCGTCGTCGTAACCCACGGCACGGACACGATGGCCGAGACCGCGTACTTCCTCGATTTGGTCTGCTCGCTCTCGGTCCCGGTCGTCGTCACGGGCGCTCAGCGCCGACTCGACGAACCGAGTTCCGACGCGGCCGCGAACTTGCTCGCGGCCGTCCGCGCGGCCACCCACTCCCGGGTGAGCGAAGGCGTCTTCCTCGCGTTCGACGACGAACTCCACGCGGCCCGCGACGTGCGGAAGGTCCACACGCACAAACTCGCCGCGTTCGCCTCGCCGAACGACGGCCCGGTCGCCACGCTGACCCGCGCCGGGATTCGACTCCACCGCGAACCGCGGAGCGAGTCGGTTTACCTCCCGGTCGCGGGGGAGGACGCGTCGGTCGAGGAACCCGACGCTCGCGTCGAGATGGTCGTCTCGGCGGCGGGCGTGGACGGCGCGCAAGTCGAGCGCGCGGTCGAATCCGGTGTGGACGGTCTCGTCCTCGCGGGAACCGGTCTCGGGAACGCGACCGGCGAACTCGGCGAGGCCGTCGCGGACGCCATCGACGCGGGCGTCCCGGTCGTGTTGACCTCGCGGTGCGGCGCGGGAACCACCGGCGCGGTCTACGGCACCGCGGGCGGCGGTCAGACGCTACAGGACCGAGGTGCGATTCCCGGCGGCGACCTCGCGCCGTGGAAGGCGCGGGTGAAACTGGCGCTGGCGCTGGACGCGGTAGATGACCCGGAGGACGTGGCGCAGTACTTCGCCGATTCGGCGACGGCCGTGCGAGACTAACCCTCGACCGTCGTTTCACCGGATTTCTCGGCCAGTTCACTGGACTCGCCGGGCGTCTCAGTAGAATCGCCGACTGTTTCGCCGGATTCACCGACCGACTCGTTCGCTTCCTCGACCGCCTCGCCTCGGTCCGCGGCCGGGAGCGTGACCGTGAAGACGCTCCCCTCGGGACCGGTCTCGGTCAGTTCCACGCTCCCGTCGTAGCGCTCGGTCAGCGTCTGCACGATGTAGAGACCGAGACCGTGGGTCGCGCCGCTGTTGTCGCTCCGTTCGAAGAGCGCCGCGCGCTCTTTGGCCGGGACGCCGGGACCGTCGTCCGCGACCCGGACCGCGACCGTCTCGCCGGTTCGCTCGGCGGTCACTCGTATCCGCGGCCGGTCGCCGTCGTGGTGTTCGACGGCGTTCCTGAGCAGGTTCCCGAAGATCCGCGGAAGCAGGTCGTCCGCGGTCACGAGTAGCGACTCCGGAACGGCGGTCTCGATTTCGACAGCCTCGTAGTTCTCCGCGATTACTCGCAGTTCGTCGTCGAGTACGTCCCGGAGGTCCACCGGTCGCAGGTCCGCGTCGTCTTGCGTCAGTTCTATCAGCACCTGCACGTCGCGAATGACCTTCGTCATGTCTTGGCCCTGTCGGTAAATCCGTTCGAGGGCGGACTCGGTGGCTCCGTCGAGGTCGTCGTCTTCGAGCAGAACCGACGCGTAGCCGATGATGACGTTCGTGGTGTTCAGCACTTCGTGACGCAGGAGACCGTTGAGATAGTCGAACCACTGGCGCTGTCCTTCGGCCTGTTCGGCGCGCATCGAGGCCCGTTGGGCTTCGAGTTCGCGCTGGATGGCTCGCGCCTCGACGCAACCGACGAGCAGGCCGCCCGACGCCCCGACGTTCGCCGCCCAGAGCCCCCACGAGAAGCGAAACGGCGTCGTACCGCCCGACCACGACGCCATGATGGCGAGATTGATGGTGAGGAAGAACAGGAGACCGCCGAGTACCCACCCGCCGATGCGGGGGTAGCGCTTCGGCGGGAGGTCGCTCCTGCCGAGCCAGTACCCGCCGCCTATCAGCGCCGCCATGAAGATTACGTAGAGCGAGAAACTGACCGCGAGACCTTCCGAGAGACCGAACTGCGCCCGGTAGAAGACGTACTGCCCGGCCAGAAAGAGGAGGAAAAACAGCCCCCCGAGACCGACGAGAAGCGACGGTATCTGCTCGCTCGGCAGCGACCGAGGAGCGTCGGAGTTCGGCGACATGTCTCCGAGGTTCGACTCTTTCGGTATAATCCTTGGTGCTTATTCTCATCAGCGAGAATCGTCGTTCGGCGTTTCAGCCCCTCTCGATGGTGTCAATAGCCGAACTGGAGTCGGCGTCCGACGAGTGCCGTGACGCCAGCGGAGGCCGCTTTCGCCCCTGCTGGCTTCACTCGCCGAACTGCTCGTTCTCCTGTTCGCGAAGCTCTATCCGGCGAATCTTCCCGCTGGAGGTCGTGGGGAGTTCGTCGACGTACTCGATGCGCCGCGGGTACTTGTACGGGGCCGTCTCCTCCTTCATGTAGTCCTGCAACTCGTCGGTCAGGTCCTCGCCGCTCTCGTAGCCGTCCGCGAGGACGACGTAGGCCTTGACGACGTTCCCGCGTTCGTCGTGAGGACTGGCGACCGCCGCGGCCTCCGCGACCGCATCGTGGCCCACGAGCGCGTCCTCGACCTCGAACGGGCCGATGCGGTAGCCCGACGAGATGATGATGTCGTCGGCCCGGCCCTCGAAGAAGAAGTAGCCGTCCTCGTCCTTCCGGGCGAGGTCGCCGGTCCGGTAGTAGTCGCCGTGGAACGTCTGCTCGTCCAAGTCGGGCTTCTCGTAGTAGCCGTCGAAGATGGCGGGGCTCCCGACCGGGACCGCGATTTCGCCGGTCTCGCCCGCGTCCACTTCCTCCTCGTCCTGCGTGTCGAGCAGGGTCACGTCGATGCCGGGCACGGGCTTGCCCATGCTCCCCGGCTTCACGTCGATGCCGGGGTAGTTCGTCACCAGCGCGACCGTCTCGGTCTGGCCGTAGCCGTCCCGCGGCGTGACGCCGAACGCCTCCTCGAACTCCTGAATCGGTTCGCGGTTCAGCGGTTCGCCCGCCGACACCGCCTCGGTCAGCGCGAGGTCGTACTCGCCCAGTCCGTCGACCTGCGTGAACATCCGGTACTGGGTCGGCACGGCGCACAGGCGCGTGACGCCTTCTTCCTCCATCAGGTCGAGGAAGGTTCCGGCGTCGAAGTCGCCGTCGTAGATGAATTGCGAGGCACCGGTCGTCAACCCGACGCCCACGGGACTCCAGAACCACTTTGCCCACCCGGTGCCGGTGGTCGCCCAGAGCAGTTCGTCCGAGAAGTCGGTGTCCCTGTCGACGCCCCACCAGTACTGGCCGTTGACGAGTTCGAAGCACCGCATCCACCGGTGGCGGTGGAGGACGGGTTTCGGCTGACCGGTCGTCCCGCTGGTGTAGTTGATGGACATCGGGTCGTCGGCCGACAGTTCCGGCCCGTCGTGGTCGGTCGGCCGTCCCTCCAGCAGGTCGGCGAAGGCGTGCCAGTTCTCGCGCTCGGGGTCGCCGTCCGCGTCCAGCACGACGACGGTGTCGAGGGGCGTCTCGTCCAGCACGGGTTCGACCATCTCGGTGAGGTCGGCGTGGACCACCACGGTCTCGGCCTCGCAGTCGTTGGCCCGGAAGGCGATGTCCTTCGGCTTGAGCATGGCCGAACAGGGGACCAGTAGCGCGCCGCGAGCGAGCGCGCCCAACTGGACGGCGAACGCGTCGGGGTGGCGCGGGAACAGGTGCATCACTCGGTCGCCCTCGCCGACGCCCAAGTCCGCCAGCGCGGCGGCGAACCGGTTCTGGTCGTCGCGCAGGTCGGCGTAGGTCCGCTCGGCCTCGCCGCCCTCGTCGTCGCGGAACCGGACCGCGAGTCGGTCGCCGAACGACTCGGCGTGGTCCTCGACGACCGCCGGGACGTTGTAGTCGGCCGGAATGTCCCACTCGAAGGTCTCGCGCTCGCGTTCGTAGTCGAGAGGCATGTCTTGGAATCTCGACAGGCGGACATTTGATTGTATCGCCGACCCCGGGCGCGAGGCCGACCTCCGAGTCCGCGACACGCTCTTAGTGCGTCCGACCTCGAACCCGGACGGGTCGGACTCAGACCGCTCGCCCGCGCCGCGACAGTCCTATCAGCACCGACCCCGCGGCCAGCACGAGAACTGCCGCCGACAGTAGCAGCGTGGTGTACGCGAGGTTCAACACCAGCGGTGCGAACAGGACGAGCGTCCCGACGACGATGAGTCCGACCCCGCCCCAGAGTTGCGTGTCGTCGTCCATGCACCTCGTATCATCGTCCGGTAACTTAGGTCCGATTGCCGGTTGCGGTGGTCTCGGGCGTCGTCGGTCGCCAGTCGTCGGGGTCGGCCGAGAGCGGCACGGCCCGGGTCTCGGTGACGGTCTGGCGTCGGTCGTACCTCCGGACCGCCGCCGTCCCGCGTTCGGGGGCCTCGCCGGGAATCCGTGAGAGCAGGAGGTTAGTGAACTCCGCGTTCAGGGCTCCGCCGAAGTCGTGGCGGAGTTGCACGACCGCCTCGCGCCCGTCGGTGACGACGTCGGTCGGCCAGAGGTGGTAGCCGTTCGCTCCCAGTCGGAGTTGGAGCGCCAGCAGGTAGCCGTCCTCGTAGTCGGTTTCGCGGACGAACTCGGCGAAGGCGGCGTCCGTCGGCGCGAACTGCTCCGCCGCCTCCGGCGTCGTGACGAGAGCGCCGCCCGGCACGTCCAGCGAATCGCTCGGCGGGTCGCTTCTCGACTCGACGTTCACCGTCTCGAACACCGGCCGGTTCGGCGGCGCGAACGTCTCGGTTCGATAGACCGACTCGACGCCGAAGGCCCCTGCCCTGTCGACGACGGTCACGCGGACCTGCGAGGCGACGCCGGACGGAACTCGGAGGAGTAGCGTCGAAGTCGCCGGACCACCGCGCTGTCGGTTTCTCGACTCGACGTGACAGACGACCTGCGGCGGTGCGGCGTTCCAGTCCACGAAGTCGAACGCGAGGCCGAACGCCGAGGAGGGGAGTTCGGTCTGCACCGCGAGTACCGCGGTCGTCTCGAAGTCGGTTTCGGCGACGAACCGCTCGACGGCTTCGGCGTTCGGTCCGACTCTACCGGCGGGGACGCTCGACGCGTCGAGTCGTTCGGCGTCGCTCTCGCTGTCGAGAACGTGAGCGTAGTACCGCGTCGCGGTGTCGGAGACGCCCCAGTCGAAGACGGGCGTCTCGTGGACGAACGCGACCGCGCGGCCGTCCACAGTCCGCTCGGCGCCGGTCCTCGACTCGGCGGTCGTCTCCGTTTCGGTCGTCGATTCGTCGGTCGCTCGGACCGGCCGCTCGGCGGTCGTCGCGTCCGCGGTCCGCTCCGTCGTTCGCGTCTCTTCGGTCGTCCGCGTTTCCGGGGTTCCCGAGCAACCGGCGAGCGTGCCGGCGACTCCGAGCAGACCCGCCCGGAGGAGGGCGCGGCGGGAGGGCGACATACTCCGACCGAGAGTCAGACGATTGAAATTACTTCCGGCTCTCGCTCGGGCGACCCGCCGGACGACTCGGCGGATGGTCCGGCGGATGGCCGACCGACCGCTCGCCGTCAAACCGGCCGCCCGTCTTCCGCAGTGCCGATTAGCACCGCGCCGGCCGCGAGGCCGAGGACCGAGACCGCGCCCGCCTCGCGGGCGAAAGGGAGGCCGAGCGCGACCGACCCGAACAGTAGGACTCCGGCGATGACGAGGACCGCGACTCCGTACTTGCTCTGTGCGTTATCAAGTACCATGGTCGTGGTTACGGCGGTGAGACGCTTGGCTCCGATTCCGGAGATGTTCGGCGGAGCGCCGCTGATTCCCTTTAAATCCGGACGACGCTTCGTCGTCGCCTACTCGCGACGGTCCGTCCCGCCGACGCGAACAGACAATCTTTTAGGCTTGCCTAAACCAATTCGTGGTAACGAATGAGCGCGACAGAGGACATCTGCGTCGTCGTCCCGACGATTCGGGAGTACGAGTGCATGCGGGCGTACTTCGACAACGCCCGCGCACACGACTTCGACTTGGACCGCCTCCACGTCCTGTTGGTCACGGAGGACTTCTGCGACACCGACGCGATGCGCGAGATGCTGGCCGACGAGGGCGTCTCGGGGGAGGTCTTCGACGGAACTCGGCGCGAGGAGTGGTACGAAGCGCGGGGCATCGCGGAGTACGACCACCTCGTGCCCGCCGCGAGTCACGCCGAGACGAGTTTCGGCCTGCTGTACATCTGGGCCAACGACTTCGACTACGGCTTCTTCGTGGACGACGACACCCTACCCCACGAGGACTTCGACTTCTTCGGTCGCCACATGCGGAACCTCGACTTCGAGGGCGAGGTGACGGAGGTTTCCTCGGACGAGAACTGGGTCAACGTCCTCTACCAGAACTTCGAGGAACACGGTCTCTACCCCCGAGGCTACCCCTACGCCGCGATGGGCGAGACCGTCGAGACCGACACCGCCCGCGTCTCGGACGTGGTCGCCTCGCAGGGCCTCTGGACCAACGTCCCGGACCTCGACGCGGTCCGCATCCTGATGGACGGCGACCTGCAGGGGCAGGCCCAGACTCGCACTACGAAGGCCGATTACGCCGAGGACTTCGTGGCCGCGCGCGGCAACTACCTCACCGTCTGCTCGATGAACCTCGCGTTCGAGCGCGAGATTATCCCGGCGTTCTACCAGCTTCCGATGGACGACAACCGGTGGGACGTGGGCCGGTTCGACGACATCTGGTCGGGCGTCTTCCTCAAGCGCGCCTGCGACGTGCTGGGCAAGCGCATCTACAACGGCGCGCCGCTCTGCGAACACAACAAGGCCCCGCGCTCGACCTTCGACGACCTGAACAACGAGGTGCCGGGGCTGGAACTCAACGAGCACCTCTGGGAAATCGTGGACGGCGTCGGCGAAACCGCGAGCGCCGGTGGCGACTCCTACGCGAGCGTCTTCGGGGCGATGGCGACCGAACTCGCCGAGGGCGACTTCGAGGAGTACGAGAACGGCGCGTTCTTCAACTACGTCGGCGAGTACATGCTCGACTGGCTCTCGGCGCTCGACGAACTCCGCGCCATCGACCCGACGCCCGCGCCGGCCGACGACTGAGTCGCTCCGCCGACGCCCGAAACGCCTCGCGGACACCGGAACCCCCTGCCGGGGTCAGAGACGACTCACGGACGCCGGAATCGGTAGGTATAAGAGTTTTAGGCCGACCTAATTCTAGATATGAGCGAGCGTCGAACGTGGACACGTCGTCGTCTCCTCGCGTCGGGCGCGGTCGGCGCGACAGCGGGTCTCGGCGGCTGTCTCTCGCGGTTTACGAACCAGCAGAACGAGAACGCGGACCTCAGCATCTCCGACTTCCGCGGGTCCGGACCGATGGTCGAGTCCCGGTCCGCGCCGGGCGGTACCTCGATGGACGACCTGCCGGACCTCGACGGCACCCTCCAGGTCTATCTGGGCGGCGGCGAGGGCGGCCTCTACGAGAACCTCGTCCGACTCCTCGAACGGAAGTACTCGAACTTCACCGCCAAGGTCCGGATGGCCCCCTCGACCCAGTTGGCCAACGAGATAATCGAGGTCGAGAAGGGCGGCGATAGCTCCGCCGACGTGTTTTGGTCCATCGACTCCACGTCGCTCGGCCTCGTCGCCGACGCCGGAATCACGACCGAACTCCCCCAGCGCGTCGTGAAACCGGTGCCCGAGGGCTTCCGGGCGGGCGACCGCTCGTGGGTCGGCGTCGCCGGACGCGCGCGGTCGATTCCGTACAACACCGACGAGTTCTCCGAGTCCGACCTCCCGAACAAAATCGGCCAGTTCACGAAGAACGCCGGCCTGAAAGGGGCGATGGGCTGGGCACCGACCTACGGCGCGTTCAAGTCGTTCGTCACCGCGATGCGACTGCTCGAAGGGCCCGAGAAGACGAAGCAGTGGCTCCGCGGGATGCAGAACCAGAACATTTCGCGGTACCCCGACGAGTTCCAGGTGTCGAACGCCGTCGCCGACGGCGAGATTACGGCCGGGTTCGCGAACCACTACTACGCGCTCCGGGTCATCGCGTCCCGCGAGAACGCGCCCATCGACCTCGCGTTCACGAAGAACGACGCGGGCGCGCTGGTCAACGTCTCCGGGTGTGAAATCATCCAAGGCACCGACCAGAAGGAACTCGCGGCCGACTTCGTCCGCCACCTGCTTTCGGCGGAGGCACAGGAGTTCTTCGCCACGAGGACGTTCGCGTACCCGACGGTGCCCGAGGTCCCGCCGGTCGGCCCACTCCCGACGGTGGACAAACTCCAGCCGCCCCAAATCGACCTCTCGAAGCTCTCGAACCTCGAACCGACCCTGAAACTGATGCGCGAGGTGGGGGTGCTGTAGCGGATGGCCGCCAGCGACCGCGTCCGCGAGACGGCCGCGACGTTCGGCGACGACGGGGAGTCCCCGCCGGTCTCGCTGGTCCTGCTGGCGGGGTCGGTCGCTGCGCTCGTCGCCTTCCCGGTCGTCTGGCTCGTCCTGCGGTCGCTCGAAATCGGCCTCCAGCAGGCGCTCGACCTGCTCTTTCAGCCCTCGACGCTCGAAGTCGTGACCAACAGCGTCGCGCTCGTCGCGGGCGTCACGCTCGGGTCGATTCTGATAGGCGTTCCGCTGGCCGTCCTCACGGTCCAGACCGACCTGCCGTTCCGACGGTTCTGGACGGTCGTCGTCTCGCTCCCGCTGGTCGTGCCGAGCTATATCGGCGCGTTCGCGTTCGTCTCGGCGTTCGGTCCCCACGGCGTCCTCTCGGACCTGCTCGCGCCGCTCGGCGTCGAGTCGATTCCGACCATCTACGGCTTCGAGGGCGCGACGCTGGTGCTGACGCTGTTCACGTACCCGTACGTCTTCCTGACGACCAGAGCCGCGCTCCTCTCGTTCGACGGGACGCTGATGGAGGCCGCCCGGACGCTGAACCACGGCCGGTGGGCCGCCTTCCGGAAGGTGACGCTGCCCCAAATCGCGCCGGGCATCGCGGCCGGGGGCCTGTTGGTCGCGCTCTACGCGCTCTCGGACTTCGGCACGCCCGCCATCATGCACTTCGAGGTGTTCACTCAGCAGATATACGTGACGATGTGGGAACCGAACCACGCCGCCCTGCTGTCGCTCCAACTGCTCGCGTTCGCGGCGGTCGTCCTCGCGCTCGAAAACCGGGTCTCCGAGAGCGAGGAGGGCGCCCACGTCTCCCGCGGGTCGGGGTCGGTCCGCATCTCGCTGGGCCTCTGGAAGGTTCCGGCCCTGCTGTTCTGCGCGCTCGTCGCCACCCTGTGTCTGGTCGTCCCGGTCGGCATCCTCTTCATGTGGCTGACCCGGAGCGACCCGGCCTACGCCGGAGGCGGCTTCGACTTCTCGTGGATTTACGGCCTGAACTCCGGGTGGGTCGCGCTGTTGGCCGCGCTGGCCGCGACGCTCGGAGCGCTCCCGGTGGCGTATCTCTCGGGCCGGTCGGACTCCCGACTCGCCACGCTGTTCGAGCGCGCAAGCTACGTCGGTTACGCGACTCCGGGCGTCGTGTTGGGTCTCGCGCTGGTGTACTTCGCGTCCTCGACCACCCCGGAGGTACTGGGCGTCGAACTCAGCCTCCACCAGACGATTCCGTTGCTCGTGTTCGCCTACGTCGTCCGGTTCCTCCCGCAGGCGGTCGGCGCGGTCCGGTCGTCGATACTGCAGGTCGACCCCAAACTGACGGAGGCCGCCCGGACGCTCGGCGAGTCGCCGGGGTCGGCGTTCCGGCGCGTGACGCTCCCGCTGGTCAAACCCGGCGTGGTCGCGGGCGCGGCGCTGGTGTTCCTGACGACGATGAAGGAACTCCCAGCGACGCTCGTCCTGCGTCCGACAGGTTTTGAAACCCTAGTCACGTACATCTGGCGCGTACAGGACGCGGGCTACTACGGGCAGGCGGCGGTTCCGGCGCTCGCCCTCGTGGGCGTCTCCGCGCTCTCGATGCTGGTCCTGCTCAAGCAGGACGGGAGCCTCGTGCGGCGGGAAGGAGGAAAGGATGCCTGAACGCTCTCGACACGACGACTCCGACACGATGGACCGAACCCACCACGACGCGACCACGACCGCGCGACGCCGTGAGAGTGACACTGATACCGACCGAGACCCCGAGACCGTTCTCGAACTCGACGGCGTCGTCAAGGAGTACGCCGCCGAAACCGCTGTAGACTCACTGTCGCTGTCGGTCCGAGAGGGCGAACTCCTCACGCTCCTCGGCCCCTCCGGGTGCGGCAAGACCACGACCCTCCGCACGATGGCCGGCCTCGAACGCCCCGACGCCGGGACGGTCCGCCTCGGCGGCGAGGTGGTCGCCGACGAGACCCACTCGGTCAACCCCGAGAACCGCGACGTGGGGCTTGTCTTTCAGGACTTCGCGCTGTTCCCCCACCTCACTGTCGCCGAGAACGTCGCGTTCGGACTCACAGAGGCCGACGAGGCCGAGACCGACCGGCGCGTCTCGGAACTCCTCGACCTCGTGGACCTCTCGGGCCACCGCGACGCCACGCCCGACGAGTTGTCCGGCGGCCAGCGACAGCGCGTGGCCCTCGCGCGGTCGCTCGCGCCCGAACCCGACATCCTCCTGCTCGACGAACCCTTCTCGAACCTCGACGTTCGCCTGCGCGTCGAGATGCGCGAGGAGGTCCGCCGGATTCTGAAGGAGGCGGGTGTCACCGCCGTCTCGGTCACTCACGACCAAGAGGAGGCCCTCTCCATCTCCGACCGCGTGGCCGTCATGAACGACGGCCGGGTCGAGCAGGTCGGCAGACCCGAGAGCGTCTTCGAGCATCCCGAGTCGCGATTCGTCGCCTCGTTCCTCGGACAGGCCGGATTCCTCTCGGCGCGGTCCGAGGAGGGGACGGTCGTCACGCCCATCGGAAACTTCGCGCCCCAACGGCTCAACGGCCTGACGACCGAGTACGCGGGCACCGACCTCGACGTGCTGGTCCGGCCCGACGACCTCCGGGCGACCGTCGTCGAGGAGTCGGAGGCCGACGGCCACATCGTCCACCGCCAGTACACCGGACCCTCCTTCGTCTACCGGGTGGAACTCCACAACGGCGACCTGGTCCACTGCCAGCACAACCACGTCGAGGAACTCGACATCGGCAAGCCGGTCCGGGTCGAACTCGACGCCGACCACACGCTTGCGTGGTACCCGCCGCGGGACGGCGAGGAATCGGCCACCGAGCGGGTTTCGGACTCGGTACGGCCCCGATGAAGCGCCGGCGATTCCGCCTCCTCTCGGCGGCGCTGGCGACGCTCGCCGGCGCCGTCGTCCTCCTGACCGCGACCGAGCTATTTCCGTACCACACGACCAACCACGACGAGGCCGTCTACCTCCAGCAGGCCGCGATGCTGCTGGAGGGGCAGCTCTCGCTGTACCCGCCGGTCCCCGACTCGTTCCGGCCGTGGTTCTTCGTCCGGGACGGCGCGCGACTCTACCCCAAGTACGCGCCGGTTCCGGCCGCGATGTTCGCGGTCGGGAAGCTACTCGGCGGATTCCGTCTCGCGCTGGCGGGGGTCGCCGCGGCCAACGTGGCGCTGACCGTCGCGGTCGCGTCCGCGGCCTTCGACCGTCGGACCGGCCTGCTCGCGGGGGCGTTCCTGCTGGCCTCGCCGCTGTTCCTGATAGACTCGTCGGTCTTCCTGCCGTACGCGCCGACGACGTTCTGGAACCTGCTGTTCGCGTTCGCGTACCTCCGGTCGGCCCGGCGCGAGGCGACCGGGGGCGCGAGCGCCAGCGACCGCGGGACCAACGGCTACGCTCTGCTCGCGGGTCTCGCAGTCGGCGCGGCGTTCTTCGCGCGACCTTACACCGCGGTCCTGTTCGCCGCGCCGTTCGTCGCGCACGCGGGCTACTCGCTGTGGGTCGGCCCCTCGGCGAAACGCCTGACGCGCCTCTCGCTGACCGCGCTCGGCGGGTTGGCCGGCGTCGGAGTCGCCTTGGCGTACAACGCCGCGATGACCGGGTCGCCGACGGTCTTCCCCTACGCCGCGTTCGCGCCGCAGGACGGTCTCGGGTTCGGCCACCGCGAGATTCTGGGCTACGCCCGCGACTACACCCCGGCGCTGGCGCTCCGAGCGAACGCCGAGGTGGTGGCGCTGCTCTTCACCGAGTGGGTGGTCGGCGGGCCGGTCGGGACCCTGCTCGCCGCGGTCGGCGTCGGCGCGTTCCTGCGACGTGTCGCCCCCGACTTCCGTCGGCGCTCGGAGTGGTCGCCGGACCTCACCGACGCGCAGGCGAAAGCGACGCTGGCCGGTCTCTTCCTCACGGTCGTCGCGGGCAACGTCTTCTTCTGGGGGAACCTCAACGTCCTCGGGTCGCTCGCGGACCCCGCCGACGGTCTCGTCGACACGCTCGGGCCGTACTACCACTTCGACCTGCTCGTGCCGACCGCGGCGTTCGCGGCCCACGGGGCGCTCCTCGGGCTCGACCGCGCCCGGGCGCTCGTCGGCGACCGCACTCGACGCCGACGGGCGGTCGTCGCGGGCGTCGCGCTCGCGGGGTGCGTCCTGCTCGCGGGCGCGACGGCGGGCCTCCTCGCGCCGACCGTCGCCGACCACGCCGAGACCACCGACGCCTACGAGGCGGCCTACCAACCGTTCGAGGAGCGACAGCTATCGAACTCGGTGGTGTTCCTGCCGACGCCGTACGGCGACTGGCTCAACCACCCGTTCCAGCACCTCCGGAACGACCCCGGCTTCGACGGCGAACGCGTCTACGCGCTCTCGGACGGCCCCGACGACCTCGCGGTCGTCGCGGCGTATCCGAATCGGAGCTACTACCGGTACGTCTATCGCGGCGAGTGGACGCCGTTCCTCGGCGACCCGGTCGACCCCGCGCTCCACCGCGTCCGGGCGGTTCGCGGCGAGCGCCTCGCCCTGAACGCGACGCTCGCGGTGCCCGACTACGCCGAGAGCGTGTCGGCGCGCGTCTCGACCGGCGACGAGTCGGCCTACTACGGCGTCGCGGGCACGCCGGAGAACGTGTCGCTCGGTCTCCGGGTCTCGAACGGGACCGCGCGCCTCGCCGGTCCCGGCGTCAGTTCGGTCGGCGAGAACGCCACCGTCCCGGTCGGACGCGAGGACGAAATCGTCGTGCAGGTGTTCGTCAGCGACGCGACCGGCGGGTTCTCCTACCGCCTCGAACTCCCGGTCCGCCGGACCGACGGCGAAGTCGCCGCGCTGACGCCCTACCGAGAGGTCTGTTTCGTCCCGGACAACTGCAACGGCGCGGCGGCCTACATCGAGGGCGCAGTCCCGGACGGCGTTCGGATGGAGACGACGCTCCGCGCGAACCGGTCGGGTCAGGTCGCCCGAACGGAGAACGCGACCGCTCGGGCTCCGCTAGACTCTCGGCGTGGTTTCGAGAGTCGAGGCTGACCGCCCCGACGCGTGCTGACGGACCACTCGCGGGTCGCGCCAACCGTGCGAGGTCTGCGCGAACGGAGGCGCAACCCAAAAGCCGGTTCGCGCAGAACTCCCGCCCGGATGACGTTCCCGGACGACCTCCCGCGGAGTGAGGAGACGATTCTCCTCGACCCCGACGCGTTCGACACCGTGCGTCAGAACGTCGAAGCGGGCTTCGACCGGTGGGTCGGCGCGGTGGTCCGCGACGGCACCGGTCGGGTCGTCCTCGTCCGGAATCGGTGGAGCGTCGGCTGGGTACTCCCCGGCGGCGACCCCGAACCCGGCGAGTCGCTCCGCGAGGCGGTCGTCCGGGAGGTCCGCGAGGAGACCGGTCTCGACGCGACCGTCGAGCGACCGCTGGAGGTGGTCGAGCAGACGTTCACCGCGGACGAAGCTATCGCGGACTGGACCGCCGCGTCGGACGAAGCCACGGCTGACGGGTCTACCGCGTCGGACGAAACCGCGACTGCCGCGACCGCCGTTTCTGGCTCCTTCGTCGTCTTCGAGGCTCGGACCGACGACCCGACGCTCGGCGAGGACCTCGGTCGGGACGACGACGAGATAGCCGACGCGGCGTGGTTCCACTCGGTGCCCGCGGAGTGCGAACACCGGTCGCTCGTGGCGCGACACTTCTGACCGTTCGACGCGGGATAGACGAATGGAAATCGTTCTCTGAGAACGATTTCTATGTTTCTAGCGATGGTAGACGTGTCTCTAGATTGCTCGGCCGTTGCAGGCTACCCGGACTGGCGGTCCCCGGTCCCCGACCGCCGGGCGACCGCGCGAGGCGTCCGGGCGGGGTTCGTCCCGGCATCGGGGATAAACGTTCGGCCGACTCGCTACTCGGTCGGGCGGTCCGTAGATAGGTCCGGAAGGCCCGCCTCGATTTCGTCGCGCTGACCCTCTAACCACTCGGGGAGGACCAGTCGCTCGCCCAGTTCGTCGAGGTCCTCGTCCACGGTGTAGCCCGGCGATTTCGTGGCGAACTCGAAGAGGACGCCGCCCTTCGTGCGGGCGTACACCGACTCGAACCACTTCCGGTCGATTATCTCGGTCGGCCGGAGGCCGTGGTCCATCAGCACGTCGCGCCACGCCGACTGGTCTTCGTCGGTCACCTGAAAGGCGACGTGGTGGACCGTGCCCGCGCCGGGTTGTCCGCGAGGCGCCTGCGGGTCTTCGAGGATATCGACCGCGTAGCCCAGTTCCCCGTTGGCCTCGAACCGGCGTCGAGTCCGGTCACTCTCGGTTTCGCGCAACCCCATCGTCCGGAGGAGGTCCGCGGTGGGTTCGGCCGAGTCCAACGAGAGCGTCACGCCGAAGAAGCCCCGAATCGCGTGTTCCTCGGGCACCGGCCCTTCCGGCGGATGGCCGGCGGGCGCGTCGTCGCGAGCGACCAGTTCGAGCGGCAGGCCGTCGGGGTCGCGGAACGGGACGACGGTGTCGCCGAACCGCTCGCGCGGGTCGTCGGTCTCGACCCCGGCGTCCGCGAGGCGGTCGCGCCAGTACTCGACCGAGTCGGACGGAATCAGGAAGGCGGTCGTGCTGACCTGTCCGGTGCCGACGCGACCCGCCTGCGCGCCCTCGTACGGGAAGAACGTCATACTCGTTCCGGGCGTTCCCTCGTAATCGGCGTAGAACAGGTGATAGACCGACACGTCGTCCTGATTGACGCTCCGCTTGACGAGTCGGAGGCCGAGCGTCCGCGTGTAGAAATCGAGGTTCTCGCTGGGGTCGCTGGCGATGGCCGTGACGTGGTGGATACCGGGAACGTCGGCAGGCATACCGGGACGTACCCCGTCGTCCGGATTAACTCTGGGGGCCTCCCGCGAGTTTCGCGGGCGGTGGGTTCCGGCGCTACCGCTCTTCGAGACACACCTTCACGATGGACTTGGCGATGGCCGCGCCGCCCGCGAAGGGGTCTAACTTCGTCTCGCCCGCCCGCTCGTCGTACTCGATGGGGACCTCTCGCACGTCGTAGCCCCGCATCAGCGGCCGAATCAACAGTTCCGCCGAGAGCCCCGTGTTCTCGGTCCAGCGGATGTCCTCGACCACGCGTCGGCGGTACGCCCGCATTCCGGTGGTCGTGTCGTGGACGAGTTCGCCCGTCAGGAGACTGGCGAGTCCCGCGAAGGCGTAGTTCCCCCACCGGTTGAGGTCCGGCATCGCCTCGGCCCCCCAGTAGAGTCGGTCGCCGCTGACCACGTCGTAGCCCCTGTTTATCCAGTCGAGGAACTCCGGGAGTTGCTCCATCGGGTAGGTGTCGTCGCAGTCGGTCGTCACGACCACTGGCCGGTCGGGCGTGAGGACGGCCTCCCGCACGGCGACGCCGTAGCCCTGCGGTGCCTGCTCGACGACCGTCGCACCGCGCTCGCGGGCGATTTCGGCGGTCCGGTCGGACGACCCGTCCACGCAGACGACCTCCGCCCGGCCGTCGGTCACGCGCTCGATGTCGTCCAGCACCGTCCCGATGGCCGCCTCCTCGTTGTACGTCCCCATGACGACGCTCACGTCGTCGAAGGTGTACTCGCCGTCGGCCCTGCGGTCCGCGCCGTCCGGCGAACCGCTCGCGCGAGCGGACCGGTCGCCCGCGCCGTTCCGGTCGTCGGGCCTCCCTGCGTCGGTGTTCATGCTGTCCGTCGCTTGTCGCGGGCCGTATTTGTAGTTTTAGGTTCGCCAAAAACACCTCTCGCGCGGGGATACGTTTAACCGCGTCAGCGTCGATACTGTGACTAGTTACCGTCCGACACGTCATGTCCGACGCGGACGGCTTCCGACCATGACCGAACGCATCGACTTGGACGACCTCGACGTCGGAGACGACGGCGAGGATGAGGGACCGAACCCGGGCGACTGGTTCTGGCGCGAGGAGGACGCTCCCGACGCGCCGGAGGCCGTGACCGACGTAAAGACCGACGTGACGGCCGACTCCGAGCGGTCGGCGTCGGCGACTCCGGACTCACCGGGACTCGACGACGGCGAACCGATTCCCCGCGTCCCGCGCGAGAACGAGGCCCGGCCGGCGGGGATTCCGACGGAGTCGGGCGGTGCGGGCGCGGGCGCCGGGACGGACACGCCTGCCGCGAGCGCAGATGCATCTGCGAGCGCAGACGACACAGACGCAGGTTCGGCCGCGAGCGCAGACGCGCCTGCGGCGGACGGGCGAGCGAGCGCCGACTCGGGCGGGAAATCCGAGGCCACGGGCCCGCACGGCGGCGGCGCGGACGACATGACGCTGGCGTTCACCTACGCGGCCGCGACCCGCTTCCCAAACTTCGGCGCGGTCGCCGTCGATGCCAACCAATGGGCCGACTGGGTCGGCATCGTCGGCCAGGTCCCGGCCCACGTCCTCAACAAGTTCCAGCGCGACCGGAACGTGGACCTCGATTTCTTCAACGGGAGCGCGCGCGGCCCGGCCGAACGCCTCGCGGCCGTCGGTCCAACCTCGATGTTCTACGCCGAGCGCATGGTCCTCGTCGGCGTCGAGGGCCGCGACGAGGAGATAGCCCAGCGCGCGGACTGGGAGTTCGTCCCGCTCTCGGAGGCCGCCGAGAAGGCCGGGTGGGAGGTCGCCGAGTCCCCGACCGACGAGGGAGCGACCGGCGGGCGCGACGACGACCGGACCGACGCCGGTCCCGAGTCGCCGGAGTAACTTTTTCACGTTCGGTGTGGTAGCACGAGCCATGGGGGAGTACAGATGAGTCTGCGAACCGCGGCGAAACGGGCACCGATACTGCTGGCGGGCGTCGTGCTGTTCGGCGCGTGGGTCGCGCTGAACCTGTTCCGGGTGTTCGACGCGATTCCGTCGCTCTGGACCGGCGGGACCGGCGTGGGACAGACGTTGCTCGGCGGACTGGTCGGCCTGCTGGTCATGCTCACCGTCGTCGTCCTGCTAGTCGGACTGTACAGTGCGATTTCGGAGTCGTCGCCCGCGCCGGAGTCGTTCCCGCCGACCGATAGCGGTCTCGGGTCGAATCGATGAGGTGGCGACGATGACGCGCTACGAGTGTGCCGGGTGCGGGCAACTGGCCGACTTCGCCGACGCGCACGGCGAGACGGTCCATCGGGACTGTCCGGTCTGCGAGGCCCCGACGCACTGGGAAGTGGCCTTCACCGACGACCGAGCGGGGGTGTCGTTCTGACCGTCTCGTTTACGGTCGGCGACCGCTTCGTCGCGGCGGCCGAGGAGTGGGGCGAAGACCGACTGATGGACCGCGACGACGCCATCGAGACCAAGGCCGAGCAGGCCCTGCTCGAAATCGAACATCTCGCCTCGGGCGCGACCGAGGTGGAGTTCGAGGTCGAAGACCGGACCGTCAGCCACGAACCGAGCGACGAACTCGCCGACCTGCTGGCCGAGCAGGCCGACGAGACCGGTCTCTCGGAGGCCGACGTGTTGAAACTCCACGCGGAACTGTTCTCGGGCGCCTTCCGCGACGACGACGCGGTGCGCCCGCCGAACGCGCCGCCGGAGTGACGTCAGTGCTGGTCGTCTAACTCCTCGGCCCGCCGCTGAACCTCGCCGAGCGCGCGCTCCTGTTGTTCGCGAGTGACCCCGCCGGACTCGGCGTGGCGGCCGCCGTACTGCCGCGACGGAATCGCGTCCCAGACGGTTCCGTCGTCCCCGTCGGACGAGTCGCGGGACCGTAGCCAGCCGGGCAGTCGCGTGAACATGCCCTCACGTTTCTATTCTCACATTATAACTGTTCGTCGCGTCCGAGCGTCTTCGACTCCGAACTTCCGTTCGACCGCACTACCGAGCGCACGAGGGGGAACGCATAAGTCACCTCTCGTTGCACGGTAACACATGACGCACGAAGACGCCGGCTGGCGGCCCGACCTCGGTCTGGAGGAGTACGGGGGAAGCGAACTCTGGGACCACGGCATCGGCCCGCACGAGGTCAACTCCGCGGAGGTGGACGGCGACATCGCGTTCCCGAAGGAACTGAAGGAGGGACTCGCGCAGTTAGACGACGAGTAGGGCGCGCTCACGTTCGGGCGAACTGCTCGCGACAAGAAGCGCGCTCGCGCCGCCTACAACCTCGGAAACGCCCGCTTCCCGCGGGGCGGCACGTAGAAGTTCGCCCGCGACCGAACGCTCACGAAGTCGAGGATGCCGTTGTTCTTCCGGTCGGTAATCTCGGGGCTGTCGTCGCGGACGTACCACCCGTTCATCGCCTTCCGGGTGCGCTCGAAGTCGGACAGCGACTGCTGGAGCGAGAGGAAGTGGACTCCGGCGTGGCCGCCGTCCACGGTGTTGAAGTCCCGACGCAGGAGGACCGGTTCGCCGTCCTTCCGCGTCTGGGCGACCTTCTCCTGATGGCCGACCACGTCGAACTCGCGGGCGTGTCGCGCCACTTCGTCGCCGAACGGCACGTCGTCTGTGAAGTTCGCCACGTCCGCCGGCGAGAACTCGGGCGAGAACATCCGAGCGACCCGCTCGTCGTCGTCGAACGCCTCGAACCACCGGCCGAGCGACTGGCGGAGGTGGCTGAGATGCATCGTCGTCCCGCCCGCGTACGCGCCCGAGTCGATGGTCACGCGGTCCTCGCCGGCCTGCGTGCCCCGGAAGCCCGACCGGAACCCCATGAACATCCGGTCGCCCTTCGAGAGCGGCGGGCTCTCGGGGATGCCCTCGGCGTCGGTGTGTTCGACCGGCAGGCCCGCACCGCGAAAGCCGGTCCGGCGCGCGGCCACGTCGAAGACGTCGCCGAGGCGGTCCCCGACCGTTTCGCCGGCCAGCGCGTCCCGGTTCCCGAACGTCGCGGCTTCGGCGGCCCGGAGATTCGAGGCGGCGTCGCTGGCCAGCACCAGCGCGGCGTCGAAGTCGAGCAGTTCCGGGTCGTCGGTCCGCGAGAGGACCTGCGGGCGTCGAATCGGCGCGTCGCCGAGGTTCCCGAGGCGCTCGAAGTAGCGGGTGCCCCACGCCAGCGAGTGGAGCAGACCGTCGCTCGACCACTCGTAGGCGGATTCGAGCGTCCGCATCGCGCGCTCGACGCGTTCGGCGCTCTCGACCGACGGCGACTCGGCGAGGTCCAGCAGGAGAACGAGGTGGTGGCGCGGAAGCAGCGGATTGCCGTGCCGGTCGGTCCGCGAGGCGGCGTTCCACGCGTGCTGGCGACGCGGCACGTCGTGAGGGTTCTCGGGCAGGTCGAGTTCGGTCGCGCGGCCGCCGGTGGCCCGGAACTGCGAACAGCCCGCGAGTCCCGCCGCGGCCGCCGCGCCCGCGAGTTTGCCGAGCAGTCGGCGTCGTGAGGCCATCGTGGTAGTCGAACTGGCTAGCGCGGGCACAGGCAAAAGGGTTGTTCCCAAATAGCACGAATCGGAGAACGGTATCGCGAGCGGCGCGGAGACGCCGGCGGACTCGGGAGCGACGCCGCCACGGATTCAAATGAGCCAGAAGAATTTATCATGAACGACCCCAAAGCTTCGAGTAGTGGACCCGACCGGACCGCTCCACGGCGGGGCCGGGACGAACCTGCCGCTCGCGCTCGACGCCGCGGGCGCGACGCTCGCGCTCGGCGCACTCGTCTTCGGTCTCGTCGTCTACGACGCCTATCGGACCTACTGGGGGTAGCACATGCAGGGAGACCATCGCACCGAGTACGCGAGCGCGACCGACCGACGCGGAGACGCCCGACCGAACCGACGCCGAGCGGTGGCGTTCCTCCGCGGGTCGGTGTACGCGCTGACCGGTCTGCTCGGCCTGTCGCTGCTGATTCTGGGCACCGTCGCCATCATCGCCGAGGTGAAGGGCACGTGGCACTGGTCCATCCACCTCGAATCCACCCTGAGCTACGTCGGCCTGTTCGTCCGGTACCTGCTCGCGATGCTCGTGCCGCTGTTCGGCCTGTTCGTCGCGGTTCGCGGGCGGTGGTCCGATGCGTGACGGAGCGCTCCCCGACCCCCGACAGGTCGCGCGCGTCGCACCTCTCGTCGTCGTCGGCGTGCTACTGGTGGTCGTCGCGGGCGTCGGAGTGGTCGCGGCCGTCGCCGAGACCCAGCAGACGTGGACGTGGTACTTCCGGATGGAGCAAGCGATTGCGACTGCGACGCCCGTCGCGCTCGCGCTCTCCGGGGCCTCGCTGGTGGCGCTGTTCGGCGCGGTGCTGCTCTCGGGCGAGTGAGCGCTACACGGCGTAGAAACCGCCGCTCACGTCGCCCGACTTCTCTATCACGAATCGACCTTCGTACGCGTGCTGTTCGTCGCCGGAGTGCTTCGCGTCGAGCGCGCGGACTTCGCGATGCTACACCATCTGGGCGACTAGTTCGTCCTCGAACTCGGCGAACCCGGCCGCGACCTTCGCCCCGGCCCGGTAGAGCGGTTCGTCGGTCTCCGCCAACACGTCGTCGGCGAACGCCTCGACCCACTGCAAGAGGTGTTCGTCCAGAAACACGCGCTCGAAGCCGAACGTCTCCTCGTCGCCCCGGCGCTGGCGGTCCACCAGATAGCGCAGGAAGGCCAGTTCGACGGCGAGGTGGTCGTCCTCCTCGGGGTACTCCTCGGGCGGCGACCACCCGGCCGCGGCGTAACTGGCCGACACCTCCGCCAGTCCCTCGCCGAGGAAGTCCGCGTCCTCCCGGTAGTACGTCTCGTGGGCGAGGACGGGCGGACGCGGGCCGACGAAGACCCGCGTGTACTCGGTCGCCAGTTCGTCTCGCACCGCTCCGACCTCCCGGCCTTCGTTGGCGTCCACGAAGCGTTCCAGTTCCGCGAACCCCTCGTCGAGCGCGGGGTTCACCTCGTCGCCCGGTATTCGAACGTCGCCCTCCAGCAGGTTCGCCACGAACGACTCTCTGGGCGCGTCCCAGAAGGTGTCGATGGCGTAGTCGATGATTTCGATGCGCGCGGCGTAGAGTTCGGTTTCGTCCATGATTACCCCTCGAACAGCAGTCGGGCGCGGCAGTCGCCGCAGTACTCGAAGACGCTGTGGTCCGAGTCGGGCGCGAGTCCAGCGACCATATCGCCGACTTCGCCCTCGATTTTCTCGGCCGAGGCCTCGCTGGCGAAGGGGTCGCCACAGCGCACGCACTCGCGCATCTCGCCCTCCATCACCGTGACCCACGCCGGGTCCTCGCCGTCCTCGACTTCCGCCGCCCGGTTCTCCGGGAGCAACGACAGGTCGAGGCCGTCGCGCATCGCAATCGCGCTCTCGGGACACCCCTGCTCGCAGAGGCCGCAGTCGACGCACCGCTGGTGGTTGAACTGCAGGTCTCCCTCGCGCCGTCGAATCGCGTCGGTCGGACAGAGGTTCGTGCAGGTCGGCGTCAGCGCGCAGTCGTCGCTGACCGCCATCCGGCCGAAGTCCGTCAGGCCCCGAATCACCTCGCGCTCGGGGTCGGCGTGGTCCAGAATCGCCCGGACGCTCTCTAAGGTCCAGCCGTGACCGTCGAACTCGGGGTTCGGTCGGTCCTCGTCCGCGATTCTTCCGGTCGCCTCGTACTCGCCCGCGGGGACCGGCGACTCGCCGACCGCCTCCGCGAACTCGTCCAGCGACGCGGCGAACGTCTCGGGGTCGCTCGGGTCGGGCGCGAGGAACGTCGCGCGTTCGCCCAGTCCGAGGTCGCGGGCCGCGCGATTCACCCGCTCGACCAACTCCGCCTTCGGGTCCGGCCCGGAGTGCTGGCACTCGTCGCCGCAACCCACCAGCGCCACGCCGTCGGCCCCCGCCGCCAGCGCGTGCATCGCGTGGGCCTCGCCTACCGCGTCGGCGCAGGGGACCGAGACCGGCAGGATGGGGTGATACGAGAAGTCGGCGTCTCCGCCGTCCTCGCCGGCGGAGCGCGCTTCCCGCCCGTAGGTTCGGAGCGCGCGCCGGGCGCGCTCCGAGCAGACGAACGCCACGACCTGCTCGCCGATGGGGTCGTTCCCGCCGAACAGCCACCCGCCCGAGTCCGGCGGTTCGAGCAGGGCCTCGACCTCGCGCGCGATGCGGCGGTTCGAAGGCTCCCGGAGTTTGGTCGCGCCGGTCGGGCACGCGCTCGTGCAGGCCCCGCAGTCCTGACAGGCCACCTCGTCGAACTCGACCGCGTCGATTCGCGGGCGCTCGACAGCGCCGTGGGGGCAGGCCTCGACGCACTCGTTGCACCCCATCTGGCTCGATTCGCCCGACGCGCACACGTCCATCTCCAGGTCGAGGTGTTTGGGCTTCTCGACGCCGCCGAGCAGGTCCTCGACCGCCGCGATGGTGCCCGCGTCTATCGGCCCCGTGTAGAACCCGACGCGGCCGCCCCTCGTCTCGCGGTCCGCGCCGGGGTACACGACTTGGTCGGCCGAAATCGTGCGCTCGACGCCCGACAGGTCGATGGCGTCGGTCGGGCAGCACTCGACCCACTCGGGGGTTCCGCCGTCGGCGGCCGTTTCCCCGTCCGTCGTCTCGCTCGCTCCGTCACCGGCCGCCGCGGCGGCCTTCAGCGAAATATCGACCGGGAGTCGAGTGACGCCCGCGTCGGGACCCTTCCGGACGCACTCCATGCACCCGACGCAGTCCTCGGTCACGCGGGAGTCGAGCGCGATTTCGAAGTCGCCGTACCGGCCGTCGACACCGGCTACGCGCCCGCGCTCTATCGTCACGTCGTCGAGGTCGGCGTCGGAGTCGGCGAAGTCCTCGCCGTCCGCGACCAGCGTCACGTCTGCGGTGTCGGCCAGCGCGGCCGCGGTCTCCGGGTCGCCGACGACCGCGACCGAGCGACCCGCCTCGCGGGAGACCGAACGCGAGACGGCCTCCTCCCGAAGGCCCGCGAATCTGGCGTTCAGGAGTCTGGCGGTCTTCTCGGTCGCCGCGGGTTCGTCGTGGACCCACCCCGCGCCCTCGCGATGGTCGACGAACGCGGCCGCGTCCGGGTGGAGTCCCTTCTCGGCCGCCAACTCCCGGAACGTCTGCTTGCACCGCGACTCGGCGGCCGTGACGACGAGTTGGTCGAGTTCGTACTCGTCGACGACGCGGTCCATCGCGGCGAGTCCGTCCTCGCACAGCAGGCGCGAACTCGCCACCACGTCCACGTCTTCGACGCCCTCCCGCACCCCTTCGAGGTCTACGTCGCACGTATCTGCGCACGAGCAGACGAACACCCCCGTGTTCATGCCCGTGCTGATACACTCGGTTCGGACAAAGGTCTTGCCCCACGTTAACACTACTTCACCCGATTCGTCCACCGCCCGGAGTGTCGAACGCTTGTCCCTTCCACCCGAACTTTAATGATTCTTAAAATTGAAGTCGGGCTAGGGGATTCGGTGGCAAGTGATGACATACCACATGATACGGGGGGACTATGAGCACCCAACCCACTGAACCGGTTTCGCTCGACCTCGACCGACGCTCGTTCGTGAAGGCGAGCGCGCTCGCCGGGGCGGTCGCACTCGGCGGTAGCGCGACGGGACAGGTCCTCGCGCAGGACGAGAGCGGCGAGGACGAACCGGAGGGCGCGCTCGGTCAGACCGAGACGGTCAAGACCATCTGCAACTTCTGCGCGGTCGGTTGCGGATTCAAGGGCGAGCGCAAGGGCGACGCCTTCGTCGGTCAAGAGCCGTGGCACGAACATCCCGTCAACAACGGGTCGCTGTGCTCGAAGGGCGCGGGCATCTACGGGAGCGAACACTCCCCGAAACGCCTGAAACACCCGCTGAAGCTCGTGAACGGCGAGTGGCGGAAGGTGTCGTGGGACGCCGCGATGAAGGAGGTCGGCCAGAAGCTGAACAAGTATCGCGAGGAGTCCGGCCCCGACAGCGTGATGTGGCTCGGGAGCGCCCACCACTCCAACGAGGAGGCCTACGCCTTCCGAAAGCTAGCGGCGTTCTTCGGCACGACCAACGTGGACCATCAGGCCCGAATCTGTCACTCCACGACCGTCGCGGGACTGGCGAACACGTGGGGGTACGGGGCGATGACCAACACCATCAACGACTATCGGAACTTCGACCTCGACATCATCATCGGCCAGAACCCCGCCGAGGCCCACCCGATAGCGATGCAGCACATCCTCGAAGGCCAGAAGCGCGGGGGGAAGATAGTCGTCATCGAACCGCGGTTCACCAAGACTGCGGCCCACGCCGACCACTTCTACCGACTCCGGCCCGGCACGGACACCGCGCTGATGATGGGCCTCCTGCGCTACCTGCGCGACCAAGGCGAGTTGGACCAGCAGATGCTCGGCGAGCGCGTGAACGGGTGGCCCGACGTGGAGGCCGAACTCGACCGGTACGACCTCCAGACCGTCTCGGACATCACGTGGATAGACCCGGCCGACATCCGCGAAATCGGCGACCTCGTCATCGAGAACAAGCCCAGCGTCCAGATAGAGTGGGCGATGGGCGGCACCCAGCACAACAACGGCACCCAGCACATCAGGTCGTACGCTCTGCTGAGTCTCGCCTCCGGGTCGGCGGCCCGGTCGGGCGGCGGCCTGCAAGTGATGCGGGGCCACTCGAACGTGCAGGGGGCGACCGACCTCGGGCCGAACAGCCACATCCTGCCGGGCTACTACAGCGTGACTTCGCCCGGGTCGTGGCAGTACTGGGCCGACGTGTGGGACCAGAGCCCGTGGACCAGCGGGAATACGTCGTTCAAGGACCTCAACAGCCGGTACGACAACATGCCCAAGCAGAAGTGGCAGGACCAAGCGGCGGAGGCCACCTCGGCGTTCATCAACGTCGGCGACGCCAAGGTCCCGAGTCGGTCGATGATGTTCCAGAAGGGGCTGACGGTCGCCCGGTGGTTCGAGGGCGCACTCCCGAAGGAGGAGCGACTGAATAAGGCCCAACTCTACCAGCCGAACCGGCTTCGGGCCGCGGTGTTCGACGGCCACTCCGCAAACTCCATCAGCGAGATGGACAAGCAGAAGAAGGCGATGGAGAACCTCGACCTGCTGGTCGTCGTGGACATGTTCCCGTCGCTGGCGTCGGTCATGTCCGAACGCGACGACGGCGTCATCATCCTGCCCGCGTCGAGTCAGTACGAACACCACGGCACCGTGACCAACTCCCACCGGTCGGTCCAGTGGCGCAACCCGGTCCGGCCGCCGAGCCACAACTCCAAGACCGACATGCAGATAATTCAGGAGTTGGCCGCGGAGTTGGGTCACGGCGAGCACTTCGACTGGGGCGGCGGGCCGGAACTGTTCAACGGGAAATCGACCTACGAGCAGTGTCTCAAGGAGATAAACCTCGGGGTCCGGACCATCGGCTACCAGCAGGACCCCCAGCGACTCCAGCGCCAGTACGAGTACGACTACGCCTTCAGCACCGAGGACTTGGAGGGCAAGTCCGGGCCGGTCGAGGGCGAGTACTGGCAACTGCCGTGGCCGTGCTGGGGCGAAGGTCATCCGGGCACGCCCATCATCTGGCGCGACGATTTGGACCCCAGAGACGGCGGACAGGACTTCCGGGCGCGGTGGGGGACGAAGGCGCCGACCCGGAAGGAGTGGAACCAGATGGTCAAAGCCGGCGACATCCCCGACGAGAAGCGGTATCCGTTCGAGAAAACGGTCCAGCAACAGGGCCAGAAAGGGTTGGACATGCTCCGCGCGTCCTACGACCCCGACTGGTGGAACGGGCAGGGCGAGATTCAGGGCGTCCCGCAGTACCCCGGTTTCCACGTCGTCTGGCCCCAAGACATCACCAACCCCGACGCGCTCTCGGTGCCCTACGAGTACGCGCTCCGCGAGGACAAGTCGGTGTTCGACACCGCGAAACGGCTCAAGCAGATGAAGCAGAACGGGAATCTCAAACCCGCGAACGCGGTGTCCAGCATCAACCCGCAGGAGTACAGCCAGTACGACTCGAAACAGCCAGACGCCCCGACGGGCCGGGGAAGGGCGCGTGCGGTCGCGTGGAACTTCCTCGACACCGTGCCGGTTCACCGCGAACCCATCGAGAGTCCGCGGCCGGACCTCGTCGAGCAGTGGCCCGCGAACGGCACTCAGACCAACTTCTACCGCCTCGACCAGGATAACGCCGCCATCCAGAAGACGGCGACCAAGAAGGCCAACCAGCAGGGGATGGACACCATCATGACGACCGGGCGGCAGGTCGAGCATCAGGGCGGTGGCTCAGAGTCGCGCTCGAACGTCTTCCTCGCGGACCTCCAGCCACACATGTACGCCGAGATTCACCCCGACAAGGCCGAGACCATCGGCCAGAACCAGCAGGGCGTCTCGGCGGGCGTCGATGGCGGGGACCTCGTCGTCGTCCAGACGACGGACCGCGGGTCGGTGGTGGTGAAGGCCCGCGTGACCCACCGGCCCAACCCCCGGGAGATATTCCTGCCGTTCCACTGGGGCGGGGTCTTCCACGGCAAGAGTCTGGAGGAGAAGTACCCAGACGGGATGGTGCCCTACGCCATCGGCGACAGCGCGAACATCGTCACGTCGCGGGGCTACGACGCCGAGACCCAGATGCAGGAGACCAAGCCCGCGATGGTCCGCCTCTGGAAGGCGACGAAGTCGAAGATGCAGGACCTGAACATGTGGGAGGACGGCCGGATGGTGGGCTTCGACGCCGAGTTCCCGCAGGACCGCGACGGCGTCGGCACGCAGAAGGACTTCGACGTGCGCGACCGGCAAACTACGCAGTGAGGTGATAGAGCATGTCCAAAAATCAATCACAGGGTCAGGCGGACCAGAGCAAGGAGGTCATGCGGTCGGGCGTGATGAGTACCGGGGAGGGCGCGCGCATCTTCCCGGACGTGGAGGCCTGCATCGACTGCGGCGGGTGCGTCGTCGCGTGCAAGCGCACGTGGGACGTGCCCCGAGACGAACAGCGAATCAGCGTCGCCACGATGATGGAGGGCCAAGAGGCCGCGGAGGGGTTGAACGCCAACAGCGCACGGGCGCTCCAAGAGGGCAAGAAACCCGGCGAGACGTCCATCCCGATGCAGTGTTACCACTGCGAGAACGCGCCGTGCGTGTCGGTCTGCCCGACGGACTCGCTGGTCAAGCAGGGCGACGGCTTCGTGGAGGTGCGCGACAGCCTCTGTGTCGGGTGTCAGTACTGCCTGTCGGCGTGTCCGTTCGGCGCGCCGCAGTTCCCCGACGCCGACGACGGGAGCGCCCAGATAGTCGGTAGCGGCAGCGTGATGGACAAGTGTACGATGTGCGAGGAGCGCCAATCGGAGACCGGCAAGGGACCGGCCTGCGCCGAGGAGTGTTCGACCGACGCCATCCTCGTCGGGAGCGCCGACCAGATAGCCGACGAACTCGACCGGCGCGGGTCGGACGTGTTCTTCAACGACGTGGCGATGGAGATCATCTTCGGCGGCGATGCGGAGGTGTTCGGCGGATGAGCGACCGCGACGGCGACCGGAGAACCACCGCGGACCCGGAGACGGATGAAAATACGGCTAAAAGAACGGAGAAGAATCGCCAAACGACGGAAAATATTTCCGACGGGAGCGGCCAGCGTCCCGAGGGTCGGACCGAGCGTCGCGACGGTCGAACCGAAGACCGCGACGACGGCGAGGTCGAGTCGGTCCGCGGCGAGCGAGCGACCGGCACCGACCCGGTAGGGACGGCCGACGCCAGCGCCGCGGAGACCCGAACCGCTCCCGACGACCCGGAGGACCCCGACGAGACCGGCAGCGACGACGGCGGCGGTCTCTCAGATGCCGCGGCCATCGCCGTCTCGGCTCTGGTCGCGCTGGTCGCGACCGCGCTCGCGTACCTCTGGGCCTCCGGGTGGTTCGGGTGGGCGACGTTCTACGAGTCGCTGTTCCGCGTCGCGCCGACCGTCTCGGGCGGCGGCGTCGGCACCGACTGGGTGGTCGGCAACACCGTGCCGATTCTCGACGCCGCCATCGCCATCACCCACGCCGCGGACGTGCTGATGGGGGTGTTCATCCTCGGGATGGTGTTCCTCCACTGGTCCATCTTCCGACGACTCTCGACCCGGATGCGTCGACCGGCGCGGCGCGAGACCGGCGAGACCGTCGCCACCGACGGCGGGGCGCGAAACCCGGAGACGGATGGGGGAGCGCGCGACTCCGAAACCGACGGGGAACGCGACCTGGAGACGGACAGCAGGACGCACGACCCGGAGAGGGACGACGAGGCGCGAGGCGAGGGAGGTGACGGCCCGTGACCAACCTCGACCACGGGAAGTTCTCGCGGACGACCACCGTCTTCCACTCGCTGCTGGCGCTCGACGTGTTCGCCCTCTTTTTCACGGGCTACGCCGTGATGTTCAACGACGAACTCTGGTGGCTGGTCACGCTGATGGGCGGCAACACGGGGGTGCTGGCGGTCCACCGACTCGCCGGCCTCGTCCTCGTCGCGCTCGTCGTCTTCTGGCTCACGCTGACTATTCTCACGCCCGGCGGTCGCCGGGGAGTCAAGTCGGCCATGCCGTCGAAGAAGGACGTTGACGCCGCGATTCAGGACGTGAAGTTCGCGCTCGGCCGGGCCGACGAGCGCCACCCTCACGCCCGCCAGTTCGCGGGCTACACCGCCGACGAGGTGCCCCTGCTGAGCTACGTCGGGAAGGGCGTCGTGTTCATCTTCTCGATAGAGTTGGTCCTGCTGATGATTTCGGGCCTGCTCATCTGGAGCAAGGTCGGCCTGATGCAGTACTTCGCCACGAAGACCGCCGCGGCGGCGTTCGTCACCTTCCACGGTCTGCTCGGGGTCATCATGCTGATGGGCGTGATGTTCCACATCTTCGAACACGGCTTCCACCCGGCGTTCTTCCCGGTCGAACTCAAGGCGTTCGTCCCGAAGGACCTCACGCCGGAGACCCACGCCGACACGGAAGTCGCGGTGGAACACGAGGTCGTAGAGGAGGAAGTCGTCACCGACGAGGAGGGCCGCGTGGTCGAAGACGAGGTGGCCGTCGAGGAGGAGGCTGTCGAGCGCGAGTACGAGGGAACCGGCATCGAGCAACTGATACTGTCGAGCAACTGGAGTTGGGCCGCGAACCTGATGGGCGCGCTCACCGTCGTCGGTATCGTGAGCGTCCTCGTCGGGAGCATCTTCGACGAGGGGTATCCGGTGCCGCGCGAACTCGCCGTCGGCGGCGGCCCGACCAACGCCCTGCTCACGGTCGGCATCAACGTCGGCGTCCTCGTGCTGTTCGTCGGACTCGTCCTCTCGATGTACGGCAACGTCCTCAGGAAGCGCTACGAGGCGCAACTCGAAGAGCGCCGGGAGCGACCCGTCGCGGACGCGAGCGACGACTGAACGCTCCTCGCTCACCCTCGCTCCGAACCCGGACACGCACCGTCGTATTTTTCTCCACCGGAGAGCGACTCACCCGACCAACTCGGCGGCCTCCTCGGACAGTTCGACGGCCACGTCTTGGCGGGTCTGCTGGCTGACTTGGTCCACGTTTCGGGTCAGCACCTCCAGAATGTCCTCGGGTTCCGGATACACCAGCATGTTCTGCTGGTCGTCCTCCATCACGAGTTGGGTGTCCGAGAGCTGAATCTGGTCGTTCTCGATGCTGGCGACGATGGCCGGCAGTACCTCCTCGCCGCCGGGGTCGCCCTCGGCGACGCGGGTGATGTACAGCGAGTCGATGCCGATGAGGTCCTTGTACTCCCGGATGCGCTCGGCCAGCGCGACCATGTCCTGTGTGACGGCGGTCTTCTGGGGATTACCGTGAGTTCCCTCGTAACACTGCTTACACACCCGCAACTCCATGCGCATGTCTACCACATAACGTGGTCGAGGGTATTGACGATTGCGCCTCGCTTACCGAGTTTCTGTCTGCTCGACCCCGACCGCATATTCACACCTCTCTATTCGCCGGAGAGACGACCTGACCGGGAATTTTTAGAAATCCAAACGCCGAATCTGTGGCCCGGCTAATCCACTAATTCGATATAGCGCCATTCAGTTCATAAGTCTCGTTCGAGACGCCGGAAACAACATTTCGAAAATAGGTATGTGGAATGTCAAGTATTGGGGTCCCGGAAATCGACTGCTCAACCACCACGATTCAGACCACCGTCGGCCGGCCGACTCCCTCCGACCTGTACCGGCCCACCACTCGCAGATTCGCCACTAGACGCCGTTGGAGGCATCCCCGTAAACTGGCGACGTCCGCCAACCCAGAATTCAGACGACTAACTAGCGAAAGTGTATTTATTACCCAAGGAATAGGGATGTAATCAGGGACGATGCGATTCGGTACTCGGTCGATAAGTCCGGTGGTGGGCGTCGCGCTGTTAGTCGTCGTCGTGGTCGCGCTCGCGGTGGTCTTCTTCGCAGCGGTCGGGGGCGTCCGACCGTCGGGGGTCGCGCCGCAGGCCGCGACGACCGTCGGATTCGAAGCTACCGTCGACCAACAGACCGGCGCGACCAACCAGTACATGATTCTCCGCCACGGGGGCGGCGAGACCATCGACCCGCAGAACCTGAAGGTGGTCGTCCGCGCGGGCGACCGACGGGTCGTGAACCCCGAAATCGAGACCGGCGGTGCGCTCTCGGGCGGGGACGCGACGCGGTTCAACCTCACGGGCGCGGACCTCTGTTCGTCGTCGGCCGACGAGGCCACCGTCGACGTCTATCACGAACCGACCGGCAAACCGGTCGCCGAACAGACGATTCGCATCGAGCGAAACGCCTCCTTCGAGGTGGTCGACAACGCGGTCAAGTCGGACGTGCCCTACGAGGCGACGGTGACGATTCCCGGAAGCGGGTACGCGACGCTCGAAAACCACGACGGGACCGACTACTACCTCTACTGGCCCGTCGAGTCGCGCATCGTGGTCTCGGGACCGAACACCGCGCGCACCCTGACGCCGTTCCCCGACGGCGACCCGAACGACGCGCTCACGGACACGACCGACGACGACATCAACAATCCGGTCTACTCGTTCCCGATGACCTACGAAACCGACCGCATTCCGGCGGAAGCGAACGTGACCGTCGAGATGAAGTCCTACGTCTTCGGCGGCGACGACTCGGAGATTATCGGCGAAGGCTCGACGCGTTCCTACGCGGGCACCCAGTACGAGGAGGCCCACGTTCCGCTGGACGACTACGAGCGGACCATCGACAGCAGCGACCCGAGCGAGGACAACGTCGAAATCCTCCGCGACGGCGACAGCGTGCCCACATGGGGCGAGTCGAGCCCCCATCAGGACGACTTGCAGGACCTCCTCCGGAACCGAATCGACGGGAGCGGCAATCTGAACCTCTCGGACAACGAGTTCGTCGCCGTCTTCGAACTCAACGAGTCGCTCGCGAGCGGCGACTTCAACGACGTGGTGGCCGTCATCGAACTCGACCCGCGTCCGACCTACGAGGAGACCGAGGAAGGTCACACGCTCCGGTGTGGCAACTGACCCGGTGCGAACCCGTCGCGCCGTTAGAGCAGCGAGTAGATGTGGCGCTCGTAGACCTCTCGAACCCTGTCGCCCCAATTGTGGGTGTAGGTGTCGATGATGTCGTCGGCCACGTCCCCGCGCAGGTACTTCACGATGCCCCGGTCGCCCGTCCGGTCCCGGAGGTGGGTGGTGAAGAAGTGCCGGAAGTAGTGGGGCGTCACGTTCTCCTCTGCGCCGCCGCCGCGTCGGTACCACCCCGCCTCGCTGGCGTGGGTCTCCACGACGTTCCGGACCATCTGGGGCGTGAGACGGCGGCCCCACTTCCTGCCGGTGCTGACGAAGAGCGGTTCGGCCGCCGAACGGGCGTCGGGGCGGACCGCGAGCCACCGGGTCAAGACCCCCGCGAGCTCGGCGTCCACCGGAATCACGGTGGCCCGCTTGCGCTTGTTCGCCGCGTCGCGCTCCTCGCCGTTGACGACCGTTCCGCGGGCGGCGTCGGCGGTGACGAACAGCGAGTCGCCCCGCCCGTCGAGTTGCGGCCGGGTTCCGAGTCGGTACGCGTCACCGGCCTCTCCCGTGAGTCGGAGGTCCCGCAAATCGAGGTTACAGAGTTCGCCGACCCGCATCCCCGTCTTCAGGAGCGCGACGACGACGGCCCGCTCCAGCGGATGGGTGACGCCCGCGACGAACGACCGCATCTGCGGAATCGAAATCTCCCGGCGAGTCGGGTCCTTGTCGATGGACTCGTTCATCTCCTCGACCACGAGCGCCATCGGATTCGAGTCGAACGCGCCGACCTGCGTCATGTAATCGTAGAACCGATGGAGGTAGGAGGCGTAGGTGGCGACGGTGCTCTCGGCGAGGTCGTCCCGGAGGCTGTGGACCCACGCCATACACTCGCGTTGACTCGCCTCTCCGGGCGAGAGTGACTGGCCTCCGGGGTTGCGGTCGGGGTCGCCCACGAACGCCTCGAACTCACGGAGAACGCGCTCGTAGGCCTCGCGAGTCCGCTCGCTCTTCCCGTGGAAGCGGAGGTCCTCGATGAAGTAGCCCACGGGGTCCTCGGGGTCGGCGTCGCCGGTGGTCCCGCTACTCGCCATCGTTCGTCACCGTGTATCCGCCGCGGCGGCCGCTGTACTGAACTCGGTTCTCGTTTTGCAGTTCTTGGAGCGTCTCCTCCAGTCGGTCCTCGAAGTCGCCAGCCAACTCCTCGACGAGTCGGTCCCACGACAGATACTCGTCGGAATTCAGGAGGTCGAGGAGGCGGGTTTCGAGACCGTCACCCCTGGGGTCGGGGGCGTCAGAAGGCCCTTCCGCGCGGTTCGCCGACTCTCCGGCCCCCGATTCGAGGCCGAACCCGCGTCTCCCGGCCTGTACCATCGTTCTGACGAACTCGCTCTGACTCATGTCGAGGTCGTCGGCGTGCCGTTTCCACTCATCTTTCTGATATGTCGGCACGAACGTCTTCACGACCGCTCGGTCGGTGTCGGCGTCGTCGCTCATCGGTCGTTTGGCCGGTCACACCCCTCCCATATGAATCTGTCCCAGACAGACAGATAAGGAACTTTATCTTCCGAGACGGTACTGAATATGTGCCGAATGACGGTACTCTCCAGGGAGATAAATCGTATGACAGTCCTAGATGGGGAGATTAGAAATGAGCTCTAGGCAGTACTACCTAGAGAGATTACTCATTCATTGCCGTAGTTGTGACCAGAAATTAGCCGTGCATTACACGAATTCACAGAGACAGAAGGGGCACGTTTTTATCCACAATCTGGCTGATTCTCGGAGAGTCATCGACGGGCAGTGTCGTCTAGTGGTCGGTGACGAACGTGGTCCGTTCTCCTGTCGGGGTGCACGTCTACGGTGGCGAGTCGCAGGTGTGCCGCCGGCTGGCTCTCCGTGACCAGAACCGAATACTCGCTACGAACGAGAAGGTCATCTGCGACAGCGATAATCGTCGGTGCGACGAGACGTTGACGGCGCGTGGTGGTGGAGTTCAGAATCAGACCAGATGGACTCCGCGGTACTCGTTTCACCTGCACGTAGAAATCGCGTCGTCGTTGTCCCGGAACCGCCGGTAGTGTCCGGCGAGTGTATCCGATATCCGGTCACTGGCGCTTTCGACCCACAACGCTACGAAAAACAGACAGAACGTCTCATCTCGATAGTAGGTCCAGAAGTAAACTCCATAATGATATATTCATCCGGCAGGAAGACTGGTTACCAGCGAGTACGGAGAGAAGTCAGTAAATCGCCATCGCGGTCTCGGTCTCGGCGCGCGCGAACATCTCCTTCACTCTCTCCGCGACGGCGTCGCTCTCCTCGTAGTTCTCCATCAGGACCGTCTCGCTCGGGAACAGTTCCTCGCCGACGACCAGACCGTGTTCGCGCGCGGTCGAACCGGTCACGGTCAGGTAGACGCCGGCGCCGGTGTCGGCGATAGCGGCCTCCTCCTCCTCGTCCTCGTCGGGGTACGCGAAGTCGAGCGTCTCGCTGTTGCGCGTGCCGATGACGGCCTCGACCAGTCGCTCGTATCGGGGCGAGATACAGAGTTCGCCCTCGTAGTCGCGCAGGAACTCGCGGGTCGGCCGGTCGCCCTGCGGGAGCGTCTCGGGCGTCGCCATCAGCGTGTGGTACACCGTGTCGCCCATTCCGGCGACCACGCGAACGTCGGTGTCGTGGGGGTCGATGCGGGCGTTCACGTCGGCGATGCGCGAGAGCGGGTCCGGGCGGAGTTCCACGACTTCCTCCAACACGAGGTCGGCGCTGTCGAACCCGAGCGCGAAGTCGTGCTTGCGCAGCGACCGGAAGGGTTCCTCGCGCCCGACCAGTCGGAGGTTCACGTCGCCCGCGGGGACGTCGACGCTGTCGAAGACGATGCGCCGGGGCTTGCCCGCCCGGTCGTCGCGCAGGAGCGTGAAGTCCGGCCTCTCGGGGTCGTCGAGGTGGCTGTACTCGGCGAGACGCTCGTAGGCGTTCCGGTCGGGCGTCTGGTCGCCCTTCGTGACGGCCTTCTCGTAGCGGAGCGTCGAGATAATCTCGTCGGCGACTCCCTCGGCGTCGGCCTCCGCGGCGACTCGCTGGAGGACGGCCTCCAGCGGTCGCCCCTTGCGCGGCACTGCCACCGCAATCGTGTCGGTCATTGTTCGCACAATGGAGAACCGGGAGTAAACGCGTTGCGCTTCGTGCGACGCGGTGGCAGGTCCGAACTCCGGTCCGAAACGGCGACCGGAACCGCCGAACGGTCGGCCTCGGGCGCGAAGAAGAACGGTCGAAACGCGCCGGTCACTCGCCGGCGACGCCCGAGAACTCGACGCGCGCGCCGCCCGACTCGCTCTCGCCGACGCGAATCTGCCAGTCGTGGGCCTCCGCGATGCGGCGGACGATGGCCAGACCGAACCCGGTGCCGTCCGGAGCGGTCGAGTAACCGCCCTCGAAGACGAGTTCGCGGTCCTCCGGCGGGATGCCCGGCCCGTCGTCCGCGACGAAGAAGCCGTCTTCGGTCGCGTCCACGACCACCGTCTCGCCGCCGTGTTCGGCCGCGTTCCGAAACAGGTTCTCGAAGAGAGCGCGGATTCGCCGGCGGTCGGAGACGACTCGCCGGTCGGTTCTGACCCGGAGGTCCATCTCGGGGGTCTCGACGGTACTCCACGCGTCTCGGGCGATGGCGTCCAGTCCGACCGGCGAGAGGTCGTCCACGGTCTCGCCGTGCCGCGAGAGCGCCAGCACCTCGTCCACCAGTCGTTCCATCCGGTCGTGGGCGCTCTCGACCGCCTCGAAGTGTTTCTCGTCGCCCGTCTCGCGAGCGAGTTCGAGGTGGCCCTGCGCGACGTTCATCGGGTTCCGGAGGTCGTGGGAGACGATACTGGCGAACTCGTCCAGTCTGTTGCGCTGTTCGGCCAACTCGTCGGTGCGCCGCCGGAGTCGGCCGTGGTAGACCCCCAGCAGGCCACCGCCGAGCGCGCCGACGCCGACCGTGGTCAGCACGACCGACGCGGGTTGGAGCACGCGTCGGCCCTCGACCGACTGGAGGACCGAAATCCAACCGGCGAGCAGGCCCATGACGACGCCGCCCGCGAGGCTCCACAGGAAGACGCCGCTCACGAATCCGGCCCGGAACTCGGCGGTCCCGAGCCAGACGCCCAGCGCGACGACGAACAGCGAGAGCGCGATGGGGACGGCGAACCGGACGAACTCCGCCGAGAGCAGTTCTCCGCCGACGGCGAAGTAGCTAGCCGAGACCGCGAACAGACCGCCGCCGAGTCCGGCGACCGACCACCGTTCGAGCGAGACGGCGTAGCGGGACACTGCCGATACATCCGGCGGAAGAAGCATAAAACCAACCGTGACTAGTTGCCGAACACGTCGTTAATCCGTTCGCGCCACTCCTGAATGCCCTCGATTTCGTCGCGGATGTCGGCGATGTCGGCCTCGACGCTCTCGACGCGGGCCGTGAGGTTCTCCTCCAGCGCGTCGAGGTCGTCGGACAGCGACTCGACCTCCTCCGAGACGCTCTCGACCGCGTCGGTCACGTCGCTCACGTCGTCCAGTTCCTCCCGGACGCCCTGCAGTTCGTCGGTGACGGACTCGATTTCGGCGCTGACCGAGGTCACGTCCTCGGTGTTCGCGCCGACGAGTTCTTCGAGTTCGTCGAGTTGCGTTTCGAGCGTCTCGAACTCTTCGCCGAAGTCGCCCGCCTCGTCGAGTTCGGCTTCGAGGGCTTCGACCTCGCCACGGAGGTCGTCGAGCGCTTCGACGTCCTCTCGGAGCACTTCGAGTTCCGCGACGTCTTCTCGCAGGGTCTCCAGTTCCGCGACGTCTCCGCGCAGCGTCTCCAACTCGTCCACGTCGTCGCGGAGGGCCTCGATTTCGGCGACCTCCTCGCGGAGGTCCTCGACGGCCTCGACGTCGCCGCCGAGTTCCTCGACGTCGGCTTCGAGGTCCGAAACGTCCTCGCGGAAGTCCGCCTTGAACTCTCGGAGGTCGCTGCGCAGGTCGCTCTCTACGTCTCGGAGTTCGCTCTCGACGCGGTCGAGGTCGTCCTCGAAGGCCTCCACCTCGGACTCGACCGCCGAGAGGTCACCGCCGAGGTCCTCGACTCGCTCGTCGGTCTCGGTCCGGACGGCCTGCACCTCGTCCTCGAAGGCGTCCACGTCGGCCCGAATCCGGGCGAGGTCGTCCTCGAAGTCGCCGAAGATGTCCTCGGCGACCCCGTTCTCGTCGATGAACTCCTCCAGCGCCTCGGTGTAGGCCGAGAGGTCCTCGACGCGCGACTGGAGGTGACGGATGCGGACGTTGGTACTCTCGGGGGTTTCGACGTCCAACTCGCGCTGGATGGCGGTCAGGTCCTCGTCGGAGACCTCCCCGGCGCGAATCTCGTCGGCGAGCGCGGCCGCGACGCTCCCGGGACTCGGTGGGGACGGTTCGGCCGCGGCGGTCGCCGTCTCGTCGGCGATCTCGGAGGGCGGCGTCGGGTCCTCGGCGTCGGTCTCGTCGCGCGCGGCGTCGTCGGACTCCTCGTCCGCGGCGACTTCGTCCGCCGGTCCCTCGTCCGTAACTCCCTCCTCGTCTCCGAGTTCATCGGTTTCGAGCGCTTCGTCCTCTTCTTCGTCGGCCCCCTCGTCGCCGAGGTCCAGCGATTCGTCCGCGGTCGCCTCGTCGGCGACTTCCTCGGACTCGGGTTCGAGGAAGCTCTCGGAGTCGTCGCCCTCCTCGGCCCCCGTGTCGGGCGAATCGTCGAGAGGGTCGTCGTCCGCTTCGGCGAGCGGATCGTCGTCCGTTTCGGCAAGCGGGTCCTCGTCGCCCACTGCCAACGGATCGTCTCCCTCGTCCGCCTCGGCGAGCGGGTCCTCGTCGCCTACCGCCAGCGGGTCGTCTTCCTCGTCCAGTCCGAGGTCCTCCTCGCCGGCCACCACGTCGCGGACGAGTTGGCTGTCCTCCTCGGAGACGATGTCCGTGATGGTGTTGCCGTCCGGTCCGCCGACTTCGCCGTCAAGGTCCGGGCCGTCAGCGGTGGCGTCGTCACTCCCGCCGACCGTTTCGACTTCCTCGGCGTCGGTCTCGCCGGAGTCGACCCCGACCGGCGTGACCTCCTCGATGCTCGGGGTCCCGAGGAAGGACGAGGGGTCGTCGTCGTCGGCGAGTCGGACGCCGTAGACGGTCACCAGTTCCTCGCCGGCGTCGAGGTCGCGCTCGAACTGCACTCGGTGGTCCTTGTACGCCGTCCAGTTGTCGTTCTCGTAGTCGGGGTGGAACCCGACGTTGTCCATCGGAAACTCCTCCGGGATGTCGTCGGCTAGCCGGAGCGTCGCGCGCTCGTCGCGCTCCGAGCGGACGACGAATTTGATAGCGGGGACCGCGAACTCCTCGCCCTCGAAAGACTTCTCTACGACGACGCCGCTCTCGCTCGTCGTCACCACCTCGGTCATGCTGTCACTCATACGGTTCACATCCCACAATGGGCATATAAATCACACGCCGTCGTCGGTGAAATTCCTGCTCGCACGTGGGCAGGGTGTACCTATTTGACTACGCCCGGCGTACCGGCGACTATGTTACTCGCAGGAACCTACGACGGCGTCTACCGGGCCGACGGACCCCGCTTCGATTCGGCCGAGCGAGTGCTGGACTCGGACCGAGTCCTGCGCGTCCGGCGGTTCGAGGGCTGGGACGGCGTGTTCGCCGCGACGAAGTCGGGGTTGTACCGCTCGACCGACCGCGGCGACTCGTGGACGAATCTGGACGTGCCCCGCGAGGAGGTGTACTCGGTGTTGGGTGACCCCGCGGGCGAGCGCCTGTACGCGGGCACCCACCCCGCGCACCTGTACGTCTCCGAAGACGGCGGAGGCGAGCGAACCGACGGTTCGCGAACGTCGTCGGACGTGTCCGACGGAACGACGTGGCAAGAGCTAACCGGGTTGCAGGACCTGCCGTCGCGCGACCAGTGGCACACGCCGCGCCACCGCGACGAGGCCCACGTCCGGAGCCTCGGCGCGCACCCCGACGCGCCCGAGCGAGTAATCGCGGGCGTCGAGGTGGGCGGCGTCCACGTCAGCGACGACGGGGGCGAGACGTGGACCGAGCGACGCTCGGGCGTCCACGACGACGTGCACCACGTCCTCGTGCGCGGTCCGGACCACTACGTCGCCTCCTGCGGCGGGGGTCTCTACCGGACCCGCGACGCTGGCGAGAGTTGGGTCCGACTCGACGACGGGGCGGACCACACGTACTTCCGGGAGGCGTTCGCGCACGACGGCACGCTCTACGCCGCGGCGGCCCGGTCGTCGCCCGGCACGTGGAAGGGCGATCGCGGCGCGGACGCTGCGCTCTTCGAGTCCGAGAACGACGGCGATACCCTCGAATCGGTCCCCTATCCGGGCCAGCCCGAGGAAGTCGTCCTCTCGTGGGCCGACGACGACGGCCGCGTCGTCGCGGGCACGAACGACGGCGGCGTGATGTTCCGGTCGTCCGGCGAGTGGGTCGAGGGCGGCCGGATACCTTCGGGCGTGGCGTCGCTCTGCTGTCTGTAGCGGCGACTCCGAATCTCTCGAAGTAGCTCAGCCCTCTCGGGTTAGTCGGACTGTCGGTTCGGGTACGTCGCCCGCGACCGCGCGAGGCGTCCGGGTGGGCTTCGTCCCGTCTTCAGATTTAAAGTCTCTGCGCGCTGGCAGGGCGTTTCCCGACGGTGAAAAAAACCTATATAGCCGTTTTGGAATGAAGAATATTGCTTTCGGATGTGTCTAGATGGGCGACTCTCCGCTTCGGCGCGTGCGGTCGCGGTGCCGTACGGCCGCGACAGACTCTCTCGTTCGAACCTGAAGCTAGCCTCGTCGCGTTTCCGATTGCTCTGATGACGTTCTACGAAAAGTCGTCACGCCTCACACGAAAAACGAACCCGGCCTTAAATGTTCACGCGGTCGCCGATTTCCGCGATTTCCAATCTCTCGGGGGAGTCGAAACTCCGGGCGTGGCCGTGGAGCGCGGTCGGGTCGGCGGTCAGACCCTTCCACATGTCCCAGTGGCTCGGGAGGAAGCGCTCGAACTGGAGGTCGCTGGCCGCCTCGACCGCCTGATTCTCGTCGTTGTACCACCGCGTGCGCTTCGGTTCGCGGGTCTCCTTGTCCGGAATCCGGCCGACGCTCCCGAACGCCAGCACGCCGAGGTCGATGTCGTACTCGTCGCCGACGCGGGCGAACTCGTCGCTGGGCTTGGTGTCGCCGCCGTGGAAGAACGTCCGGCCGTCGTACTCCACGACGTAGCTGACCGGGTGGGTCGCGTCGGGGTCGTGGGCCGGTTCGACGTGGACGGTGAACGCGCCGACCTCGAAGGTGTCGCCCTCCTCGACTTCCGCCAGTTGGCTGTCGTCTACGTCCCACTCGTCGGTCCAGTTTTCGTCGTCGCGCGCGACCGCGAGGCTGTCGTCGGGCGCGTGGAAGGTCGCGCCGGTCGATTCGAGAATCGGTGCCTGACTCGGGCCGTGGACGTGGTCGGTGTGTTCGTGGGTGGCCAGAATCGCGTCGGCTTCCCCCACGTCAGCGGGGTCGAACGGTACCGGGACCATCCGGACCGTGCGCGGCGGGTCACCGGTCCCGAGGTACGGGTCGACGAAGACGGTCGTGTCCTCGGCCTTCAGGACGAAGCCGTTACAGCCCAGATACCAGACCGCGATTCCATCCGGGTCGGCGTCTTCGACCGCCCGCGGGAGCCAGTCTCCCCAGTCGCTGTGGATTGCCATGTCGCCCAGTGTGCCGACAAAAGAGGTAAGTGTTGTTCTTCGCGCCGACCGCGAACGTCTCGACCGCGATCGACCCGAACGCTACAGGCTTCGCAAGCGGACGTGGTCGTCGTCGATTTCGTCGATGCGGTCGGGGTCGACCGAGTAGGCGTCGTCGTCGTGGCCTTCCCACCCGAGTCGGGTCTTGACTCGCTGGGCGAGTCCGGGGTTCGGGTCGACGTACAGCATGTTCGTGTCCTCGTCTACCTCGGTGACGACGCCGACCTTCTCGTCGTTGGCGTCCAGCACGTCCTTGCCGACGTCGTGGTCGTCCAGCGTGACCATCTCGCGGCCGACCATCGTCTCGTCGTCGGTCATGTCCCCGCTCGCATTCGCGACCGACTCGTCGTCGGTCGGTTCGTCGCCCATCGTGGTCCCGCTCTCGGCGGCGGTGGTCTCGTCGGCGGTCGCGGTGGCGGTTCCGTCGTCCGCACCGGTCGTGACGCTCGTAGCGGTCTCGTCGCGGTCTATCCGGACGCCCTCCACGTCGAGGCGCTCGCCTTCGATGTCCGCGTCGGCCGCGTCGGAACCGACGAGCATCGTCTCCACGAGGACGGACTCGACGGTCTCGCTACTCACGAGTTCCTCGTCGGTGAACTCGAAGGTGAGACGCTTGCGGTCCACGATTTCGTCCTCGACGATGCGCCGCTCGTAGAGGTGCGTCTCGATGACGCCCTCGTCGGTGAACTCGCTCTCGACGTGACCGCCCTCGATGGCGTCCTCGGTGACGATTTCCCCGCCGAGGAGGTCGCTCTCGAGGATGTTCTGCTGGACGCCCTCGAGGTCGACGCGACTCTCCAGCGTGTCGGATTCGAGCGTCTCGGTCTCCTCTACGTCGTGGTCCACGACGCGACTCTCGACGGTCTTTCGCTCGATGAGTTCTCGCGTGACCTCGCGCGTCTCGTCCACGTCGACCGTGATGACCTCGCGGTCGGTCACGTCGATTTCCTCGACGTCTTCCTCCCACGCGGTGCTCTCGCTGTCCTCCACGATGGCGATGCCGCGCTCCTCCTCGCCGATGTGGATGTCGACGATTTCCCGCCGAATGAGTTCGGTGCCGATTACCTCGTCGCGGATGATTTCGCTGTCCACGACCTTGCTCTCGATGGTCTCGGTCTCCCGGACCGTCTTCTCGATGACCTTCGTCTCGGTAATCTCGGTCTCGACCGTCTCGCCCTCCATCAGGGCCTGCTCGACCTCCTCGTCTTCGAGCGTGGCGCGCTCGATGGCCTCGGTCCGGTCCACGAACTCGAACTGCTCGCGGCCCTCGCTCTGCCGGTCGTCGTGCCGGACCAGCGCGAGTTCGTTCTCTTCGAGATGCTCGTGGAACTCGTCCCACGAGGCCTCTTCGACGTTCTCGGTCGAGTCGTCCTCGGGGTAGTGGACGTGCGGTTCTCGCTCGCCCGAGTCGCTCGTCCGGTACGCGGGCTTGTACCCGCTGTCCTCTATCCACGTCCGAATCGTGCTGCGGTCGGTCGTGACGTTCGTTTCGCCGTCGCGGTCTACGTTCGTGTTACTTGTCCTGTCGTCTGCCATATTTCCCACCGTAAACAGAGTCGGGGTCTGGAAACTTAGGTCTCGTTGCCAAATTTCGTAAACGAACCGACAGACGACCGGTAGGCGTCGAACTCGACGCCGACCGTCGCGGCCGAACGAGAAAATAACCGCGGCGCTAGTCTTCGCAGCAACCGCTCGCCTGGTCGCCGAAGTCGACGGCCAACGGCTCCGAGATGGCCTGATTGACCGACTCCATCTTCTCCTCGAGGTCCTCCTGTGCCTGCAGGTACTCGTCCATCACCGGCAGGGAGTGCAGTTCCTGCTGGGCCTCGCGGACCTTCTGGATGTCCTCTTGGGTCGCCTCGCCGGTCTGGCGCGCGAGCATGAACTCCTGGCGCAACTGCTCGAACTCCTGGACCTTCTCTTGGGCCTCGTCGTCCTGCTCGACGGCCTCCTTGGTCTCCTCGAACCGCTGGTACTCGGGCGTCTGGGCGAGTGCCTCGCCGAGTTCGCCTGCGAGTTCTTCGACGCGGGAGAGCTCAGTCGCCTCGCCGTCGGCCTCGGTTTCGATGCTCATGTACCGGTCTGTTGGAACTGCGGCGTTTTAGACCTGCCGGATGCACCTCCGAGCGTCGGCGAGTCAAGGCTTCGTTCGGTTCGGACGTACCGCGACGGACGCGACGGCGCGGCCCTCCGACGTCGAAACGGTCCCGGTTAGAGAACATCGTCCTTAAACGTCCTGACCGACAAACCAATTCCAATGAGCCAAGACTCCGAGTACAGCGAGGGAGACCTCCGAAACACCGGCATGTCTCTCAAGCACGACCGGGAGTGGGATTACGAACTTGACCGCATCGTGGAGGCGGTAGAGGAGCGCGACGCCACCAAGGTCGGACTGCAGTTCCCCGAGGGACTGAAGCGCCGCGGCCCGAAGGTCGCCGACGACATCCGCGAACTCGTCCCCGACGACGTGACCGTGATGCTGTCGGGCCAGCCCTGTTACGGGGCCTGCGACCTCGACACCTTCCTGATGAAGCGGACCGACGTGTTCGTCCACTTCGGCCACTCGCCGATGAAGAACACGGACAAGGTCATCTACGTCCCCCTCTTCTCGAACGTGGACGTGTTCCCCATCATGGAGGAGTCGCTCGACGAACTCGCCGACCCCGACGAGGACCCTCACGTCGGACTCGTCACCACGGCCCAGCACATGAACCGCTTCGAGGAGATGAAGTCGTGGCTGGACGAGCGCGGCTACGAGGTCCACACCCGCCGGGGCGACGACCGACTCACCCACGAGGGGCAGGTGCTGGGCTGTAACTACGCCAGCGCCGACATCGACGCCGATCAAGTACTGTACGTCGGCGGCGGGAAGTTCCACCCGCTCGGCCTCGCGATGGAGCATCCCGACAAGAACGTCGTCATCGCCGACCCCGTCAACAACGTCGTCACGGTCGCAGACACCGAGAAGTTCCTGAAACAGCGCTACGCCTCGGTCCACAAGGCGATGGACGCCGAGAAGTGGGGCGTCATCTTCTGCACTAAAATCGGACAGGGCCGCTGGGAACAGGCCCAAGAGATTCTCGACGACAACGACGACGCCTACCTCATCACGATGGACGAGGTGACCCCCGACCGACTCCGAAACTTCGACATGGACGCCTTCGTGAACACCGGATGCCCGCGCATCACGACCGACGACGGCCCGCAGTTCCACAAGCCGATGCTGACCCCCGGCGAGTACGAAATCGCGGTCGGCAACAAGCCGCTGGACGAACTCAGCTTCGACACGTTCCACGGCACGTGGTGACGGCGGCTCCCTGACTTTTTACTCCTTCCGGGCGACGCACTCCGTATGGTCGGCTTGGAGCGCGGGACGGTAGAACTTCGCCCTCACCAACCCGAGTGGAAACGGCA